>NZ_JAECZA010000232.1 GCF_016056275.1 Dendronalium phyllosphericum CENA369 | reverse complement strand
CCACTCCCCACTCCCCACTCCCGCCCCGAAGGGGGGGTAAATTATCTAATTCTTACTAAATAAAAATTTCCAAAGATTTTTTAGTACAAAATCTGGATATTTCAATTTTAATAATCATATCCAATTGCCATATAAAGGCATTAGTTTTGACTTCCAAGTACTGGTTAACTCATCCATTAGGTAGATTGCTGAATAGAAGATGTCGCCTCGTTAGTCAGAGGGCACATCATGTTTAGCTTTCTATGATTGGTTCATAAGCTAAAACACAGTAACAAGAACTCATTGACTAGTTTGAGGCAGGAAGTAAAGGGCGGATGCGTGTAAATACTTAAGAAGCCATTCTCAGACAAATATTAGGAGCGTGACATCATGCTATTTCAAGACCGAACAGCAGCAGGTCAGTTTTTAGCTGAATCTTTAGCAGATTATGCTAACTGCTCAGATGTGCTGGTGTTGGCGCTACCTAGGGGCGGTGTACCTGTCGCTTTTGAAGTGGCCAAAGCATTAAATGTTGCCTTAGATGTGCTTGTGGTTCGCAAATTAGGCGTACCTGATAACCAAGAACTAGCAATGGGAGCGATCGCATCTGGTGGTGTGCGGGTACTCAATCAAGATATTGTCAAGCAATTTAATATCTCTGATGGAGTAATAGACAAAATTACGGTGCAAGAACGAGAGGAGCTAGAGCGGCGGGAACAGCTTTATCGAGGCGATCGCCCCTTCCCGGATTTGCAGGCACGCACTGTCATCTTGGTAGACGATGGTTTAGCAACGGGTGCGACTATATGGGCTGCGATATTAGCATTGCGACAACAGCGGCCGGCTCGGATTGTAGTTGCTGTGCCAGTCGCCGCTCCTGAAACCTACCAAGATTTAATAGGTAAGGTAGACAAAATTGTTTGCTCTGCCACCCCTAGCCCTTTTTATAGTGTTGGTCGCTGGTATCAAAACTTTCCGCAAACCATGGATGAAGAAGTCCGCGAACTTTTGGCAATAGCTACAGAAAACCAGCGATCGCTATTTCTCAGTACGTAATGCTATGAACGTTTAGGAATCTCGAATTTGGCTTTTTTGATTGTCTATTTGGATTTTAAAAGCAATGAAAGTACCACCAGAAATTACCTATCGAAATGTAGAAAAAACAGATGCAATTGATACTTTAGTTAATGAAAAAATTGCCAAGTTAGAGCAAGTTTGTAGTTATATTAGTAGCTGCCACATTGCAATTGAAAAAATAAACGATCGCCCCCGTAGTGGTTCGCCTTATCGGGTACGAATTGATATCACAGTACCCCCCGGTCACGAACTTGTAGGTGAAAGTAACCCCACGGAAGACACCCAGTACGAACCACTAAATGCAGTAATTCGAGATGCCTTTAACGCCGCTCGTCAGCAGCTAGTGAAACTCACCCAGCGTCAACATGAAAGCGATAAATCTGTAAGCCGTGAAATAGATCGAGAAACAACAGCACTTGTTACTAAGCTCTTTCGAGATCGGGGTTATGGCTTCTTAAAAACCTTAGATGGTCAGGAAATCTACTTTCACTCCAATAGCGTCCTACATGATGACTTTGAACGTTTAGAAGTTGGTACGGGTGTTCATTTCTTTCTCGGACAAGGGGAAGAAGGCCCTCAAGCCAGTACCATTAAGATTATTGATAAGCCAGGTGTCCGTGTTGGCAAGTCAGAGCAAACCTTAATAGAACCACCATTGGATTGGAAAGAGTAATACTAATACGTCATGAGAGAGTTGTCGTTTCGGAGGGTAAAGATGGCAAACTCCTCCTCTTTGTAACCAATGCCCTTTGAAAAAGAGTCATTTTAGAGGTTGTTTTAAAAGTGTTTGGCTATGATTATAAGCACTTATTGATCCCCCCTAACCCCCCTTAAAAAGGTGGGAAACTAAAATCAAAGTCCCCCTTAAAAAGGTGGATTTAGGGGGATCTGAAAGTATTTGATACATCAATATATACTTTTCAAACATCCTCTTAAAGGTTTTTAATACTTTACTTTGTTTCCCAAACAATACTATTTATCTCAATCAATATGAACTTACCAGTTTATGAATTGAAACAAACTGCATCGCAGTTACTAGCAGCTATGCTATCTAACCCCCATATTTATCCCCAGCTGAGTGATGAGGGAGGTTATGGACAGATGGAACAACAATTAATTCTCGCGGCTGTTGAGATGGCTGAAAGCTTGATTGAGCATATTGAAAACGCCCATCCTCAAGGTGAGCCAGAACTAAACCACAAAAAATAAGTGCCAATCAAAAATATTGATAATTTCTTACGCTAAGAAAATTGCACGCTAACTTAACCGTCTTTAGTTATCTAAAAGCTTGCTGTTTTGCGAATAATCTGTATAGCCTTGAATATTCTCTGGTTCAAATTGACGAAGTATGCGAGTAGCTTCGCGGGTTAATTTATCATCACCATTTACCACAATCAAATATTTGCCAGCATCAAGACGGTTACGATAGGGTAAAGCATCGCCACTGCCAACTGTTGAGCCAACAAATCGACCTACTAATCCAGCACCTAATGCACCAGATATAGCTCCTAATATCCCAGCAAGAATTTCATTGCCAAATCGGGTAGTCTCTGGAAAAATTTCAATTTTTGTCAGGTAGTTGAAGGCATAACCTGCAATAAATCCAAAGGGTAAGAGGAAATATAAAAGTCGATTTGTCTGTTTGCGAGCTTGTTTATTGGGATCGAGAAATCCAAATTCGTCAGCACTTTTATAACCTTGACCTAAAATAGTGATTTGTGCTGTTGGTAAACCTGCTTTTTCCAAATCTGAATAGGCAGCTTCTACTTGTGTTCGGTCTGGTAATACTGCAATAAGATAATTCATAAAATGAAGTATGAAGAAATGTCACGTCTTGCGTTGTACTATGAAGTATTAAAGTAACTTTTGTCAATTACCTTTTGGCTATTTATAGTTAAAATTAGTCAAGCAAACTTTAATAATTTTTAGATGAGGTCAGTTGAGGCGATTTCTGCAACAAGCCGCTAACAACATCTATGCATCATTAAACTGCTTACTAATTCCAGGGACTTCAGCTGCTAAAGACTTTCGTTATTTTTGGTGTTCCTTCTAGCAGAATTAAATAAACTGGGAAGCTCTGATACTTCAAGCTAACAAGTCTAAATACTTAAGACTATTACCTTGGTATTTGAGAGCTCCCAGGATAGTTCGTTTACTACTACTGCTAGTAAGCAAAATAACTGTTAATACTTCAGTAAACTTCTAACTTAAGAGAGAATTTATCTTTGATGGTAAAAATCTTTTTGGTAGTGCAGATTCGCATTCAGGTTTCACCTGGAAAGTCTTTGTGCCAATGACATCTCAGACAAATTCTAGCAAATGTTATGAATGTTTATCTGATGTTGAGGAAAATCTCAATTGTGTTACTCAATACAAGCACGATAAAGTATTTCTATCTGAAAGCAGATGCGTAATCTTCTTGGCAAATTTGGTATTTAGTAGCGATTTTACACATTAGTAGCACGGCTACTCTTGAAATCTGTACAAAGCCCATCATCGAGCTATTCTCGTTTTTTGTGCCAATGCCCATCATCACCCTTTTCGTAATCGCGTTTCACTGCACTCCAGGCAACACGAAAGGCACGCTCTTCTTCACCATATTCTTCTTCAGCATTGTTAAATGCAGCTTGAAAAATTTCTTGGGCGTGTTTGGGTAAGTTGTTTTTTACTGAATCTGGTAAGTCATTTATCTGTTTATAAGGCATAAATTGTATTCCTTTAGGAATTGAGAATTGGGAGCTAGAGCATAAGCTTCTCTCCCTACTCCCTATTTCTTAAGTTGCCATTTGGCTTTGAGGTGGAAAGCCATGCTGGATTCTACCTTCGTCTGCATCAAATTGTTTGGAGGATTTGAATAGTTCAAAACGTTCCTGCCCCTGCACCAATAAAGCCCAATCCTGTAAAAACTGCCGTCGTTTTATATCTAAAGGTAGATGCTTTTGGTCAGTTTCGTCATTTTTACCTACCATTGAATTTTTATACCTAAAAATGCTTACATTTCTTAATGCCGGATTTAATAGAAGTGGTATCAACTTATTGTTTGTGGTTTAAAGCTTGATTGCCCATCCCAATAATCAGCTTTATCCATAGTTACCTTCAGCAAAGCAATATCGGGTTCGTCTAGTCCTTTGGGAAACCAAGTTTGCAGTTGCGGCTTCCATTGTTCTTGCATTTTATTGCGGTCTTTCACTAGTTGGGCTGTACCTGATACGGAAATATATCGCTGTCTATCGGGTGACACAAAGCTCACATTGACCTGCTGATTGTGTTCGATCTCAGTCGCCTTATGAGAACTGCCATAAATGAAAAACCAGAGTACACCATCAGAAGTAATCTGGCCATTCGTTGACATAGGGCAACTATGCAAGCTGCCATTATCATCTACTGTGGTCAACATGCCGCTGTCAATGTCTGCTATTAGTTCGCGTAGCTTCTGAATTTGCTGGTCGCGGTCTGTAGAAGTTGTCATATATTTGTATTTCTCAATGTTTTTTAGAACGTGACTTTTTGATTGCAGCCAATTTCTGTGGCTTTTAAACTCTTTTATACTGTTAGCGTTTTTTCTCTTCAATTACCTGAACCTAGAGATGGAATTCTGCTGAAGTTAGTTTTTGTAGGTATACCTATAGAGATATTTTTTGAACGCGATATCGATCGAAGAGATTTTTTTATGTATTTATACTTATTTTATATAAATAAAAACTCTAAGAAGCTGGTTGAAAAGCTATATTTGTTCTCAGAAGTATCTAATACCCTCCCTAACCCCTCCTTAGAAACAGGGGAAAAATAGTCTCTTAAAGCCACCCTTTCTAAAGGGGGTAATGTCAGAATTTGAGGCGCTATACGACACTTTTAAAACATCCTCTAAAAATATCATCTTTCAATTGATTGCTTGAGGAATAATTAATAAGCTTTATTAAACCAATTTAAACTAACTCTGTAACTTGAGACTGATGTTAGTAGGGAATAGATTTAATTATTGTTACATAGCATTATTTAAATAATACTTTTTTAGACAATATAGATAATCAAGCGTAAAACATACATCAGCAATAAGTGCATTTTAGGAGCCAGATTGATTGTGATTCAAACAATACATAGTAGTGTAAAAGGGAGGGCAAGATATAAAGTAAAAGAACTTTACCGCTCGCCATCATTGAAAAGCTACTTGGAGCGATCGCTTGCCAATAACCCAGAAATCACCTACGTTTCGGCAAATCCGTTAACTAGCAATATTCTAGTTCTTTTTCACCAAATAAATAGTAATAAAATTAAGTTTTTAATTGAGAAAGCTGTATTAAACTTTCAAAAAAATCCTGAGTTTACTCAGATAGAAAAATTAACAGATTTCCAAAAAAGTAGACAATCTGTTGTCAATGCTAAAGAGCAAAATCGAGAAAACTGGCATTTAATGGCAGCAGCTAAGGTTATAGATGCATTTAATACTTCCAAATCGGGATTATCCGATGAATCTGCCAGAGTCAATCTACATGAATATGGTCTGAATATTCTATCCCAAATAGAAACACGTTCCGATTTGAGCATTTTAATTGACCAATTCAAATCTTTACCAGTTGCTTTACTGGGGGTTGCGGCGGCAATTTCTGTTTTCACAGGGGGAGTAGTCGATGCTGTGGTGATTATGGGTGTTGTTGGTCTGAATGCAGCAATTGGTTATTTTACAGAAAGCCAATCAGAAAGAATCATTCAGTCTCTTAAAAACCAGGAACAAACATCAACTTGGGTCATTAGAGAAAGTCAACAGACAGAAATCCCAACAGAAAATGTGGTCTTGGGAGATATTTTAATTCTCAAGCCCGGTAGCTATGTACCAGCAGATGCCCGATTAATCGAGGCTGATAACCTGAGTGTGGATGAGTCTGCCTTAACTGGTGAGAGTATCCCCGTTACTAAGAATACTGCATCATTGACTACTCAAGATGTGCCGTTAGGCGATCGCTTGAACATGACTTATAAAGGAACTTTAGTCACTGGCGGTCAAGGATTAGCTGTGGTGGTAGCCACAGGCAAATTCACCGAAATGGGCAAAATTCAACAACTAGTAGGCGAAGCAAAAACCACAGAAACTCCTTTAGAAAAACAGCTAGATGAAGTCGGCGGCCAACTAGTTTTAATTGGTATGGGAATTTGCGGTCTTGTCTTTGGTTTGGGATTACTGCGGGGATATGGTTTAGTGCAAATGCTGAAATCATCCATATCTTTAGCGGTGGCTGCGGTTCCAGAAGGGCTACCCACAATCGCTACTACAACTCTGGCTTTAGGCATCCGAAATATGCGGAAAAATAAAGTCCTCGTCCGCAGTCTTAGTGCAGTGGAAGCTTTGGGTTCGGTACAGACGATTTGCTTAGATAAAACCGGGACAATTACAGAAAATAAAATGTCTGTGGTCGAGATATTGACCGACACCCGACACATTAGAGTCTCAAACGGCGAATTTATTGCAGATAAAGAGAATATCAACCTCTATACCAGTGACGAACTATTAAAGCTAATTCATGTTGTAGTTCTTTGCAATGAAAGCGAAGTCATCAAACAAAGTGATGGTGAGTATGTAGTTACAGGTTCGGCAACAGAAAATGCCTTGATCTACATAGCAATTAGTGCTGGTGTGGACGTTATAGAACTCCGGCAAAAGTACCTCTTAGTGCAAACCAACCTGCGATCGGAAAATCGTAACATCATGAGTACAATTCATGAAACTTGCGATCGCCACAAGCTTGTTGCAGTCAAAGGCAACCCCGCCGAAGTTATTCAGATATGCCGTAGCTGGATGAAAAATGGGCAAGTCATGCCTTTAACAGAAGAAGACAGACGGGCGATCGAGATTGAAAACGATCGCCTCGCAAGTAAAGCCCTACGAGTACTGGCTGTGGCTTACAGTTATCTTGATGAATGCGAAGACAGGGGGACGCGGGGACGCGGTGAGACAGCAATCAAAGGCGATGCGGATCGGTTTTCTCAGTCCTCATCTTCGCGTCCTCCCGTCATTGAAGATGACTTAATTTGGTTGGGTCTTATTGGGATGGCAGACCCCATTAGAAAAGGTGCGAAACAATTGATCGGTGACTTTCATCAAGCCGGCATCGATACAGTAATGATTACCGGCGATCAAAGTCCCACAGCATATGCGATCGCTAAAGAATTAGATTTAAGCCGAGACCTGCAATTAGAAATTCTCGATTCTACCGACCTCAACAATCTCACGCCAGAAACATTGGCAGCACTCAGCGATAAAGTAGACGTTTTTGCCCGCATCAGTCCTAGCAATAAACTACAAATCGTCCAAGCTTTGCAAGCAGCGGGAAAAGTTGTGGCTATGACTGGCGATGGTATTAACGATGCACCAGCCCTGAAAGCTGCCCAAGTTGGTGTGGCAATGGGCAAAGGGGGAACCGATGTGGCGCGGGAGGTTGCAGATATTGTCCTAGAAGATGACAGACTTGAAACCATGATGATTGCCGTCAGTCGGGGAAGGACAATCTATAACAACATCAGGAAATCAGTACATTTTCTGCTAGCTACAAACATGAGTGAAATCATGGTGATGACTACCGCCACCGCACTTGGTTTGGGCGAACCATTAAATGCCATCCAACTTTTGTGGTTGAATTTGGTGACAGACATTTTCCCCGGTTTGTCTCTGGCTATGGAAGCCCCAGAACCTGACATATTAAGTCAGCCACCCCGCAATCCTCACGAACCAATTATCAAAAATTCTGACTTTGGCAGAATTACTTTTGAGTCAGCAACAATATCTGTTAGCTGTTTAGCAGCTTATGGCTACGCTATGTCTAGATATGGTATTGGCCCCCAAGCAAGCACTATTGCTTTTATGAGTTTGACATCGGGACAACTACTCCATACTTTTAGTTGCCGTTCCGAAAAACACAGCATATTCAGTCAAGAAAAACTACCAAATAATCCTTACTTCAATGCTGCTATTATTGGTTCTTTTGGCATACAAATTCTAGCTATAGCAGTTCCTCAATTGAGGAGTCTTTTGAAAATTGCACCAATTAGTTTTGTGGATGGCGCTGTTATTGGAGGTAGTGCTTTACTGCCTTTACTTGTAAATGAAAGTACTAAATAAACTGGGGATCGGCGACTGGGGACTGGGAACAGAGATAGTCATGACTGCTTGCTAATACCCAATACCTAATCCCCAATCCTCAATTCAAACTCCCCACTCCTTTCCTGACTTATGAAAAAAGATTTCATGTTTACATCTGAATCAGTCACAGAGGGGCATCCTGATAAACTTTGCGATCAGATCAGTGATGCGATCGTGGATCGTTTTTTGCAGCAAGACCCATACTCAAGGGTAATTACAGAATGTGCTGTATCTACAGGAATCGTTTTTATCGCTGCCAGGTTTGAACCTAACGCTAATGTCGATTTTACTAATGTCGCAAGACAGGTCATCGAGCGAGTTGGTTACGAGCAAAAAGAATTTAATAGTAAGACCTGTAGCATTTTGACTAGCTTGAGAGAATTACCTGCCGACCGATACCATTTGTTTAATGAAACAAGTTTATCAGACGCAGAAATAGAGCAAATTACTGTTAACAATCAAGCAACGGTCTTTGGCTTCGCTTGTAATCAAACATATACTCTCATGCCGTTACCAATTTGGTTAGCGCACAAACTAGCAAAACAAATTAGCGAGGTAAGACGCGAAAAAATCCTTACCTATCTAACACCTGATGGCAAAACTCAAGTAGGAGTCGAATATAAAAATCGCCAACCTGATAGAATTCATAGTATTACAGTAATTGCCAGTCAAAATAAACCTGCAAAACCCGATCTACAGCAATTACAGGATGATATTAGAGAAGCTGTAATTCATCCTGTCTTTGAAGATGAAGATATCAAACCAGACGAACATACAAGAATATTTATTAATCCTGATGGGCCGTTTATTAAAGGAGGGCCTGCTGCTCATTCTGGGTTAACAGGCAGAAAAAATGCCATAGATACTTATGGTGAATACTCCAAACATAGTGGTTCTGCTTTGAGTGGTAAAGACCCAATTAGGATAGATAGAGTAGGGGCTTATGCTGCTCGTTATGCAGCCAAAAATGTGGTTGCAGCCAAACTTGCTGATGAATGCGAAGTACAATTAAGTTATTCTATAGGGCTTGCTAGACCTGTCAGCATCCAAGTAGAAACTTTTGGCACAGGCAAAATTTCTGATGAAGAAATTACAACTCTTCTAGAAAAGCATTTTGATTTCCGCCTTGCTGGCATCGTTAAACAATTTAATTTAAGAAATTTACCTTCATTGGCTAAAGGTGGATTCTACAGAAAATTAGCTGCCTACGGTCATATGGGTAGAGTAGATATGGAGCTTCCTTGGGAACAAATAGATAAAATTAGTGTTTTTTGAAAGACGCGATTATACTCTTACGAGAAGCCGCTCTTACGAGCGTCTACGCGTCTGTACAATTTTATAGAATGGGCGATCGCCTTTTTTTTGACTTAGCGATCGCCCACAAAAATTAGCTATTTTTCGACTAGGTCTAAATCTATCTCGCAGAACCTTGGGTTTCCTTAGCTAATCTTTGTTGAATTTTGCTCTTAGCTGCTTTGAATTCAGTCGCCCATTGCTCGCTTTGGTCGCTGCTCAAGTTATTACGAATAGCAGCAAACAATGTGCTTTCTTCTTGACGAACGTGATCCATCACAATGGTTGCAAGATTTTTGATTCTATCTTTGAACTGAGATGAAGAGGGGTCAATAGCCTTAATTTCATCCAACAGCCGTTTCATTTCGGCTTGCTCGTCGTACAGTTCTTGAGTGTCATCTTGACCGTAGAAAGCACGCGCTCTCGGATAAACTACTTCTTCTTCCGCTTCGGCATGGGCAGTCAAATCTTTGTAGAGTTGACCAAAATACTCTTGGAGTTTTTGGGGGTCGTTGCTTTTCGCGATTTCAGCAAACAAGACATTTACTTTGTTATGATCCAAGCGGATAACATCTTGGATATTCATATCTTGTTTGTCAGTGCCTTGAGTCACAGCACTACCGACCACACCGCTAAATGCGGCGATCGCATCTTGAACTCGTGCCCAAATACCTTGATCTGCATCTTGTCCTGTCAGTTCTCGAACGCCCAAAACTTCTACAACACCTTTGAGCTGCTCTTGGTGAGCGCGATTTTCAAAGTTAATGGTATTCAAAGGTCCAATTGCTGCCATTACATCAGCACCAACTTTTTGTGCAGCCTTGTGAACTAATAAGCCGCTCATCACTTGTTGATGCTTCAACAATTCGTGCTGAAATACTTTTTCAAAGAAAGTTAATTCAGAACCTTGCATTAGTTGGCGAACCTTGTCAACCATTTGTTGAACTGTATCTTTCGGTTGTCCTGGGTTGCCATATTGAACAATTACGGTTTCTAAAATGCCTAGATTTTTTTGGTCGTCTTCGAGTATCTTGCGGAAGCGATCGGATATTTCGCTATCGCTGGATTCTCTCAAAAATAGTTGCTCATTTTCAATAAGCAATTGTTGGATTAATTTTATATCTGCTAATTTTGTGGCAATAGCTTTGCGTTTTGTATCGTCTAAACTGGAAACCATTTTTTAGTTCTCCTCAAAAAAGTGTTCTTAATCAGTACTTGTTTTAGATTGACATAGTTTTTCTGGATTCTACCTCCTTCTTTTGAGCGATTACTTCACTACTAAAGACAGAAAGTCAAAGTTTTTTTCCAAGCTTTTATAACTATTCTTTTTGACAGATAAAATTTGAAAATTTACTCCATCGCCAGATAGATATATTTTTGATTTTATTTCTCTAAATTGGCTCAAGGATACTTAAAAGTGGAGATTCGGTGAGAATGCTAGAAAATCCTGGAATGGGAGAGCAAGCCCTAAATAAAGCCGCAGAAATAGGTTTATCTAGCCAGTTAGATGAAGTAGAAAAATTAGATGTAAATGTCAAAACCGATCCACTCAAAGTTGTGCAAGGACAAGTGGATTCAGTCACGATTGAAGGCGAAGGTTTGGTAATGCAAAAAGACCTCCGAATGGAGGAAATGCAAATGGAAATTGATAGTGTTGCTATCAATCCTCTGAGCGTCGCTTTTGGCAAAATCGAACTCACAAAACCTACTACTGGTAATGCACGGGTAGTTTTAACCGAAGCTGATATTAATCGTGCTTTTAACTCTGAATATGTTAGCTCTCAACTCCAAAGTCAAAAAATAAATGTCAATGGAAAACCAACGAAAATCACACCTCAACATATAGAGTTATCTCTACCTGGTGAAGATAAAATAGCATTAAATGCTGAGATATTATTAGCAGAAACTAGTGAAAGCAAGCAAGTTGCATTTTCTGCAATTCCCCGTGTTAGTGATAATGGTCAAAGTGTGGCTTTAGAAAATGTTGATTATAGCGAACGTGAAGAAATATCGCCCGAATTGACAAAAGCCTTGATAGAACAAACTAGCCAAATTTTGAATTTGAGTAACTTTGATTTAAAAGGAATGAGCCTGCGTCTGAAGCAACTAATTGTAGAAGTAGGCAAACTAACGCTGCAAGCTGAAGCTTACGTCGAGCAAATTCCCTCTACTTAAAAAGTAGGATACTACTCGTAGAAGCAGGCAAACTAACGCTGTAAACTAAAGCTGAGGTTGAGTAAATTTTTTCTACTTAAAAATAGGATACTAATCATGGAAACTACAGAACAAACAACTTCCACACCTTATCCCAATATTCCGCCATTAATTGAAAGCGACGATAGAGAATACGGCGATCCAGGCGTACCCAGCACAGTGGCGATCGCCGGACATCCCCTACACCCTCTGAGTGTGATTTTTCCCATAGCCTTTTTAGCCGCCGCCTTAGGAAGCGACTTCGGCTATTGGTTAACTGATGACTTCTTCTGGGCTAGGGCTTCGCTATGGTTAATCGGACTGGGATTAGGTGGAGGTTTATTAGCAGCTGCGATCGGCTTGAGTGACTTTGTGAAAATTGAACGAGTCCGCAAGCGCAGTGCTGGCTGGGCGCATCTAATTCTTAACATTTCTATATTAGTGTTGACACTCGTTAACTTTCTTCTACGGTTGGGCGATGCAGAAGCACGTATACTACCTTGGGGGTTATTACTCTCACTCGTTGTTGGTACGCTAACTAGCGCTTCTGGCTGGTTTGGGGCAGAACTATCCTATCGCCATAAAATAGGTGTGGTAGGCTCTGGTAGTAAAAGATATCCATAGAAGGCAGAAGGCAGAAGGCAGAAGGCAGAAGTCGCAAGTCGCAAGTCGCAAGTTATTCTCCCTCATCTCCCTCACTCTCTACTCTCTTTTTCAAGGCTAAAATTTTGCTTAGTCTTTAGCCTTGAGAATATGCTCAAAAACCGCAATCAAGATATATTTATTATCCTGTCTCTGCTAATTGTGGTAGTGATGGGCTTTTCCTTTAAGTACTACACTGGGCCTGCCCATCAATGGTTTAATAATTACGGAGCGGCTGTATTTTACGAAATATTTTGGTGTCTGTTCGCATTTTGGTTTTTTAGGAGTCGAACAGCCGTGAAGCAAATTCCAATATGGGTTTTGCTCGTTACCTGTATATTGGAGGTTTTGCAACTTTGGCATCCACCGCTGTTAGAAGAGATACGCGCTACATTAATAGGTAAATGGTTGCTTGGTTCTACCTTTAGTTGGTGGGATTTTCCTCATTATGTATTTGGCTGTATTTTAGGTTGGTTGTGGCTGCGACAGTTACAGAGAATAGGTTATGCAAAAAAAAGTTAAGGTTAAACCTAATTCAAAACTTCAAAAGATTGAAGAACAAATTGATGGCAGCCTCACCGTACATTTGAAATCTCCACCAGTAAACGGTAAAGCTAATGAAGAATTACTTAAAATACTAGCTGAAAAATTTGATGTGCCGAAATCGTATATCAGAATTAAATCAGGTTTATCCTCAAGGCAAAAGCTGATTGAAATTGATACAGAGATTTAACGAAACAGGGAACTAGAAGCTGGCTGCTAGAGTCTATTATTACTTAGCACTCCACTATCCCAAGTTGTAATAGTAATTCATCGATGTTTCTTTGGTAATGCTTATATACCTAGATTGAGATTTGACTCGTTCTAACCAAGCTTGAATAGCTGGAAATTTCGTCAAATCAAACCCGCCTTCATCAGCGACATGAGTATAAGCAAATAAGGCAATATCAGCGATAGTGTAACGTTCGCCCACAAAAAATGTGCGATCGCTTAAATGGTTTTCCATTACTGTTAATGCTGCGTAACCCTGTTCGCGTTTTTGCTCTATGGCTACATGATATTCCTCAGCTTTACCCAAAATATAAATCCAAAATCTTGAGGTAGCAATATAAGGTTCATGACTGTATTGTTCAAAAAATAACCATTGCAATACTTGCGCTCTTAAAAAGCGATCGTGTGGCAAGAATTCTGTGTATTCACTCAAATACACCAATATGGCATTTGACTCTGACAAATATTTCCCCGGCTCAATTTCCAAAACTGGTATCTTACCGTTGGGATTTTTACTTAAAAATTCCGGTGTTCGACTCTCTCCTTTTAAAATGTTAATCTCTACTCTTTCAAAAGGCATACCCATTTGTGTCAATAAAAGCCGTATCTTATAACCATTGCCAGAAGGTAAAAAATCGTACAGTTTTAGCGTTTCCATGCACAAAAATATAAGGTTGAATGTGTTGGGATATGAAGGTCTAAAATACAATATCTTACAAAATGATTATTGCGAAACAGGATATTTTTAATATTTTTTGTATCTGGATCTAAAACATTATTAATTATTTAAAAAATAAAAATAAAGTATTATTTATTCCTAGTATTAAAGCGTTGATTGTATTCAGTAGTTCCGAATAAAATTATGTGTGGAAGATTTACTTTAAACCAGTCAGCAGCAGCATTAGCCCAAGTTTTTGAGGTGCAGGCAGTACCAGATTTGGCGGCTCAATATAACATTGCACCTACGCAATTGGTGGGAACAGTGCTACATGACCCGCAAAGCGACGAGCGTGAATTTCAATATTTACGCTGGGGATTAATTCCTTCATGGGCAAAAGATCCAGGAATTGGAGTCAAGCTAATCAATGCTAGGGCAGAAACTGTAGCCGAAAAACCTGCCTTTCGTTCAGCTTTTAAGCACCGACGCTGTCTAGTACTCGCTGATGGTTTCTATGAATGGCAACGACAGCAGGGTAAGAAACAGCCATTTTATTTTCGTCTTGCAGATGGACAACCTTTCGGTTTTGCGGGATTGTGGGAAACATGGCGATCGCCGCAAGCAGAGGAAATAGTCTCTTGTACAATTTTGACAACGGCAGCTAACGAATTACTGCAACCAATCCACGATCGTATGCCCGTAATCATTGCGCCGCAAGACTACAATTTGTGGTTGGATACCCAAGGGCAAACAGCTGAAACTTTACAGCAACTATTGTCTCCCTATGATGCCCAAGCTATGACCGCTTATCCAGTTAGTACCTTAGTAAATAAATCTCAACATAATAGTCCAGAATGTATCATCCCCCTTAGTGAGGGTTAAAATTGGGGACTGGGATTAGGGACTAAGAAGTAGGGAATAGGCAATAGGGACTATAAGACTGTGTACTATGGACTAAAGAGAGTTTTCCCCACACCCAATTCCCAGCCCTAAAGTAGAGGCAAATATGCCAAGAACACAAAAGAACGATAACTTCATTGACAAATCCTTTACAGTGATGGCGGATATCATCTTGAAGATACTGCCAGCTAACAGAAAAGCCAAAGAAGCATTTGTTTATTATCGAGATGGAATGTCAGCCCAGGCAGAAGGAGAGTACGCCGAAGCATTAGAATATTACGAAGAAGCCCTCACACTAGAAGAAGACCCCAGCGATCGAGGTTATATTCTCTACAATATGGGGCTAATCTACGCCAGCAATGGCGACCACAGCAAAGCTTTGGAATTGTATCATCAGGCAATTGAGTTGAATCCACGTCTACCTCAGGCCTTGAACAATATCGCCGTAATTTACCACTATCAAGGCGAAAGAGCTAAAGAAGCTGGAGATATGGATGGTGGAGAAGCGCTGTTTGACCAAGCAGCAGATTATTGGATTAGAGCAATTCGCATGGCTCCCAATAACTATATTGAAGCCCAAAACTGGTTAAAGACCACTGGGCGATCGCAAGTTGACGTATTCTTTTAGTCAATGGTCAGCGATCGGTTTTTAATTAAGCGCTAACTCTTGTACAGACGCGATTAATCGCGTCTGTACGTCTCTACGACAACTAACTACTGACTACTGACAAAATCATGATTGACCGCGAACAAGTTCGTAAAGTAGCCCTTCTGGCCCGTTTAGAATTAACACCAGAAGAAGAGGAGCAATTCACTACTCAACTGGGAAGTATTTTAGATTACGTTCAACAGTTGAGCGAACTGGATGTCAGCGATGTACCTCCAACAACAAGAGCAATTGATGTTAGCAATGTGACGCGAGAAGATGAATTGCAACCGTATCCCGACCGCGAAGCGATTCTTAACAGCGCCCCCGAACAAGAAGGCGAATTTTTCAAAGTGCCAAAAATCCTCAATGCTGAATAGTCAGTGGTCAGTGGTTAATAGCAAAACACAACTAATAACTGACAACTGACCCTTACGGGTGACGCTTCTGCGTCGAAGAGCGCTCTTGAGATCGGCGGTTGCTACCTTGTGGGAAGCCCCAGAAGCGCAATCTAACCGCGATCGCATTTAGCTTTTAATTAATTTGTACTGCTAAAGCACATTGAAATATGCAACGCAGAATTTGAGAAACATTAGACTGACTTTTTAGATTAATTATTTTCCTCACTGTAAATGCCTCTGCAACCCCTGGAGAGGCATTTTGAGTTTGCATTTTCATGATTCTTGTTCAGTACTCAACTTTGTTAAAATGTTCCAAATTAAATTTGGATAAATCATCTACTAAATTTATTAATCATACTCAATTACATTTTTTTAACTTATGACACCAACTTTACTTGGTCGCTGGCAAACTCGATTACTACTATTTGCTACTGTGGGTGTATTAGTATCCTTGCCCTTTGCGATCGGCTTGATTGGCCCTGGTGCTAACTCTGTCTATTTTTGGATACTTGGCTATGTTGCCATTTTTGGGCTGGGTTGGGATGTCCTTTATAACTACATACAAAAATTTCGTTGGGACAGAGATTGGCCCGCAGCTTATCAACTGTTAGCTGGAATTTGGGAATTAGTGTTTATTTTCTGCGGAATAAAACTTTTTGGCTTCTTACCCATACCTTTGCCTAAAGAGGAACTGCCGCTAGGAGCTTTTTTATTCCACTACAGTGTTGTTTGGCTAGCAGTTTTTATTGCGTCACAAAGTCTGATGCGAGTTATTTTCCTACGTTGGCGTTTCCGAGGTGGTCAGTGGTTGTAGAAATAAGATAATAAGGTTAAGAAAACAGGAAACAAGAGAACTTTATTTAATTCCTTTTCTTCTTCCTTTTTTTGGTGAGATGCAGCAACACAATATCTTTACTATTTACGTATAAATTTCTACACAAAGTTAAAAATTTACTGCAAATAATATACAATACAATACAACTAACTCTTGCAATGTCCAATTTTGACAGGAGATTCAGCGCTGTTGCACTGAGTAGACAAAATGCTAGGCACAATTCTAGACAAGCGCTACAGAATTATTCAACAATTGGGTAAAGGTGGGTTTGGCGAAACATACCTTGCTGAAGACATTAGAAGAATGGAGAGGCAGTGTGTCGTCAAGCGTTTGCAACCAACTAGCAAAGATCCATACACATTGCGAGAGGCAAAGCTATTTTTTGATTCTGAGGCCAGAACCTTAGCAAAATTGGGACAACACGACCAAATTCCCGATATTCTGGACTACTTTGAGGAGAATGAAGAATTTTATTTAGTTCAGGAATTGGTTGATGGTGATTCTCTCAATCAAGAAATGACACCCGCTCAGTCTAGACCAGAAGCTGAGGTAATTGGTATTATTTCAGACGTGTTAAATGTCTTGAGTTATGTACACCAGTGTCAGGTAATTCACCGTGACATTAAACCCAGTAATTTAATGCGGCGGTACAAAGATAGAAAAATAGTTTTAATTGATTTTGGAGCTGTCAAGCAAGTTCACACGCAATATGTAAATTCACAAGGGCAGACGACTTTTTCGCGGGTGATTGGTACGCCGGGTTATATGCCCAACGAACAAGCTGGAGGTAGACCGCGTTTTTGTAGCGATATTTATTCTTTAGGCATAGTAGCAATAGAAGCCTTGACTGGTTTACATCCCAGTCAATTACAAGAAGATCCCCAAACGGGTGAAATTGTTTGGCACGAATATGCAAAGGTTAGTCCTCAGTTAACGACAATCATAGATAAGATGGTGCGATCGCACTTTAGCGATCGCTATCAATCCACAGACGAAGTACTCCGTGACTTAAAAAACTTACAATTTCCTCCAGAACCACCACCTCCGCCACCGCCTAATAATAAGAAATTAGTACTCATTAGTGCTTTTCTGGTACTAGGATTAGGTGCATTTGGAGGAGTTAGATATTTCGGACTACATCCCAATCAGGCTGATAACTTTTTTAACCAAGGATTAGAAAAAGTTGAAAAAGAAGATTGGAAAGGAGCAATCGCTGCTTTTGATAAAGCTATTGAGATCGACCCCAACAATGGCGAAGCCTATTTAAATAGAGGTAATGCCCATTCTCAACTTAAAGAATCGCAAAAAGCCATTGACGATTACGATCGAGCACTCACCAATTTAGAACAAGATGTTGCTGGTATTGGTGTTCAATGGCAAATTAGCGAAGAAACCAAGTTACTTACAGTTACTAGCGTCTACGAAAAAACTTCTGCCTTTGAGGGAGGGTTGAAAGCAGGCGATCGCATTCTCGCAATCGATGGTAAATCTACCAAAGGTCAAACTGTTAGTGATGCTGTGAAATTGATTCGTAGTGGTAAAGTCGGTACTCCAGTCACGTTGGATATTACCCGCGCTACTGGCGGTGAGTTCAAGTTAACGCTGAATCGGGTAAGCATTCCCAATAGCGATCGCGCCTCTGCTTACTACAACCGAGGTAAAGCCAATTCAGATGTAGGCAACAAACAAAAGGCAATTGATGATTACACAGAAGCGATTAAGATTAATCCTAGCTATACTGATGCTTACTACAAACGCGGGATTATTCGCTCTGAGTTAGGTAATAAACAAGACGCTATTAAAGACTATACAGAAGTTATTCGACTCAATTCTAATTATACTGATGCCTACTTCAAGCGGGGTTTTATTCGCTATGAATTAGGTAATCCATCAGGAGCAATTGAGGATTATACAGAAGTTATTCGGATTAATCCCAATAATGATGCTGCTTACTATAATCGGGGTGTTGCCCGCCAAGACCAAGGCAACAAGCAAGATGCAATTGAGGATTATACAAAAGCAATACAGATTAATCCTAACTATACAAATGCTTACATCAACCGAGGCAATGCCCTCGGAAATAAACTAGAAGCGATCGCAGATTATACTCAAGCCATTACAATTAATCCTAATTATGGTCTTCCTTACTACAACAGAGGTGTTGCTCAAGGCGCTTTAGGAAACGATAAAGAAGCGATCGCAGATTATACGCAAGCTATTCGTCTTGAACCCAGTCGTGCTGATGCCTACTACAATCGGGGAAATGCCCGCTTTCGTCTCGAAGATAAACAAGGTGCAGTTGCAGATTTGCAAAAAGCGGCAGAGCTTTATCAGCAACAAGGCAAGCAAGACCTTTACCAAAAAACACTCAGCCGTATTAGTCAATTGAGCTTAATTAAAAATTAAAAATGCTTTACTTATGGGGCATTATTTCCATGAGTAAAGCTAAATATTTACTACTACTCTGAAAAAACTTAAAGCAGCTTTTGAACAGCACCACTGAACTGCTCGTAAGCAGAAACTCCTATGATACTTTCTACTAAGTTTCCATCTTTGAAAAATAAAACTGCTGGAATACTACGAAGACCAAATCTTTTAAAAACTGGTTTATTGTTATCAATGTCTATCTTAACAACCTTAACACTATCTTGAAATTCTTCAGCGAGTCGATCCATCAGCGGACTTACAAGGCGACAGGGGCCACACCAACTAGCAGTAAAATCAACAACAACAACTTTCTCTTTGCTTAAGAGAGCATCAAATCCACTTTCTTCAACGTAAGCAACTGTATCAGTAGACATTATTTAATTTTCCAGTGTAAAACGAAACTTTTCGTAAAAAACTAACTATATAAACTATACTCCCTTTTGAGCATTGAATTTACCGATTGCTATAGTGAAAAATCCTTTTTAAAGTCAAATATCCAAAGATGCAGATACATAAAAATCTCAAAATAAATCAGATGAGGATTGTGACCCCACCTGATTTGAAGTTACTGAATTAACATCACTAAAGTATTCAGACCCTTGGACTATTTCTATTCAGATATTTTCGGTTTCCTAAACCAGAAATCATCTAGGATTAATGTGCCGTCTTGTTCCCCATCCTGGATTGACAATAGCGGCTAAATCTTCTTCAGACAATTTGTCAATCTCATTATTTAGTTCTTCGATAGTGAATTTATAGCCGCGTTCTTGAGCAATCTTAATAAAACCTTCTGGGTTAGCTGTTGCTTTGAGTTTTTCCTGTAGTGCTTGATCTTTTTTTACAGCTTGAAAAAGTCGGGCAGCATTTTCTTGTGTCATGACAGTCTGTCTCCCGTTTCAAATATCAGGTTTGAATGCAGAAATTTGACTCCTGCGAATTCACCAAATTCAATCAAGAATTTTTAGATATATAGTTTTGATTTTAAAACAAACCAGAAAAATGTGTGGATTACGACAAAAAAGTATAACTTCTAGGGTGATAATGTACTATTTCGTAAAGTTAAGTTTTAAGACAGTAGCAATATTTAGTTAAAATAGATTGATTCTATTGCGAATAGTCCGTTTAAGCTCTCGTTGATGAAAAATAAAATATCTCAGGACTATTCCACAGTGCGCACCTTTGTGATTATCTTGCAAGCGCTCATTTTAATCAGCTTGATGAAAATTACAGTAATCTTTACGAAGAATCGTAGCTAAACTAAAGACGAGCTACGATTCTAAGTGTTAGTTAAGCAGGAATTAACACTGTATCAATGACATGGATTACACCATTATCAGCAGCAACATCTGGTGTTGCAACAGAAGCATCATTTATCTTGACACCATTAGAAGCGTCAATTTTCACTTCCGATCCTTCAACAGTAGTAGCTGATTTCAGCTTCACTACGTCAGCAGCTAACACTTTACCTGAAACAACGTGATAAGTGAGGATCTTCTTTAGCTTAGGAATGTCCTTCAGTAATGCATCTACCGTACCTGCTGGAAGTTTAGCAAATGCTTCATCTGTAGGCGCAAAAACAGTGAATGGACCCTCACCTTTGAGGGTATCAACTAGCCCGGCTGCCTTGACAGCAGCAACTAAAGTGTTAAAGGAGCCAGCATTTACAGCGGTATCAACAATGTCAGCCATGTGTTTTGATTAATTTCTGTAGATTTCGTAACAAATGTAAACTTTCTTCACATTAAACGGTATCTGTCTTTAGACATATGCTTCATCAAAACAACTGTAAATAGCAAAAACACTGGTATTGCTTATAGCATTTTTTACCAGTGTTATAAATAAAAATCTTTACCTTCGTGGATAGGTATAGTTTTTAGCTATGGTTTGTCTGTCATCTCATAAAATCTCTATGGGCAGCTACAAGCATCTGTGCTTGCCTTAAAACGTTGCCAAATAAATAAGTGGGAATCTGCCAAGCTGCAACGGTAACTTCTTTAGTGAGATCCTGTACGCTAATTGCGATTAATTCATGCTCTAGCGGCTCTCCTTCAACTGCACCAGACCAAGTAAAAGCTAACAAGAAATCATCGTATCCAGGTAGAGATGCAACTAGGCATTCTTCTGGCGTTGCTTGGCAATTAATCCCGTATTCATTTGCCAGTGCTATTAGTTTTTGGAAGTTCTTTAAATTCGTCATTTGTCTTTTGCTTTACATCAACAACGGTTACTATCAAATTTTTTTAACTTGTGAAGATTTAAATGTTTGCTTGGGTTGAAAGTTCTTAAGTTTTTATCAAAGTTGATGCATAAATTTTAGTGCGAATGCTTTAATGTCATTAGCAACAATTGCTACCGTTCTATAAAAGTTTGATTACCTACTTTTTTGGGGATGAAAGAGATGAGAAGGAAGACAAGGAGATATGAAAGATAATTCTTTACTTCTGACTTGAAAAAGGGTGTAGGAAATATTACTTTTTCATGCATGGTGATGAAAATTTTTTCATCGGGACTGCCTTCTACCTCCTGACTTGTGAGAACTGACTACGTAGCAAGCTTTTAGTTGACAGTTATAGTCTAAACTCTGTTATTTTTGCCACAGGTATATCACACAAATCTCTCATGCAGATGTTTTTGCGGAATCAGAAATAATACTGATGTAGCGATAATTGCAGCATCCCAGTTGACTTTTTATTTTGGCTAGTACACAGAGCAAATCTGAAAGTAGGGGAGAAATTATTCAATTCAGAGACGCGAAATTTTACTCTTGTACAATTGCTGTTGTTTACTCTGGACTTAAAGATTGCTATATTTGCCTTTCGCAATCTTGCTATTTCTTCAAAAGGAATTCAAATGTCAAATTTTGAGCTAGTACTGAAGCTGTTGCTCCAGTTAACAGTTATTTTAGTAGCTTGTCGGTTGGTAACTTTTGTTGGACGACGCTATCTTGGGCAAACCGATGTAGTTTGCGAAATGATTGCTGGTGTGATGTTAGGCCCGTCATTGTTTGGCTTAATCGCCCCCGAACTACAGCAATGGCTGTTTCCCAAGGCTGCTATTTTGCTTGCCACAGGAGCAAAGATTCCTAATCCATCAATGTCAATTCTCTTTGCCGTCAGCCAAATTGGCTTAGTAATTTATATGTTCTTGATTGGCTTAGAGTTCAATACCGATTTGATTAAGCAGCGAATCAAGAGTGCAGGTTTAGTTTCTGGGGCGGGCATACTTGCACCATTTACTTTAGGTGCGGCTGCGTCTTTTTTATTGTATGGCAAAGCTGAACTCTTTAAAGAAGGGGTGACTCCTTGGGCAGCAGCTTTATATCTCGGTGCTTCTATGTCGATTACGGCGTTTCCGATGTTAGCCCGAATGCTGTACGAGCGGGGTATTGCTAAAACTCGTTTTGGAACTTTGGCATTAGCAGCAGGTTCCATAGATGATGCAACTGCATGGTGTTTGCTGGCTATTGTGCTAGCAAGTCTGAAAGCCAATGCAAGTATTGCTGCTCTGGCGATTGGTGGTGGTATTGGCTACGTGCTACTTTCAGTTTTTGTGGGACGTTCGGCATTGAGCATTTTCACTCGGATGACAAAACGTGATGGTGGCGTTAGTATTCAAACTCTGACTTTAGTATTAATTGTTTTGATGTTCTGTTCCTGGTTAACCGATGCAGCAGGTATATATGCAGTGTTTGGGGCATTTATTTTGGGTACAGCAATGCCACGCGGCGAATTTGCAGAGCAAGTACGCGATCGCACTGAATATTTGACTACTTCATTTTTACTGCCAATATTTTTTGTCTTCTCTGGACTTAACACTCAAATCGGACTAGTTAACACACCTGCTTTGTGGGCGATCGCGCTCTTAATTGTGGTAATAGCTATTCTAGGTAAAGGCATTGCTTGCATGTTAGCAGCAAGATTGGCAGGAGAAAATTGGCGAGAATCAGCAACTATTGGCGCTCTCATGAATGCTCGTGGTTTGATGGAGTTAATTATCCTGAACATTGGTCTTGAACAAGGTGTAATCACCCCAACTTTATTCACTATCATGGTTATCATGGCAATTGTTACAACGCTCATGGCATCACCGATAGTCGCCTTTTTATTGCAAGGTACAACCTATGCCAAACCCTCCACTTAAGGGGTTTCAAACTAAAAAAATATCCCATCGCTTTGGTGAGCAGAGGGAGCAGGGGGAACAGGGGAGGAAGAATCTTACAATTATCTTCGCTCTTACAATTGAATAATTTAACTTCTGGAAGTCCCGAAGCAAATTTAAACAAAAGCTGGAGAGTTAATAACCTAATATTTATTACTTATAACTTAAGTAAGTATTTACAAATTTACTTTGGTTCCAACTGCTGATTTATCGTAGTAGCGTTTTAGTGCTACTACAAATTCTATTTTTAAGAGCTATCAAGTAGAAAGGCAGAAGTAAAAACCCCAGCACAAGCAGTATTATCTGGTGAAAATTTTACATATAATTACCTTCAAGAACTTGTCTATTTAAATTGATATTGCCAATTCGTCAGTTATTATTGCGTTGAGCTAATCGTCATTTATTTTTCCAGATAATTCGCTTTTAATTCAGAGCTTTAGCCCTAGTTATATACAATTTGCATATTCGTTAGCTTATCTCTTCAATTCTTAATCATTTATTTGAGAATAATGCAAAGATGTTGTAACAACAATTAACATCACGACTAAAACAAGTCTGGGGTGTAAAGATAAAGGATAAAGCGAGAATTTCACGATATATGCTTCGACTGCAAGTAGTGTAAAAAATCAGATTTTGTGATATTCATATCCCATCCCTTATAGATGGAGTAATTTCATACTAGATACTTCACAACGGTATATGTTTCAATTGCAAATGCTGTAAAAATCAGATTTTGTAGTATTCACATACCTTTGTAGTTGAAGTAATTTCCCACTTTGTCTTACCTTTCCAGAAGTTGCCCAAAGGGTGTCTACATCCTTCAGCCTTGAGAAAGAAGATAGTCACTATTGAGGAAACTATGCAAACAGTTATTCTTGTTCTGGTTGAAGTGCTGATTGTTATTGGACTGTCACGGCTAGTAGGATTAGTATTCAAGTCAATTAAGCAACCGTTGGTCATTGGTGAGATTGTTGCTGGGATTATGCTCGGCCCTTCTTTATTTGGTTTAGTTGCTCCCCATCTAGCAGCTACCCTATTTCCACCAGAAACTATTCCTTTTTTAAATGTTTTGTCTCAGGTGGGACTGATATTTTTCATGTTTTTGATTGGACTAGAGCTAAATCCCAAATATCTCAACAATCAACTAGAAGTAGCAGTTTTAACTTCTCACGTCAGCATTTTAGTACCGTTTTCTTTAGGAACATTGCTAGCGCTGCTGCTTTATCCTCTGGTTTCCAATGCTAGTGTATCGTTTACCGCCTTTGCCCTCTTTTTAGGGGCGGCGATGTCAATTACAGCATTTCCAGTACTAGCTCGGATTATTACCGAGAACAATTTGCAAGGCACGCGCTTAGGGACATTAGCGCTAACTTGTGCAGCTGTGGATGATGTGACAGCTTGGTGCTTGCTAGCAGTAGCGATCGCAGTGGCAAAAGGAGGCGGTATTGCTCATGCATTTCCTACCATTATCGAAAGCTTAGTTTACATTGTTTTCATCCTGACGGTGGGTCGTTGGTTTCTGCAACGCTTAGAGCGTCACTACCAGCGTACCAAACGCCTCAGCCAATTATTAATAGCTTTAATTTACATGGGAGTGGTCGCTTCCGCCCTGATTACCGAAGTTATTGGTATTCATCTGATTTTTGGGGCATTTTTATTAGGCGCAGCTATGCCCAAAAATGCAGACTTAGTTAGAGAATTAGCAGAAAAAACAGAAGATTTTGTACTGGTATTTTTGCTGCCAGTGTTTTTTGCCTACAGTGGTTTGCGAACGCAAATTGGCTTGCTCAACCGTCCTAGTTTGTGGCTATTGTGTGCATTGGTTTTAGCAGTAGCGATCGCTGGCAAGTATATTGGCACTTATGTAGCAGCTCGCGTTAGTGGTATTAATAACCGCGAAGCCTCGGCATTAGGTTGGTTAATGAATACTCGCGGTTTGACCGAGCTGATTGTACTCAATATTGGTCTGGAGTTAGGAGTCATTTCACCTTTGATGTTCACCATGCTGGTGATTATGGCATTAGTAACAACATTTATGACCTCGCCACTGTTGGAATGGACATATCCGAAAAGGCTAATCAAGTTAGATGTAGTTGAAGCAGAAACGCAGGAGCAAACAAGTGAAGGCAACGAATCTTACCACCCTTACCGAATTTTAGTGCCAGTAGCTAATCCAAGCAGCCAAAAAGGTTTGCTACAGTTGGCAGCAGCCATTGGTTTTAACAACCAACAACCTGCCGTTGTCAATCCTTTGAGTTTGATTGAATTAGAAGAAGACTATGCTTTTGAGAGTACCCCAGTTGAGGCTAATAGATTAATTGCCCAGCGTCGCCAGCAGTTAGAAGACCTGATTAGCACTTTAGAACCAGTAATCGCCCAACAGTACGTTCATCCCATAGTTCGCATATCAAACAATGTTGCCAGAGAAACTGCACAGATCGCCAAAATCGATCGACCCGATTTAATTCTTGTAGGATGGCATCGCCCAGCATTTAGTAACAATCGCTTAGGCGGACGAGTCGGGCAAATTCTCAGTACAGCACCAGTAGATGTAGCAGTTTTCATCGACCGGGGAGGGGAAAGATTAGAAAATTTATTAGTTCCTTACTCAGCAAATACCCATGATGATTTGGCACTGATACTCGCTCTCAGACTGCTAGTTAATCGTGATACCCGCACTTTGCAGATTTTACAAGCGATCGCAGAAAAACCCATCCAGGATGAATTGAGTTATGAATTGCAGGAAATAATTAGGCAATTGCCAACTAATGTACGCGATCGCATTGAAATCAAGATTGTCGAAGCCTCAGAGCCAATCCAAACTGTAATTGCAGCCTCAGAAAATGTTGACCTCACTATTGCTGGTACTAGCCGCGCTTGGGGTATTGAACGCCAAACTTTAGGACGCTACACAGATGCACTAGCCATCCAATGCCGCTCCTCACTGCTGATTACCCGCCGCTACAGTCAAGTTAAGTCTCACCTCGCTTCCATAGTTTCTGAGGTTAGCAATTCAGAATCAATACTTAGCAACTGAAACAATGAATCATTTCAACTTCAAATCCTTAGCTTTCTACGGAGTAGCAATAGGTTCAGTTTTACTATTGTTTAAAGCTGTCACGGCTTATGGAGAAAACAATCTCAAAGCTCCAGCGACAATTAAGGGTCGTTATCGCCTGACGCTAGCTGAAAATTTTCCAAATTGTGCAAAATCAGATTCTCCGATTTTAGACATTCAGCAATCAGGTGTTTACTTGAATGTCTCTTTATTACCAGCAAACGCCAACGCAGACACAGAGGAACAACATTCCCTCACAGGTATCTTCAAAAATCAACACTCAACTTTATCTGGAAAAGTTGACAGCCATATTCTTTGTCATATCTCTGACACCCCAGGCGATCGTAACAAATTAGTCACAATCAAAATGCAACTGGTAGATCGAGGTAAGATGACTGGTCAACTGACCGTCAATGGCATTTCTCAAACCTTAGGATTTACAGGAATGCTACAGCAAGCCCAAGAGGAATCACAGAAGTCAAAAAGCCACTAAAAGTACTAAGTGCTGAGTTAGGAGCTAAGAAGAGGATAGGAAAGGAAGCTGGAGAGGCAGGGGAAGCAGAGGAGCAGAGGAGCAGGGGGAGATAACTCTTGTACAGACGCGATTAATCGCGTCTCTACTCAGCATTTTGCTATATAAGGAATACAAATAATGTACAAAAAACTAAAAACTAGGCAATTTTTTCAATGCAGCAAGCAGTTATTGCGCTTTAGCTTGTTTGGTTTTTATACAACAATTGCCCTAGAAACTAGTATTAGTATTGCTGCGCCAGTAGCAAAGCTAAATGATTGGCGTTTTTCTCCAGAAGCTCTGCAACTGGAAATTATACTCTCAGCAGGTGCAGTTCCTCGGTATTTTTACCTTTCCCAACCGGCTCGTCTAGTTGTAGATTTGCCAGATACTAAGTTAGGTCATGTTCCCACTCAAAAAAATTATTCGGGAGCAATCCAAAGAATTCGTGTTTCTCAATTAAATGCCACTGTCACTCGCATTGTTCTGGATTTGGCAGCAGGAACATCTATAGATCCCAAGCAGATACAACTAAAACCCGTGTCTAGAAAAAACTCCACTCGCTGGGTGTTACGTCATTTGATTTCTAGCTCTAGTCGTTCCTCTACACAACCGGGAAACTCCCAGCCTTCGCCCAACAACCCACAGCCAAATCCTGATAACTACTATCCACAACTACCTACTAACACACCTCCAAGCTGGAACTACCCACAAACAAGCAATCCAGCCCCAAGTAATTACCTTCAGTTGCCCAGCACGCTACCTGCAACTACTAACCAGCAACCCTTTGTGACTGTACCGCCCCTCGCTCCTAGCAGTTCCTCTCAACTACCTAGTTCTATTCTTCCTCCACCTGCTTTCCCCTATCAACCTAGTAATTTTCCAAACACTCCTCCGACCACAAGTCCTGATTTCCCTATCCCAACAATTCCTAATAACTATCCAACTCCTAAAGAGCAAAATGTTGAGGTGATTGAGTTTGGTCAACCTCTTCCTAAGCATTAATCTTAGATGCAATTTTGAGAACTACCTGCAAGTTCTGCATCTAGAATCTATCTGTTTCCTGAGACGGTGCAACAGCTCCAGGTTGAGACATAAAGAAGTTTTGAGCGGCTTCGTTTTGGTAAATACACCTAATATCAGGTTTTTCGCTGTCCAAGTTACCTGTAAAGCCAAAAGTATTTAGGCGATTCTTACATTCATTGACCTGTTGAGATGTTACAAGCTTGCGTTGCTCTAAAAGTGCCCAGTTATTTTGACGGAGAACACATCCAGGTCGCATACTTGGTTGAGCAACGTAGACATTGAAAGGGTTGAGAGTTACAAACAATCTCGCATCCATTACCATGGCGCTAGCCCCATATTGCACGCAAATTTCCGGGTTTGGTGCTTTAGTATCAATGAATTCACGGGAAGCTACATTTGATGGGCTTAACGTAGTTGTAGAACTAAAAGCAATGCCTATTCCAATTCCCAGAATAAGTACTCCTGCCAAAATAGCAATGGTGGTGAAGTTAAACAAAGGGGATTGGAAAGCAGAAGGTTTAGAAGTAGTAGCCGATCTACCAGTAGATTTACGTCTCATTTTTGCTGGATCGCTTTCATGCCTAAGAAAGTAGGGAGTGGTTTAACCTGTCCCTCTTTCAGTATGCCGAGTCTTGACTGTAATTGCCTGCAAGTTTCTAAAAATATTTTATTTAAATCACAAAAGTAGCAAAGTTTATCATCTCAGATTTAGTCATGCGATCGCTTCTTGTTTTTAGGTTAACGATCGCTTGAGTTTGCCATCAAGGCGATCGCTACTTTGACTTAATTAAGCTGCGATCGCCTTGATTTTTAGCCAACTATCCAGCTTGATAACTGGCTGAGAATGTCTTGGTTAGAGGTTGCCAACGAAAAGCGCGATCGCCACCCCTTTCAACGACCACCTTGACTCGTGGTTCCAAACTCGGCAAAGTTGCTAAAAACTCAACTTCTTGATCGGAAAGAATATGGCCTTCAATTATCCACAAAACCAGCCCCTTTGACTTTGGTGGTAATTGTTCTAATTGATAAGTAACAAGTGGTGGCAAATAGTATACGTAGCCTACTGCTGCGCCACTACCAGTACTTTTTTTTCCGAGATGCGGCGGTCTGACTCCATGAACTCCTGTCAGATAGGCAGCCACGTCGCCCAATCCCCTAGCAGTAATATGAAGAGTAGTATAGCCAGCAGCACGCAACCTGCGTTGATAACGACCTTCAAAACCTCCTTCTAAAGGAACGTACACACCAACAGAGCCAAATTTTTCCAGATCGCGAATTAAACCATTGCCAGTGGTAATTAGTGCCATAGATTTTTGTCCTATCCCACCTAGATATCTCTATTATTTACCGTCGAGCGAAAGATTAAGTTAGATAAACTTCATCCTTTAGTTTATCTGTACCGCGTCAAACCTAAAAATCAATCTCTAAATTCCTGGACAAAGATAAAGAAATGATTTATATTGTTAGATTGTGACCAAACGTGCATTTTCGACTACCTAATGACTGCGATTCTGAACTAGTGTTGGCTAAAGGCTGACGGCTCAATTTAAAAGAGTCTAAACTAGTGCAAACTAGCAGGAGACTGGTAAACTAGAAAAGCTTTCCGGTCAACTTAGGAGCCGACGGCTAGAAAAAAACTCCAGCCAATCCTCAGCTCCATATTTTTGCTCCTGTAGCCCACCCGAACAAACTAAGCAAAACCTCAAACTATAGTTTGAGATGTTTAGTAAAGTAGAAACTGAGCGATAATGTTGGTTTCATGACATTATGTTGGTCTCAGTTAACGGATACTGGGCGGTAAAATCCGCTTAAGTCCCACTACCAGCAAGGCGATCGCCTGCCACTTGTAAAGGTCGTCGGGAAAGCCGGCGAACGCAGTGGCTTTTTAGTTGGGAAACCAACCAAAAGCGATACCTCCAGAAAGTGCCATAGCAATTGCTTGGACGAAAGCATTGCTGCACAAAGCGCAAAGCTCTAAAGCATTGCCTTGATTCTAGAAGTTATTTCTTTCCGTAGGGAAGGCGCTTGTGTCTGTTCTGGCGATCGAGTGACGTTAAAGTAACCGAATTCACCAAACAGTGAGGGCATTAATTGTGTTCGGGAGAAGTTGGAACAACTTCTGGAGGCTCGTCCGTCCTCAACCGTGATTTACACAGTGGTCTTACAAAGTTCGATTCCAAGGTCAGCAAGTAGATAAGGAGAACCAGTTACTGTGTCTGTAGGTATTCTCGGCACCAAGCTGGGCATGACCCAAGTATTTGATGAAGCAGGAGTAGCGATTCCTGTAACTGTCATTCAAGCGGGTCCGTGCACTGTTACACAAGTTAAAACGAAACAGACTGATGGTTACGCCGCCATTCAAGTTGGTTTTGGTGAAGTCAAGCCAAAGGCGTTAAATAGACCATTGTTGGGTCACTTGGCCAAATCATCTGCCCCAGCATTACGTCACTTAAATGAGTATCACACAGATAGCTCTAGCGATTATGCTTTAGGTCAAGAGATTAAAGCAGATATTTTTAGTGCAGGTCAAATTGTAGACGTAGTCGGTACAAGTATCGGTCGCGGTTTTGCTGGCAACCAAAAGCGTAATAATTTTGGTCGCGGTCCCATGTCACATGGTTCCAAAAACCATAGAGCGCCTGGTTCCATCGGTGCTGGTACAACACCAGGTCGTGTTTATCCAGGAAAACGGATGGCAGGGCGTTTGGGTGGTAAGCGCGTCACAATTCGCAAGTTGATTGTGGTGCGAGTTGATGCAGAACGCAACTTATTGCTCATTAAGGGAGCTATTCCTGGTAAACCAGGAGCATTAGTGAATATTCTGCCTGCAAAGCGAGTTGGGAAGTAGTCATGAGTCATGAGTCATGAGTCATTAGTCATTAGCTAAGGACAAATGACAAAAGACAAATGACAAAAGACAAATGACAAAGGACAAATGACGAGATGGTAGAGAGTGTAGTTAAAAATTGGCAAGGAGAACAAGTCGGGCAGGCGACGCTCGAATTGCGAGTTGCCAAAGAAGAAACGGCCGCTCATATTGTTCACCGAGCTTTAGTAAGACAACAAACTAATGCTCGCCAAGGCACAGCCAGTACAAAAACTCGTGCCGAAGTCAGAGGTGGCGGTCGCAAACCTTGGCGGCAAAAAGGTACTGGTCGCGCTCGTGCGGGGTCTATTCGTTCGCCACTGTGGCGTGGTGGTGGTGTAATTTTTGGGCCAAAGCCTAGAGAATTCAACTTAAAGTTAAACCGCAAAGAGCGACGTTTAGCACTGCGGACAGCACTAGTCAGCCGTATCGACGACTTGATAGTAGTAGAAGAATTTAGCAACGAGCTAACCCGCCCAAAAACCAAAGAATTGATCGCAGCACTAGCTCGTTGGGGCGCAGAACCAGAAAATAAAATACTGTTAATTTTGTCTGAGATTGCGGAGAACATTCATTTGTCAGCCCGCAACGTAGAAAATTTAAAACTCATAGCAGCGAACCAATTAAATGTTTATGATTTGCTGCACGCTGACAAAATTATAGTTACAGCATCAGCCTTAGAAAAAATTCAGGAGGTCTACAGTGCCTAACTTCGACCCCCGCGACCTTCCTGACTTAGTGCGTCGCCCAATTGTTACAGAGAAGGCGACCATCCTGATGGAGCAGAACAAATACACTTTTGAAGTGACTCCAAAGGCAACTAAGCCACAAATCAAAGCGGCAATTGAAGACTTGTTTCAAGTCAAGGTCGTAAAAATAAATACAGCCTTACCACCACGTAAAAAGCGGCGAGTTGGTAAGTTTATCGGTTTCAAGCCTCAATACAAGCGGGCCATTGTCACCGTCGCACCTGGGGACGAAGAAAAGATCAGACAAGTTCTATTCCCAGAAGTCTAAAAAAGTTGAGAGTTATGAGTTAAGAGTTACTACACTCAGCACTCAGCACTCAGCAACGCCACTTGCTCCACTTAGGGAGACCCCAAGACCCTAAAGGGTTCGGCAGTTACTCCACTTGGGGAAACCCCAAGACCGTACTGCTTCACCGCAGTGGCTCCTCAGCACTCAGCACTCAGCAAGCACTTAAAACTATGGGTACTCGTTCTTATCGCCCTTATACCCCCAGTACTCGCCAAGTTACGATCTCCGACTTTTCCGAAATCACCAAAACGGAGCCGGAAAAATCGCTAACGAAGTACGTACATCGTCCCAAAGGTCGCAACAATCAAGGGCGGATAACCAGCCGTCGTCGGGGTGGCGGACACAAACAACTTTATCGGATTATTGATTTTAAAAGAGATAAGCGTAGTATTCCTGCCACAGTTGCAGCGATTGAATACGATCCCAACCGTAACGCTCGGATTGCGCTTTTACATTACGAAGATGGCGAAAAGCGCTATATCCTTCAGCCCAACGGATTGAAAGTTGGTACAAGAATTATTGCTGGGCCTGAGTCTCCTATAGAAGATGGCAATGCGTTACCACTCTCGAATATTCCTTTAGGTACGAGCGTTCACAACGTAGAACTGACTCCTGGAAAAGGCGCTCAAATTGTGCGTTCAGCTGGTGCGACAGCGCAAGTTGTCGCAAAAGAAGGTAATTATGTGACCCTCAAGCTGCCTTCAGGAGAAGTTCGGCTGATTCGCCGAGAATGCTATGCCACCATTGGGCAAGTAGGCAACACCGATGCTAGAAACCTGAGTGCAGGTAAAGCAGGGCGCAATCGCTGGAAGGGTCGCCGTCCCAAGGTTAGAGGTAGCGTAATGAACCCTGTTGACCACCCCCACGGCGGTGGTGAAGGTAGAGCGCCTATCGGTAGGTCTGGGCCTGTAACACCTTGGGGTAAACCAACTTTGGGTGCGAAGACCCGCAAACCCAAAAAAGCCAGCAGTAAATTGATTGTGCGCCGTCGTCGCAAATCATCTAAACGCGGTCGTGGTGGTCGTGAATCTTAAAAAGTTATGAGTAGCGAGTAACCAGTGCTGAGTGGAATTTTTAAACTCAACACTTGAAACTCAAGACTCAAAACTTCAAACTCAAAACTCAGCACTCAGAACTCAGCACTAAAAAATATGGGTCGTTCTCTAAAAAAAGGTCCTTTCGTTGCCGATCATTTACTCAGCAAGATTGAAAAGCTGAACGATCGAAACGAAAAACAAGTTATCAAAACTTGGTCGAGAGCATCGACAATTTTGCCCCTGATGGTAGGTCATACGATCGCCGTTCATAACGGAAGACAACACGTTCCAGTTTTTATCAACGAGCAGATGGTAGGACACAAGTTAGGTGAGTTTGCCCCGACACGCACTTATAGGGGTCATGGTAAAAGTGACAAAAAAGCGGGTAGGTAAGTTGTCAGTTGTCAGTTGTTAGTTGTTTATTGCTACTGACAATTGACCGCTGACCGCTGACAAAATTGGAGAAAATTATGGCTGTTGATACTAATGAAGTAAAAGCGATCGCCCGTTTTATACGCATGTCTCCCTTTAAAGTGCGGCGCGTACTCGACCAAATTCGAGGGCGGTCATACCGAGAAGCGCTAATCATCCTGGAATTTATGCCCTATAGGGCTACCGATCCAGTATTGAAACTTCTAAGAAGTGCTGCGGCCAATGCCGAGCATAACGCTGGATTAGACCGGACTCAACTGATAATTACCCAAGCATACGCAGATCAAGGTCCAGTACTAAAACGGTTCCAACCTAGAGCGCAGGGAAGAGCTTATCAGATTCGCAAGCCGACATGTCATATTACTTTAGCCGTTGCTGCTAATCCCGATGCTGAATAAGCATCCTGACATGAGAAATCGGGTAAAGTAAGAAATTTTAGAGGAAGTATTTAGTGGGACAGAAAATTCATCCAGTTGGTTTTCGTCTGGGTATTACACAAGAACATCAATCTCGTTGGTTTGCCGTTCCTGACCGCTATCCAGAACTTCTCCAAGAAGACCACAAACTCCGTAAATACATAGAACAAAAGTTAGGCAGACTCGCTCAAAACAACGCCGGAATTTCCGAAGTCAGGATTGAGCGCAAAGCAGACCAAATAGACCTAGAAGTTCGCACGGCTCGCCCCGGTGTAGTAGTAGGTCGTGGTGGGCAAGGCATCGAAGCATTGCGTACCGGACTCCAAGAACTTTTGGGCAGCAATCGCCAAATTCGTATCAACGTAGTTGAAGTCCAACGAGTTGACGCTGATGCTTATTTAATTGCCGAGTACATCGCTCAACAATTGGAACGCCGCGTCTCCTTCCGACGGGTAGTAAGGCAAGCAATTCAGCGTGCCCAACGCGCCGGTATCCAAGGTATTAAAATCCAAGTCAGCGGTCGGCTCAACGGTGCAGAAATTGCTCGTACAGAATGGACGCGTGAAGGTAGAGTACCTCTACACACCTTAAGAGCAGATATTGACTACTCTTACTGTACGGCTAAGACAGTTTACGGCATTCTGGGGATCAAAGTTTGGGTGTTTAAGGGAGAAATTATCCCCGGACAGGAAGAAACTCCACCTCCACCAGCAGCACGCGAACGCGAGCGCGAACCCCGTCGCCGTCAACAACAGCGCCGTCGCCAGCAATTTGAAGATCGCTCAAATGAAGGGTAATAAGGACTGGGGACTGGAGACTGGGTACTGGGTAAAATTGCACCCAATCCCCAATCCCTAATCCCCAATCCCTAATCCCCAATCCCTAATCCCCAGTACCTAGTCATGTTAAGTCCTAGAAGAACGAAATTCCGCAAGCAACAGCGCGGACGGATGGAAGGTCTAGCCTTCCGTGGCAGTACCCTCAACTTTGGTGATTTTGCACTCCAAGCTCAAGAACCAGCTTGGATTACCTCTCGTCAAATTGAGGCTTCTCGTCGGGCAATGACCCGTTATATTCGTAGGGGCGGACAAATCTGGATTCGGGTTTTCCCTGACAAACCCGTAACTATGCGCCCCGCTGAAACCCGGATGGGTTCCGGTAAAGGTTCGCCAGAATTTTGGGTAGCAGTAGTCAAGCCTGGAAGAATTTTGTTTGAAATCGCTGGCGTTTCCGAAGAAATCGCCCGTGAAGCTATGCGCTTGGCTTCATTTAAGCTGCCAATCAAAACCAAGTTTATTGTGCGCTCTCAGCCACAGGAGCAGGAGTAGGTTATGCCTCTTCCCAAGATTTCAGAAGCTAGAGAATTAAGTGACGACAAATTGGCTCAGGAAATTGTCGCCATTAAAAGACAACTATTTCAGTTGCGCTTGCAAAAAGCCACAAGACAGCTAGAAAAGCCCCACCAGTTCCGACACGCCCGCCATCGCCTAGCCCAATTATTGACAGTAGAGGCAGAACGCAAACGGGCAGCAAGTCAACCGCCTCAAGAAGAAAAGTAGGAGATTATGGCAATCAAAGAACGAGTTGGCTTGGTAGTGAGCAACAAAATGCAAAAAACGGTAGTAGTTGCCGTAGAAAACCGCGCTCCCCATCCCAAGTACGGCAAGATTGTAGTTCAAACTCGGCGCTATAAAGCTCACGATGAAGAAAATCAGTGCAAAGTGGGCGATCGCGTGCGAATTCAGGAAACCAGACCCCTGAGCAAAACCAAGCGCTGGCAAGTCACAGAAGTCCTGAACGCCAAAACTACAACTTAATGGTTGTTAATTAAGTAACAACTTCACAAGGGAGATTAATTGTGATTCAACCCCAAACTTACCTGAATGTCGCGGATAATAGCGGTGCGCGTAAACTCATGTGCATCCGCGTTTTAGGCGCGGGCAACAGTCGTTATGGTTTTATCGGCGACAAAATAATTGCCGTTGTCAAAGATGCCATTCCTAACATGGCAGTCAAAAAGTCTGATGTTGTGGAAGCGGTGATTGTTCGCACTCGCCACAATATCCGTCGCGACAGCGGTATGACTATTCGCTTTGACGATAACGCTGCTGTAATTATCAACAAAGATGGTAACCCCAGAGGCACGCGGGTCTTCGGCCCAGTTGCACGGGAACTGCGCGACAAAAACTTCACCAAAATTGTTTCTCTGGCTCCGGAGGTGCTGTAATGGCAAACCAAAAGCCGAAAGTATTCTACAAAATGCACGTCAAAACTGGCGATACAGTGCAAGTAATTGCAGGCAAAGACAAAGGTAAAGTTGGTGAAGTGATTAAAGCACTACCCCAACTGAGTAAAGTTGTTGTTAAAGGTGTAAACATTAAAACCAAGCACGTTAAACCCCAGCAAGAAGGGGAATCGGGACGAATTGTCACTCAAGAAGCTCCTATCCATAGCTCTAATGTGATGCTTTATTCCACCAAACAAAACGTTGCTAGTCGAATTTGCTATACCTTTACAGCAGAAGGGAAAAAAGTCAGAAAACTCAAGAAAACTGGCGAAATCCTCGATAAATAGCGGACAGTGAAGAGTTAAGTATTAAATTTGACTTATAACTCATAACTGATAACTTTGTCCCCTGACCAAGACCAGGGAGAATCAAAACAAAAACTATGGCGACTACAAGACTCAAAAACTTATACCAAGAGACAATCGTCCCCAAGCTGACTAATCAGTTTCAATATACCAACATTCATCAAGTACCGAAGTTGGTGAAAGTTACTATTAATAGAGGATTGGGGGAAGCGGCTCAAAATGCCAAGGCGCTGGAAGCGTCTTTAAATGAAATTGCCCTGATTACCGGTCAAAAACCAGTAGTGACGCGGGCAAAAAAGGCGATCGCTGGCTTCAAAATTCGTCAAGGTATGCCTGTGGGCATTATGGTGACTCTTAGAGGCGAGAGGATGTATGCCTTTCTCGACCGACTAGTTAGCTTGGCACTGCCTAGAATCCGGGACTTTCGCGGCGTTAGCCCTAAAAGCTTTGACGGTCGCGGCAACTATACTCTAGGTGTGAGAGAACAACTAATTTTTCCAGAAGTCGAGTACGACAGCATCGATCAAATCCGTGGTCTGGATATTTCCATCATCACCACAGCGAAAAATGACGAAGAGGGCCGCGCCTTACTTAAGGAATTGGGAATGCCCTTTCGCGATCAATAAGTTCATCTAAAGAGGGAACGATGGCGGCTAACGACACAATTGCAGATATGCTGACGCGCATCCGCAATGCTAATTTGGCAAGGCATCAAACTACACAAGTGCCAGCCACAAAAATGACACGTAGTATTGCCAAAGTACTGCGGGAGGAAGGTTTTATTTCTGAATTTGAGGAAGCAGGAGAAGGAATAAAGCGGAATCTGGTGATTTCCCTGAAATATAAGGGTAAAAATCGTCAGCCTCTGATTACCACCTTAAAGCGAATTAGTAAACCTGGTTTGCGCGTGTATTCCAACAGAAAAGAATTACCAAGGGTACTAGGTGGCATTGGCATTGCCATTATTTCTACATCCAGTGGCATCATGACAGACCGCGAAGCACGTCGTCAGAACTTGGGTGGTGAAGTACTTTGCTACGTTTGGTAATTATTAGTCATTAGTCATTAGTAAAGACTACTGACAACTGACAAATGACAAAGGATAAAAGTCATGTCTCGTATTGGTAAACGTCCAATTACTATTCCCGCTAAAGTACAAGTAACGATTGATGGCACAAAGGTAATTGTGAAAGGGCCTAAGGGGGAACTTTCTCGCAATCTACCAGTAAATGTCACAGTCTCTCAAGAAGGGGAAACATTACAAGTAACCCGTCGGGATGAATCTCGTACCTCCCGCCAACTGCACGGTTTAAGCCGGACTTTAGTTGCCAATATGGTCGAGGGAGTTTCCCAAGGTTTTCAACGCCGTTTGGAAATCCAAGGTGTGGGCTATCGGGCACAAGTTCAAGGTCGTAACCTAGTTTTGAACATGGGTTATAGCCATCAGGTGCAAATTGCTCCACCAGATGGAATTCAGTTTGCAGTGGAAGGAACTACTAACGTTATTGTCAGCGGCTATGACAAAGAAATAGTCGGCAACACAGCGGCTAAAATTCGTGATGTTCGTCCGCCAGAGCCTTACAAAGGTAAAGGTATTCGCTATGCAGGCGAAGTGGTAAGACGCAAAGCTGGTAAGACTGGTAAGAGTGGTAAGAAGTAAAAATGAAACTTACTCGTAAAGAATCAAAACAGCGTCGTCATCGACGTATCCGTGGCAAAGTTCACGGTTCTTCAGAACGCCCACGTTTAGCCGTATTTCGCTCTAACGAGCATATTTACGCTCAAGTAATTGATGATACTAAGCATCATACTTTAGTGGCAGCATCAAGTGTAGAACCTGAATTGAAATCTAGTTTAGCTTCCGGAGCTAACTGCGAAGCATCATCGCAAGTCGGCAAATTACTTGCCGCGCGATCGCTAGAAAAAGGCATCACCCAAGTAGTATTCGATCGCGGTGGTAACTTATATCATGGTCGTGTCAAAGCGCTAGCTGAGGCCGCACGCGAGGCTGGTTTAGATTTCTAAATCGGTCAGTGGTCAATAGTCAGTAGCAACTGACAACTGACAACTGACAACTGACAACTGACTAATAGAGAGCATTAATTATGGCAACTGGTCGTCGTAAAGCTAATCGCGCAAAAAAAGAAGAAACCAACTGGCAAGAGCGAGTCATCCAGATCCGACGAGTCAGCAAGGTCGTTAAAGGAGGTAAAAAACTCAGCTTCCGAGCAATTGTGGTCGTCGGTAACGAACGCGGTCAAGTTGGTGTCGGAGTAGGCAAAGCCTCAGATGTCATCGGTGCTGTGAAAAAAGGCGTAGCTGATGGCAAAAAACATCTAATCGACATCCCAATCACCAAATCCAACTCGATTCCCCATCCCATTGATGGCATTGGTGGCGGTGCTAAGGTGATTATGCGTCCTGCCGCACCCGGTACTGGAGTAATTGCTGGCGGTGCTGTCCGGACTGTATTGGAGTTAGCCGGAGTTCGTAACGTCTTAGCTAAACAACTCGGTTCCAATAATCCACTTAATAATGCTAGAGCCGCAGTTAACGCCTTATCTACACTGCGTACTTTTGCTGAAGTCGCTGAAGATCGCGGCATTGCTATTGAAAATCTCTACATCATCTAAGTCATTGGTCATTAGTCATCAGTTAAAAAACACTGACAACTGACCCTTACGGGTGACGCTCCTACGTCGCTAACGCTTCGCTAACGCCAGTCGCTTATGGGGGAAACCCCCAAGACCGCGCTAGCTCACAACTCACAACTGACAATTTTTAGCTTATGAGACTCAACGATGTTAAGCCCCAAAAAGGCTCAAAAAAGCGCCGCCGCCGTGTAGCGAGAGGGATTTCCGCCGGACAAGGTGCTAGTGCTGGTTTGGGTATGAGAGGTCAAAAATCTCGTTCTGGTAGCAGTACTCGACCGGGTTTTGAAGGAGGTCAACAGCCGTTGTACCGTCGTCTACCCAAACTGAAGGGCTTTCCGATTGTGAATCGGAAGAATTACACTACGATTAATGTAGAGAAGCTAGCTTCTCTTCCTGCCAATACAGAAGTAAATTTGACCTCTTTGAAAACAGCAGGAATTCTGACTGCCGTCAAAGGGCCATTGAAAATTTTAGGTAATGGCGAATTAAATGTGCCTCTTAAGGTACAAGCAGCAGCTTTTACGGGTCAAGCTCGTAGCAAAATTGAGGCAGCTGGTGGAAGTTGTGAAGTTTTATAAAGAATGAAGGATGAAGGATAAAGGATGAACAATTTAGACTTCACATTCTATACTTCAAACTTTGGACTTCACACTTCAGACTTCATACTCCAAAGGTAGCACTCTATGATCAGTCGAGATAAAGCCCCAACGGCTCAAGAAACTTTTATGCAGATGGCACAAGCAGCTGGACTCAGAGGTAGGCTGCTTGTCACCGTCGGTATTTTAATTTTGGTGCGTCTGGGCATCTTTCTGCCCGTACCCGGTATTAATAGAGAGCGGTTTCACGAAGCTATTTCGGGCAATAATTCCATATTTGGTTTATTAGATATATTTTCTGGGCGAGGACTTTCGACTTTGGGAGTCTTTGCTTTGGGAATTTTGCCCTTCATTAATGCGTCCATTATCATCCAATTACTAACCGCTGCAATTCCATCTTTAGAAAATTTACAGAAAAACGAAGGCGAAGCAGGTCGGCGGAAAATCTCCCAAATTACACGTTATGTGACTGTAGGTTGGGCAATTGTTCAAAGTACAGCTTTTTCAGCTTTATTCTTGCAGCAATTTGCTTTAACTCCAGGTCCGCTATTTGTAGCTGAAACTGCGATCGCCTTGACTGCCGGTTCAATGTTCGTCATGTGGGCATCGGAACTGATCACAGAACGCGGTATTGGTAACGGAGCATCATTGCTGATTTTTGTCAACATTGTCGCTTCATTACCCAAATCATTAGGCGATACCATTGATTTGGTGCAAGTTGGCGGCAGAGAAATAATTGGTCGCGTGATTGTGCTGGTGCTGGTATTCCTGGCAACGATTGTTGGTATTGTCTTTGTTCAAGAAGGCATTCGCCGCATCCCAATTATTTCAGCCCGTCGCCAAGTTGGTCGGCGAGTTTTAGCAGAACAGCGTAGCTATCTACCACTGCGGCTCAATTCCGGCGGTGTAATGCCGATTATTTTTGCAGCAGCCATCCTGAGTTTGCCACTTTTAATCGCCAATTTCACCAAAAACCCGGAAATAGCAAATATTGTCAACACTTACTTGAGTCCTGGTGGTTCTGCACCTTGGGCTTATGCCTTGGTTTACTTAACCTCAATTGTTTTCTTCAGCTACTTCTATTCTTCATTGATTGTCAATCCAGTAGATGTAGCGCAGAACTTGAAGAAAATGGGTTCTAGTATTCCGGGTATCCGTCCAGGTAAGGCGACTAGTGAGTATATAGAACGGGTGATCAATCGACTTACTTTTTTAGGTGCTATCTTTTTGGGCTTTGTTGCTATTATCCCCACCGCTGTCGAAAGTTCTTTGGGAGTGCCAACCTTTAAAGGATTGGGTGCTACCTCTTTACTAATTTTGGTCGGTGTGGCGATTGATACAGCCAAACAAGTTCAAACTTATGTTATTTCTCAGCGCTATGAAGGAATGGTGAAACAATAGTGACGCGATTAATCTTCTTGGGGCCGCCTGGATCTGGTAAAGGAACTCAATCTCAAACTTTGGCTGAAAACCTACATATCCCCCATATTTCCACAGGTGAAATATTAAGGCAAGCCATGAAAGAGCAAACTCCGTTGGGAATCAAAGCTCAAAACTATGTAGATAGCGGCGAGTTAGTTCCAGACCAGCTCGTACAGGATTTGGTTCAGGAGCGTCTTAACCAGCCAGATGCCCAATCTGGTTGGATTTTGGATGGTTTTCCTCGCAAAGTGACACAAGCAGTTTTTCTAGAAGAACTGCTGGAAAAAATCCATCAAAGTGGCGAAAAGGTAGTTAATTTGGATGCGCCAGATGAAGTTGTGGTAGCACGTTTACTGGCTAGGGGACGAAAAGATGATAGCGAAGAAGTGATTCGTCGTCGTCTAGAAGTTTACCGCACGGAAACCGCTCCTTTAATAGATTACTACCGCGATCGCCAAAAGCTCCTAACTGTTAACGGCGACCAACCCCAAGAAGAAGTAACTAGCGAACTTCACAAGGTAATCGCTTGAGAAGAAAGGATTCGGGAGTAGTGAAGATTCACTACTTCCTACCTGACAGGAAGTAGATCGATTTTAGCTAAGATATATTAAGAAACTGTTGATATATTTTTTAAAATGTGTTCTCTTGCAGCTATGTGCTGCGGCTGAACAGGAGAATGTTGAGTTGAGGAAAAAATAATTGTCTAAGCAAGATTTGATTGAAATGGAAGGCACGGTTACAGAGTCTTTGCCCAATGCGATGTTTCGCGTTGACTTGGACAATGGCTTTAACGTTTTAGCACATATCTCCGGCAAGATTCGCCGCAATTACATCAAGATTTTACCTGGCGATCGCGTCAAGGTAGAATTAACTCCTTACGACTTAACTAAAGGTAGAATCACCTACCGTTTGCGTAAGAAGTAAATGCAACTTAATATCTTCATCGGAGGCAAGTAAATTATTTAACCGAACAATGGCTATTTAGTCTTGGCTTATCTCCCCGCGAACTGTCAATAGATCGAAATTTTACTTGGCGATCGCGTCAGAGTGAAGTTTGACAGTGCTGACATGACAAAAAGCAGAGTTACCTATCGGTTTCGTAAGAAGTAACAAGTATATGTAGAAGATACCATAAAACCATTTTTTTTGGTTTTACTCATTCATTTAACTGAATAAATGTCCATAGAAATGCTATAATTTGCTATTTGGAGTCAGTTAGAAAAGGCATGAAAGTTAGAGCCTCAGTCAAGAAAATTTGTGAAAAGTGTAACGTAATTCGCCGTCGTGGGCGCGTGATGGTGATTTGCGTGAATCCCAAGCACAAACAACGTCAAGGATAGCGCTCTTAGATTTCTGAGAGTGAGGTGCGATCGCACACAGTCACCAAAAATAAGTATAGACGCGATAATTTCGCGTTTTTGCAACAGTAATTGCCAGAAAAATAGGGAGAGATTGATTGTGGCACGTATTGCCGGAGTAGACCTTCCACGCGATAAACGCGTTGAGATTGGTCTGACTTATATCTACGGAATTGGGTTATCCAGATCGCAGGAAATTCTAGCGGCTACAGGCGTAAACCCAGACACCCGCGTTAAAGACCTAAATGATGCTGATGTGGCAGCCCTGCGAGGCGAAGTAGAAAGCAACTATCAAGTTGAAGGGGATCTGCGGCGCTTAGAGGCAATGAACATCAAGCGCTTAATCGACATTGGAGCTTATAGAGGCCGCCGTCATCGCATGGGCTTACCAGTTAGGGGCCAAAGAACCCGCACGAATGCTAGAACCCGTCGGGGCAGAAGGCAGACAGTGGCAGGTAAGAAGAAGGCTCCAGGCAAATAATTCTTCAACCCTTGCTAATCAGAGCAAGTTTTACCTTAAATTAATCGAACAAACATGGCAAGACAACCAACTAAAAAAACTGGGAGTAAAAAACAGAAGCGGAACGTTCCCAACGGAATGGCCTACATCCAGTCTACTTTCAACAATAGCATTGTCACCATTACCGATCAAAACGGAGATGTCATCTCTTGGGCCAGTGCTGGTTCTAGCGGTTTTAAAGGTGCAAAAAAGGGAACTCCCTTTGCAGCCCAAACCGCTGCTGAAAGTGCAGCACGTCGAGCTATAGATCAAGGGATGCGGCAAATTGAGGTGATGGTCAGCGGGCCGGGAGCAGGTAGAGAAACTGCTATTCGGGCACTCCAAGGAGCAGGACTGGAAATTACACTGATTCGGGATATTACCCCCATTCCTCACAATGGTTGCCGTCCTCCCAAGCGTCGCCGAGTTTAAATACAACCTGTGAGGCGGTATGTAGGCGAAAAGTTTGAGCCAAGAAAAGTCACCTGAAATGGTTGCTTGAGCGTTTGGCATACAAACTGTCAAGCAGGGTGAGTGCGAAACAAATGAAGCACAGATTGGGCGATCGCAAGCAAATCAGCTCTTCCTAACTTAGGAGGGCTGCTCAACTTTGGATAACCCAAAATGACAATCGCTTGGAGACCTAAATTAGGAATATCAAACACGCCGATCGTATATTGGCAATTTGATACACCTAAAGGCATCTCAAGGCAATAAAGTAAATTAAATTTCGAGAGGCAATTGATTTGCCTGCTAGCAGCACCTTAACACAAGGGAGGCTACTCCGTGGCGCAGTTTCAAATTGAATGTGTAGAGTCTAATACAGAGGAAAGTCGAAGCCATTATAGTAAATTTGTTCTGGAACCTCTAGAGCGCGGTCAAGGAACAACAGTTGGCAACGCGCTGCGGCGGGTTTTACTGTCCAATCTAGAGGGGACAGCAGTTACAGCAGTGCGGATTGCAGGCGTTACACACGAGTTTGCGACAGTTCCGGGCGTGCGCGAAGACGTGTTGGAAATCCTCATGAAAATGAAGGAAGTAATCCTCAAAAGCTATTCATCGCAACCCCAGATTGGTAGATTGCTCGTAAACGGGCCTGCTACAGTCACTGTGGCTCATTTTGATTTACCCAGTGAAGTAGAAGTCATCGATCCCACCCAGTATGTAGCCACCTTAGCAGAGGGCGGCAAACTGGAAATGGAATTTCGGATCGAGAAAGGCAAAGGGTATCGTACCGTAGAGCGCGGGCGTGAGGAAGCGACATCTTTGGATTTTCTGCAAATCGACTCGGTATTTATGCCAGTGCGGAAAGTTAACTATAGTGTCGAGGAAGCCCGTGGAGATGGCTCTAGCTCTATTACAAAAGATCGACTTTTATTGGAAGTTTGGACAAATGGTAGTGTCTCGCCTCAAGAAGCACTATCCTCAGCCGCTGGGATCTTGGTAGAGTTATTCAACCCCCTAAAAGATATCTCCCTCGACCAACCCGGCCCAGACTCAGAAATTCCGGACGACCCCACTGCTCAAATTCCTATCGAAGAGTTGCAACTTTCTGTACGGGCGTATAACTGTCTCAAGCGAGCGCAAGTTAACTCTGTGGCCGACTTATTGGATTATACCCAAGAAGACCTGTTAGAAATTAAAAACTTTGGTCAGAAGTCAGCAGAAGAAGTTGTTGAAGCTTTACAGCGACGCTTAGGCATTACCCTGCCACAAGAAAGAGGGTCTAAACACAGTTAAGCTAAAACCGTTAATCATAACATAGTGCATTCTTATGCGTCACCGCAATCGAGTCAAAAAACTCAGTAAACCAGCCGATCAGCGCCGCGCTCTGTTGCGGGCGCTGACTACTGAACTGATCCGTCATGGTCGGATTACCACTACTTTAGTTAGAGCTAAAGTACTGCGAAGCGAAGTAGATAAAATGATTACCTTAGCTAAAGACGGCTCCTTAGAATCACGTCGGGCGGCTCTTGGTTACATCTACGACAAACAACTGGTTCATGCTTTGTTTGAGCAAGCGCCGACTCGGTACGCTAACCGCCAAGGTGGTTATACCCGGATTCTCCACACCGTACCTCGTCGGGGAGATAATGCTGAGATGGCAATTATTGAACTGGTTTAGAAGAAGGCAGAAGGCAGAAGCAGAAGCAGAAGGGTAATATGGCTCAGTTGTTTGAGACTTCATAACTCGATACTTCCGACCTCAGCCTAGAGTTAATTCTATGTTAGATAGCCACCAGCCTACACCAACTCAGCGAGTGGCCCTGGTAATTCAATACTTGGGCACTCATTTTCATGGCTGGCAACGGCAGAAGAAACATCGTACAGTTCAAGAAGAGATTGAAATAGCGATCGCTAAAATTCTTGGACATCATGTAACACTGCATGGTGCTGGGCGTACTGATGCTGGAGTTCATGCTGCCGCTCAAGTCGCCCATTTTGAAGCTACAGGTTTGATTCCGGCTCACAAGTGGGCCACAGTTCTGAACAGCTATCTGCCCCCAGATATATTAGTAAGAGCTTCAGCTAGTGTAGATAATCGTTGGCACGCTCGCTTTAGTGCAGCTTATCGACGGTATCGCTACACAATATACACTGAAGATCGACCGAACTTGTTCGTGAAACCCTTCAGTTGGCATTATTATTATGCACCTCTGGATGAATCCTTAATCCAAGCTGCCCTGAAACCTCTTTTGGGAAAGCATCATTTAGCTGCTTTTCACCGTGCAGGCTCAAAGCGATCGCATTCCTGGGTTGAGGTGCAAGCAGCGGAATGTCTTCGCAGCGGGCCATTTATCCATATTGAAATACAGGCAGATGGATTTTTATATGGTATGGTACGCCTTTTGGTAGGAATGCTGGCGCAAGTCGGCTCCGGACAGCGGACGCTGGCTAGCTTCACCGAACTCTGGAAAGAACAACGCCGAGAAGAAGTGAAACACGCCGCACCTCCGCAAGGCTTATGCCTGTTACGAGTCGGATATCCAGATTTTCCCTTCAAGAGCGAGATTTGGTACGACACCCTGCCAAAGCTAGTTATTAGTCAGTAGTCAGTAGTCAGTCGTTATTAGAACTGACAACTAACAACTGACAACTAACAATTAACAACTAACAACTGACAACTAACAAATGACAACAAGTAAAACATACCTTCCTCCTCAAGAATCCCTTGAGCGTGAGTGGTACGTAGTAGATGCTACTGACCAACGCCTCGGTCGCCTCGCCAGTGAAGTCGCCCAAATCTTGAGAGGCAAAAAGAAAGCTGAATATACTCCTCACTTAGATACAGGTGACTTCGTAATTGTCGTCAACGCTGAAAAAGTCGCAGTCACTGGTAAAAAGCGTACTCAGAAAGTCTACCACCGCCATTCTGGTCGTCCCGGTGGGATGAAGACAGAAACCTTTGCCAAATTGCAACAACGTTTACCAGAACGGATTGTCGAACATGCTGTTAAAGGTATGCTACCTAAAAATAGCTTGGGTAAACACTTGTTTACAAAATTGAAAGTTTACGCAGGGCCGACTCATCCCCACACAGCGCAAAAACCCAAAGAATTAATACTTAATACAATTCCTGGAGTAGAAAATTAATGGTAGTAGCAGAAAGCAATAGCGGTCGCGCCGTGTACTGGGGTACTGGTCGTCGTAAGTCCGCAGTAGCACGGGTACGCTTGGTTCCCGGTAGCGGTCAACTGATTGTGAATGGTAAGCCTGGAGATTTGTACTTCCAGTTCAATGCCAATTACCTGGGAGTTATTAAAGCGCCTTTAGAAACTCTCGGACTAGAAAACGAGTATGACATTTTAGTAAAAGCAGAAGGCGGTGGCTTGACCGGACAAGCTGACTCTGTTCGTTTGGGAGTTGCGCGTGCTTTATGTCAACTAGACCCAGACAATCGCCCACCTTTAAAAACTGAAGGTTATTTAACTCGCGATCCACGGGCAAAAGAACGGAAAAAATATGGTTTGCACAAAGCCCGCAAAGCACCTCAGTACTCGAAGCGATAGGCTATTGGGGAACTCGGGGTCCCCTCTGGGGATTAGGGGCAATGGGAATCGGGGATTGGGGATTGGGAAGAATTATCGATTTAAACTTTCCTCTTCTTACGTAGTCCCCAGTCCCTAATCCCATTTGAGACTTGAAAGTTATAATTTATATAGATTCACCACAAAAGGAACAATGGCTAAATCTGATATTCATCCCAAGTGGTATCCAGACGCGAAAGTATATTGCAACGGTCAAGTTGTGATGACTGTTGGTTCTACTAAACCAGAATTACACGTAGATGTTTGGTCTGGAAACCATCCTTTTTACACTGGTACTCAGAAGATTATTGATACTGAAGGTCGAGTAGAGCGCTTCCTTCGCAAATACGGTATGTCGGGCGAACAAAGCTCTGGCGGCAAAAAGAAAAAGTAGCGGGTTGGCTCTGCTGTTAACGACGACCCCGCATCAGCTGGGTCGATTGTCATTTTTTGCCGAGCCAATTTGTTATTTTAAGGAGCGATCGCACTCGTCATGGCTGAATCATACTTACTGGATAAACTAAAATCCGTTGAACAAACCTTTAATGAATTAACACGTCGTCTTGGCGACCCCGATACCGCTAGCAACCCTGATGAGTATCAACAAATTGCTAAGTCTCGTTCTTCTTTGGAAGAGGTAGTTAATACCTATGAAACTTGGAAAACAGCTCAAGAAGACTTGATCGGAGCGCGTCAGGTTTACAAAGAATCTGCGAGTGACCCAGAGTTGCAAGAAATGGCAGCACTGGAAGTAAAGGAACTAGAAGAAAAAATAGAATATTTAGAGACTCGCTTGAAAGTCTTACTGTTACCACGCGACCCCAATGATGAAAAGAATATCATGTTGGAAATTCGTGCTGGCACTGGTGGCGATGAAGCAAGTATTTGGGCTGGCGATTTGATGCGGATGTACACCCGCTATGCCCAGACACAAGGTTGGAAAGTTTCTCTAGTGAGCGAATCTCTGGGAGAAATGGGTGGCTGGAAAGAGGTGATTCTAGAAATTAAAGGTGATGACGTTTACAGCCAGTTAAAGTTTGAAGCGGGAGTGCATCGCGTGCAGCGCGTGCCGACTACCGAAGCTGGGGGACGAGTCCACACCTCGACAGCCACTGTAGCTATCATGCCAGAAGTGGATGATGTGGAAATACACATTGACCCTAAAGATATTGAAATGACCACAGCGCGTTCTGGTGGTGCTGGCGGACAAAACGTCAACAAGGTAGAAACTGCCGTTGACTTGATGCACAAACCGACAGGAATCAGAATTTTCTGTACCGAAGAACGCAGCCAGTTGCAAAACAAAGAACGGGCGATGCAAATTTTGCGGGCGAAGTTGTATGAGATGAAGTTACGCGAACAACAAGAAGCTGTAACTTCCATGCGGCGATCGCAAGTTGGTACGGGATCGCGATCGGAAAAAATTCGTACCTACAATTATAAAGATAACCGCGCGACCGACCACCGTTTAGGTCAAAACTTTTCTCTGAACCCTGTTCTAGAAGGTGATTTGGAGACGGTTATTCAATCTTGTATCTCTCAAGATCAGCAGGAACGTTTGGCAGAGTTAGCCGCTTCTGGTGTTGCTAGCTAATCGTCTGTATCAAAGAATCTGGAAAACCGCTTGTTGTGCTGTTGCTTACACAGGCGGTTTTTTTATGCAATATACTTCTTGCAGAAGTCGGGAAAGCGCAAAAAGTCCCTTTTTTTAAATATCGCAAGTCAGAAGATAGAAACGCCAAGTCAAAAGCACTGCACTTACGAGCAGCCCTAGTACTAAACCCATCCATAAACCGATAGCGCCCCAACCTAAAGTTACTGCCATCAAATAGCCTCCACCTAGACCAACTCCCCAGTAAGCAAACATAGCGATCGCCATTGGCACTTTGGTATCTTTCAACCCGATCAAAGCACCAGCAGCAATAGCTTGAATAGAATAGAAAAACTGAGCTATTGCCGCCATCTCTAGAAAAAAAATAGCCGTTTTCAGTATCTCAAGATTATTTAAATTACTTGTATCTAAGAACATTGCCACAATAGAGTTGGGAAATAGCCAAAAAATTAATACCACGATGCTCGCAAAAGGAACAATAAGAGCAATTCCCACCAATCCTGCTCTAAAAGCACCCCTAAGATCGTTTTGTCCTCTCAGTTGTCCCACTCTCATTGTGATGGCATAAGAAATACCTATAGATATCGTCTCGAAAAAACTTTCTGTCTCGACAGCAATTTCATGAGCTGCTAATGTCTCTGTGCCAAACCACCCAATCAGTAATGCAATGGCAGTGAATACTCCAATTTCCGCCCCATACTGTAAACCCAAGCACCACCCAGTTTGGAAGATATCAACAAACATATCTTTATCGAACTGATGTAGAGCGCAACCAAGTTGAAAATCTTTAAAGTGCTTATCAAAACAAATCCATCCAGCGGCGGCGATGAAATTCAGCCAGAAAACGATTGTGCTAGCCCAACCTATACCAGCTAAACCAAGAGCCGGTAAACCAAATTTACCGAACATAAGTACGTAATTAGCAGCTGTATTGATTAACAATCCAGCCACTGTAATTACTGTTAAGAATTGAGGGCGATTGAGGGCAGAGCTAACTTCTTTTAAGATACAGAAGCCAAGTGCAGCAGGAAAACCCCAAATAATAGAATGCAAATATGTTTTAGCCAGTAAAACATTGCTTTCTTCTTGACCACTAAGTAGCAAAATAGAGTCAAAGTGCCAAATGAGAAACATTACGGGTATGGACATGAGAATCGCTAACCAGATTCCCTGACCTGTGGCACGACTAACTTGGTCTATTTTTCCTGCACCAAAAGCATTTGCGACGCTTGCACCTACAGCTGAAAGAGTAGAACGACAAACGGAAGCTAGGGTTGAAAAGGTTACTGCACCTAAAGCACCAGCAGCTAAAGCTTGACTATTAAGTAAGCCCATCATCACTCCATCCAATAAAGGAATGCCTGCTTCCAATATTTGAGAAATGACCAAAGGAACTGCTAATTGCAGGCAGGCTTGGACTTCTAATATCAAATCTGACTTAAAATTTTTTGAAGTTAACTCCATTCCAACGCAAAATTAAGGAAGCTGCTAAAAAAGTAATACTTACGTACATTAAGATATATTAAGATATTTTCACGATCGAACATATTTAATTTGTATAAAGACTGATAGCGATCGCTGTCGTTTTGAGATTACTGCTGGACAAACGTCAATAAAGGCGATCGCAAATTGTTACGGGGTTGCGATCGGAAAAAATTCGCACCTACAATTATAAAGATAACCGCGCGACTGACCACCGCTTAGGTCAAAACTTTTCTCTAAACCCCGTTCTGGAAGGTGATTTGGAGACGGTTATTCAATCTTGTATATCTCAAGATCAGCAGGAACGTTTGGCAGAATTAGCAGCTTCTGTTGCGATGAACTAATATTTAGTATTGAATAATGTGGAAAACCGCTTGTGTTGTTACTTTGAATACAAACAGGCGGTTTTCTATTGCAATATGGACTATTTATTATTTGGGACGCATTACATTTGTCCATATGTTATGAAAACTAGCTTTTCAAAATCTTGGAAATTAAAGCTTGGTTGCTTTTTAGTATCTTTAACATAGTAGACTTTGTTATCTTGAAATTCAAAGAAGGAGCCGAATATAGGTAATTCTTCGCCTTTAAGTTTAAAAATTATTGTGTTCAGTTTATATTTTCCATACTTGTTAATTAGATATACAAAGCTATCAAAATTTCCACTTACAGCTTTTTCAAATTCTAGTGTATCCTTCTCTAGTTTATTAGAGCTTTGTAAGATTAATGGTGGTATATCTCTCAAACTATTGAGATGAAGACTCATAAAATCTTTATCTTTCTTTGTATATGCAATAATTTGATGATAATTATATAAAATACCAATCTTTGAACAAGATTTTTTGAGGTATCTTTGAATCTGTTTCTCGTGATTCTGTAAGTTTTCTTCTTCTCGCTTCACTTCCACAATCATCACTGGTGGTTGATATGGTTTAAAATATTCATTTTTGACAGATCTGTATAATTCTATGTCGTGATTGTTGGATTCAACTTTAATAATAATTTCATTTGGAAATAACTCACTTTCATTTACTAAGAAATAGATAAACAGTTGTCTAACTTTTTCTTCTGGCCTTCCATCAATAACAATTTCTCTGCCTCTAATCAAACACTTTGTATATTCTGCATAATTCCTATTATATATATTTAGTTTTTTAAATATTTCCTCATTTAAGCTAGTCATAATTAAGGTTATTTTAGTTAACAATTGACTTTTTGAGACGCAATTTGGTTGCGTCTCATTATATTTATCATGCAATTTTCAATTGCTTTATACTTATTCTTCTCCGAAAAAACTTAATATTTTAGTAACTAATTCTGCCCAATACTGCCCTGCTTTAATCTCTAAAAATGTATTTAAGCTTTGCTCACTTTCTAATTCGTTCTTAAATGTTAGACATACATTACCTGTATAGTTTTCACCTGGAAGTTGTACCTTACCTTTTTCATTAATTAGAGCCTTCCAAAACTCAGAATCTTCGCTTTGAGGTGATAGTTTTCTGATAGCTTCATATTGAATTTCTACACCTACTTCACTTATAAAATTGTCATAAAAGGAGTTAAATTGTATAAATAATTCAGGAATAAGCGTTTTTAAAGACTCATTTATAGATGTAAGATCATTTAAAATACATTCCAATTCTCGTTTTGGTTCTTTGGTAAACTTCTTTAACATTTCATCTTCATTTAGCCCCTCAGCAATTACTCTCATGTCGTAATATATGTCTATATTCCTTGGTTCATAGTAACCAAAGTTTCTATGGATAGCGTGTTTGGTATTCCAAGCTTTATAAACAGTACGATAGTATTCAACATATTTAGTAACAAAACCTTTATCTTGGCCTTTGTCTTGATAAAGAAAACTTTGTACTCTTTTATTCAAATAGCGCAAATCTTTTATTTTATGAATAGCATTTTCAATTGCCTTAATTTCTGCTTCTGTCAAAGCATCACCATTTTTTATTTTTGTGAAACTTTCTTTGATATCCTTGATTTCTTCTAATAAAATATTTCGTCTACGTTCTATTACATCGGTTATGGCTTGGAGAAATTGATTTTTATCTGCTTGTATATCTTCTTTTTCGTAGATTTCATTTAGCTTGACTATATCATCACGATAGTATCTCAAAGCATCATAAAACAAGATATTTTCCAAGAAAAAATCTAAGTTCAATTTCTTGAATGTATCTTGGATTTCTTCTTTTCTAACTTGAATTCCTATATCATAATTACCATCACATTCATGAACTTTCTCAGGCTCATTTTTTTTGGGTAATACCAAAGTTACGAATCTGTGATGAAAGTCTTTAGATTTGGAAGTAAGATGATAACCTATTAATGTCCTAATATTAGCTTCAGGAGCATCATTGAACGGAGTTACAAACAGACAGATGGTATCCTGATTTTCAATATATTTCTGCAAGTCTTTACGAATTGGATTTACATCAAGTCCTTTGGTATCAATGATTGAATCGAACTGAGACAAGTTTGAACCAGATAAAACATCATAGCTCACATAAAGATATATTTTTCTAGGAATAGCGAACTCTTTGAACTCAACATTATTAATTGCAGCAAAAGTGTTTTTTATCCATGCTTGCTCATTATTTTGATTATCAAATTCAATTTTATTTGTAGTTCTAGATTCAAGTTTTGCATTATTTAACGCAAGTTTTTTAAATCCATCTAATCCTACTTTATCAAATTCTTCTTTAGCGGTATCAATTATTTCATTTTTCTTTTTGTCACCATCAGAAATTGTTTTGTATCGTAATTTCATATCTACAACATTTCTAATTGCTCTTTCAAGTTCTTTAGAAATAATTATCTTCTGATCTAGTTGAGTATTGTCTTTGTCTTTATCTGCAATGTAATCGCAGAATTCAAAAATAAGATTTTCCATCTCATCAACTGGATAAGGCTCTATCTCTATGTAAGTTTTTTCTCCAGCTTTGATAATTACTTCACATATAGTAGTTTTACCTGCTCCCGTTGATAGTAACTCTTTAGTTTCCACGACATCTTTAGTCTTACTGGCAATAGTCTTGGAAACTTTGAATTCGCTTATTAAGTTAAACAGATGACAAATAGCTGTCGTCTTTCCTTGACCAATAGTACCTATAAAAGCAATTTTATATTTTTCTATACTAAGAATTTTTTCTATTTCATCTAATCGTTCTAACTTGGCTTTTAGGTTATTTATGCAAATATAATTAGGTATATTGAATTCTGAGTTACGTGATATTTTATTTATTTCATTTGTCAAATTTTGTTTTAATGATGCAATTTCTTCTTGCCACGTTATTGTCAACATACTGTTTACCTTGTTTAGATGTTTACTTACTTGATATTTACAGTATGCCCATTATGGTTGCATATCTAACAAAAGCCTTATAAACCAACAAACAAATACGTCTTTGATAGTCCTTCTACTGCTTGGTAATGAGCAAGATGTCACTAATTGGGCTGAGTTCGGAGTTATGGTAGCAACATAATAAATGTACCTTAACTTAAAAATGCTTTTTAGATGTCTCAATAAAGTAGAAATACTGGCAGTTAGAAATAAATAGTTTTAAAATTGTGAAAATCAGAATTTTAAAGGTGTGCAGCTATGTCACTACGCAATGAACCCTTGAGTTGGCAACTCGAATCAAATGTTGCTTACGTGCCGATATACCATAAAGGTAATTTGGTGGGATTTTTTAAGCAAGAATACGCAAGTGGAATTATTAAGTTTTTAAATGAGGATGAAATTTTAAAAAAAGCACTTAAAAAAGCTTGTACCGATTTACTTATAAAAACTGGCAACGATCCTAGTAAAGTTAATTATTTAATCCAAAAATATATACAAATTAGCGAACGTCCAAAGTATGGAACTAGAGCGATCGCTTTGCTACTTAATGAGAGACAAAAGGAACTCGATCTGAGTAATCAAGAATTTATTAAATTCTGCGATACCTTTAAATTATCTCCCACCGAACTAAATAATATTTATGCTGGGGAAACGGTAGATGATAGTTTATTAATGCCACTTGTACGTATATTAGGAATTACAAAAGAAAGATTGTTAGAAGTAAGAGATGGTTCAGAGGATGTATAGTTAGCAATTAAAATTTTCTCCGACATCGTGAAAACCGATAGTATTTTTTATCGTCTATTTCAAGATTTTCCAGATATCTTTGTTTGAGCTGATTGGCGATTCTCCTGATTTGGTAAACATCTATCAATTTTCCTCAGTTGAAGTAAAACAAACATCATTCAGGATTGATGGTGTGTTTGTTCCTATTGAAAGCGATCGGCCAATCTATTTTGTTGAAGTGCAGTTTCAAGCAGATGAAAAAATTTACTCACGACTTTAATAGAGACTATCCTGTTGTACAAATTGCCCACAATTAGTAGGGAGGAGTTGGAAGAAATGTTTAGTCTTAGTGAATTAAGAAATACTAGATATTTTCAGGACGTTTTTCAAGAAGGTGAGCGCAGTGGCAAATTAAAAGCAGTGATACCAATGTTGGCAGCGGGATTGAGTGTAAAGCAGATAGCTGAGGCTTTAGATTTGAGCATAGAAGAAGTACAACAGGCTGCACAACAGCAATCTTCCAGGGAAGGTGAATAATAGCGCAGAAAACAAGAATGTTGAGTTAATTTTTGTTAATATTGGAAGCGTTGTTAGTACTTCGTCCTCAACTACCTACTCCCTACCTGAGAGAAACTTGATGCTGCGACTCGAACATATCAGTAAAATTTATCCCACAGGCGAGGTTCTCAAAGATATCAACTGGGAAGTCAAACCAGGCGATCGCATTGGCTTAGTCGGTGTCAACGGTGCGGGAAAATCTACCCAACTGAAAATCATCACTGGGGAAATTGAACCCACCGCAGGCGAAATTATCCGTCCTGCTAGTTTGCACATAGCTTACCTCAACCAAGAGTTTGAAGTAGACCCCAGTCGTACCGTTAGAGAAGAATTTTGGACAGTCTTTAAAGAAGCTAACTCCGTGCAGCTATCTCTAGCGCAGGTACAGCGAGATATGGAAAAGGCTAACCCAGAGGAACTAGATAAATTAATTAATAAATTGGATCGCTTACAGCGCCAGTTTGAAGCTTTAGATGGTTACGGCTTAGAGGCACGTATCGGGAAAATTTTACCAGAAATGGGGTTTGAGCCAGAAGATGGCGATCGCCTTGTGAGTGCTTTCAGCGGCGGTTGGCAAATGCGGATGAGTTTGGGGAAAATCCTGCTGCAAAAACCCGACTTATTACTACTGGACGAACCGACTAACCACATAGACTTAGAAACTATCGAGTGGTTAGAAAATTATCTTAAAGGGCTAACTACCCCGATGGTAATTGTCTCCCATGACCGAGAATTTCTTGACCGCCTCTGCACCCAAATTGTAGAAACCGAACGCGGAGTTTCAGCCAGCTACCTGGGTAACTACTCGGCATACCTGGAACAAAAAGCCGAAAATCAGTCAGCACAATTGAATGCTTACGAACGCCAGCAGAAAGAACTAGAAAAACAGCAAGCTTTTGTAGATAGATTTCGCGCCAGTGCGACTCGCAGCACCCAGGCAAAAAGCCGGGAAAAACAATTAGACAAAGTTGAACGCATCGAAGCACCCACTGGTAGCGTCAGAACTTTACACTTCCGCTTTCCGCCTGCACCCCGTAGCGGACGAGAGGTAGTGGATATTAAAGATTTAACTCATATCTATGACGATAAGATTTTGTTTTTAGGAACAAATCTTTTGATTGAAAGAGGCGATCGCATTGCTTTTCTTGGCCCCAACGGTGCAGGAAAATCTACGCTTTTACGCGTGATTATGGGGATGGAAACACCTACCGAAGGCAGCATAAAGTTAGGCGATCACAACGTGATCCCCGGTTACTTTGAACAAAATCAGGCAGAAGCTTTGGACTTGAAGAAAACCGTCATGGAAACTATCCATGATGAAGTTCCTGATTGGAAAAATGAAGAAGTCAGGACACTTTTAGGACGGTTTTTATTCACTGGTGACACGGTATTCAAACCTGTTGGGGCATTGAGTGGAGGGGAAAAAGCTCGTTTGGCATTGGCAAAAATGCTTTTACGCCCAGCTAATTTACTGATATTAGATGAACCGACAAACCATCTTGATATTCCAGCCAAAGAAATGCTGGAAGAAGCGCTGCAAAATTACGAAGGCACTGCCATTGTTGTTTCCCACGATCGCTATTTTATCTCTCAGGTAGCCAACAAAATTGTCGAAATTCGCGACGGTGAATTCCGCGTCTACTTAGGAGATTATCATTACTACCTTCAGAAAATTGCCGAGGAAAAAGAACAAGCAAGGTTAGCTGCAATAGCTGCCGAAAAGGCTGCAAAAAAAGCTGCCAAAGCTGCTAAATCTTCGGGGAAACGCAAGTAATATACAACAGAATTCAGGAGTCAGAATTCAGTACGAGTGACGATAATGTTAGGGGGTTTAAGCCCCCACCCAATCTAGCCTGCAAAATGCTATGCAAAGTGTGAGTTTGGTCTTCTATTCAGTGGAGAATTTTAGCTCCGCTACTCATTAATTCTGAATTCTGAGTTCTGATTCAAATATCACAAAATCCACACAATAGTTAGAGAATTTTAAAAAACACTGTTACTAATTCATAAAAGAAGTTAATAAGCAGAAATTCACTTGCACCTGGGATTAGCAATGGTATCATTCGGGTATTACAAAAAGTAAAGGGCAATTTTACTATGACCAAAGCACCTGTTGCTCCTGTGGTGCTAGTCATTTTAGACGGATGGGGCTACTGCAAGGAGACACGAGGAAATGCGATTGCTGCTGCTCAAACTCCAATTGTGGAAAGCTTATGGACAGCTTACCCGCATACACTCATCCGCACATCAGGAAAAGCCGTAGGGTTGCCAGAGGGTCAAATGGGCAACTCGGAAGTTGGTCATTTGAATATTGGTGCTGGGCGAGTGGTTCCCCAAGAATTAGTCCGCATCTCAGATGCAGTTGAAGACGGTTCTATTCTCACTAACCCAGCACTTGTGAAAATTTGCCAGTCAGTTCGCTCTCGTAATGGCAAGTTACACCTAGTAGGGCTTTGTTCTGAGGGAGGGGTGCACTCGCATCTCAGCCATCTATTCGGACTAATTGACTTAACCAGGAAAGAGCGAATTTCGGAAGTTTGTATCCATGCGATTACTGACGGTCGCGATACCGCCCCTACAGAGGGGATCAAAGCGATCGCGCAACTGCAAAACTACATCGACCGTACAGGAGTTGGGCGCATAGTCACTCTCAGCGGTCGCTACTACGCCATGGATCGCGATCGCCGTTGGGATCGAGTCAAACGCGCCTACGACGTAATGACACAAGATGGTATGGGTAATGGCCGCAAGGCTGTGGAAGTCTTGCAAGCATCTTACGCCGAAGGAGTGACAGACGAATTCATCGACCCAGTGCGAATTGCGCCTGGTGCAGTAGAACCAGGAGATGGAGTAATATTTTTCAACTTCCGCCCCGATCGCGCCAGACAATTGACTCAAGCTTTTGTCAGCGACAAATTTACAGGTTTTGAAAGACAGCAAATCGCGCCGCTGTCTTTTGTCACCTTTACCCAGTACGATCCAGATTTACCAGTTGATGTAGCTTTTGCGCCACAGAATTTAAATAATATTCTGGGAGAAGTAATTGCTAATCGCGGTCTGAAGCAGTTTCGTACCGCCGAAACAGAAAAATACGCCCACGTCACCTACTTCTTTAACGGGGGACTAGAAGAACCTTTTGCTGGAGAAGATCGGGAACTTGTCAGCAGTCCCATGGTAGCGACTTACGACAAGGCCCCAACCATGTCAGCAGAAGCAGTTACAGATGTTGCGATCGCAGCAATTCAAAAAGGCATCTACTCTCTAGTGGTGATTAACTATGCTAACCCAGACATGGTAGGGCATACAGGACAAATAGCAGCTACGGTGACAGCCATTGAAACGGTGGATCGCTGTTTAGGTCGCCTTGTTGAGAGCATTGTGAAAGCCGGCGGCACAACAATTATTACTGCCGATCACGGCAACGCTGAGTATATGCTAGATGAGGAGGGTAATCCCTGGACGGCTCACACCACCAACCCAGTTCCTTTAATATTGGTGGAAGGAGAGAAAGTTAAAATTCCTGGATACGGTACAAATGTCGAACTGCGAGACGATGGCAAGCTAGCCGACATTGCTCCGACAATTCTAGAGATTTTACAATTACCTCAGCCTCCAGAAATGACAGGGCGATCGCTGCTCAAACAAGCAGAATACGATGTGCAACTCACTCGTACTCCCGTGCAAGTGGGACTGTAAATAAATGGAGTTAGGGGAAATTTTTTAACTCCTAATTCCTGTAGGGCGAACGGCCGTTCGTCCCTACCAATTCCTAACTCCTCTTTTTGAAACTTCTTATAAATGAGATTGCTACCATGACAGTTACTAGTATTGTGCAAGGCATTTGGGCATTTTCTGCAATTGGTTTGATTGTTTTAGTATTGTTGCATAGCCCCAAAGGAGATGGTATTGGAGCTATTGGCGGACAAGCTCAACTTTTTAGCAGCACCAAAAGCGCAGAAAATACCTTGAACCGAGTTACTTGGGCATTAACAGTTATTTTTCTCGGTTTAACAGTAGTTTTAAGCGCAGGTTGGCTACCTAAATAAAACAAGGATGGAAAATCGGGAAATGGGAAGAACCCAATACCCAAAATTTAATACCCTGAAAAATTTAATTAAATCTCGATTATTAGCAGCTCTGGTATTAGCTATAAGTACAGGGCTGCTTGTCATTTTGTCTAACATTCAATTTAGTGGTGTATTGGCAACACCAAAACATAATTCAGAATTAATAATTGCCCTAAAATCCCATCCCCTCCCGCCGACATTAGCGCAATGGCAAGACAATACAAACAGTGGTGACTACTTTTCCCAAGTCCAACAAACCCAAGTGGGTTATTTAGTCTGGTCACAATTTCCCGTGCGAGTTTACGTAGAACCGCCAAAAGCAATCAGTGACAAACAAGCTCAAGCATGGGTTAATAGTGTTTTACAGGCTGTGCAGGAATGGAGTGCTTATTTACCTTTGACAGCAGTCGCAAACCCAGAGGTAGCTGATATCAGCATTTTGCGAAAAGCACCTCCTCTTCAGATGTCGCCTAATAACAAGATTCCGCGCGCGCGTTCTGCACAAACCACTTACGAGTTATACACCAGCAACAATGTTTTGTTGCACCGCTTCACCATCCTACTAAGTCCTAGCCAAACTGGAAATTATCTGATTGCAGCAGCTCGTCACGAACTCGGTCACGCCTTGGGGATTTGGGGGCATAGTCCGCTACAAACTGATGCCCTATACTTTTCTCAAATTCGCAACCCACTGCCTATTTCTCCTAGAGATGTGAATACCTTGAAGCGGGTTTATGAACAACCGACTAGTTTGGGGTGGTCTTTGGGAGATAAGCAGGGGGAGCAGGGGGAGCAGGGGAAGCAGAGGAGATAAAATTACTAACTCTTGTACAGACGCGATTAATCTTGTCTCTACTGAAAAATGCCACGCCCGTTTTTAGCAAACTCGTCAATGGTTTGCGCTGAGAGTTCATGAGTGGTTAGAGACTGTAACATAGCCAAAGGTAGGGTGAGATGATGAGCGCCGGCTTGTAGAGATGCTACTGCTTCTTGAGGAGATTTGATGCTGGCTGCCAGAATTTCTGTATTGCTACCTGCTAGTACGCTAGCCATTTCTCGCACCAAAGCTACTCCATCACCCAATAGTTTAGTAGCCCGATTGACGTAAGCGATCGCGTATTTAGCACCCGCCTCTTGAGACACAGCAGCTTGAGCCGCACTATATATTGCTGTGACTGCACAGGGAATTTCTGGGGAAAGGCAAGCAACTACCTGAAAGCCTACTAACGAAGCTGGAATCTTCAGTACAGTTTGGTGTCCAATCAGTTCAAAAGCTGCCCGCCCTTCTGCCACCATTTCATTAAAATCAGAAGTTATCAGTTGGTAAAATACTGGCCCAGTAGTTAACTCTGTAAGACGCTTGAATATAGTTTGTATTGGTAAATCGCTTTTAGCTAACAAAGTCGGGTTGGTAGTGATGCCTTTGACCCAACCTAATTCTCTAGCAGCTTCGGCTTCCGCTGCGATCGCTGAGTCAAGATAAATACTCACTTGTCTAGTCTCCTCTGAAATTTTGTGTTACTAGGATCGTACAGACTTGTATGTATAATTGTGTTGATTGTCAGCAGTAAACGACTTTTTGGATGATGTGTTTTAGCCGATCGGTTACTTTTTGCGATGAGGAGAGTAAAGCGATCGCTACTGCCATCTGACGCGAAAATGCCCTAGCTTTGTACTGGTGAGTGATCGCCTTTGATATCCTCCGCGACGATATCTTTTTTCTCCACCATTAACTTAAATAGATTAAGAAAAACTTCATACTTTATGAAGATGACGAGTATCTTCTTGTGATTAGATATTTCTCACAAGCTCTCTAGTAGAAGTTTTGGCATCTGTAATATGGGCATGGATCGAGAAACCACGTTGAATGCAGATTTGCAATTAGCCACTCCAAAATTACCTCAGCTAAATTGCGATTGCCGAGCATCTATTATACAGTCAGGATCTTTGCCCAGTTGGCACAATCTTTTACAAGCAGTGGCACAAGCAACAAAAGCTTTATTGACAAACAGCGATCGCATTACCGCTATTAATCAAGCTTTAGCTGTCCTAGGACAAGCTACAGCAGCACACCAAGTTTATATTTATGAGTATCATGCCCATCCCATAAATGGGGAACTTGCCTTCAGTTGCCGATTTGAATGGGTTCGCTCAGATATTATCTCCCAGCATCACAATCCAGTTTTACAAAATCTCAGCCATAGTGAATTCGATTTACAAGAATGGCATCAACGTCTGACTGCTGGTTATTCTTTGAGTGCGATCGCTCGTACTCTACCACAACCGCAGAAGCAATTTCTGGAATTTCTGCAAGTTCAGTCAATCTTATTAGTACCTATTCCCGTTGAAAATCAAATCTGGGGTTTCATCGGCTTTAGCGATTGCCATAGCGAAAGACAATGGTCGCAGGATGAACAAGCAGCCTCGATTGCAATGGCGGCGGCTGTGGGTAGTACTATGTATGGACAAATGTCAGATGTCCTCTACAACGAACGTCAACTTCAAAGGCAACTTGCTGAAAGTGAAGAACGCTTTCGGTTGATGGTAGAAGGTAGCGAACAAGTCTTTTTTTATATCTACGACAATGCTCATGTATTTGAGTACGTTTCACCTTCAGTACAAGCCGTACTGGGCTATACTCCGCAAGAGTTAGTGGGTAATGTCTGCCATCTGATAATACATGAATCGTCCCAAACACTGACTGCTGAAGCGACACAAGCATTATTAATGGGAAAATCGGTAGATACTTTCGCTATTTCTGCTCTACACAAAGATGGTCGCCTATTAGTATTGGAAATTACCGAAACTCCGGTGATGAGAAAGGGTCAGGTGGTAGGAATACAAGGATTTGGCCGTGATATTACCGACCGCCATCAGACATTAGAAAAATTAAAAGCGATCGCCAAACGCGATCGCTTATTAAGAAGAATGGGGGAGAGAATTCGCACTTCTTTGGACTTACAAACAATTCTCAATACAACTGTGGCGGAGGTACGAGAATTTTTGCAAGCAGACAGAGTATATATTGTTAATACTAAGACCCGTGATTCTGATAGTGTAGTCACCGCTGAATCAGTAGCAGCTAATTATCGCTCCATCCGAGAGTGGACATTAACCTCGAAAATTCATGAAGAAGCGCTACATTCTTACTTTAATCCTAGAGTGATTTATGTAGTTAACGACACGAGTACTAAGGCAGATTTACCACCAGTGATTGCCCAGGATTTTCTCAATTTCCAAATGCGAGCGATTGTTGGCGTGCCCATCATGGTTGATGACCAATTCTATGGTTTGCTAGTTGTTAACCAGTGTGCCAAACCGCGTGAGTGGCAACATTTTGAAATAGATTTGCTCGAAGAATTCTCAACCCCAGTAGCGATCGCTATTCAGCAAGCTAAACTCTATCAAGAGTTGCAATGCCTCAATACTCAATTAGAGCAGCAAGTCGAGAAGCGCACCCAAGAGTTACAACAAAAATATAGCGAACTCGAAGAATTGCAGAACATCAAAGATGAGTTTCTTCACGCCTTCTCCCATGACCTGCGAACTCCAATTATGGGTATCTTGTTGGTGATGAAAAACTTCCAAAGTCTCAGCAACGGCGAACCTGTGACAATTTCTGCTCCTATTTTGGAGCGAGTGATTCAAAGTAGCGAACGCCAACTCAAGCTCATCGAGTCGCTATTAGAAGCGCACTCTAGTGATGTCAAAGGATTAACAATCCAGCAGTTACCCTTACCACTAAACTCCTTTACTCAAGCAATCATCAAAGACCTAGAGCCACTGCTTGCCAAACACCAAGCTACAATTAGCAATCAGATTAGCGTACATCTGCCATTAGTAACTGCCGATTCTTTACATTTGCGGCGAGTATTTGAAAATCTGATTACCAACGCTCTCAACCATAATCCACCAGAGCTACACCTTATCTTGAATGCCACGGTAGAAAATGGGATGATGCGCTGCACAATTGCTGATAATGGTGTGGGAATAGATTTAGAAATCTGCGAGCGATTATTCGACCGTTATATTAAGGGTAGGCGATCGCAATCCACAGGTATTGGTTTGGGTTTGTATCTTTGTCAGCAAATTATCTCCGCTCATCGGGGAGAGATTGGTGTTATCAGCGAACCGAATGTCGGCGCAAAGTTTTGGTTTACCTTACCACTAGCGAACCCATTTTTAGACTTATAGAAAATCGGTGTGCCAGCATAGGAAAATTAAGTGCGATCGCTTTATCGGTGAAAATGGTAAAGTAACATGGAACGCCCCTATAAACACTAAATGCAATCTTAATGCTCCTTTGTAACTTCAACCAAAGACAGCAATATATAGCAGATAAGCTTGATAAAGACTTCAAGCCATTCTGCGAAATTAATCCTCATGTTCAAGCTGGATATCAGCAGGATAGTAACCAACCTTGAAAGTCATTAACTTCCTACTAGTAAGAATAGACTGAAATAAAACGATAGATAGCAACTGGTGAATCACTGCTAAAGATTAAGATAAAGAATACAGGAATTGGATTAGATCAGATGATGCTAAGTTAAATCTGTTGGTGAGTAGTCAATATTTAATTAAAGATTTGCTGCAATTTAGTAATAAACTTATGTTTTTAAAACCTAATCAAGCTATTAAACTGTTTTATTCTTATGCCCACGAAGATGAAAAACTACGAGATAAATTAGAAAAGCACCTAAGTAGTTTGCAGCGAGAAGGTTTTATTACCGGATGGCATGACCGAAGAATTACACCAGGAAAAGAATGGCAGAATGAGATAGACGATAACTTAAATTCTTCTCAAATAATTTTGCTACTTGTAAGTGCAGATTTTATCTATTCAAATTATTGCTGGGATGTTGAAGTGAGACGGGCAATGGAACGTCATGAAGCTCAAGAAGCCAGAGTTATTCCTATAATTCTGGACTCTGTTGATTGGATGAATACACCGTTTGCCATGCTTCAAGCTTTGCCCAAAGACAGCAAACCTGTAAAAAAGTGGGGCAATCGAAGCGACGCATTTTTAAGTATTGCTCAAGGTATCCGGATAGTAGCAAAAGAATTAGCAGAAAATTTATAATAACATCACTGCTTAAACTGCATCCATCATTAGAATTAAATCCATTTATCAAAAAATTAAACAATCGTCTTTGAGAGTAAGACAAAGATTCATTTATCTTAATAATTACTAAAGTCAATGTTTGCAAATAAGCTTGTAAAAATTTTTTATTGCTGCTCAGACTTTGCCAAGGATGAAGAGATGCGGCAACAACTAGAGGAACACCTCAGTATTTTGCAACGGGAGCGTGTGATTCAAGGATGGCATCGAGGCATGATCAGTCCAGGAAAAGAATGGAAAAGTGAGACTGATAATAATTTAAAAAGTGCTGATATAATTTTACTTCTAATTAGTTCAAAATTTACTGCTTCGGATTATCATTGGGGAGATTTAATGAAGCAAGCTATGAAACAACATACAAAAAAAATTTCCCGTATTATTATTATACAGCTTCGTCCAGTTGATAATTATTGGATGAAAGCCATGTTTCCTAAAGTCAAAGTTTTGCCTGATAATGGAAGACCTATAACTGAATGGAAACCTTATGATAAAGCTTTTAAAAATATTGCTGAAGGTATCCGCAAAGAAGCTGAAGAACTCACCGATCCTATTTACCATATCAAAAAGGTTCTTCAGAACTTGTGGGAAATTATGATGTCTATTGTAAAACCTATTAGTAATGCTTTTATATATCTCACAAAAAAAAGCTTTTTTTCCTTTATTAACTTATCTAATTCATTAAGGTCTCGTCGCTACCGTCGGTCAAATAAGATACTTGTTAAAGTCATTTTTATACTATCCGGGATATTTATGCTTTTTATTCTTCAATCACACAATATATCAGAAATTTTTTCATCAGAGCCATCAGTAATTACTAGATCAGAATCTTCTCCTATTATAAGTTCAACACAAATAAGAAATTCTACTGGCTGGATTAGGATAGGTAAGGTTAATACTAGATCAGGTAGCTTGACTGATGGGGAGCCACTACTTGAAACTTCAATTTCTCCTCCTATTATTCCATCACTACAATCAGTGGTAACTGTTAAATACGAAGTAGATTTGAATAAAGAAAAATATTCCTCGTCGAAGTTACTTCAAAAACTGAAACCAGGAGAAAAGGTAACAATATTCAATGTAGAATCTATGACTAAATCTGGTCAGAATTCACCATTTGTTGAAGTGATGGCGCAAGTTCGTAAATGTAATCAAACTTGTAATCAGTGAGAATCAGGTTACTATCTAATTTAGTTAGCTACCAAGTTTGATAACTCAATGCGATCGTAGTTTGACTGTTATCTAGCTTTGTTGTATCAGTTCTACTATAAACACTAAAAAAGCGCCCTCGTGATGAGAGCGCTTTTGATATTATTCGACAGAGTTAGAATTAACCGTTGATAGCAGGAGCGCTGATTGCAACAGGAGCGCTATCAAGTGTAGCTAAATCCAGAGGGAAGTTGTGAGCGTTACGCTCGTGCATTACTTCCATACCCAAGTTAGCGCGGTTGATGATGTCAGCCCAAGTGTTGATGACGCGACCTTGAGAGTCAATCACAGACTGGTTGAAGTTGAAACCGTTCAGGTTGAACGCCATTGTGCTGACACCCAAAGCGGTGAACCAGATACCGATTACAGGCCAAGCAGCCAGGAAGAAGTGCAAGGAACGGCTGTTATTGAAGGAAGCGTATTGGAAGATTAAGCGACCGAAGTAACCGTGTGCTGCAACGATGTTGTAGGTTTCTTCTTCTTGACCGAACTTGTAACCGTAGTTTTGAGATTCGCTTTCGGTGGTTTCACGAACCAAGGAAGAAGTTACTAGAGAACCGTGCATTGCAGAGAATAAGCTTCCACCGAAGACACCAGCCACACCTAACATGTGGAAGGGGTGCATTAAGATGTTGTGTTCCGCTTGGAAAACAATCATGAAGTTGAAGGTTCCGGAGATACCCAAGGGCATACCGTCAGAGAAGGAACCTTGTCCAATAGGGTAAATCAAGAATACTGCGGTGGCTGCTGCTACGGGTGCGGAGAATGCTAGGCAAATCCAAGGACGCATTCCTAAGCGGTAGCTGAGTTCCCACTCACGT
>NZ_JAECZA010000231.1:1858-76785 GCF_016056275.1 Dendronalium phyllosphericum CENA369 | reverse complement strand
CATCTGCCTTTATCAGGTTAATCAACTCTTCGACTCCTTGTGCTTCTGGGACTTTTTTAATTTCTTCTCTGCCACGGTACAAGGAAATATAACCAGGGGTCTTGCCAACATAACCATAATCGGCATCTGCCATTTCTCCGGGACCATTAACGATACAACCCATGACTGCTATATCCAACCCAGTCAAATGCTTGGTAGCTTCCCGAACTTGGTGCAGCACTGACTCTAAGTTGAACAAAGTGCGTCCACAGGAGGGACAAGCGACATATTCCACCATTGTTTTCCGCAATCCTAAAGCTTGCAGAATGCTGTAACAAACAGGAATTTCTTTTTCTGGTGATTCTGTCAGTGACACCCGAATTGTATCGCCCAACCCATCAGCAAGCAATGTGGCAATACCAGCTGTAGATTTAATTCGCCCGTATTCACCATCACCAGCTTCTGTAACACCCAAATGTAACGGATAATCCATACCCAGTTCATCTAAGCGCTTTGCCATCAAGCGATAAGCGGCTACCATCACAGGTACGCGCGAGGCTTTCATCGAAATTACTAAGTTACGGAAATCTAAAGATTCACAAATGCGAATAAATTCTAAAGCTGATTCCACCATTCCTTCTGGGGTATCGCCGTAAGTAAATAGCATTCTTTCAGCGAGAGAACCGTGATTAACTCCAATTCGCATTGCTTTACCTTGGTCGCGCAGAGAAATCACCAGAGGTGCTAAAGTTTCACGAATTTTTTCACCAATTTCATCAAATTCGGCTTTACTATATTCTGTTCTCTTAGAATTTGGTTTTTCAAACACATATAACCCTGGATTAATCCGCACCTTCTCGATATGTTTGGCGACTTCTAGGGCAATTTTCAGACCATTATGATGGACATCAGCAACAATTGGTACGTCTTGGTAAGTTTTAATTAATTTTTGTTTAATTTCCGCCATCACTTTAGCATGACCCATACTGGGTACTGTGACGCGGACGATTTCACAGCCAATCTCGTGCAAACGACGAATAGCAGTTACGGAACTATCAACATCAAGAGTGTCTTCGTTAATCATCGACTGCACCACAACGGGGTAGCCGCCTCCAATGGTGACATTTCCCACCTTTACAGGTCTAGTTTTACGCCGCTTGATAGTCGTATCAAAGGTGGGTTGACTTACTGTGGTGTCAGGTGTTGTGGGCGTGGGCAGAGTTTGCATAACCTTATTAGGTAAATTTGCTGTAGCTAAAATATCAGATTGAAAAGTCTCTGTTTTTCAGATTGCCACAGCAGGAGCTTTTTTGAACTATGAGGTAGCAAAAAAGAAAAGAAAAAGAGATGATCTTATCCAATGTATACAATTTGATTTGAAGAGCGATCGCGCTTTTACTGAGTTATATATGTTTCTTTAAATGCAGTTTCTCTAAAAACTTGCTTGTATTCCCATACTTCGGCACTATATGAGTTCGCAATCTTCTCGTTCTGACAAAATTCTGGTTGTCGATGACTCTCCTGATAATGTGTTTTTGATCAAAACGATTTTGGAGGAAGAAGGCTACACGATTAGCACGGCAGAAAACGGTATTTCAGCATTGGCACAACTACAAGCATCGCCTTGCGATTTGGTGTTGCTGGATTTGATGATGCCAGGGATGGATGGGTACGAAGTCACAAGGCGGATTCGAGGGGATATGAAGATGCAGCAATATATTCCTATCTTGCTAATTACTGCCCACGATGCGCCTAATGTGGCACACGGATTAGACTTGGGTGCTGATGATTTTATCCGCAAACCGGTAACTGTAGATGAATTGCTGGCAAGGGTGCGATCGCTGCTGCGTTTGAAGCATAGTATTGATGAACGCGATGAAATTGCCCGCCAGCGAGAAGATTTTGTTTCTCGTCTCACCCATGATTTACGCACTCCCTTGGTGGCGGCCGATCGCATGTTAATGCTGTTTGGACAGGGTGCTTTGGGCACTTTATCACCGCAAATGCAAGAAGTAATTACCATCATGGCTCGTAGCAATCTCAATTTGCTGAGTATGGTCAATACTTTATTGGAAGTTTATCGCTTTGAAGCAGGTCGTAAAACTTTAGCGTTTCAACCAGTCGATTTAGCTAAGTTGCTAGAAGAGGTAGCCGGAGAATTAACACCTCTAGCACAAGACAAAGCCTTATCTATCAATCTGGATTTTTCAGAGGAATCAACCGCGATCGCAGTTATGGGCGATCGCTTGGAATTACATCGTCTATTTACTAATCTAGTGGGTAATGCGATTAAATTCACTGAATCTGGTTCAGTGACTATTCGCCTCACCGCTATACTTTTAAGTAACAAAATTCCTGGCTCTGAGTTATCTTTGGCTTCTACTGTTAATGACTACATTACGATTGAAGTTGCGGATACAGGCCCAGGTATTCCTCTTGAAGAACAAGCCAGCTTGTTTGAACGATTTCGTCAAGGCAGCCACAAGAGTTCTGGCAGTGGTTTAGGATTGTATCTTTCTCGCCGCATCGTCGAGGCACATCAAGGTACTATTATTATCAATTCAGAGTTAGGTAAAGGTAGTGTATTCATTGTTAGCCTACCAATCAAACAGTGAGTAGATTCTAAATTATGGTTTCTACAACTTATTTGCTAGTTGAAGAAGAATTTAGAAGTCAAAATTAATTAGTGTGCCAAAGCCCCACTAACAGTTAGAATTACCAAATCTATTATTTATTGTGGAGTTCACATTTATCGGCAACTTCGCACAAAATTTAATTTTTTCTTTTGGCTACTGACTATTAAACTTTTGATCGGTAAAATATTTCTAATTATATAAAATATTGTGACTAATAACTCATCTAATGTTATTGATGTTATCCAAAAACAACGGGATTTTTTTCAAACGGGCAAAACTAAAGATATATCCTTTCGCATTGAAAAACTTAAAGCTCTTAAACAGGCAATAGTTGAAAACGAACAATCAATAATCCAGGCTTTACAAGCGGATTTACACAAGCCAGAACTAGAAACTTATATCGGAGAAATTAGTGTAATTAAAGAAATTGATTATGCTATTAAACATCTTCATAACTGGCTGAAACCCAAAAAAGCAAAAGTTTCTGTAGAGTTTTTTTCCTACTCAGCCAGACTTTATCCAGAGCCGCTAGGAGTTGTTTTAATTATTGGTGCTTGGAATTATCCCTTTAATTTAATTATCTCACCTTTAATAGGTGCGATCGCAGCTGGTAATTGTACAATTATTAAACCTTCAGAACTTGCTCCTCATACATCGCATTTAGTAGCTAATATTCTTAACAAATATTTCGAGCCAGAATATATTGCCGTCTTAGAAGGAGGTGTAGAAACAAGTCAAAAACTACTTGCAGAAAAATTCGATCGCATATTTTTTACTGGTAGCACAGCCGTAGGCAAAATAGTCATGGCAGCGGCAGCAAAACATCTCACACCAGTTACTTTGGAATTAGGAGGTAAAAGTCCTTGTATTGTAGATAGTGAGATTAATCTGGAACATACAGCAAGACGTATTATTTGGGGCAAATTTCTCAACGCTGGACAAACTTGTATAGCACCAGACTATCTTTTAGTTGACCAAAAAATTAAAAAAAATTTGGTCAATGCTTTACAGAAATGCTTAAAAGAATTTTATGGACATAATCCAGCAAATAGTCCTGATTATGCTAGGATTATCAACCAAAAACATTTCGAGCGATTGGCAAAGTTTCTTGAAGATGGTGAAATTATCTTTGGTGGAGAAACAAACCCTTCAGAACGTTATATTGCTCCCACACTGCTCGATAAAGTTTCCTTAACTGCTACTGTCATGCAAGAGGAAATTTTCGGCCCGATTTTACCTATTATTGAATACAGAGACATTACAGAAGCGATCGCCTTGATTAATTCTCAACCAAAACCTCTAGCTTTATACTTATTTTCGCAAAACAAAAACCTGCAAAAGCGAGTTTTGCAAGAAACTTCATCAGGTGGGGTTTGTATTAACGATACAGTTTTGCAATTTGGTATCTCATCTTTGCCATTTGGTGGAGTTGGCGACAGCGGTATTGGTAGCTATCACGGCAAAGCGAGTTTTGATACCTTTTCACATTACAAAAGTGTATTGCAAAACTCATTCTGGCTAGACTTAAATTGGCGATATGCTCCCTACAAAGGTAAATTGTCTATACTCAAACGACTTCTTGGTTGAAGGAGTCATGAGGAAGATGAGGGAGATGAGGGAGATGAGGGGGATGAGGAAGACAAGGGAGACAAGGGAGAATAACTTGCGACTTCTGACAACTGACAACTGACAACTGACCCTTTACCCAAAAGCTCTGCTGTAACGCTCCTCCGCCCAAGGTTCGCCACGGCGGTGGTAGCCATTACGCTCCCAAAAACCAAGTTCCTCTTGATTAAGAAACTCTAAACCATTGATCCACTTAGCACTTTTCCAAGCATAGAGGTGAGGCACAACTAATCGCATCGGCCCGCCGTGTTCTGCTGGTAATGGTTCCCCAAATAATTCAAAGGCAAAGAAATTTTCTTCCCGAACAAAATCTTCCATTGAAATATTAGTCGTGTAATCGCCGTAGCAGTGTTCCATAACATGCACTGCTTGGGGATCTACCTCAATCAAATTCATCAAGTCTACTACCTTAATACCAGTCCACTTGACATCCAACTTTGACCAGCGCGTTACACAGTGAAAGTCTGCTGTGAATTCATTGTGAGGTAGCGCGATAAAATCTGACCAAGTTAAGAGAATGGGTTTAGCCAAACCCCAAACTCGAAATTCCCAATCTTCAGTGCTGACTTGGGGTGTTGCACCATAGGTTAATACAGGAAAGCCTTTAGCTAAATGCTGACCGGGAGGGACGCGATCGCCTTGTTCCTGATTTGGTTTATGAAAAAATTTACTTGGCATACTATTTTAAAAGTTGGGAGTAGGGAATAGAGCGCAGGTAAAGGAGAATTTTCATCCTTTGATTGCACGCTAAATAGCCCATACCTCCAAATAATTTACTATTTATGCGATCGCTAGATCGTCAGTCATAAGTACAAGGTAATGGTAATTGAGAACAATTACTCATTACCAACTTCTTATCAACCCAATTAGTTTTTGGGAACTAGCTTTTATTGATGAGGAATTATTCTTCTTCCTCTTCTTCAGCAGTTGGATAGACAAATGTAGAACGTCCAGTCAAAATCGACTTGCCTAGGGAGATAGCTTTTTGAGCTTCTACAGCGGCTTTATGTCTCCAGGTAGCTCGACGTTTATCTCGTTTAGATTTGGATGTTTTCTTCTTAGGAACAGCCATGATAGCGGATATCGCAATTCTTGACAACCTTTTTATTCTAAGCCATCAACTCGACTAACCCAAAATATTGGGGATTGGGGATTGGGTACTGATTATTTTTCTTGTCTCCCTCATCTCCTTCATCTCCCTCATCCCCCTCATCCACCTACTTTTGTGGCTCACTAGCAGGAACAGGATTTGCTAAGGCTGGGGGTGCTGTGGGAATAGCGATCGCTGCTGCTTGAGTTGGCCCATTTTTGTCAAACATTAGTAGCGATCGCGCAGTTTTGAAGTAAGTTGCCCAACGTTGAGCATCGGGTCGCGTGCGCCATTGTTGGCGGCTAACTTCTAAGGATAAAACTGGTGCGATCGCGCCATCATTTTGTACGGAGACAATAATTGAAGTGTCTGTAACTAAAATATCTTGGTCGAAACTACGTTGAGCGGCTGCTCTAGCAGTTGCTTCCGCTCTCCGCAGTATGGTTTCGTAGTTTTCGTCTGGCAGTCTGTCAATAGTCAGGTCTACTCTGGCGGTATAAGCTTGCACAATCTGAGGTGCGACCGTTTCTGCTACAAGCCACACGGGTACTGCGGAGAAAATTAAAACCATTAACGGAAATATCCGGATCTTCTTGGCAATTTGGCTAATAACTGAAAAAGAAACGATCGATGATAGTAGGTAAGTAACGCTCCTGGTCATGGCTTTATGGCTCCTTATTAATGAACTAAAATTTGAATTTTTTGACTGTATATTCCGAAAAAACAACGTAATTTTAAATACTTAAAATTAATAGTTCAATGACAATCTCCTAGACTATAAGACATAGGTTAGCTTTGTTTTTTCAGCAAAGCCAACCGCAATTTTAGGCAAACATATAACAACCGACAAAGAGCGGGATGGCAAATTACTGGGCGATCGCGATTGGCATAAATCAATATCAGTTATTTCAACCTTTGCGTTGCGCTCAAGCAGACGCTGAGGTGCTAAGTAAATATTTGGCTGATGAAGCAGGTTTTGCACCCCAACGCTGTCTGTTGATGACAGATACTTCGCCGCCAATTGGGGATAGATCCACGTATCCGACAAAGGAAAATATTCTTTTATTACTGGAGGATTTGACAGCAACGTGTTGGCAACCTCAAGACCATCTATGGTTATTTTTTAGCGGTTATGGAGTTAACTACGAGGGTCAAGATTACTTGATGCCAGTGGAAGGTAATCCCGAACTAGCACCGGAGACTGGCATAGAAGTGCGATCGCTAATGCAAAGTCTGCAAATAGCCGAACTTAACGTGTTGCTGCTGCTGGATATCAACCGTGCTTCTGGCACTCAAGCAGATGCTCCCACTGGTCAAGAAACCATAGAACTAGCCGAAGAACTACAACTTGCGTCAATTGTTTCTTGCCAACCAGACCAATTTTCCCGCGAAAGCAGCGAACTAGGTCACGGATTCTTTACCGCAGCTTTGTTAGAAGCTTTGCGTGCTGGTAATGGCAGCAGCTTGGAGGATCTAAAAAACTACCTCAGCATTCTCACCCCAGAATTGTGTCAACATTATTGGCGACCCATACAAAACCCTGTAACGGTCATACCAACTGGCGATCGAGATATTTTGCCCAGTGTTGGAATTCAAAGCGATCGCGTAGAAGTTCCCAGCACAATAGAACCCAATGAAGTAGAACCAATTATTTTCCCCCAGGAAACCTTTGCTGTTGCACTTGCAGCACCCTCCCTCGAAGAAAAGTCCCCGATAACTTCAGCCAAGTCGCAAAAATTGGGTATGTGGGGAGAATCAGTAGAAACTAACTTAAGTAATTTCCAGCAGCCGAAATCGTCATTCACATCAGGCAGTGAAAAGTTTGAGCAACAATTTCCATCAGCAACAGAGCAGTACTTCAATCAGCCACCCCAATCAGTTGCACCGTCTCAGGAAGTAGGAGGCAGGTTTCTCCCCAATGTTCCCCAACCCCATATCACCCGCTTGCCTGCAAATAAGGAAAACACGGAATTGTGGAAACAGTTTTTATTTTGGGGCGGAGGTACAATCCTGGTAGTAGCTTTAATTTCTATAGTTATTCTCCGCAATCAAGTAAAATTGCTGCAAAATAGACAGCTAGCGCCCGAATCATCCAATAATGCGCCAAATGTTCGCTCAATATCGCAGACACCTTCAATAATTCCACCACAAAACCAATCAAGCGCCCAAATAGCCATTAATTCCGAGTCAAAAAAGCAAAATCAAGCATTGCTAGACCTAGCGAAAAAGTCTCTCAAACAAACTCAAGCTAGCGATTTGAGGTTGGCGATCGCTACTGCCCGTAAAATTAAACCAGGCGAACCGCTTTACGAACAAGCTCAGGAAAATATTAAGATTTGGAGCCAGATGATTTTAGATTTGGCAGAGGGTCGTGCCAAACAAAGGCAGTACGCCAGTGCCATTGCCGCTGCTCAAGCGATCGCCAAAGATGACCCGCTTTATCCCCAAGCACAAGCAGCAATGAATCAGTGGCGTTTACAGGCCAAGCAGTACCTCGGTAACAGAACTCTTCTAGATGCCGCTAATCGCTTAATTGAGCCAGGACAAGCATCTACTTATAATCGTGCCATCGAAGTAGCCAAGAGAGTGCCACAAGGTCAACCAGGCTTTGATATGGCACAGAAATCGATTAAGAACTGGAGCGAAAAAATTCTAGATATAGCCAAAAGCCGTGCCGACCAAGGAAACTTTACAGCAGCAATTGAAACCGCTGCTTTAGTTCCAGAGGTGACAGCCGTTTACGAAGATGCTCAAGAAGCCATCCAAAAATGGCAAGCAAGAAAAATTAAAAATTAAAAATTACAAAATTTAAGAGTTAGGAGTTGTTCGTCAACTCCTAACTCTTAAATTTTGTACAAGAGATTAATCGCGTCTCTACCTTGTATTAGCAATATTGCGATACATCTTCGCCGCATTCATCGGCTAGATAGCAAAGTGCTCTAAAACGCAAACCAACCACTTCATCATATAAGGGATTGAGTTTACACATGGGCGGAATGTGAAACAGGGTTTTCCCAAATAATTTGATATCGCGCTCAAAAGGACATTGAGAAGGAATCAGTTTACATAGACGGTGAGCTAATTGGCGATCGCGAATTTGAATGCTGTCTACTCGCCGCCGCAGGGGTTGGAGAATGTCATGGTAAGTCTTGGATACTGGACTTTGCAACTGGGCTAGATGGGTGTTGCTAGTTTCTGCACGATCGAGCGAAACCCAGCTTGCAAGGAAAATCTTTTTTGTGGTATTATCGAATACCTTCATGATTAAGCCTCTGTGTTATTGAGGGTATTCACCTGGCCGATGAATACATATAATGTGGCAACGATCTTTAGCAGAAGAATCGTGTCCTGACTGAGATACAATATGAAGTCCAAACAGCCACTTAAGTCAGAACCTAAATTATTATTACGTCAAGTTAATCGCAATTTCCCTAGGATCGGTAGCGTAATAATACGATCTTGTTCATAACTTGACACAGTTTAAATTTTAATAAAGACATCTATCATTGGACGGATTTTGGTTTATAATTCACAAAACTTAACAAAATCACTTTTTACCAAAATTTTAGGTAAGCACAAGTATTAGAGATGAAAATAACTTTGCCGAGGGAGAAGGGAAGGCATACAAACTCCTGTATTTAAACATCAAGCAAAGTTAAAGGTGTATTTCGCTCCGTAGTACGAGAAATACGGTGTTGAAGTTTTCTGCGCGTAACCTTTAGTTATCCGGCGAACAACCCTTAGCATTAGCGCAGCCATTGCTGGTGCAACTAATACAGAACTCTTATTTGATTATGCGAAGTTAGGTAGACCTTTATTCTTTCTTTAGTATTCCCTATTCCTTGTCTTTTGTCTCCTGTTCATTGTTCCCTGTTTCTACGAACAATCCAGGAATCAAATCAGATGCTATGTCGTCTCAGCTGCAACTTTGAGCGCTAATCGCCAAAATATGCTAAGTAGAAGGCAGAAGGCAGAAGGCAGAAGGCAGAAGGTAAATGCCAGCTGATGACAGGGTTTCACTGGTTGGCATTTTACATTTAATTATGTCCACCTACTTAATAGTTCTTTTTCTGGTATTCCTTACCTAGATTTCTTGGGGGTATTCGCTTCCATTGCCCTAATCGGATTAATTTTTCGGGTGAGACTGCTCTGCTATGCCTACTTTATCCAGATGTGCGCGCAACTCGACTTTGCCAGCAGTTATACAGTTTCACTTTCAGGCGGAGGGCAAAGGGGCAGAGGAGAAATTATTTGTATCTTTGATTCGATGAAATGGTCTAGGCTTATTTTTTATATGCCAAGTGTTTTAGGGCATTTGCCCTTTGGGTTTCCACTGACTTTATGTACTTACTTCTAGTTTATCTTTCGATCGTTGAAAGCGATCGCATCTCAAGGTTAGGACTTAGGCAAAATTATGAAAGAACGAACCGCAAAGACGAGCCAGTGCGTTGGGCGGCTCTTTAGCTATACAAGCATTAGTAGTTGTTTCCGTACTGGTTTAGGTATATTACCGTATCAGATTTTGGCAGTTCTTTCCTACCTCAACTGCTTTAAGCTGAAAGCACTTGTTCTGTCGTCAGGGTCAATTCTGTGAAGATTTGAGAAACAATGTTTTGGTTTCCAGTAAACACAGTTTGCTTGTAACTACCTCGATCTAGCAGACACACTGTCACCCGATTTTCCAGAGGGTCAACTATCCAATACTCTCCAACACCGATAGCCGCATACTCAGAGGTTTTTTGGTTATAGTCCCGATCGATAGATTCAGGACTTACTACCTCAACTATCAGATTAGGGGCAGTCTTGAGAATAGCCGAGGTATTTTGAATACTTTGTGCTTGTTCGTTGGTAATTACACAAACATCAGGTCGCCTGGGTTGTTTGTTGGTCAGCACTTCTGTACCGTTGAGACGAGGTTGTAAAGGCAGTCCCATTTTTTGAATTTCTAAAAAGAAGCGAACTAACAATAATGTGATAATCGCTTCATGCTTGCCAGTACTGGGAGGCATTTCTACTAGCACTCCATCTTCAAGCTCATAGTGCTTGTCTGTACCGTCATTAAAATCTAAGTACTCCTCAAGAGTAGTAATTTTTGTCGGTGTTTTAGTCATAGCGATCGCCTCTGCAAGCTATGAGCGAGTGATTTTACACTTATGATAGGAGGTTTGGTTTAATCAAGCCGTTTTTGTGCTTTAACAATATCTCAAACCAAAGCGCAAAGACACTAAGAAAAACTCTGCGTCTGTGCGCTTCTGGGTAAGCTTTATATTCTAAATTATGATGCTACTTGAGCCGCAGTCCGAGTCCGCCGTCTTCTGCCATCGGCAACTTTTACAGGTGGTTCGTCAGGAATTTGCATCAACAAAGTTACAGATGGTTGACATTGCAGTTCTCGGCGGATGGAACGCTGTAATTCCCGTTCTAAAGTTTCTTGCAATCCACCCCAGTCTACTTCTGGTTGTTCGCCTTCTAAAGAAGCAAATTCTGACCAGCGAACGCTAAGAATTTCTTCAATTCGTTGTTGTACCCATTTTTGCAGGAGCGATCGCTCTACACTTGTAACGACACCCCGCAAATGAATTTCTGGCTTGGCCAGTAGTTTGCCACTCCAATCAATGGCCGCAGCAATGGTAACAATACCTTCTTCTGCCATGCGTTGGCGTTCTTGCAGGACTTTGGCACTCACCATACCAGAACTCGTAGTATCCACTAGTTCGATACCAGATGGTACTTTACCAGCAACGCGGATGGCATCTTCAGTTAGTTCTATGACATCACCATTCTGGATGATGACCATATTTTCTGCGGGAATACCTAAACTCTGAGCTGTTTCCCAGTGCTTCACAAGCATCCGATGTTCGCCATGAACTGGCACAAAGAACTTAGGTTGAGTTAAGGCAATCATCAGCTTTTGGTCTTCTTGACAGCCGTGACCTGAAACGTGAATGCCTTTGTCCCGACCATAGACGACTTTTGCCCCCTGAATCATCAATTTATCAATGGTGTTAACCACTGCGATCGTATTTCCCGGAATCGGGTTGGCGGAGAATACTACCGTGTCTCCTTCGCGGATTTTAATATGAGGGTGTTCTTTGTTGGCAATCCTAGTCATTGCTGACATTGGCTCACCTTGGGAACCTGTGGTCAGAATCAGCACACTTTCGCCAGGCAGGTTACGGACTGCGTGCAAAGGTTGTAGCAAATTATCTTCACACTTGATGTAACCTAGATTGCGGGCATGAGCAATCAAATTTAGCATCGAACGCCCAACAACTGTCACTACGCGGTTGTGCTTCTTCGCCAGATCCAAAATCATGTTGATGCGATGGACGCTGGAAGCAAATGTCGTGACGAATAGTCGCCCAGTTGCTTGACTGAATACGCGGTCGAGGTTGGGATAAACCGAACGTTCTGAAGGAGTGAATCCGGGTACTTCTGAGTTGGTAGAGTCACTTAATAAGCAAAGTACGCCTTGTTCGCCGTGTTCTGCTAATCTTTGGAGGTCAAATCTTTCACCATCTACTGGTGTATGGTCAATTTTAAAGTCTCCTGTGTGAATCACCACACCCAAAGGAGTATGAATAGCAACAGTAAAACTATCAGCAATCGAGTGAGTGTTGCGGATATATTCTACAAAAAAAGATTTTCCAATTCGCACGACATCGCGGGGCAGGACTGTTCTTAATTCTGTGCGATCGCGTACTCCTGCTTCTTCTAATTTACCCTCTAGCATTGCCATTGCTAGTCTCGGCCCGTAAATCACAGGTATTTCAAATTGCTTCAGGTGAAAAGCAATTCCACCGATATGGTCTTCATGACCGTGGGTAACAATCATGCCTTTAATTTTATGACGATTTTCCCGCAGATAGGTCATATCTGGTAGGACAATATTGACCCCATGCATTGCTTCTGTGGGAAAGGCTAACCCTGCATCTAATAGGATAATTTCATCATCATATTCAAATACACAGGTATTTTTACCAATTTCATGCAAACCGCCCAAAGGAATAATTTTGAGGGCGGAGTTAGCTTCGTTTTTAGCCATTTTCTCCTGAGATTTTGTTTTGTTGTTTAGTGTTAATAAATTGAAAGTTAGCGTTCTTGTTTGAAAGACAATATAGACTTTCTATCTGGAAAGCAGCTAAATTTTAATTCAGATGTTCAATTATTTGTTCAATAAAAGCGATTTTACATTGAAGGATTCATTGTATATCTATTATTTTGGTAGCACAGATTTTAAAGCACCAATTGCTGACAAATATGCCCTTTTTTGATATACATCTTTACTAACCAGAAGCTAGCAACTCCAGAAATTATTGTTCAGATTAAACCAAGTTTCTCCAGCACCACCTTTAACTTCTGACTGACTTCCGACTCGGCTTCGCATAATGGCAGACGAGTTGAACCAACCTCCCAACCTTTAAGTTTTAACGCTTGTTTCACTGGAATGGGATTTGTAGTTAAAAATAAGGCTTTAAATAACGGGAAGAGTTGGAGATGAATGTCACTGGCAACTTCAATTTTTCCCGCACTAAAAGCTTGAATCATCTGCTGTAGTTGATTTCCTACCAGATGAGAAGCTACGCTGACTACGCCCTTTGCTCCGATCGCCAATAAGGGCAAAGTTAAGGAATCATCTCCAGCGTAAAGGTGAAATTCTTTTGGTGTCAAGCGGCGAATCTCGCTCGCTTGGTCTAAATTTCCACTTGCTTCTTTTATCCCAACAATATTGTCAATTTCAGCTAACCGGGCAACTGTTTCGGGACTGAGGTTTTGCCCAGTACGTCCGGGGATATTGTATAACAATAATGGTAAATCGGGACAAGCTTGCGCTATTGCCTGAAAGTGTTGATACAGACCTGCTTGCGGAGGTTTGTTGTAATAAGGAACGACTTGTAAAGAACCATGTACTCCTATTTTAGCTGCTTTTTGCGTTGCAGCGATCGCTTCTTTGGTGGAATTAGAACCACATCCTGCTATTATCTTGGCTTTGCCTGCTACGGCCTGCGATACTTCCACAAACAATTGGTATTCTTCGTCCCAACTTAGGGTAGGGGATTCCCCGGTTGTACCACACACTACCAATGTATCTGTGCCGTTGTTAGCTAGATGTGCTGCTAGTTCTGCCGCTAGATCGTAGTTGACACTACCATCTGTTTTAAACGGCGTAATCATAGCGGTTAAAACTCTGCCAAATTCTCCCACCCTTTTTTCACTCCTAATTACCCAAACTGTTTTATCTGCTTTGGTGGTTTTTATTTTAATAACCTATTTGCCAATAGCTTTCAAGCGTAATTCGCACATTTGTTAGTGGTCAGTTGCTTATGTCTAACAACTGACTACTGACTACTGACAACTATCTTGAAACATATACTTGTGCAGGTTTAAGTAGATTTTTCTCTACGAGCAACTCGGCAATTTGTACTGCATTCAGTGCTGCGCCTTTACGTATTTGATCGCCACAAAGCCATAGTTCCAAACCGTGAGGATGGGAAATATCTTGACGAATTCTACCTACTAAAACTTCGTCTTTGCCTGTAGCTTCAATAGGCATGGGAAAATAATTGCTTTCCCAATCTTCTAACAATTTCACGCCAGGAGAACGACTGAGAATATCTCTTGCTTCATCTGGACTAAAAGGTTCCTCAAATTCTAGATTAATTGCTTCCGAATGGGCGCGAAGTACGGGAACCCGTACACAAGTTGCAGTGATTCTAATTTCTTGCGTACCAAAGATTTTTCGGGTTTCGTTGACCATTTTCATTTCTTCTTCACAGTACCCGAAATCATTCAAGGGCGAGTTATGAGGAAATAAATTAAATGCTAACGGGTAAGGCAATACTTCAGCGACTGGCGAGTGTCCTTGTAAGATGGCATTGGCTTGATTTTTGACTTCTGCCATGGCTTTAGCACCAGCACCACTAGCTGATTGATAGGTTGCAGCGACAATTCGTTGCACTGATTTTACTTGATGCAAGGGCCAGACTGCTACTGCCATTAAGATTGTCGTGCAATTGGGATTAGCAATAATTCCTTGATGATTAGCAGCGGCTTGGGGATTCACCTCTGGAACCACTAAAGGAACTTCCGGGTTCATCCGAAAGGCGCTGGAATTATCGATGACTACTGCACCTTTTTCGACTGCAATTGCTGCCCAAGTTTTTGATGTGGAACCACCTGCACTAGCTAGTACCAAATCTACATTTTCAAAGGCGCGATCGCTTACTGACTCTATGGGGAGATTTTCTCCTTTAAATTGTAGTGTTCGCCCGACACTTCTTTCTGAAGCTAACAACTTCAAATCTGAAACCGGAAAATTCCGTTGCTCCAGTAATTCCAGCAACTCTGTGCCTACAGCACCAGTCGCTCCCAAAATAGCTACACGATAGGATTTCGTCAAATTTACTTCCTCCTTTAAGAGGTTATGTGCGATTAATTTTTTAGAACAATTTATAGTCTATCCATACTGATTTTTTAAATTACAATAGTAGACTTCTAATAAAGTTTTTTTAACTATACTTGAACTTTATTCCAGGGATACATTTATTCTTTAGCTTAAATCTGTTAAGTGTTATTGAAACTTACAATAATTACTTTTCAAATCTACTACAAATCTAAAAAAATATATATTATCATACACCAAACTATAGTTCAGTAGATAACTGAAGTATTTACACTTGAATTTTGGTACATATCTTCAATTTTTAAATTAAATAAATATCTTGCCTGTCAAGTTGTTTGGCAGAACATTAGATATACTACGATCCAAATGTACTTCAACTCGCACAGGAGAAAACTAAGCCTGACGCTAAAACAGTAGCTAGGCTGAGTTACACAAGGCAGACAGAGCCAATTATAAAGAAAGTATTGGAGTCTAGCTAGTTGATAACCAGGATATCACGGTGTTAGCCTTCTGAGTCACAAGTCCAGTTTATTGGCGATCGCGGACTGAAAAAGACAGGGAAAAGGGAATAAAGTGAGAGTTGTCTGTACCCAGTTCTCAATCCTTGCGAATGGGTTAAGTTATTTCGGTAAAGTGTCCAGTCCTTTGCCATTGGCAGTACACTGGATATCTACTGAAGGGCATCGATCCATTATTTGGATTTCATGACATGCCTGATGGATACCTCTTATCCTCACCAAGAGACATCAACTCACAAAAGAACTAAAAATACCAGAAAATAGAAACTAAGCATGAAAGTCACCCAGGAGAAACTTCCCGCCAGCCAAATTGGTTTGGAAATAGAGATTACGCCAGAAATTACCAAGCAAACTTACGAACAGGTAATTAAAAACTTAACAAGTAGTACAAATATTCCTGGGTTTCGTAAAGGCAAAGTACCCCGGCAAATATTACTACAGCGTTTAGGCGTAACTCGAATTAAGGCAGCGGCGCTGGAAGAACTAATTCAAGATGGTATTGAGAAAGCAGTCAAACAAGAAGCGATTCCGGCAATTGGTCAACCGCAATTGCGAACTTCGTTTGAGGAATTGATTAATAATTATGAACCTGGGAAACCTTTGACCTTTGCTGCGGCTGTGGATGTGGAACCAGAAGTAAATTTAGTGCAGTACACGGATTTGCAAGCCAAAGCAGAGGAAATCAAGTACGACCCGACTCAGGTGGAGAAGGTTCTGGAAAAGGAACGTCAAGAAATGGCCACCTTGATTCCTGTGGAAGGACGCGCGGCTCAAATTGGTGATGTGGCTGTAGTCGATTTTAAAGGTGTACTCGCCAAAGGTGAGGGTGACGATGAAACAGCCGAACCAACGCCAATTCCGGGAGGTGAAGCGACTGATTTTCAAGTGGAATTGCAAGAAGATAAGTTTATTCCGGGTTTTGTCTTGGGGATGGTAGGGTTGAATCCTGGGGAAACTAAAGAAATTTCGGCTCAGTTTCCAGATCCTTATGCCAACGAAGAACTAGCTGGAAAACCAGCGCTGTTTACAGTGACGCTGAAAGAAATCAAGGAAAAAGAGCTACCAGAATTAAATGATGACTTCGCTCAAGAAATTAGCGACTTCAACACCTTGGATGAGTTGCGCGCGTCTTTGGAAGAGCGATATCAAAAAGAAGCTGAGGACAAAACCAAAAACAATAAGCAGGAAGCTTTGTTAGGGGAATTGCTCAAGCACGTGGAAGTAGACTTGCCACAAACACTGATCGAGCAAGAAGTAGACGCGATGCTGACTCAGACAGCAGTCCGGCTTTCTCAGCAAGGACTAGATGTGAAAAAGTTGTTCACTCAAGATATTATTCCTCAGTTACGGGAGCGATCGCGCACTGAGGCCATAGAACGCCTGAAAAGATCCTTAGGATTGCGAGAAGTCAGCAAACGCGAGTCCATTGAGGTGACACCCCAAGAAATTCAAGCTAGAGTCACAGAACTGTTGCAGCAGTATCCCAACGAAGACATCGACGAAGAGAGGCTGCAATCAGTGGTGGAAAACGAACTGTTAACTGAAAAAATCATTGATTGGCTTTTAGAACACTCATCAGTCGAACTTGTACCTGAAGGTTCTTTAAGCGCTGCATCCGAAACAGAATCTTTGAGTTCTAATGAGGAAACAACAGCTGAACTCGCACAGTCCCAGACAACTGAACCTCAGACTGAGGAAGAAAGCACCACAGCTACTACAGAATCAATACAAGGATAATAAATTGTTCGGTGCTGAGTCATGAGTATTACAAATGTTTACTCAGCATGAAGCATTGCTTAAGGCGGAATATTTACGCAATCTTCAATAAATTGCAGCAGATATTACCGCCTGAGCCTGATAGTGTGTTACACGAGAAGAATTATAGATGAGGCATAATGGTTAACACATACCTCAAATAGAAATCGCATCCCTTAAAAAGGCGGTACTAGCTGCCAAAACCTGTCCTATTTTATTGTCAAATGTTCTTATATGCTTACATCGCAGTCGGGAAATTACCCTATTAGCAACTCAAGTCGAATTGGAATTTACTCCCACATGAGTGGTTTTAGCAACATCGTGCCGATGGTGGTAGAACAATCCGGTATGGGAGAAAGGGCTTTCGACATCTACTCCCGCCTACTGCGAGAGCGGATTATATTTTTGGGAACGCCTATAGATGATGCCGTTGCCAACTCAATTGTTGCTCAGTTGCTATTTCTAGATGCTGAAGACTCAGAAAAAGATATTCAACTGTACATCAATTCTCCTGGCGGCTCTGTCTACGCAGGGATGGCAATCTATGATACAATTCAGCAAATTCGTCCCGATGTTGTTACCATATGTTTTGGATTAGCCGCGAGCATGGGGGCATTTTTACTGACAGCAGGAACTGCGGGTAAGCGGATGTCTCTGCCTGACTCCCGAATCATGATTCACCAACCGCTGGGTGGCGCTCAAGGTCAAGCCATTGACATAGAAATTCAAGCAAGGGAAATTCTTTATATTAAGGCTAAGTTGAATCAGTTACTGGCTAGTCACACTGGTCAACCTCTAGAAAGAATCGAAGCAGATACCGAACGCGACTTTTTTATGTCGGCAGAAGAGGCTAAAAATTACGGCTTGATCGATCAAGTCATCTCCAGACAAAATCTTCCCACCGCAGGGGAAAACGTCACCATTGTGAAATAAGAGGCTGGTATGTCTAAGTACGACTCCCATTTAAAATGTTCGTTTTGTGGCAAGTCTCAAGAGCAGGTGCGTAAGTTGATCGCAGGCCCGGGAGTCTACATCTGCGATGAATGCGTAGACTTGTGTAATGAAATACTAGATGAGGAGTTACTCGACACAAACGGTGCAGCTTCCCAACCAGCACCCAAGTCAGAACCACCACAAAAACGCCGCGCTCGCTCTTCTAATCTCTCGTTTAATCAAATACCCAAACCCAGAGAGATTAAGAAGTACCTAGACGAACACGTTATCGGTCAAGATGAAGCTAAGAAGGTGCTATCAGTTGCGGTTTACAATCACTACAAGCGGCTGGCAATCCTTCAATCCAAAGGCAATGGCAAAGGCGTAGCCGATGATGCTGTAGAACTGCAAAAGTCCAATATTCTGTTAATCGGGCCGACAGGCTGTGGCAAGACTCTCTTAGCGCAAACCTTGGCCAAAATTCTGGATGTACCGTTTGCTGTCGCTGATGCCACGACGCTGACAGAAGCAGGATATGTCGGAGAAGATGTAGAAAATATCTTGCTGCGACTGTTACAAGTAGCAGATTTAGATGTAGAGGAAGCACAACGCGGCATTATCTACATCGACGAAATAGACAAAATTGCCCGCAAGAGTGAAAATCCCTCAATTACACGAGATGTCTCCGGCGAAGGCGTGCAGCAAGCTTTGTTGAAAATGTTAGAAGGAACAGTCGCTAACGTACCACCTCAGGGAGGACGCAAGCATCCTTATCAAGACTGCATCCAGATTGATACCAGCAATATTCTCTTCGTCTGTGGCGGAGCCTTTGTCGGCTTAGAGAAAGTGGTAGAGCAGAGAGCAGGCAAAAAGTCAATAGGATTTGTCCAACCAGGAGAAGGACAATCGAAAGAAAAGCGGACTGCTGATACTCTCCGTTATCTAGAACCCGATGACTTGGTGAAATTTGGCATGATTCCCGAATTTATTGGACGAGTGCCAATGGTAGCGGTGGTAGATCCCCTGGATGAAGAAGCGCTGATGGCGATTCTCACACAACCGCGTAGCGCCTTGGTGAAGCAGTACCAAAAGCTGCTGAAGATGGATAACGTCCAATTAGAATTTAAACCAGAAGCCTTGACAGCGATCGCGCAAGAAGCCTACCGTCGTAAAACTGGCGCTAGAGCACTGCGGGGCATTGTGGAAGAACTGATGCTTGATGTGATGTACGAGTTGCCGTCTCGTAAGGATGTGACTCGCTGTACAGTTACGCGGGAGATGGTTGAGAAACGCTCAACGGCGGAACTGATAGTACACCCATCTTCGCTACCTAAGCCAGAATCGGCATAAATTAAGTGCTGAGTGCTGAGTGCTGAGTGCTGAGTGCTGAGGAGCCACTGCGGTGAGGCAGTACAGTCTTGGGGTTTCCCCAAGTGGAGTAACTGCCGAACCCTTTAGGGTCTTGGGGTCTCCCCAAGTAGAGGAGCCAGCCGCGTGGGCGGGTCTCCCGACTTGAGCGGACTGGCATCAAGTGGCGTTGCTGAGTACAGTTAGGAGTGTAGAATTAATTTAAAACTCCTAACTATTGTAGAGACGCGATTAATCGCGTCTCTACTACTAATTTTAAAAAATGTCTTTTATTAACGTTCGTGGCATTAAGCATTATTACGAGTGGGTGAAAGAACCCTCTAGTTCTTTGGTTAAGCCAGTGATGGTGTTCGTTCATGGTTGGGCTGGTTCGGCTAGGTATTGGAGAAGCACTGCTGAGGCTTTAGTAGAGCAATTTGATTGTTTACTCTACGATATGCGAGGATTTGGGCGTTCTAGTGGCAAACCAACCATCGCCCAAGCTAGCGAATCTGTTGTTGAGTCTCAGTCTCTTCAAGAAGAATCAGCAGCAATCAAAGAGTTAACCTATGAAATGGAAGAGTATGCTGAGGACTTAGCAGCTTTGTTGGATGAGTTGCACCTCCAGCGTGTCTTTGTCAATGCTCATTCTATGGGTGCTTCTGTAGCCACTATGTTTTTTAACCGCTATCCCCAAAAAGTGGAAAAAGGAATTCTAACTTGTAGCGGAGTTTTTGAATATGACGAAAAAGCCTTTACAGCTTTTCATAAATTTGGGGGCTATGTAGTTAAATTCCGTCCCAAATGGTTAGGAAAAATACCATTTGTTGACAGGATGTTTATGGCGAGATTTTTGCACAGTCCCATACCAGCCGCGGAACGCCAAGCTTTTTTGCAAGATTTTCTCGAAGCAGATTATGATGCAGCTTTGGGAACAATTTTTACTTCTGTTAGTCAAGCCCAAGCTGAAGTGATGCCGCAAGAGTTTGCTAAGTTGACAGTGCCAACTCTGATGGTCTCAGGGGAGTATGACAAAATTATTCCCGCTCAGATGGGTCGTCAAGCAGCTGCATTCAACGACAAAGTTGAGTTTGTCGTTATTCCCAATACAGCGCATTTCCCAATGCTGGAAGATGCACCAACTTACTTGCGGCGGGTGCGAGAGTTTTTGCAAATTCCCACACCAGAACTGCAAATCAGTTAACTGAATTGGAAAGGTGCGTTATATTTTTCGTTAAAGAAAACTCGGTCGCTGGGGAAGCGGCCGCCATATTGCTTAAAAGGTTCCTGAGGATAGCCAAGTGCTAGCAAACAGCAAACATCCACTTCTTCAGGAATTTGGAATGCTTCCTTGACTTGAGCGCTGTCAAATCCTTCCATTGGGCAGCTATCAATACCAAAGCTTTTTGCCACAATCGTCATGTAGGCTACCGCTAACATTGTATGGCGGTTAGTCCAAGTTTCCATTGTCTCAAAGCTGGAATGATTGGCAAAAAATTCAGGAATGTTGGAACGGAGATAATTTGCATAACTATCATTCATTGCCCCTGCATCTTCCCCTAGATGGATGACAGAGGTAATATATTCCATCTGCGTTATCCGGCGATCGCCACAACAAATTAACACCACTGGCGCTTCACCCACTTGTCGCTGATTAAAAGCGCAAGCTTGGAGTTTATCTTTATTTTCTTGCTTGCTAACGACAATAAATCGCCAAGGTTGGAGGTTAAAGCCGGATGGTGCTTGGATTCCTAGTTCGAGAATTTCTTGCAAAATCGCTTCGGGAATGGGGTCGCCTCTGAAAGATCGAGCAGCACGACGCTGCTTAATTGCTTCCACTAGACCAATGGAAGGGTGCATTTTCACAACCATTTGAGGAAATTTCTTAAATGTGTCTTTCTATGCCATTCTCCCCCTATATATATCTCGCTCTCTTCTACCTTTGGGTTAACCTAAACCTAGTTCTCGTTTTAACAAGTTAATTGAATTAGTGCCGATGTAATTTTCTACCTTAATCAGCTTGGGCGGACGAATAATATCTTCGATAGATGCTTGTACGGCTGCTTGTACCACTGGAAAGCTGGCTTGATCGCTGATAATTACTTCAGCTCGCTTAACGATCGCGCTTAGTTTGTAAGCATCTTTTGGTTGGGAAGTCATTACCAGTATTTCATCACCGCGTAAACCGTGGAGAATTACTTCAGCAGCGCGGACAATTCCAGAACTGAGACTAACTATGCCCACACAATTTTGTTTTGGGAGAGTTTTGAGCAGGTTAAGTTCTTTCGTGTAGTCGTAGATATCCAGAGGAATTACCCGTACAGCTTTGGGAGCTGCGATCGCTTCCACATCATGAATGAAATATCGACTTGTGACCACCGTAGCCGAGGTAGTTTTATCTAGAACAGCTATTAATTCTTCCATCGCTACTAACTGGATCGGTATTTTCAGAGCTTGTTCCAACTCATACACCATTAATTCACCAGCACCCATATCATGAGATGGCACAGCAACCAACACCTGGGCGCTACAACGCAAACGCCAATCAATTTCTGCTAAAAATAGCTCCCTAGCTTGATTGAGCGAACAGCCTTGAGAGAGCAGTTCGTCTAGTGCTTGCTGGACAATTTTATCTGCGTCGGGATGTTGTTTGAGAATTGGCGATTGCAGCTTGCTACCGCCCTCGTGACCTTGAGCGCGCACATAAATTCCCGAACCAGCCAGACTTTCCACAAATCCATCGTCTTCTAACTGGCGGTATACTTTGCTAATAGTATTACGGTGTAACCCAGTTTGCATTGCCAGCGCCCGTGTACTTGGCAATTTGTAACCAGGTGGATATTGCCGAGAAGCGATCGCAAACCGAATTTGATTAAACAGCTGGGCTGATGCGGGAATTTCGCTGTCTGGCTGAATACGGAATTGAATCATCACCAAACCTCCTGAATACTAGTAGCAGCAAGTGACCAGCTGCATTTGCTATATGTAAAAAATTTTATTTAAACATGAATTTTTTCTAGGAGAAATTACTAATGCACTCACTTTTGGAAATTGATAATTTGATTGGAAACAGCCTGTATATACTGGCATAGTTATATCAAATAATTACACTGCTAGTTAAACAGCACTGGTAAAAAATATTATGACACGGGCAATACAAACCACAACTGTTAACCTTTCGCAAGGTAATTTCCAAATAGCGGCTTACCTAGCGCAACCCCAAGAACCCGGCTCTTACCCAGGAATTGTAGTGTTACAGGAGATTTTTGGCATTAACATTCACATTCGGGAAGTTACAGAAAGGATTGCTCAAGAAGGATATGTTGCGATCGCACCTGCACTTTTCCAACGCCAAGCCCCAGGTTTTGAAACTGGTTACACTCCGCAAGATATCGAAACTGGCAGAGGCTACGCGATGCAAACAAAAGCATCAGAGTTATTGAGCGATATTCAATCAGCAATTGACTACCTCAAAAGCCTTCCCCAAGTCAAAAAAGATGGCTTTGGCTGTATTGGCTTTTGTTTTGGCGGTCATGTAGCATATCTTGCTGCCACATTACCAGATATCAAAGCGACTGCTTCTTTCTATGGTGCTGGAATTACTACTCGTACATTCGGAGGTGGTGCTCCCACTGTTACCCGCACTCCAGAAATCAAAGGCACAATCTATGCTTTATTTGGTACAGAAGATAAAAGTATTCCTACGGAACAGGTAAATGAAATAGAAGCAGAGTTAGAAAAAAATAACATTCCGCATCGTGTGTTTCGCTACGATGGAGCTGACCACGGATTTTTCTGCGACCATCGCGCCAGCTATAATCCTAGAGCAGCAACCGATGCTTGGCAGCAGGTGCAACAACTCTTTGGTCAACAACTCTGAAAACCTATGTAGCCGTTGCATATTTCTTGTTTAGGTTGTGCTTAGTCAGTTGTCAGTAGAAAAATTGACAATTGACAATTGTACAGACGCGATTAATCGCGTCTCTACTGACAACTGACAACAGTAGCATCAGCTAAAATAACAATTTATCTTCAATTGTCATGAATTCCGAATCGAAAGTCTCTCAAACAGCCAATTCGTCTTTTACAATGGACGATTTTGCCAAAGCACTAGAAAAGCACGACTACCAGTTTCAAAAAGGACAGGTTGTACATGGCAAAGTGTTCCAACTCGACCATGATGGAGCCTATGTTGATATTGGTGGCAAGTCGTCGGCTTTTCTTCCCCGCGATGAGGCTTCTTTGAGAACAGTGACCGATTTATCAGAGGTGCTGCCATTGCAAGAAGAACTGGAATTTTTGATAATTCGAGATCAGGATGCTGAGGGTCAAGTCACCCTTTCACGACGGCAATTAGAAATTCAGCACATCTGGGAACGACTGGCGCAAATGCAGGAAAATGCTCAGAATGTGCAAGTTCGGGTTACAGGTGTGAATAAAGGTGGTGTCACCGTTGATATTCTCTCTTTGCGGGGATTTGTGCCGCGATCGCACTTGGCTGAACGTGATAACCTAGAAGCACTTAAAGGTCAAACTCTCAACGTTGGCTTTTTGGAAATTAATCGCAACACCAATAAACTCATACTTTCTCAACGCTTGGCGACTCGTTCTAGTAACTTCAACTTGTTAGAACTAGGTCAGTTAGTAGAAGGTAAAGTTACTGGCATCAAACCTTTTGGCGTATTTGTCGATTTAGATGGGATTAGTGCTTTGTTGCACATTAAGCAAGTCAGCCAAAAATTCATTGATTCTCTAGAAAAAGTCTTTCAAGTCGGTCAACAGATTAAAGCTGTAATTATTGACTTGGATGAAGGTAAAGGTCGAGTAGCTCTTTCTACCAGGGTTTTGGAAAACTTCCCTGGCGAAGTACTAGAGAATATGGACGAAGTAATGGCTTCAGCCGAGGCACGTGCTAATCGAGCCAGTAACAAAGCTGCTGAATAAGCTCTTACACGTTTAACAAGAGTCAATAGATACTATCAGCTATTGATTCTTGAAAAAATGCAGTATTTAGATGCATTAACTTAACTGTTAAACAGTGTCTTAATTACGAATTACGAATTAGCATAATAGCTATTTCGCAGTTCTTGTAAAGTATCTTCATGAAAAGCAAATTTAATTAACTCAATTAATTTGCCCCAACTATAAAATTCAGAATCTGAAGTAATTCGCTGAAATTCCTGAGTTAAAAATTCTGTCCACCACTGGGGTGCTTGCTTTTTGTATGTATGGTCGTGTTGCGATCGCCAGCGCCTACGCCATTTGATAAAATCTATTTCAGCAGGTGGTTGTACTCCAATAATTGGCGGAAAATCCGCGTAGCTGACAAACTTGCTTACACCTTTGGCATGGACGTAAACTACATACCGCCAGCATTCTACTGTGTAGATATCTTCATAACTAATTTTGTACATTAAGCAAATTGCTTCTTCTGTAACAAATCGCGCGAGTTGGTGACGAGTTAACGATTTGTAAACAATTTTTGATTCGCGGATGACAAGCGTTTTTGCTTTGAGTGATGATACCATAAAAATGCCAGTGAATCGGGTAGATTTCTGCCCTGTCAATGCATACAGGTGAAGGTGCTATCCGTTTTACGGGAAATGTATTGTGTATGATGCGATCGCCTTTCAGTTTTGCAGGCCGGGGGGCGATCGTTTTATCTAATACAAGATATTGAACGATAGAATTCAATCGTTTGTCAATAGATTAATGGGGCTGATTAAGCTAAGAATTCGAGAATTCGCGGATGAGAAGGGTTGGACGCTAAAAGATGTAGCTGACCGTTCGGGAGTTGCTTATAGTTCAGTTAGGGCATATGCAAGAGCGCCAGGGCTGGCAATGGTAGACTTTACCTCAATTTTGAAGATGGCCCGCGCCTTGGATGTGATGATTGAAGATTTGGTGGAAGTAGTAGAAGAATAGTTTGCAGTTGGGGAGCCGCTATTATATTGAAGGCAACGGTGGAACCTCAAAATCATTAAACGAAACAACATTATAAGACGAAGCTGCCAAAGCCCTTATCAGTTTGCCGTCCAGAGTTAGCAAAGCAGCACCAACTTGTTGTGAAAGCGCAACATAAGAGGCATCATAGGCAGAAATTCCGTAAGCCAAGCCGATACTAACTGCATCCGCCATCAAATCAGCTGTAGAAACTACGCGCAAAGGAAAGCTTTTGAGAGTTGCTAAATCTGCTGGCACATCAGCAACAGCATAAAGTCTGGCACGGACGTATTTCCAGATAATATTGCCACACTCAATGTAAAACAGGTCTGGGACAAAAATTGCTGTTTGGGGATTAGTGAGGTGAGCAAACAGTTGATTAACTTTTGGTGTTAATGGCTCGTTGGGTATAAATTGCTTAATAGCTACATTGGCATCTACAACGCACCGAAGAGGGATAGTCATCTGTCGCGGTCTTCTCGAATTAATGCAGTACTATCAGGCCATTCCACATCAGTCCGACGGCTCTCACGGCGAAGGCGGATTTCCTCTAGAAGTTTTGGGACATTTTTTCGTCTTTCGTCATCCGTTGGCTGCGTTTTTGCCTGCAAAGCGTTCTGCAATATTGTAATAACTTGAGCATCAATTGATTTATTTTCAGCTTTAGCTAACTGTTGCAGCTGTTCGTATAACTCATCGGGTATATTTAGCGGATTAAGGATAGCCATTGATTGACCTCCCACAAGAATTTATTGGTAATGGTAGCATGATGGCATTAGGAAGGCGCTTCATAGAGAGAACCCCTCTCAGAGGAGAGGAGTACAGTAGTTGTTATGGTTTAAATGCTATTTATTGAGCGTTTCAATTGCTTCTTGAATCAATTGCTTAGTCTTGTGAAGATTTAGCAGTCTAGTTTGGTCGTAGCGTTCTGGAAGTGGAAGTAACTTACCTTCTAGGGTTGCTCGAATTAACGCGGCTTGTTCGTCAGTAGGTTCTCCGATTTCATAAAGGATTGTGCCAAGTGCTTCAGAACTTCTCCAACTAGGATTTCGTAAGCCTCTTTTGTGGTCTTGGAACTGCCCAATAGCTTGCATTGGAAAAGCCAATAACGGAGTAATCCAGCTTGTTTTATACCCTGGATTCCCTATTGGCTTGATTCCGTATCGTGCAGCTAAATCTTTCAATTCTTTAAGGGTTTTGCTTTCAAGTTCAGAACGTGTAAACATAGAAGTGCCTAATTTTCTAATTGGGTTTGGCAGCTACCCCAACTTGCGAGGCTCGGCTAGCTGCCAATTAAATTATCGCACGACTTCATGCGATATAGTAGTAATATTTATATCAGAATTTTTTATGCCTAATTACGAAGAGAAACCTTATTTAAAAAAGCATCAATTTACTACTAATAGGGAAGAAGCATTAACTGCAAAAATAACTCTCCGGCTTCCGCCATCGATGCTGGAAAAATTAAAAGGTCTAGATAACTATCCAGAATTTATCAGGCAAGCAATTTCTGATGCACTAAATAAGCTTGAAAATTCCAAGGACGCTACAGAAGATTGATAATAATTCGTAATTTATAATTCGTAATTATTAGAAACGTTGTTGGCTTTGGCTAAAGCTTTTAGAGCCTTGTGTATAAATTATTAATTAAATAGATGCAAATAAAGGGTAGCGATCGCTTAACTTATCAGTAGAAGTTATTGGTATGGAAAGAGTAGGTTTAATGGTTACTTTAGTATGCAGATAGAAGAATACCAAGATTGAGGTTTGTTACTATTATTTTTTGACCGAATTTATACTTAGTTAAATATTAAATAATTATTTTTAATTTAGAAAATTCTGATAAAAAATCAGAGTTTTCACAAATGTGACTTGGCAAAAATACTATTAATATTTATAAAGTACAGAAATGCTAGTAATAGTTACAGTTTTAAATACTTTTTGGATAAAGTTGGAGGATAAATGAGTATAGAAGAATTTGTTGTAGATGTTGCAGAAGAATATATATTGAATGAATTTACAGGTAGCAACAAAGTAGGGGCAGTAGCAGGTGGTGTAGGAGCATTGTGTGCAATAGGTGCTTTAGGTTTAACTGGGCCAATTGCAATACCTGTAGCCATAGCTGGAGGGGTTCTGGCTGGTGCAAAAGGAGAGTCTTCAGTTAAAAATGCAGCAAGAAGTATAGGTTCCATAGTTGAAAGTGTGGCATCCGGGGTAGTTTCTGTAGTTGGTCATACAACCAAAGGAATAGCAGGAGGTTTTTTAGGATTTATTGATATCTTCAAAAACGATGAAGATTTTTTTAAAAGAGGAGTTGAAAGGCTTGAAAATGAGCAGTATGCAGAGGCATTTGAAGATTTTTCTAAAGTAATAGAAATCAATCCTCAGTATTCAAAAGCATATTTTTTAAGAGGTTGTATTTATTCTGACGCTGGTGAATATCAAGAAGCCATTAAAGATTTTTCTCAAGCAATAGAAACTAACCCTGAATGGGATGAAGCTTATTTTTTAAGGGGCTGTATTCGTTCTGACGTTCATGACCATCAAGGGGCTATTGCTGATTACGCACAGACTATCATAATTAATCCTGAGCATTTTGAGGCTTATTGTAATAGAGGGCATCTTTTAGCTGCACAAAAAAATTATGATGGCGCTATTTCAGATTATACACAATGTATTACAATAAAACCAAATGAAATAGAGATTTATGAGAGAAGAGGAAGGATATATATTGAGATTAAAGAGTACAAAGCTGCTTTATCAGACTATACACAAGTAGTTAGATTAGATCGACGAAAATTTGATGCTTACTTTATTAGAGGTTCTATCCTTATTGATTTAAAAGACTATCAACAAGCAATAAAAGATTTTACTTACATTATAGAAAATAACTATAATTTAGCTGATGCACACTTATATAGAGCTAATGCTTATTTAGCAAACAAAAATTATCATCAAGCAATTGCAGATTTTACTCAAGTTATCAAGATTCGTCCTAATGATGTACCTTGCTTATTAAGTCGTGCTGGCGCTCGTGCTATTGTTAAAGATTACAATGGTGCTATTGCAGACTATACTTTAGTTATTCAAAATCAATCTGAATCTGTTGATGCATACTTTCAGAGAGGTAATACTCGCAGCCTACAAAAAGATTTAAAAGGGGCAATCAAAGACTATAATCAAGTTATAAAACTCGATCCAAGTTATGCTTTTGCATATGTAAAACGCGGTTACGTTTGTAAAGCACAAGGAAAAAATAAAGAAGCAATAGAAGATTTAAAGCTAGCGATCGCTATTTTTTATAAAAAGTCGATGCTAAGTGAAGTTAGAAATCTTCAACAGGAAATTAGAAGTTTGGAAAATGTAATTAAAAATACTCCTTGGTGGAAAACACGAATTTTTTAAAATCAACCTCAGAAAAATCTCACTCAATTAGGTAAAGAGGATTTAGGCTCAGAACGCTTGGTGATACAGTCAACTATCCTCGCTGCATACTATGGAGAAGTTTAGGCAATATTAAGTATAAATAACTGAGAAATTTTCTACCGCTGTTTCTGTCCAGTAAACTTTCACTCTAACAGTCCAAACTTTTTCCGCACTTCTTGTACAGAAATCACGTTACCAGCTTTGCTATCTGCTAGTCCAGCTTCAACAGTTTGCCGAACATAAATTTGGTACATTAAATCATCCCATGTGGGATTTTCTGGCAATCTGTCAATCAACTTATGGGCTTCTTCTTTAATGTTGATATTCTTCATCAGTTGCTAACCAAATATTTTTTTGCATCCATTGAATATATTGTAGATGCGAAAAATGTAGTTAGGTTTTATAACAACATTTATGCAACGGAGAGGGGGAGATTCGAACTCCCGGAGGTTTTAGCCTCATCCGATTTCAAGTCGGACGCAATCGACCACTCTGCCACCTCTCCAATAAACTGTCAAGCTATTGCCTAGCCTACATTTGTCGGTTAGCACTAAAGCTGACAGATAATACTATATCTCATCATCTACGCAGGTTGCACTACTGAAGGCGATCGCTCGTACAAAATTTCTTCTGATGCCACTTGGTAATCATCGCCCACCCACACTAAGGAGGCTTGCGTCACTACACCCGCCTCTAAAGAAACTAGGGAAAAATTACGCAACTTCTGGTCGTCATTCTCCACAATTCTGGGCACACTGGCTGCATTTAAGTAAATTATCCCCTCTGGACTTCTAAAGATGGGCTTTCGCAGCACCTTGGTGTGCCGCAAAGCATGGTGCATATGACCAAATGTCACTAGAGGAATATTTTTCCCAGCTGCGATCGTCCGAGAAATCGCCTCACCAAAGTCTGGATCGCCAAAGTCACCGCCAATCGGATGCCAATCTTTGCCGCAGGGGTCTTCTGGGCGATCGCCTAATCCACTCGGCCCGTTGTGACCTAGAAAAATAATCGTATCGCTAGCGGCGCTTTTGACCGCAGCTGTAATTTTCTCTGCTGATTCTTCCAAACTGGTCACACCATACCGTTCTTTACAGATATCAGCAAATCTCCACTCCGTGCCACCCCAGGTAAAGGGACGACCTCCGACTACAGTGAGATTCCAAGCTGGAAAATCTAGCTTACCGTAACCAACATGGGCTGAACCCAATAAATCGAGTTGTTCTTGTACCCAATCTTCTTTTGAGCGGTCATAGGGACACTTCTTACGTCCCCATTCTGTGGCTGTGAACCATGCATCATGATTTCCCATCACTGCTGCTTTGGGAATTTCAACTGAAGCGATCGCTCTCACCACTTCCACCGACTCATTGCCAAAATCTCCCACAAATAGCACCAAGTCTACACCCAGATGCTTGAGTGCAATACCATCTTCTACTTCCCATTGGTCGTGAACATCTCCAACTACAGCAATTTTCAGAGTTATTGATTGATTTTTTTGACTAGTCATGCGACTTTCCTTGCCGTCTATCTCCAGCATAGAAAACTCAGCCGGATTTGGACACAACTAACAGGGACAACAACCGTCTACTATTTTTGGTAAAAACTACTATAATTGATGCACAAGACAAAAATCTGCAATATAAAGCACCCCCTAACTGTGTTTACCACTGCACTTGCTCAACGAGAGAAAACCCAACCAAACGGACTACCACTAGATTTATTTGCTGCCATTGAAAGTCTTAAAAAAGAACTTAACGCGGTTATTCTGGCACATTACTATCAAGAGCCGGATATTCAAGATATCGCAGACTTTATCGGGGATTCATTACAACTGGCGAAAGCCGCAGAAAAAACCAATGCAGATACAATTGTTTTTGCTGGCGTTCACTTCATGGCAGAAACAGCAAAGATACTCAATCCAGATAAATTAGTACTTTTACCAGATTTGAATGCTGGTTGTTCTTTAGCAGACAGTTGCCCAGGGGACGCATTTGCAGCTTTCAAAGCGGCGCATCCCAATCATTTGGTGGTTTCTTACATCAACTGTTCTGCCGAAATTAAGGCGATGAGCGATATTATCTGCACCAGTTCCAATGCTGTAAAGATTGTGCAGCAGATACCAAAAGACCAGCCGATTATTTTTGCCCCCGATCGCAATTTGGGGCGGTATGTTATGGAACAGACTGGACGAGATTTGGTACTGTGGCAAGGTAGCTGTATTGTCCATGAAACCTTTTCGGAAAAGAAAATTGTTCAGTTAAAAATTGCCCACCCGGAGGCGGAAGCGATCGCCCACCCAGAATGTGAAAGTAGTATTTTGCGCCACGCCAGCTTTATCGGCTCTACAGCAGCTTTACTTAGTTATTGTCAAAAAAGCCCGACAAAGGAATTTATCGTTGCTACAGAGCCTGGGATTATTCACCAAATGCAAAAATTAGCTCCTGAAAAGCATTTTATTCCCGCCCCGCCCATGAATAATTGCAATTGCAACGAGTGTCCTTTTATGAGATTAAACACTTTAGAAAAGCTTTACTTAGCGATGAAAAATCGCACTCCTGAAATTACTATGCCAGAGGATATTCGTGTTGCTGCTCTGCGTCCAATTCAGCGAATGCTAGAGATGAGCGTGTAGTTTAGACAATTTGTAGAGATGCGATCGCTTGCATCTCTACATTTTATATCAAAATATTTTTGATTTACCTTTTGTTGAAACTTTCCTAGAAGTAATACCAATTCACCAAAATCTTGATATGCAAGAAATTGTAGGGGCGTACCGCTAAAGCGGAACCCGTTCGCCGTCAGGCGTTCTCGAAGAGTAGGGTACAGCCGTTCGCCCTTACATGCGTATTTGTATTATTTATAAAGTGAAATATTATAAGGACACAGTTCAGCGAAATTCAATAGTTGACATTACTAAATCTAGCGATGAGTTTACCTCATGCAGAGACGCAGAAAGTAAGAGTTTTAAAATACTAGATTTTTTAATTTCGTAGTTCTATTTTGAAATGCTCTAAAGTTTACTCTTATCTGCTTCTTTCTGTGCTGCTTCACTATATTTTTTGTATAGCTTAGTGCGAATTTGAGCATCTTGATAGCGGCTGTGCTTAGATGACACCTGACTCATTAAATCTGAAGCTTGTTGCCACCTTGCAGCTAGTTCTAACCATTGAGTTGAAGTTGTGGCTGTTTTACCAGATGCAGAAGCTTGGATAGCAATTCGCACTCCTGCTGTAAAAGGCTCGTCATCTGAAGGGACGGAAGAATTATTTTTTGCGGTTAGGATTGGCTTTTGTGCTTTTCTATTGTTATTATCTGCCGTAGCTAATTGAGAATTGTCTATTGGCAGTAAATTTTTAAGTTTATCTCCTAACTGAGCATAAACAACCCAACCTACCAACAATAATGAGCTTAAACTAGTTGCTATCAGCAATCCTGTTTTCTGGAAATTTTTGTTTTTATTTTTATTAGTAAATACTGAACTTTGAGGAAGTTTTGTCTTAGTAAAATTTGTTTTTACGACTTCAGTTTGAGGTTCTGTTAAATCTTGAATTAGTTGCTTTAAGATATGTGGCTGATCTAATGTAATCTCCTGCGACCAGAGCAATTGATTTTCAGGATCGCTAGTAATTTCCTTCAGCCAAAGTAATTGTTCTTCTCTGACAATTCGACTATTTATCTTAATGCGGCGAATGTTCCGAGGTGCGGTTGACTCAAGAATTTGTTGAATTTGCTCTACTAAACTAGATTGTTCTAGTTGCTCGGCTTTAGCCGCTTCGCACAGAATTTGTAAGACTCCATTAGCAAAAATGGCTCTAGTTCTGACACCAGAGTTAGCTAGCTGTTCGTTCAGTAGTTGAATAATCGCAGCCACGCTACCTTGGCGAGCTTGCCAAGCGATATCATTTATTCGATCTACCATTTGAGGTTTAGCGATCGCTCTTTCACCCTGACTAATTAACATACTCATTATAATTTAGGGATTTTTGTCTACTGATCTTTATCTTGTCTTCGATTTTACGAGTAAAAAGCTGAGGTCGCCACATAAAATCTTAAAAATAAAAACCGTCCTGGATTCAGTAATCAGGCTCTATTACTATCAGTAAATGTAATGCTTTTACACTTATGCTGACAGGAAAACTATTTACGTAATGATACGCTATTTTGGAGCAATTGCACTTCGATTCAAGTATTGTTCGCTAATTTTAGAGCTGAAGGGCGATCGCTTTTTATAGAAAAACTTTTTATTTTACTAAATTTGACTAAATAGTATCAGGATTAACACCGAGGGAGCGCAATTGTTCTTTCAACTTTTCCACCTGTGACTGTGCTTGTCTAGCTTGCTCTTGGGCTTGCTCTCTAGCCAATCTTTCTTCTTTGAGCGCCTGTGCTAATTCTTCAGGAATCAGCAATTTATCTCCAGTATCCTCTCGGTAAAAACTAATTAGCTGTCCCTCTATTTGCAAGCGCAGCTCTAAAGGTTCGCATCGATTGTCTGTAATTGGCTCATACACCTCGTTTCGCAGTCTATACCCTTGTAGCTTCTCCTTTATCCACTCACCTTTAGGGTCAAATAACCAATACTCCAGCACCCCTAACTGTTCGTACAGCGTCTTCTTAAAACCTGTGTGCTGATTTCTAGTACCTTCAGAAGTCATCTCAAAAATAACTACAGGTACTTGTCCCTCTTCCCAAATCTTGTAATTATCCCGACCTCCAGGCGCAACATCAAAAATCACCATCACGTCTGGAGCCACCCGTAATTTAGGAAATCCTTGAGCGTAGTAGAGAAATTGATTGCTCAGAACGGTTGCTTGCTGACCCTGCAAATACTGCCTTAAAACTTCCAAAGTTACCAGCAAGGCATATAAATGAACGTAACTTTCAGCCAAAGGTTCACCATCCGAGCTTGGGTAAAAAACCTCTGTTGATTGAGAAGAGGGTAAGAGGCTAGTCATAATTAGCCAACTTTAAACAGAATATTGAGTGATTTTATTATGTTAACGACTCCAGCGATCGCATCTATAATATAGCAAAGTGCTGAGTGCTGAGGAGCCAGCGCTGTGCGGGGGTTCCCCCCCGTTGAGGCGACTGGCGTTGCTGAGTAAAACCTGATTGCTGTAAGGCTTTGAGCAATCGCAATTGTCCTAAAGAGTGTGAATACGGCTATATTGATTGAAAAGTCGGACTAGCGCTCTCCCCCGCAGAGTTCACAAGGAAACAGACGCATCGCCCAAACTTTATACCAGTTGCTCAAGCACAGATTTTTCGGCTTCTTCTGTTATTTCTGTAACTGTTGAATCAAATACAATTACATGATTTGCAGAAGGTAGCAGTCGCTGAAGAATTTGGAAATAGGCATCTACATCATTCCTACGATGAAACCGAGCTACTACCTGCCGCTGCATATTGGGTAATTGCCGAATAATACACCAAGGATGACTATTTAATTTTGGCTTTGAGGTTGGTATCATAAATTAATTCTCCCCACTTTGTGGGGTTTGTTAGGAATAGCGGTCGCTCTGTTAGTTTTCCAGGCTAGAGGAGCGATCGCTTTTAATGTACACAGATATTATCGGGCGCATATGCACCCGTGTCAACCACAAAATGGGCTATTTTAGGCTGCGAATTCGAGAACTGGCTCAACAGAAGGGTTGGACACTAAAAGAAGTTGCTGACCGTTCTGGAGTCAACTACAATACTGTTAAAAGCTATGTACAACGTGATGTCTTAAATACAGTTGATTTGAGTGCAGTTTATAAGATAGCTCGTACTTTTGATGTGACAATTGAAGACTTGATGGAATTGGTAGAAGAGTAGGCGATCGCATTTCACAGTAAATCCTACAAATTCTCTAAAAACTCTTCAACTGAAACACTAGCTTGATTCAAAATACTTTTGAGTGTGCCAACTGCTAACGTTTTATTGTGCAGAGGTACAACACAGCCTATTTCAGTAACATTCTGATTTTCACCAACAATCTGCTTTTTTAAAACTATATGACTTCCTCGTTGTCTTACTTGAACAAACCCTAAGTGTTCTAAAGCACGAATAACTTCAGAAGCAGGTACTCGTGGTAGCTTAGGCACTCATTACCTCAAATGTAGTTAACAAACGAGGACTCGTTTTATGAAGAGGAAATTCTTCTAGGTAAAGCTCAGTTGCTTCTTTAAGATTAGCTATCGCCTCTTCAATTGTTTCGCCTTGGCTAGCCGTTCCTACTTCTGGACACTCAGCCACGTAGATATCTTCTTCCCAATACACCATCGCTGTAAACGTGCGAGTCATAATGAATAATTAGTCTGTACTACATTTATTTATATTATTTAGCGATCGCAATATTTATCAAGCCAAAAATGCTCGTTTGCTTTCTCTCGATTATCTGAGTTTTTTGTATTTTAATCGAGATAAACTACACAACTTGTTTAGTATTATTTCAGACTCAACAATAAGTTTCTTCAAAAGCGTTAAGTTATATACAACTATTAAGATTCTGTTTTTTCAACTTCATGTTCATGACCGTTCGCTTCTAATGGCAGAATTACTGTAAAGGTAGAGCCTTTTCCTGGCTGTGAAACTACTTTGATTTCACCGTGCATTAATTCAACTAAGCGAGATACGATCGCTAAACCTAATCCCGTACCATCAGAACTTTGCACTAATGGATCGCTGACTGCACGAAAATAGGGATTGAAAATTTGTTTTTGGGCATCTGAAGAAATACCAATACCTGTATCAGTAACAGAGATTACCCATTGCTGTTGAGATTGTTTGCGGCAATCTAAACTGACTTTACCAAATTCTGTATATCGAATTGCATTGCTAAGTAGATTCGTGATAATTTGCTGAACTCGAAGCGGATCGGTAATAACCTGTTCGAGAGTGCGATCGCAATCAACAACCAAGGATAATTCTTTAGCGTGTGCTAGTGGTTCAATTATCTCTACAACTGAGTTGATTAACTCAGACACATCGCATAAAGTCGGCTGTAATTTCATCTTGCCAGCATCGTAACGCGAAATTTCTAGAGTGTCGTTGATTAGCCGCAGGAGAAGCCTACCACTTTTAAGGACGCGCTCAATACTTTCAATATTTGAAGGCGCATCGTGGACTTCCGGTTGTTGGCGATGCTGGCGCAAAAATAAATCTGCGTAACCGATGATTGAAGTTAGCGGTGTTTTCAGTTCGTGAGCCAAGTGAGAGAGGCTATCTTTATTAGCGCGAACCAAACGAGTTAATTCTTGATTAGTCAGCCGCAACTGATTTTGAAGTTGTTTAAGTTCCTGTAGTCGTCCATAAGTGTAGCTGTTGAAGCAACGAGCGATCGCTTCATCAATTACTGTATCAATCACACGAACAGCCCGCAAAAGATCCACTGGGGATGCCTGTAATAAATCTTCTTCTAAGAAAGAAAAAATAACCAACCGGAGTAAACGATACTCTCGCGCTATTTCTGCTGGCTCGAATCCCTGTTCGGCGCGAAGTATGCCGTGTTCTAGGCTTGCATCTACTAACGTTTGCAAATCGCTTTTTTCAGATTCCGAAAGTACTGTTGCTAATGCTTTCAAAACACGGGGTAAGCTATCCCTTACGGCTTTAAAAGTAAGTTCTTTAGTGGCTTCAATTTGCTCGTCCTGATAAACTGCTTCTACCCAGCGATCGACAATGGCATCACTTTTTTCTTTTAAAGCCTGACTAAAATCCATCTTTTACTCAACCAAACACACTAAGCGCAAAGCCTTTTGGGCTAGAGGTAGCTTAATGTGTTTTATGCTGCGATCGCAACTTACAAAAGATGGAAGTTAGCGAGAAGCTGTAATTATGACGAGGCTTTTGATGATGGCTCTAAAATATCCAGCATCTAATATTAGACCTGTTGCAAAACTAACTTGTGTACTCTTGCGGCAAAGAGAAAAGCTTTTCTCTCATTGCTTTTTTCCCGACTTTTGCAACAAGTCTCTTAATCCTCTTGAGGATAATCATCCCATAAAGTTGTAATCTCACGTAAACTTTGATGATTGCCATTACCTAAAATCAAATGGTCTAATAAGGGAATATTCAAAACCTGTGCCCCTGACAGCAATTGGCGCGTCAATTCAATATCTTCTTGGCTAGGTTCTAGATTACCCGAAGGATGATTGTGAGCAACTATTACTCGCGTTGCTCCGTGACGAATGACTTCCCGAAAAATCTCACGCGGAGATGCTAAAGTTTCGGTAGCTGTACCAATGGTAATTACTTGCGTACCCAGCAAGCGATTTTTAACGTCTAAAAGTACTACAGCAAACCGTTCTTGGGTCTGCCACATCAAATCTTGACTAAGTGCAGCCGCAGCCGCCACAGGGCTATCAATGGGTGTACGGTCTAAAGGACGGGATTGAAAAGCGCGTTTGCCCAATTCAATCGCCGCTAAGATAGTTGTTGCTTTTGCCGGGCCGATGCCAGGGATTTGCATTAATTCGGCTGGGGTAACTTCTCGCAAAACTGCCAACGGATCGCGCTGATGTTTGCTTAATTCCTGCAAAATATATTGTCCTAAACCTACAGCCGAAAGTTTTCCCGGCCCTTGACCAGTGCCTAAGAGAATAGCAATTAACTCAGCTGTGGCTAAGATTTTGGGGCCGTGGGTGATTAACCGTTCGCGCGGCCGCTCATTTGTAGGTATGTCAGCGATTCTGAGGCAATAGGTCATAGAACAACTACGAGAATAGTCACCAAAGATGGAACTATCTTTAGTTATCCCCTGTTTGCTTGCATAATCATCTCTATTTGATAAATTTTTAATTTCTGCAAATTTTCTCTAGCGAGAGTGTTAGGAATCCTCTATCTAATCTGTGCCAGTTGCGTAAGTCCTGTTTGAGTAAGGGCAAGCAAGTCCGAGAGACAGTTAATCTGCCGAAAATCACTGTGACAGCTATTACTGACTGGCTGATTACAAGGGGTGGTGATATGTCCTCGTCCCATCCGTTGTTTACTTCAGTGAACTTTACTTTATAAAATACATGAATCTTCAACTGGTAAGATACCAATTTTTATCTACTCCGGCACGTGATGCCATTTTTACAAAAATACAACAAACTTCCAGATAATATCAACAAAAAATATGGTAAGAGCAAGAAGACGAGCAAGCGGTTTTTGAAAAGATTTCCAAGACTTTGCGCTTAAGCTTTACAAAAATTCAAAAGAAAAGAAGAAGTACATCTGAACCTCCACCACCAGATCCTAACCTTGTAGCTCAGGAAAGATTAACTGTTGCTAGAGAATCCTTACTTAAAAAGTTGATATAGCAAACTGATTCAGCAATTATTTATTTGCTGAATTAGGAGGATTAATTCTGCTTTATTTAAGCTTTTAAAGCTAATTGGGGTAAATATAGCGTAGCTGACACTAGGGGCAAACGGAGAACAAGCCAATGCTGTGCAATAAAGCTGGGTAGCACTAGCTCTCAAATACCTTGATATCTGTAGGCTTTGACCATCCTTAGTAAGAAATTAGCTACCAGAGTTTCTTAGTTTGGAGCTTTTGAGTCACCAGAGGTGAACAATGGTTTATAAATTAGATTAGGACAGTAACCCGCTCTCATTAACTTAAAAATCTTCAAGAAGCTTCATTCATTATGAAAACCGAACAGGAACGCTCAGAATTAATCCTAGCTATCAACGTAATGCTAAACCAAGCTTACGACAGTACTTTAGATGAGATTTACGCACTACTCCAAAAAATAGAAGAAGAAGAAGAAGAAGAAGATTTAAAAGCCTATGAGCAAGCAAAAAAAGATGCTGAGTTTGACGGCTCAGTGTCATGGTCAGAAGCAAAAAAAGAACTTCAAACAGAAGTAAAAAAGGAAGTGGCGTGAGTTATAGAGTTGAAATATTGAAGGGTGCATTCAAACAACTTAAAAAATTACCGCCTGAAGTTCAAGAGCGCATACAGATTAAAATTGATGAGTTAGCCACATCACCCCGTCCCAACGGTGTAAAAAAGCTAAAAGGTCAAGAAAATACTTATAGAATTAGAGTAGGCGATTATCGCATTTTATACGAATTTTTTGACGATGTTCTATTGGTAACGGTTGTAGAAATTGGACATCGAAGCAAAGTTTATAAAGATGAAAATTGAAAATCTCAATTTGTTCTATTTTTAACTTACCATTACATTCTCATGATTTGAAGAATAGTTAACACAGCCGATTAGTGTGACTAATTTCAGCAATGCCCTCTGAGTACGCCAATTTCATATAGTGCATATATACTATAAAATAGCGATCGCTCTGTGCCACTTGTGTAAGTCCTGTGGGGATTTCTAAATTAATCCCTAATCCACTGTATGGGATCTAGTTGATAATAATGTTGTAGTAGCTGGTAAAGTGCTGGATTCTGCTTCAATAATTGCTGTGGTTTTTCAAAGAATGTTTCAGTTGCAACAGCAAAAAATTCTGCGGGATTAGTTGCACCATAGCTATTCATTACAGTCTTGATATTTTGTTGAACATCATGACAGAGTTGTTGATATGCTTCCGTCATGACCCTAGCCCAGATGAGATAATCTGACTTTCTTGGCAAAATAGGAACACCCTCTGCTTTGCCATCTTCTTGATCTAACTGATGGGCAAATTCATGCAGAACAACGTTATGTCCATCGTTCCAGTTATGAGTGTCTTGTTTAACCTGTTCCCAAGACAATATCACTTGGTCTTTAGTCCATGATTCTCCTAGCCTAGCCACGCGCCTTTCCTCAACAACATAATTCCCGGTGGCGATGGTTTCATTTACAAAATAAGTACTAGGATAAATCAAAATTGAACGCAGTTTTGGGAAATATTCTCCTCGCTCATTCAGCAGAAGCAAACAGGCAACAGCAGCAATAGTCAGCTTCATTTCCTCTGTAATTTGTAACCCTGCACAACCAATGAATTGTTTTTCTACTAGAAACACTTGAATATGCCCTTGAAGCCGTCTGTATTCAGTAGGAAAAAGACGAAGGTAAATAGGAAGATTATTCTCAATAATGGCATTCCACAGAGCAGGGAAGGGACGATGTTTAAGACGCTTTCTTCGCTGTTTAACAAAAATAGGATTGACTAAAATACCAGTAACAAGTAACCCAATGATGAAAAAAATCAGAATTGTTGCAACCATTGCTTGCGCTTTTTGCTATCTAACTTACTAATAACTTACCCTTCGCGCAATCGACGATGAGTTTGATGAAATAAGGGATAGTTCCCAAGCAGGCGATCGCTTTCATCAATTGGAGGCGAATTTGGCTATATTCCTCCTTGAAATCCCCTATAGCAGGAGATTATTTGTTTATTATGGCTATCAGCTGATATTTACAGTAACCTTGTGAATAATTCCTCTTGGTCAAATCCTATACGCGAACCTTGAGTACAAAATAAAGGTAATTGCGATCGTGAACATCCAAACAATAACCCATCTCCCGATCCCAGAGCATTTTAACCCTAGTAAAGTGAGCGAAGTCTGGCGCGTACCTTACCAACAACGCGCAGCAGAAGCTGAAGCATGGGCAAAACAACACGACATCAAACCAGCATCTTTAGACAAAACTCGCATTTGCTTGCTTTTAATTGATGTCCAAAATACTTTCTGTATCCCGGAATTTGAGTTATTTGTCGGGGGAAAATCTGGAACTGGGGCAGTTGATGATAATCGAAGATTATGTGAATTTATATATCGCAATTTAGGAGCGATCGCAACTATCGTACCGACATTAGACACCCACAAAGCAACACAAATTTTTCATCCGATTTTTTGGGTGAACGAAGCAGGCGAACATCCTACACCAGCAGCTACTAACATTACTCCTGCGGATATCGAACGGGGTATCTGGAAAGTTAACCCAGCAGTCGCTCACAGTATTACTAATGGTGATTACGAATTATTAGAAAAACACGCTTATTATTACATTAAAAAACTCACTCAAGATGGAAAATATCCCCTGATTATATGGCCTTACCATTCTATATTGGGTGGCATTGGTCATGCTTTAGTTTCATCTGTAGAGGAAGCAATCTTTTTCCACTGTATTGCTCGTCAGAGTCAAACGCAATTTGAAATTAAAGGTGAGAATCCTTTAACAGAAAATTATTCAATTTTACGTCCAGAAGTATTAGAAGATTTCGAGCAACGTCCACTTGGTCAAAAAAATACACGTTTAATTAAGCAACTTTTAGAATTTGATGCTGTAATTATTGGGGGTCAAGCTAAAAGTCACTGCGTAGCCTGGACAATTGACGATTTATTAACAGAAATTAAACAGATAGATGCCAGCTTGGCTAAAAAAATCTATTTGCTAGAAGACTGTACTTCTCCTGTTGTCGTTCCTGGCGTTGTGGATTACACAGAACAGGCAGATGCGGCATTCACAAGGTTTGCAGAAGCCGGAATGCATATTGTCAAATCTAGCGACACAATTGAATTTGGAAATTAGTTAGGAGTCAGTTGTCAGTTGTCAGTTGTCAGAAACACTTCTTTGCGAGAAAAGGGTAAAGGGAAAGGAGAAGAACTTTAGTTTAATTTCTTTCCCCTTCCTCCTTACGAAGTCATCTCCCCTTGCTTTCTTACCCTATGGGCAACGAGGATGAATGCCTCCTTTAGTACAAATGTAAGCTAGTTGTTTAGCATCTAAATTTTTAGCTTGAGAAAAATCAACTCCTTGGACTACAGCAGATACCGAACCTAGGTCTGGTGTTTGCACAAATTGATCTGCGGGATCTTGTTTGGCAGGAGCGATAATTGTCCCCTGGAAATCTGCACCTGCGACGTTTGCTCCTCGTAAATCTACTAAACTGAGGTCAGCATTTCGCAAGTCGGCGTTTTGCAGTTGGGCAGAACGCAAGGTAGCGCCAGTTAGACGAGCAGCACTAAGGTTAGCATTGCTGAGATTGGCACGTTCCAAATCGGCTCCAGATAAATCGGATGCTTGCCAATCTGTTTTAGTTAAGTTAGCTAATGACAATTGAGTGCCGATCGCAATTACGCGACCTAAACGAGCAGCATACAAATTGGCTTCGTTTAATTTTGCGTCACCTAAGTCTGCACCAGTGAGGCTGGCATTTTCCAAAACTGCGTTTCGCAAATCTGCTCCCACTAATTGAGTGCTACTGAGGTTAGCACCAACTAAACGCGCATTAGATAAGTTGGCTCTGTTGAGGGTGGCGCGGCTTAAATCGCTACCAGTCATCATGACGCGGCTGAGGTTAGCATCACTGAAATTCGCTTGTTTCATTTGCGCTTGGCTTAAATCAGCGATCGCATCGTCAAAGGTATCGAAGCGTCCATCTTCACCAGCTCCCCGAAAGCGACTTCCTTTGAAACTAGCTTGGTTGAGATTTGCAGATTTAAACTTAATTCCCGATAAATCAATGTTCTCTAACACCAAGTTGAAAAAGGAGCTGCCCGCAGTGCCACTTTGACCTAATTGGGTGCGACTGAGGTCGATACCCTCAGTTTTACCACTGTAAACAGTCAAAATTTTGTTAATGGTCTGCTGGTTGATTTGTAAGCGCTTTTGTCGCAATTCTCGCTCTTGGGGTGCGCTGCTACTTGCGTCCAGTTCGCTAGCTAAAAACTGATTTTTGTTTTTCAATTCCGGAATGGCTTTCAACCCGATGCCTGCCAAAGCTTGCTGAATCGTATCCAAGAGAATCGGGTTGGTTTCGCTCACCAGGAGATCCGCAAGGTATTGGATAGATTGTGGGTCATTCAGACCACCCATCGCTAATATTAAACTCTGACGCTCCTCAGTCGTAGCACCAGAGTCAGGATTCAATTGTTTTACCAGCGCGAGAAACTTTTGGCTATTAATTTGGTTGGTTTCCCGCTGAGTTTGCTGAGTTTGGACATAGATTTGAGTCGCGATTAAAGTTCCTAGCACCGCCGTCATACTTGCGAGTGCTACTGCAAACAATGTCAAGCTAGGATTTTGCCGCATCCGTCGCCACAGCGCGCTCAGACTTGTATTTTCTCCAGCGATCGCTAGTGCTGGGGTGGCAACTTCCTCTTGTGCCGCATCGGGTTCGTTGCCTTTTGATGAGGAATGTGCTTTGCTAGCTACCAGTGAGTCTGGCATCGGGCGAGTGGTATCAATTGTGTAAGTACCAGCTAGCCAATCGTGCAGTGCGCGACGGCCTTGGCGTGCGGGCAAAGCTAATCCTTCTCCCAATACCATCAACACAGCTAAAAACGTGAATAATCCTAAATTAGGAAAGGCAAAGCTGTAACGCCAGAGAATATAGGCGATGGATAAGGGTACGGTCGTTCTACCAAGTCCTTCGCGCACCACAGCTGCCGCTAAACCAGGTGGCGTACCTTGTTCGTTAACTACTCGTATACCTAACCAACGTTTGGGGATAGTACTACCAGTTTTACCTAGTAAATACAGTTGCCACCAGGAGAGTGTTACGGGTGCTAACAGAGCTACTGTCCACAAGAAATTAGTCGGCCATGCAACATTAGGGATACCGTAGCTCACAGGCAGAGCTAAAGGTCGAGCGATCGCTCTTTCGGTTACTACTAGCACGGGGTTGAGCGGCACGCGATTCAACTCGCTTCTAGAATTGGCAAATGCCCCCAGACCGAAGGGAACCAAGCCACTGGCAACCACCAGTGTAATTTCCGCTGCCCAAGCAGCAAAGCGCCTAGTTACTAACGGCAGTGAATTGGCTGTTTCCGAATCTTGTGTTTGTCTAGATTTATTACTTCTCCTCACAATTGGAGTCGCCATATAATTCCCTTTGACTTTATATTTACGCCGCTTTCGGCGCAGTTAACATAGTCTATTGCTTATTTTGAAAGCTACCAGACACAAAAAATTTGTATCCAACATACACTAACAATGCCAACACTGCCAGACTAATTGCCGATGCAACAAGTTTCAGCACTGCTTGTACCAATGCAAAGCCTAAAAGCACCGCCACACCCGCAAATACAATCTTGCTAGTTCCAGACAAGTTGTTGAACCACAGTTGCGATCGCCTCAAGTGCGATTTCAAGTTAGTAAAACTGGACTCAGATGTATTGTTCGGTGATTGCGATCGTTCAACTTCCTTAGACGAAGAATTTATTTCTGTTTCTAGCTTTTGCAGGCGACGCTCTAAATCTTCTTCTGGTTGATAATTCATCAATCTTTTTTACCTCAGCTAGGACATTCAATAACAGACTAACCAAATTCCATGTTTGGCGGTTGTCTAGTGATTTTAGCTAATGTCTGTGCGAGAAAGACCTCTCTTGCGACTGGGGAGGAAAAACGTTAAAAGTTCTTCCATCTTTCCTTTATTTCAATTCCCAATCCTCTAAAACCAGTTACTTTATGTTATTTTCATATTTAGCCATATAGCGATTAATTATTTATATAAAGATTTATACTCCGCGATCGGGAACTGAGACGGATTACCCTCGTCTATTAATTCAGACTATTTATATCAATATCGCTCTAGAAATAGTCGGGAGCATTAATTAACATGAAGACGGGTAGACTATTGACATTTGTTCCCGCAGCTTTGGCGATGAGTTTAGTGCTAACCGAGCCTATTTTGGCTGAGACACCATCGATCCAAATTACTTCCAAGTTACAATCAGATCCACTGATTTTGAATGGTAAATCCGGAGGATCGGTTAAAAGCGATTGTGGTAACATTCCTAACGCACCCAGTCAAATTATCCAGGTTAGTGAATCACTGCCTTACTTACGATTAACAGTAGATAGTCCTGGACAGCCAACGCTGTTAATTGATGGCCCTGGAGGACGCTTCTGCGTTTTAGCAGATCGTTACTCTGAAACCAAGCCAGAAATGTCCGGTTATTGGCAATCAGGAAAATACGCGCTGTACGTAGGCGAGTTATCCCAACGACAGTATAGCTATACCCTCTCAATTTCGCAACAACAGAAGAAGGGGAATTAGAGACTAGTAGTCTGTCCCATTAGTTGTAATATGGTTAGGGCTGATATAGGGACGCGGTGAGGAAGTTGGAGTCTTGGCGGTTCCCGTCGAGTCCAAACTTCCGAACCCGAAGGGGGACGCGGTGATACGGAGACGCGGAGGATTTTAAAGCTAGCAAATTTATTGGGACAGACTACTAGAGACTGAGACTGGAAATTGGAAAAATCGGGAGAAATTATTTCAAAATTCTTTCTCCCGCTTCTGTGCTTCTGCTTTTCCTGTACCAATACTATATGTAGTACATAATTTCTTTGTGACGATGGATATCTCGCCGATCGCAAAGGTCTTGGAGTGTATATTTTTGCAGAACAGCATTAGCTGCCTGACGAGCCTCATGCCAGATTTCTTGGATTACCTGAGTTTCTACTGTTGTAGTATCACTATCCACATCAGGCGCGGTATCTACGCCTTCCATGCAAGTAAAAGCTTCTAGCAGCGTAATCATACGAGGATCTCGTGCCAAAACATAGCCACCTTTCGCGCCACGTATGCTCTTAATCAGGCCTCTACGCCTTAAGGTCGCCAATAATTGTTCTAAATAGCGGTTTGGTATATGTTGTAGCACTGCTATCTGCCGAATTTGCAGAGATTCGCCGCTAGAATAACGAGTTGCCAATTCTAACAGCGCTAGAAGTGCGTATTCAGATTTATTAGAGAGTTCCACAGGCGTAATTCACACCTACAACTTTCAGTTGCCGAGCAAATTTCCTTCAGCTAATGCTAAACGAGACTTAACACTCAACTTTTTATTAATGGTCAATTATATATTAAAGACTCTTAATCGATAGATGCAAATATTTTTACTTTTTAATTCCATAAATAAAAGTAATTATCAGCCCACAGCTACAATGCGTAGAATAATCATATTATTTTATACTTTAGTTTCTGTATCTATAAGTTCCACCTAAAATTTGCAAGTTGAAGTAACTGTTTTCATCATAAAAAAAGAAGTTGAAGATTTTCTTAGGAAAGAAAAGGAGTAGGGACTAACACCTAATTAGGCACATACATGAGTAGGCAAATTTCCCGAAAATGGCAAAGCGACTGTGCAAGTAGTTCCTACCTTGACAAAACTTTCCACAGTTATCTGACCGCTATGTAAATCTAGAGCTTTCTTGACTATAGACATTCCTAACCCCATACCTGAGACGTTACCCACATTGCTAGCACGATGAAAAGGTTCAAAGATATGTTCTATTTCAGTAGCAGGAATGCCAATCCCAAAGTCTTGAATCTGAAAGACGATTTGGTTTTTAGAATAAGTAACAGAAAATATAACTGTACTGCCCACAGGGGAATACTTTAGAGAATTAGAGAGTAAATTAGTTAAAATATATTGCAGTAGTTTAGGATCGAAGTTAGCTTCTATAGATTGATATTCACTGCTAAAAGCGATCGCATGTTGAGAGCGATCGCACAGATGACTGAGTTTTAGATGAAAATTAGGATGTTCTTCTTCTACTACGTAAATATCTAAGGGTTCGCCTATGAGGAAACTCTTGGAAATATTCAACAAAGTCGTAGCGGTATGATTAGCTTCTTGAATAATCCCTTTTGTATCAGTTACCAAGTAAGCATCTGGTACTTGCTCAAATAATTCCTGGTAGTGGTGACGTTGTGCTACCAATGCCTGTTGAGTATTGGATAATTCTTGATTTTGTTGCTGTAAGTCCTCATTGGTCATTTGAAGTTCTTCTAAAGCAAAGTAGAGTTCTTCAAAGACTTCTGCCAAAATCTCAATTTGCTGTCCTTTTGGCTTTTGACTTTGGCGTTGCAAATGGTTAACACGCTGACGCATATTTTCTATCTGTAAGGACAAATTGTCCAAATTCACACTACTCCTCCTATCGACTATCTTCAGTTTTCGTTATCTTTAAGATTCCCTAATTCTCAGAATTTAGCTACTGAAGTCAGGAGTCAAAGCCCTTCGGATAGGGAAAAGGTTCGGGAGAAAAGGAATTCAATCAAGTTCTCTGGCTTTTGTTTTAACTTTTAACATCTACCCCCTCTTGTTCTCCCTTATCTCCCTTTGCCTTCCTCTCTTGTTCCCTAGTTCTTTTTTATGTCTGATTGTAGCTACAGGTGAAACACTTTTCCTTCCCTCCACCCCTACACTTATGTTTCTTCAGAGACATAAAATTAAATATTGTGATTTTCATCAAAAATCATCAGTATTGAGCCTGTTAAAATACTTTTGCGGTTATTTAAGCTTACAAGTCTAAATATATTTATTTTTCAGCAATTTAACCCTAATCATCTGATTGAAAACAAATAAAGCGTAAATACAAATCAATTTTTGATTTTGTAGTGGAACTATTTTGTGGTATTAGTGTCTTGATTAAGCAATTACCACTTGTTTTCATGTGTTTTTCTTCCGGATATACTGGGAAAACGAGGAAAATTTGTGCTAGTAAATCCTACTGTCGCTCATAAATTACCCGAATGAGATTACGCTTTTTTTTGCCTAGCGTTATCAGCATTTTGCTGCTCTCTTCTGCTGCCAAAGCAGCTAGCTTAGAATCTTGGTACTTTGACACTGCTCGCAATCAACTCAACATCACTACAGAATCAGGAGTTCAACCCAGAGCATTTTTAATTAATAACCCAACGCGACTGGTTATTGACCTTCCAAAAATTCAACTCGATCGAAATACAATTCGTCAAAGTTTTGGCTCAAAAGTTAAAGAAATCCGCATTGGAAAAGTTGATTCCGACACGACCAGATTAGTGGTTGAATTAGCACCAGGGTACACAATCTCTCCAGAAAAATTATTAATTAAAGGCGACTCTTCATCCCACTGGATAGTAAACTTTGCATCAATTGAGCGCAGCAGTAATAATATTGCGTCCTCTGGTGAAGAAAAAATTCCCGTTTCCATAGGTGATGTTTCTCCATTTGCTGGCGTTGTTCCTTTAGGTAAAGAAATATTGCAGCTAAGTTCTCAAGTTAAAGGATTGATGGCTCGTTATGGTTATTTAGAACCGGGAATGTTTTTCTTAGATTTAGATACAGGTAACTATCTGGACTTACATGGGGAAAAAGCATTTCCAGCTGCTAGCACAATTAAGTTTCCTGTTTTAGTAGCGTTATTTCAAGAAGTGGATGCAGGTAGAGTCAAGCTGAATGAAAGCTTAGTCATGCGGCGTGACTTAATGACTGGAGGTTCGGGAGTAATACAGTATAAACGACCTGGAACTCGGTTTAGTCTTTTGGAAACCGCTACCAAAATGATTACCATCAGCGACAATACTGCCACTAACATGATTATTGACCGTTTGGGTGGTAAGGCTAAATTAAATCAGCGTTTCCGGAACTGGGGACTGCAAAACACTGTGATTCGGAATTTGCTGGGCGACTTTAAAGGTACTAACACAACTAGCCCTAAAGATTTGGTCAGATTATCAGCCCTGATTGTTAATCAGAACAATCAGGTACTGAGTAATTCTAGTCGTAGCAAAGTCTTGAGTCTTATGCGTCGTGTCGAAAACAGAAGCTTACTACCTTCTGGACTTGGTAAAGGTGCGGTAATTGCTCACAAAACTGGAACGTTGGGAGTGATTCTCGGTGATGCCGGTATTATTGAAATGCCATCAGGTAAACGCTACTTAGCAGGCATTATGGTGAGAAGACCTTTCAACGATTTAAGAGCTAAAGCTTTTATTGGTCAAGTTTCCCGACTTGTGTATAACTACTTAGGTCAACCGAATATAGCTAGTCAACCTAGATAAGTAGAAAGCAATAGAGGAGGAAGACGCGGTGAAGAAGTCGGAGTTTTAAGCGCTACTTCCTAGCCGCACACTAATTCACAGAATCGTGAAGCCAGTCGCTTGTCATCAGATATTGCTTATTCTTGATTTAAAGTAAGTAGATAGTTATTTCAACTTAAATTCATCAAATTTTAAAACATCTAAATCCGGTTTGCGAGTATCAAAACGATAGCTGCTTACTATACCTGTCCCAGTATCAAAGATGCTGAACGCTGTAATGTCATTACTGGCAATATAGGGTAATGGTTTACCATCTTTATCTAACAATGGGGCAATTGTTGGCAATACTGGTTCTAACTCGTTAGGATCGCCAAGCATAACATAATCTTCCTTATATCCTATTGGGATTTCTCGCTTTCTGTCACCCCAAGCGGCTCCATAAGTATTGCCAACATTAGATGTTTCTAAAAAGTGCATACCATTTGAGCTAACAAAGCGGTTCCACAAATGAGAATGGCCATAGAAGACTAGTTGCACATTAGCTGCTTCTAATAAAGGCATGACATCGCGGATTAAATAATCTTTATCTTTAGGATATTCGTAACGTATTGCTTTGATATTGTCGGCTTCGTTCCGTTCGATTATCTGCAATGGATTGGTATAGGCAGGGACAATATTATCACCCAAAGTATGGGGTGGATGATGGAACATTACGACTTTATATTTTGCTTGTTTAAATTCAGGACTTTTAAGTTCTTGCTCAAGCCAATTGTACTGCTTGCTACCTCGATCAATTGGCTCATAAATAATCTGTCCATAGCCCCAATTTTCAGGATGATTGAGGTCTTTTTCAGCTTCTCGATATCTACTTACATATTTTCCATCTAACTTGGGAGTCCGCCACATATTTGTGGCATACAAGACCACTAAACGCACATCACCAAAGCTGACTGCATAATATCTTTTGCCACCCTCTTTACTTTGGGGTAGGGTAAAAATTTCTTCATAGGTATTAGTGTTAAAAGAACTATCTCTAAGAGATTTGTTGCGATAAAATTTTTGGGCAACTTCACGAGGAAATGTATCATCAAATTCATCATTTAAGCTCTGCTTCCTGGCAAATCTTCCCATCACTTCATGATTGCCAATGCAAGTAAACATCGGCGCATGTTGAATTATTTGACCTCCTGTGTAGGTTGTCTTTATGCCATTATGTTCTATTTCATACTTAGCACGACCTTGCAAACCTGGAAATAAAGCAGTACCTCGATTATCATCAAACCATTCCGAGGCGCGATCGCTAACGTTAATCAAATCACCAGCAAACCATACTGCATCCACACGTCCCACTGTCTCTACGACTTTTTGCAGATTTACCTCTGTCATTGGCTTCAATTGATGGTCAGAAGTCAGCAAAATTTTTAATGCTGTGTCGGCTTTTGGGGTAGGTGCAAGTGTAAAAACATCGCTGCTAACACTTTCACCATCTTCTCGGATACTCGTGACGCGATAGTTCGCGCGCACGCCAGGAGTTAAGCCAGTCACTTCAGCTTCATGCCGCCAAATATTACGCAAAACAGGTTTTTGATAAACTTGTCCGTCTTGGGTTTGGTTTGCGACTCGCGATCTCTGGTCTTCACGCGTGCGACTGAGTTTTGTTGTGCTGGCATAGGAAGTTTGCTTTAAATTTTCCCCATAGGCGACTTTATGTTTAGCACCAGCAAACTCAGTGAACCAAACTACTCGCACTGAAGTTTCAGTTGGCAGTTGCAAAAATGGGTCAGTCAGCAGTCGGGGCGCTGAGGTCATAATTGTTTGCCCAAATGAATGCACGCTTATTAGAGTAAGGCATATCACAAATGAAAGCACAGCCACTGATATTGTTCTATGGCTGTTGCAGCGTCTGAGCATGAGAGTATACCAGCGGAAATTTAAAAACTTCAGCAGTAGCGATCGCCGTAACCTTGAAATTTACCACCCACCTGAATCGCTACTTTTGAAACTTCACTTTTGGACATACCAAAAAGCTTGCAGTATTTAAGTTAGCAGCAAGCCAACTTTACCACAAGCTTTTATATTTTTGTATTGTTACACTTTCACTAAGGATAGGATGATGAACTTAGTATGTCTGTTATCCATCATCTCTCAAGTGAAGGCAGACCTAGTAACGGTATCCTGGTGTATAGTAGCGACCGCGATCGCGATCGCGATAGGGCGACCGATAGTAATCTCGATCGCGATCGCGTCGTAAACGCGGAAATCTTCTCTCTCCCCTGTAATAACGGCGGGGAGAATAAGACCTGTCGCGATCGCCATAGCGGTAATCTCGTGTTCTATAGAAATCTTCTCTTCTAGATTGGGCTTGAGAATCTGGAGGGAAAGCAACAACGGCAGCAGTTCCTAGGGCTAGTGCCATAACAAGAGATGCTAAACGTTTCATCGTGTTAACCTCAATCGAAGCTATCCATAAATTATGGTGAGGGGTTCTCGAAGCTAACCTTCTTACTTAAGTTAGATAAAGTGAATTCAAAAGAAGTAAAGAAATTTCTGTATGATAAGCTGAAGCGTATTAAAAAAACATAAATACTTGTAATAATTTTTGACTGTAAATATTCAATAACTGATGGCGAAATAATGTATTCCATGAAGTTTCATGGATTTGATATTAAGCTAATAAAATATCTAAATTGCATAATCTAATTAAGCGTCAGTACGAATTAGGAATTATATATTTGAAAACTACTATTGATAACTCGTACTTAGTCATGCTAAATGGCAGTCACTCGTGGGGAACCACTGCGACGAGTTCCCAAAGCACTGCCCTACTACCAAGGAGGAAAATGGTATTTTTACTTAATACTTTTTGGATAAATAAGTCGATCGCCCAAAAAATACGTATGGGGTTCGGCAAATGTCTTCACCCCGATCGATTTTGACTATGGCTATAGTTTAGGAACTTAAGATGAACTCAAGTTGTCAGATGCCATAGAGATTTTGATAGTAAGCCAAAATTTGCTGCACGCGTTGCTGACTTTCGGAATTAGAGTTTGGTGTCCAAGACAGCCAGAAGCCACCTACTTGGCTTTGATTGTAATCAAATTGTTGGGATGATTGGGGAATTAAACTGACTTTTACCCCTTCTACTTGACGCAAATGAGCTACTATCTCTCGATAAACTGCTAGGGGTAAACCAGAAAATTCAATTTTTTCCTTAGTCTCCATCTTTATGAAGCTCCAACACTAAAAGAACTTTGAGTCGGCGTTGTTACTGAAACAGAATTTCCTCCAGTCGCCGCTGAAGGCGTTGAACCAGTAGGTGCTTCTCCTACCATTCTGGCAACTTCAATTCCATATTGTTCCAAAATAACGACCGGATTGGAACCCTCGTTCATTTCAATACGTTTAATTAGCACGCCGTTTGCCAATCGCTGTCCTGCCTGTACATAGCGACTTGTCTGCTCGTTCGGCACTTTAATAATTGCTTGGGGTTCTTTACCAATCTGAACTACGCCAGTTACAACTACCGCTTTTGCTAACTCAGGTTGTGCTGGTGGTGGTAATACAGATACTAGGGTAGGATTAGGAACAACTTGGGGCAAAACTTTAGGTAATACTTGAGCTAAGGCTGGATTGAGTTTTGGTTTTGGAGTTTTTGCCATTGTGCTTTGAGCCAAAACAGCACTGCGCGTTGGCAGTTTTTTGCCTGCGGTCAATATAGCTCGAACGGTAGATAGGGTTGGTAGGGGAGGCAATATAGGAATTTTCCTAGCGACCGTACTTGTAGGCATTGTGGCAACTGTCTGCCCCACAATTTGGGCAAACGGGTCAGTCCGGCCTTTTGAGACTAAATTTATCCGTTCTGTGGCATTAGTTAGTTGAATCAAGTTAGAAGTTCCAGTGGCACTTGTTGGAGCATTCTTTGGAACCACCAAGGGATTATTAAAGGATTGGGTTTTTGCTGGCAACTTTGCTACTAAAGACGGAGTTGCTGGTGGTAACTTGGCTGCTGGTGGTGCAGGTGGTGTTGGATTAGCAGCTTGTTGTGTATCTTCCGATCCACATCCAGCGATCGCCAAAGTTAAAATAGTTGCAAGTGCAATTGCTGATTTTTTACCCATTAGCTGTTCTCAAAAACTATAAGAAAATTTGCATGTGGAAATCACTGAAGCCCTTTTGTGCTAAGGGCGAAGTACTTTCCCTTTATAACCTAATTTTCAGCATTTCAATGGTTATTTTTAGCACTGTCAACCTTGGATAAATGCGGTTTGACTTTTTTATGCTCATTCCTCGGTAACACCCATAAGGTCTTTCAACAAGTCAAGCCCTTTTTTGACCCTACGGGAAACAGTGACTACGCTAATTCCTAAGTGTTCTGCTACCTGTTTTTGTGTCAAATCCTGCAAAAACACACACTCCAGGACATCACGAGTGCGTTGTTCTAACTGAATTAATGCTTGTTGTAGGCGAATTTGGTCTTCTTGTGCTAGTTGAAAACTCCGATAGTGAGGATCTGGAACCAATTCTCCTAAGCTGGTAGCTCCTTCTTCACCATCCTGAACGGGGACATCTAAGCTCAAGGGGGCGCGATTAATCCATGCTAATTTTATTTCCTGCCATTCATCTAGAGAAATGGCTAGTGCTCCAGCTAATTCCGAGTCAGTAGGCTGGCGGTTATATTTTTCGCGCAAAGAACGCGAAACACCTATTGCCTGTTGTTGCAGTGCCAAATAGCGTCGAGGAATTCTTACCGTGACACCTTTATCTCGGAGGTAGTGTTGAATTTCCCCACGGATATAAGGCATAGCAAAGGAGCTAAAGGCATGTCCTTTTGAAATTTCAAACCTCTCAATCGCTCGAATTAAACCCAAACAACCAACTTGGAGCAAATCGTCGTAGCTTTCACGGCATTGATTCATCCAGTAGTGAGCTTCTTTTCTCACCAGTCCAAAATTGAGTTTTACTAGCTGATTACGAACAGTTTCCGAGCGAGATTGTTGATATTCTCGTAGTAACTGCCAAATTTCATGCTTGAGTTCGTTGGTTGCTGTGGTAGGCATAGCAGCACATTTATTTAGCAAATTAAATGTTAATTATTGGCTTTTAAATTAAGTTACGATTGCACAATGCCTTAGGAAATAGCATGATATTTACCTTTAAAAATCTATGGCAAATGAAAATTTTTCTATAAATATGCCATAGTAGGCTGACAGTCGAGCAAAATTTAAATAAGCAAAATTGGTGTTTTGTTTGTTATGTTGGCTTGATATTATCTGTAGCTTTTAAAAGCTGCATAGGAACAAAATATAAAATTATTTGTTAAATTTCAAACCGAGATTGTACTTAATTTCTGACATCAACGATAAAGTTTAATCATCAAGAGTTTTTTAGAGCTTAAAGACTTTATCGTTCGGTGAATTTACGGTAATCATTAAATGTAATTTATATAATTTTTGAAATAACTATTCTCTTCTAGCCCAAAAAATACCTAATTTCAGGAATTGCAAAGAAAATAAGATGCGGATTGCAAAACTTAATCCTAAGCATAGGATACGTAGGAAGAAGCAAAATCAGATAGGTAATCTTGCATAGTGAACTAAGCAAGTACATATGTGTGTAAAATATTAGCCTTTTTAAATATAGATTTGTATTTTGTTTCTGGGAGCGAGTAACAATTCGCGGTGTCAACCAAAAAAAAAGGGCTAGATGCCCTTTTTTATCATTCAGTCGCTATTTTATTTCCCCCAAAACAGCTACCTTGTACGCATTGGTATAACTAGTCGGATTTGCAGAAAGTTATTTTATGAAACTTTTGATTCTCATCGGACAATTCTCAATTATTTAAAATTTTTGATAATTGTTTGAGAATCACGAAACCTGACCTAGTGAGGGTTAAACCAGATCCAAAAAGGATTTTAGAAGTTGTGTATACACGGTAGCTACAAAAGGGGGACAAAACTATTAACTCTTGCGATGAAGCCTTATGAGTACAGCATTTAAATCCTGACTGCTAGCAAGTGGCTGCACTCAAGAGAATTTAGGCACGATTTGGTTCAACCCGTGCGTAAAATAAACCCCGAATCTTGACTTCTTTGGGTTCGCCAGCACCCAAATCGGTGTCAGATGGCTGCTCGCTCTCGAAAGTGCCAGCTATTTCACCACTAGCGCTATCTATTTTGGCTACTTGTAGAGAAATCTTGCCATTCAGAATTTCAGCACGTTTGACATTAGCACGGGCAAGTTCTTCATCATCTGCTTGAGCAGGCAAAGCTACAGCATTATCGTAACCAGTAACGACACCGCGACCTTTGGGATCTAAGAAGGCAGCACCACGATAGGAAGGAACTTTGAAAGAGCCTTCAAAATCTGTGGAGGTGTTGATACTAGTCGAACCGGGTTGAGTTTGAGCAACCAAGTTTTTAATGGTGAACAGGAAAGGTACTCGCTCACCACCAGGAAGTTGCACGGTGATAGCTTGGAAGTCAAGACCATCTGTTTCCACAAAGGTCAAGCTATTATCTGAGTTAATTTTTAGGTCACCTTGAACCTGGTCAATAGTAGAGGTATACCTAGTTAACAATTTGCCAGCTACAAATTCTGCTGTTTGCCGTTTATTAGCAGGTTCTTCTTTCACAAAGAAATTGGTTGGTTCCAAGCAGAGTTCTTTGATGATGTAGGACTGGCTAGAGTCAAGGGGAATAGAACCACGCCTTGTCTCTGCTAGTTGGGGGCATTTGTTAGCCAAGCCAGTACCTCTAATTTGTTCGTAAGTGAGTACATCCCTACTGCTAGTAGAAGGGCCATCACTACAAGCAGTCAGTAACCCCAGGCACAAAGCCAAGAATGCAACAATTAAAGCGCGATACCTCATGGTCAACCTCAATGTCAAAAATTAATATCTAAGTTGTAAAACTGCACCGTAGGGTTTCGGTACGTAAATTAAGTACGTTCTAATACAGAGCCACAAAAGTGCGTGCTTTGAGGAACGCAAAGATTTATTACTTCGCGCTTTGCGAATGCTTAGGGCATTTACAGCATCCCTCCAGTCGTTCTGTATTATGTATGTGTTGCCACTACATACAACCCATTGCTTTATGGGGAAATCAGCCAGATCATACGATTTTTTTTAACTCAAAATCAAAGCACTCTAGCTTTAAATAATAAGTCGCGATCGCATCTAGCTCACGTGGAGGCTTCCTTGAACGTCACTGCGCGCTTTTTGAGGTGATAGCTACTGTTGGAATTCAGATTCAAAATCAGGAGGGTAAGTGGCAAAAAACCTACCTTCAGAAGCTTCTAGAAGTCTAATCTCCCTAAGCCTGAGATTATGTTGCTAAAGCTGTGACAGCCAATGAAAACCAGCAATGTTGAGTAAATTTAAGTAGTGCTAATTTCCATAGAGAGGGTAGTGTGAGCAAGAATCAAAGTTTTGAATTAGAGAAGTTAACCGAACAACTGCAAACGATCGCCACTGCGGTACATGATGCTGCAAAAATTTGTCAAGGCGATGCCATCGCTCTTTTGAACTTGCTTAGGCAGTTAGAGCAGTTACACCGAGAGATTCGAGATGGTGCTTTTCAAGAGAGTTTGCCCGATAATCGTCAGCAGCTCTACGCGCTACTGAAAGACATTGAGTCTGAGGGTGGCTGGCCTTATATCGAGCGGATGAGGTTGCAAGCTTTTTTTGCAAATTTGCCACAAGCAACTGGCGAGGAGGAAAGCGAATCAAAAAACAGCGATGATGTGCTGGATAGCGATACTCCAGTAGCCAGTCAGCTGGAAACAAGTTTGGAGTTGTAAATTGAGAAATCTTTACACTTTATAACTTCTAGCTTCTACATTTAGCGCTTGCGGTTGATATCAGCACAAAGCAAGCGATCGCGTGCTTCAACATTGTGGTTGTGCTTGAGGTAATCACCTACCCAGTTGCAACCACGCACGAGCAGGTCGTCAAGATGTAAATTCCACAAAATTATCGTGTTATCGTCACTAGCCGATGCCAGTGTTTGTCCATCAGGGCTAAAACTGACACTTAAAACTGGGGCGTGATGCCCGTTGAGGGTTTTAATTAATTTGCCCTCACGGCTCCAGAGTTTAACTGTACTGTCCCAACTGGCGGCGGCAAGCAATTTACCATTGGGACTGAAAGTAACGGCATTAACGCTATCGCTATATCCCTTTAACAAGGTTTTTAAGAGCGTACCGTCTCGCCGCCACAATCTAACTGTGTTGTCCCAACTAGCAGAAGCTAACAACTGGTCAGTGGGACTGAAACTGACACCTAAGACCCAACTCTCATGGGGCGAAAAAGTTTTGAGTAAAGTACCATCGCGCCGCCAAAGTTTCACTGTTTGGTCATCACTGGCAGAAGCGATAACTTGACCGTCGGGACTAAAATTGACGCTATTCACCCAACCTTGATGCCCGACCAAGGTTTTGAGTAAGATACCCTGGCGGTTCCAAAGTTTCACGGTCTTATCCTTACTTGCTGATGCCAATAACTGTCCATCAGGGCTAAAGCTAACACTCATGACGCTATCGCTATGCCCTAGGAGAGTCTTGAGCAAAGTACCATCGCGCCGCCAAAGTTTCACGGTTTTGTCATAACTTCCTGATGCGAGGATTTTACCTTTGGGATCGAAGCTGACACTGGGAACTCTTTCACTATGTCCCACCAGAGTTTTGTAGAGTCGAGTTTGGACTTCGCCACTACTAACATATCGCTGCCAGAGTTTCACGGTGCGATCGCGACTGCTAGAAGCCAGCATATAACCATCAGGACTCCAAGCCACGCTCAATACTCGATCCTGATGACCCCGAAGAATTGGTAGTGTGGGAGCATCCAAACTCCATAGTTTTACACTTTTGTCATAACTTCCTGATGCCAGCAGTTTGTTATTTGGACTAAAAGCCACGCTGGCAACAGCATCGCTATGCCCTCTAAAGGTTTTAAGTAATGTGCCATTGATGGTCCAGAGGTTGATGGTGTTGTCATCACTTCCGGAAGCTAACTTTTGACCGTCAGAACTGAAACTGAGGCTCCAAACTGTACTAGTGTGCTGCTGTAAAGTTTTGTAGGCACGAAAAGCCCAGCTATCTCGACTTATTCCTTCTCGCCGCCAAAGTTTTATTGTTTTATCTCGACCTGCTGACGCTAGCAATTTCCCATCAGGGCTAAAAATAACAACAGTTACACCCTGCTGATGCCCGTACAAAGTATGGACTAAAGTGCCATCTCGCCGCCAGATTTTCACTGTTTTGTCGTCACTTGCTGAGGCAATGAATTGACCATCTGGACTGAAGCTTACCCAGTTAACCCACCCTTGATGTCCTTTGAGAGTTGTGACTAAGCTACCGTCCCTGCGCCAGAGCTTAATTGTTTTATCTTTGTTGCCAGTAGCCAACAACTCCCCATCAGGACTAAAACTCACGCTATAAACCCTATCTCCATTTCCTGCTATGGTTTGAGATGGTTGAGAGTTGAATTCTCCTGTAATTAAGTTTTTCTGCCAGATTTTTACGGTTTTGTCGAGACTTGCCGAAGCTAAACTCTGACCGTCAGGGCTGAAACTGACGCTGCTAATAGCAGCAGTGTGACCTTTGAGGGTTTGGAGTAAAGTGCCATCAGGATGCCACAACTTTACAGTCCGATCCCTACTACCTGATGCTAATAACTGACCATCAGGACTGAAAGTAACACCCCAAACAATATCCGTATGTCCCTCTAAGCGGTTTAATTCTGTAACGCCATACACTGCTTGTTGCAGTGCCGTCACGACTCGCATTCGAGTTTCTGGCTGGACTGCATCTGCCTGCTTGAGTTTCCTCCAAGCGCGCAACCCTTCTAATAAAGCATCAAATTCTTTATTAGAGGCAAACAGAGCTTCACTAGATGCGGCGATGGTACTTATTTTCAAGTTGGTTTCGCTGCGTTCGGCTCTGATAGTTTGGTGAATTGCTGCTCTTTTTTGCAAATCGGCTTGCCACCATAATGCAGCGATTGTTCCTCCCATCATTGCCAGCAATATGCCTGCTATTCGAGCTTCTCGCAGTCGGCGTTGTAAAACACAAGTCAGTTGCTCTTGAGAAAGTTTTTGAGCGACTTCAGCTTTGTTTTTTTCAAATCGGACTTTTTCTAGTTCAGCAAATAAGCCATAGTTATTTTTTTGGCGAATTGGTTCTACTAAATAATCATGAACTAACTGGTAGCGATCGCCAAATTCTTCTCGTAGCCTTAATACTAATCCCGAACCTACTAAAATCTCTAAAATTAACTCCCATACCGATTCCAATTTAGCTGCATTATCAATATTTTGCCTTAATGCCTCTGCCAAATCAATTTTTGTTTTTAACGGTCGCGTTCCCTTTTCATCAGTTAACTCAAATAATAATTTCCAACTTAAATCTTCATTTTCTTGACCGCAATCTTTTATCACTTCTTCCAACCAGCGTTCCACTAGTTTTTTCGAGCCCCCACAAAGCTTATACTGTTGAAGTGTGGTAATACTTTCTGATTGGAGTTGCGCGCCTACTATTTGTAATTCAATGGGATGTACTTCTCCGATTTCTCCTGCCAAATCCTGCACTAATTTATGAATTAATTCTTCACTTATTTCATAATGCGAACGTTGGGTAAAGCTGTGGATAATTCCGATTGTATCCTCAATTGAAAAATATCCAAAATAGTAGCGAATATCCTTATCAAGGATGTTTTTATTAATGACACCTAAATCATATAACCCATCACTTTTCTCTTTACTTAAACGTTCAAACTCTAACAAATAATGCAAATAATCTTCTCGCAAACAGAGAATAATTTTCACATATGGAATATTTAAACATTCGCTAAAGAATTTATAAAACTTTGTTCTTTGAGAAAGATTACTAATAAAAAAAAATTCTTCAAATTGGTCAAAAATAAGAACAATTGTATGCTTTCGCTCGGCAGCTAACCGAAGTTTTTCAATAATTATATTGGGTGTAAATTCTATGGCAATTGCTATTTCTGTCTGGGCTAATGCTTGGTTGACACTATGTCCTAAAGATGTAATCCAGTCGGTATATCCCGATAAAACAATGGGCAAAGGAATACGTTCGCCGATTGTCTTTCCCTTCAAAGCTGGTACTAAACCAGCCTTGAGAATTGAACTTTTGCCTACACCTGATGGCCCATGTATGACTGTGAGTTTGTAGTCAGCACGGGTTATTCTTTCAATTAAACGATTGACATCTTGTTGTCTTCCAGAAGCAGCTATTTCCTGAGCAATTTCCTCAGGCATAAATGGTATTTTTTGCTGTTCTAAAGCTGGATTAATTCTATAACGTTGCGGCTGTAATTGACTGGCACCAATGAAAGCACGAAACCCATACTGATGTTCTATTTGAATTTTTTCTTGCTTGAGACTAAAGGCTTCTGTATAATCATGACGCTCAAAAAAGTAGAGCGATCGCAATTCTTCTAAAATCTCTAAATAAAGTGATGGCTCGTATTGTAGTTCGCAAACTACCCTAGCCCATTCCAGATTAGCAATCGCTTCTTCAGATTTACCTAAATGCCTTTGCGTGCGTGCTAGCAACAAAAGATACCAGCTTTCTTGCTGCCGCGAAACATCTGTTGTCCCTGCGATCGCAAGTGCTGTATTTGCTAACTCATGAGCTAATATCCAATTAGATTCAGAAGCAGCTACAGATGCTAAAAAACCATAATCTTGAGCAATTTGCCTTACTTCACCATAGGTTTTATGTAAATGCAAAGATTTTTGCGCTAATTTTTTTAGCTCTTCCCACCTTTGTAAGCGCTGTAGCATTTCACAAGCAGGCAAAATAAATGTCGCAACTAAATCTTGCCGTTGGGCTGATTGCAATATATCAAGACATTGTTTAAACCATAACAAAGCATGTTGCCAATAGCTACTATTAGCTCCTTGGTGTAAGTCTGCCATCCGGCGATAACACAATCCCAAGTGAAATAATACTATTGCTTGCCAAATTTGATAAGGACAATTACGTTTGACATTTCCTATTTCCTGAACTAATTCTCTCTCTCTTTTTGCTTCTTGCTGCCACAAAGCCAAGCTTCTTTGATAATGAGCTAAAGCACCATTAATGTTATCATTGGCATATTTATCCCTCCCCAATACAAATTCTAAACTAGCTTCTAGCCCCGGACATAATTGGACGCTATAAAGGCGCAGCAAATCATTTCGCGCCGACTCAATTTCATAGCGATGTTGGCATTTGGGAGCTAAATCAAGAGCAGCATTAGATAAAAACCTTTCAGCACCTGCATCTAAAACTTTGGCAAAAAGAGATTCTGTTTCATGCCGAATTAAAGCAATTAAATCTTCTTTTGTCATTTCAAATTTGATAGTAGTTGCAGCCCAGCTTTTAAAATCGGGTGCTAATCTGGCAATTAATGATGCTACTTCATCTCTCAGCCATAATACTAGTGGAAAAGGAAAAGTTGCTGCATATATATCTCTTGCTTGGTTGATATTACTAAGTAAGTCTTCTAGAGATGTTACAGACTCTAGACCAAAAACCATTACAGCTGATGGGAAATCTGTAACCACAGAACTATCTAGAAATACTTGAGAAGCTATTGTAGTGTGTAAAGTGGTAGTTGATGGTTGAAGTAATATTTCTGTGAAATTAATATCTTTACTAAAAGAATGGAGATTACTCAACATCTGTTCGCGTAATTGCCCATAGTTGCACCGGACTAAAATCAGCGCAAATTGACCTTTGGAGAGCTTGATTGCCCGAACTAGTCTTTGCAGAGAATGTTTATTATTGTTGGCGATCGCTGTTGTGAATTGCCAATTTGTCATAATTAAAAATCGGGCGATAAGGGAAAAATTAGTCAATAGTCATAAACTTTTAGACTATTGACTTTGAACTATTTACTACTTTTTATACTGCCAGGCGATGACTTTTTCTGTCTCTGCCAATGCTGGACTAATACCAAACCAACGTCCAAGAGGATCGCGGTATTCAAACAAATACATACTTCGCAATAACCTCTGGTAATCAGACTCACCTTTGACGCTTTGCTGCTGCACTACTTCAAATAATAATTCCCACTGGCACTCGTCAATAGCTAATAGCAGGTCATCTCGGTAGTCTTTAATCACTGCTTCTAAGCAGTCTCTAGAAAAAGGTGGATCTTGTCGCTGGAGGCAGCTATAAAGTAAACCCAATAAGTTACGGATGTGTCCGCCACTGACGCGACATATGCGATCGAGAGTTTCTAAATGGTCAAATAATTCTGTAATTAATAACAGTCTTTCATTAGAAGGTACTTCGGGAAAAGCTCTTGCTAGTATTAGCTGGCACAATAGTGACATCCCTGGTTCGTAGTCAGCACCATCTCTTTGTCGCACTCGCACCATCGGTAATACTTTAGGAGCAATACCTCCTCCTAAGCGATTTTTGAGTGTTTCATACTCATTGGAGAAAATTAGTGCTAGAGGTATTGTGTAAACTACATGGCATTTGAGTCGGCGTAACTGCTCTCCTCGGTCAATGAAGAGATATTCTGGTTGTGTCCGTCCAGATGCAACAGGACGCATATCCACTCTATCTAGGTTATCTACGATCGCTACCAATCCTTTTTGACCCCGCAGTTTTAGCTGTTCGACAGCTTTTTCTAATACTTCTTCGTTAATCGCTTGCAAAATACTATTGGTACGGGGTTCTAAATATTGCCTGAGTTGATTGCGTAACTGCGCGCTATCTTTGGTTTTGGCTGTAATTTTGGCAATGCCTAAAGACAACTCTGCTTGTCCAGAAAGCTCAATTGGGGTTTGTAAAAAATCTCCAATTTCTCTAAACAGATTAATAAAGTAAGTAGGTTTGAGTTTGATGCCGATCGCTTCTAAACTAACACTGACTTGACGGGCTACACTCAGCAAAATATCACTGACATCGATATCCGCCATGTCCAAGTCTTGGCTGGACTCAAAATAAACAACATGAAATCCTGCTACTTCTAGTTCTGCTTTCAGACGCTGCAACTCTGTTGACTTACCACAACCAATATGACCCGTAAATAACTGGCAAGTTGGCTCATCTGGAGAAATACGAGTGATGGTACGTTGCAATTCTTCAACTATCTTGCAACCACGTACGTCAGCAAAATCTATGTAATACTGCCGATCGACCATATTACCCATATTTAGCGTGTAGCTAGGGTTACATGCTTTATAAAAGCGTGATAAATTCAGTGTATTTGTCATGTAGATGCTGTTTTTTGTACTTATTTATACCCAACATCTCTAGCCGATTGTGTAGGCACGTAATTAACTCGCAATTTGGATTTTGCGGGGATCGCTACTTTCAGCGCGATCGCTACAAGCAACTATCAGTACCATACTAGAGATTTAATTGTCCCTGATACGTACAGTATATCTGTCTTTTTTACATCTGCCGTTAGGCTTGTGACAATCTTTAAGCTTTTACTTGACTGGTTATAAACTTGTATGCATTAGTTACCGCAGTAGAAAAAGCTACTGGAAATTATAATTTTCAGATAGTTGCTGATGTGGCAGTATATATGTAATTTTTAGCTAAAGTTTTCAGGAACTTGTCAAGCAAGTACGCCACTCAAACTCTTGCTGGTTAAGTAAAATCAACTTTAAATATACTTAATATTTTGTAACTTTTCGACACATAATCAAATTCTTTCTGGATCTTCAATATTCATTGATGCAATATTTGCTACATATATACTTAAAAAAAGAGAGAAATAGTGACTTGAGTACAATTAACTATAGTTGTCCTTGTTGCATATTGACTTTCAGGCTATTATCCATTGGATACATAAACTAATATTTTTGTCAAGATATATTTTTTAGCCTTGTTGCCAGCTATCGTCTGCCGACTTTAAGGCAAAAAGACTACATTTGATTTAAACTAAACAACTGCAAACTTAGATAATAAAAATTGCTAGCGCTTAAATCCTAGTAAGGTTACTGTAAAGTGTTACTACTAAAAGTAAAAAAAAGTCTTGAGAGTAGCAGCTAACAGATACCAAGAGGCTTTACTGTAATTAATCAGTGCTTTTAGCCCACTTAGCAAATAAGACTTACACCAGAAAGGGGTTTGAATGGCTGGCATCGTATCCGTTTCCCATGCAGATTTAGCCCAACGCCGTAAGAAATTGCGTCGGCAGCGACAGATGAAGATTATTCAAGCTATTTGGCGAACCTTTGCCATTAGTGGTTTAGCTAGTGGTTTGCTGTGGGTGGCAATCCAACCAATATGGGTACTAAATACTCCCAAACAAATAATGGTGAAATCAGGCGATCGAGTACTGCCAGAAGGATCGATTCAGTCATTTCTGAAGCTTTCCTATCCCCAGTCTTTGTGGCGAATTCAACCTTCTGCGATCGCTGATTCTTTGAAGCAACAACCCACTATTGCACAAGCAACAGTTCGTCGCCGCCTTTTTCCTCCTGGATTGATCGTCGAAATCCAGCAAAGAATTCCTGTGGCAATAGCTCAAAGTTCCAAAGTCAGAAATACTGATACTGCTAAAAAACAAGTATCTGTCGGTTTAGTAGATGCAAGTGGAATATGGATACCTTTAGAAAAATACAAATCAGTAAATCCAAACGTCAAATTGCCAAGTCTCAAAGTTATTGGGTTGCCAGAACAATATCGCCAATACTGGAGTCAGCTTTATCCAACGTTAAGCCAAAGTCCTGTGAAAGTGACAGAAATTGATTGGCAAGACCCAACTAATTTAATTTTGAAAACAGAACTAGGGAATGTGTCTCTTGGTGCACCAAGTCCCCAATTACCAGAACAAATTAAAGTACTCGCCCAAATGCGTCAATTACCTGCAAAAATTAATCCTAACCAAATAGAGTATATCGATCTGAAAAATCCGGAATCTCCATTAGTACATGTGAACCAAAAAAATCAGAAAATCAACTCCCAAACTCCATAGATATATGTAGCATATGTAATCTACAAAACGCTCCTATATAATTAAGAAGTTTTATGCCGATAGATTAATATTTATATTTGTTATATTCAATTTTCCAGTAACTCTAAAAAATCGGCGATAACTTTTAAATTAATTAAAACGGAGGAGCAATAATCATCAAAACTCCTTTGAGATAAAAAAAGTATAATTGTTACCCTAAATGTAGTGCAGGGGTGCAATATATCAGGCAATCTAATGCATTATACCTATCCAAGGTAAGACTAAACCGAGCTTTTCAAAGATATATAACTTGAGGAGACTGGTATAGACACCTGAAGGATTTTTTCCAGCAAAATGGATGATTTATGCAACAATCGCCTAATAGTTGATAATACTGCTGTGAAAGCTAGAAAACGGTGGCAAGCAAAATCGATGGTATTTTTTGTATTCAAGAGTCTGACGAATCTAGTCATTTAACAGCCTGGTTATTATGGGCTTCTTGTCAGGTAGATGGTTTTCCCCAGCATCCATTTTGCTCCCCAGACCCTTCTCAACACGGTATCCGCAACTTCTTAAGAGTTTTAATAAATTTGCTTTTAATTCTGTAACCGTTGCTTTTAAGCAGTTATCTCACACTTACAAAATATTTTTAGCACTCTTAGTTTGCTAATTGCACTAGTAAAGGTTTTCATCCAGTCGAATGCTACTATCGAGTGTCATTTAGGCACATAAAACAGCAAATTAATTATAGTGTTGTATAACTGATTAAGCATAGTGTTCCTGACCTCAAACTTTAACTACAAGTAAGTAAAAGACAAATTTTGTGTTTTAAGTTGCAATCATCTCCAATGCTTAAACCTATCATTAGCTATATAACTAAGGCATACAAGATAAACAGGGGCACGCCTCTACAAATTGTTTCATTTGCTCTTAATTTTGAACGTGATGATATTTATGCTGTTATTAAATGTATATTTGATTGCGGAGAACCAGCCGATATTGTCAAGACTCAGAGAGTAAAAAACTTTTATCGTCAGTATTTGACTTTCAATATAGATAACAAAATATACAATTTATATAAAATGGATGCGGTTATTCAGGAAAAAGAAACCAACACTGATATTTGTAAAATTAATGACCAATCTAAATCCTTGAGTAGGATAGCAGGAGGAAAAATTTTATACCAAAGGTATATTTTGACAACTTGGGAAGAGATTTGTGAAAAAATTAAGATTTCGATGAAGTTATACAGTTCAATTTTAGATAAATGTAGGTATACTTCTCTAAAATTAGCTGTACAAACGGCTGCGAGAATGGCTTATCCTATAGCCAACTTTCGCACTTGCAACCTTGTTAAGGTTGGAAGTAGTGATAACAATAAATAACACTGCCATAGATTTTGGCAGTGTCAAACTATAGTTGACTCTTAGGTGAAAAACACCTGAAAAAGTCGTTTATCTACCTTTCTGAATGCAATGACACTTGATAATAACCAAGAGCTGACCTATAAAAACTCCCAATCTATGGGGCAATCAGGATTCTCACTGGCAGTTAACTCGACCAATCCTTTTAATCACTCTGGGTTGAACTTCGGGCAAAACCATGACAGTAAGAAGATTACTACAGAAAATAGCCGCATTGGTGAGATTGTTCCTGGTAGGGTTGCCAACATCAAAGTGATTGGTGTTGGTGGTGGTGGAGGAAATGCGGTTAACCGCATGATTGAGTCTGATGTCGCTGGAGTGGAGTTTTGGTCAATTAATACTGATGCCCAAGCTCTGACCCTAGCAGGAGCTCCCAGTCGGTTGCAAATTGGGCAGAAGCTAACACGCGGTTTAGGAGCAGGTGGAAATCCTGCTATTGGTCAAAAGGCAGCTGAGGAATCAAGAGACGAAATTGCCACAGCATTAGAAGGTGCTGACCTCGTATTTATCACCGCTGGTATGGGAGGTGGAACTGGAACTGGTGCAGCCCCAATTGTTGCAGAGGTCGCAAAAGAAATGGGTGCTCTGACTGTTGGGGTAGTCACTCGTCCATTTGTTTTTGAAGGTCGTCGCCGCACCAGTCAAGCAGAACAAGGTATTGAAGGGTTAAAAAGTAGGGTAGATACGCTGATCATCATCCCTAACAACAAACTGCTGGAAGTGATCCCAGAACAAACACCCGTACAGGAAGCTTTTCGCTATGCTGATGATGTCCTGCGTCAAGGGGTACAAGGGATTTCGGATATTATCACGATTCCAGGCTTAGTAAATGTGGACTTTGCCGATGTCCGAGCTGTAATGGCAGATGCAGGGTCAGCACTGATGGGGATAGGTGTAAGTTCAGGAAAATCAAGAGCCAGAGAAGCTGCGATCGCAGCTATTTCCTCACCGTTATTAGAATCTTCTATTGAAGGAGCTAGAGGAGTTGTCTTTAACATTACTGGTGGTAGCGATCTCACTCTACATGAAGTAAATGCTGCCGCAGAAGCAATATATGAAGTGGTCGATCCCAACGCCAATATTATTTTTGGGGCAGTGATTGATGATAGGCTACAAGGTGAGGTCAGAATTACTGTAATTGCTACTGGCTTTACAGGCGAAATTCAATCGGCACCGCAACAAAATGCCACTACCCCCAGAGTAGTGAGTTCTGCAAAGCGACCAACGCCACAACCACCTACAGCTACTCCCCCTACTCCCCCAACACCAATTGCAGAACCCAAAGAAAAATCTGGATTGGATATTCCTGATTTTCTTCGCAATCGCCATAAACCAAGGAATTAATTGATTCTGGATTTGAAATTTTAGATGAAATTTGCAGTCTTAGTTCTAGCTGAGTGCTGTATAGAATCTCCTATTTCTGGGTTTTCACCAGAGACAAGTTAGGTACTTTTGTTGCAATCTCAGATGCAGCTAATTTATGACTAAACTTGTCAATGCTATCTACATATCAAATCAACCAGGGCAGGAGCCTACCGACTCAGATGCCTATATATTATGTTTGAAATAAAAAAGTCAAGGTGAAGGGTTTTAACTAAACCTCCGCACGGTGAGGCATTGCTGCGGGAGGGTTTCACTACCCAGGCGACTAGCGTACTCCAAAGGGGAACTCGTTCGCCATCAGGCGTTACCGTAGGGTAGAGTACGTGAGGGGCGCTGGCTCTGCAAGGCAGTCCCGATGAAAAAATTTTCATCGCCATGCATGAAAATGGGGCTGGGGACTAGAGACTAGTATTTTTACCCCCTTCGGGGCGGGAGTAGGGAGTAGGGAGTAGGGAGTGGGGGAAGAAATTAGCCCCGAAAAAGGTTTAAAGCCTCGCCCGCAAGTGGCGCGATAAAATCCTTGTATCGCAAGGTAGGTTGAAACCCCGCCCCTTGTGGGCGGCTTAGTTTCCCTACTCCCCACTCCCTACTCCCTACTCCCTTTCATTGCCTCATCAGTCACCTAGGTCGTGAAACCCTCCCACAGTGCTGGACTCACCACAAGTAGCTGGCTAGACTTTAAAGAACTGGCGTGAAACCCCAAAAGCAGACTGCCTCACCGCCAATACAGCAAGTGCTTCACTGTAGTGGCTCCAGTTTCGGTAGATTGCGTTAGCGACGTACTCCTAGATTGAAACAAGCTACGCGTAGCGTCTTTGTCAACTAAACTGTGTTGGACTATGAGATGGTTACGATAGATTGGTTTGCACAGTCTGCTCAACCCATTGAATAACCTGATGACCAAGGCGAGTACCATCTAATCGGTCGATTTCACGAACTCCAGTCGGACTGGTGACATTAACTTCAGTAAGGTAGCCACCGATCGCATCAATGCCAACAAAAATTAAGCCATCTTTGCGTAATTGTTCAGCTACTTGGTCGCAAATTTCACGCTCTCTATCAGTAATGTTGGTTTGAGCGACTGTACCACCTGTTGCCATATTGTTACGAAAATCAGTACCACTAGAAAGACGATTGAGAGCACCTATCGGCTCGCCATTGAGTAGAATAATCCGCTTATCTCCCTCTTTTGCCTCTGGTAAATAGGTTTGTACCATAACTGGTATTCGACCTTGAAGAGTACTGAGTTCGACTATGGAGTTGAAGTTGCGATCGCCTGATTGTAAAAATAAGATTCCTTCCCCAGCTTTATTACCCAGTGGTTTGAGAACTGCTGCTTCTTTTGCCTCAACAAATTGCCGAATAAAATGCTTATCGGCACTGACAATTGTTTCTGGAATTGCTTTGGTAAACTGAAGGGCATACATTTTTTCGTTTGCTTTGCGGATGCCATTGGGACTGTTTACCACTAGGGTTTTGCGTTGGTCAATGTAATCTAGAATGTAAGTAGCATAAAGGTAAGAATCATTAACTGGTGGATCTGTCCGCATGAATACGGCATCCATTGTTTCTAGGGAAGTTAAAAAGCGATCGCTCAACTTATACCAAGAATTTGCTGCTACCCAGCGTCCCTCTACCAACTGCACTGGTACAAGTTCTACTTGCTGTAGGACAGCCCAAGCTTTGCTATCTACTACACTCAGCAGGTTTGCCTGAGTTACCCAAATTTCATGTCCCAAACTTTGTGCGGCTTCCATGAGAGCAACGCTAGTATCATGACATGGGTCAAGCTGATGGATGGGATCGATAATAAAAGCCAATTTCACGCTGTTTGCCTCAATCACCAGGAAGTTTAATGGTTATTCAATTTAAATTATCCTCTGATGATTCAGCCAATTTGCGTAGACGCATAGCATCTTGTCACCAGACATCGTTGCTGTGGAAAATAAGCTGTAATTTGAATACTGTCTCAACCTACACGCTCTAGCTGGCAGTTAGTAGTTCATCCAGCTTGCCTTGACTTTCGAGAGCGTGGATGTCATCACAGCCTCCAACATGGCGATCGTTGATAAAAATTTGTGGTAAGGAACGTCTTCCATTCGCCCTCTGAGCCATTTTAGCTCGTGCTGCTTCATCTCCATCAATGCTGTATTCTGTAAATTCAACTCCCTTGTTTGTCAGCAAATTTTTGGCACGGATGCAAAATGGGCAAGTCCTCCAAGTGTAAATTTCTACTTTGGCAGTCATAACGTCCTCAAATTTGTTTCATACTTCTTAATTTTAGAACTTTGCCACCTAATCTAGTGGCTTTCTTGTGTTTTGCAGCCAAATTGATACTCACACAAAAAATTGGGTTAGACGTGTTTATACACATTCTGAACCCAATTGAACGAGTCTGATAACTCAACAGTATTGTTTAAGTTTATAAATTATTCTGTTTGTTTTTCCTCTTAATTCTGAGAGCACCTACCGCAAATAAGTCTAAAGCTGCGATCGTTCCAGGCTCAGGTACTTTCCGCACTACAGGTGTTGGTGCAGGAGCAGGCGCGGGCACAGGAGCAGGTGCTGGTGCAGGCACGATGCTCCCAAGCATTAGTAGCTCCACCTGATGTTGAGTTAGTTCCTATTCCTGCAAAAGTGATAGATGCTGCATTTGCTTGAGACATTTGCCCAGCCATAACTACAGCTAATGATGATAAACCACAGATTATATAACCTATTAGTTTTTGTGAATGCATTTGAGCCACTTCTTTAAAATTCCTTTATTTATAAAAAATAAGTGAGGCGATCGCCTCACTTGAAAATAATTGCACAGCTACCCTAAGATGCTTCTCTGCGTACCCAGCCATTGATAGTAAAGCGGCTATCTGCAAAAGCTTTAGATGGACACTTCACAGGTAGAACTTCGTGCATATAGCGGCTAAAGAAAAATACAATGCTGTTATTGCGCGGTTCGATAGTTTTGAAAGATTCTGCTTTTACATAAAAATTATTTTCAACTTTACTATCGTAGATTAATAACTCTCCTCCCGAAAATTGTTTGGGTTCTCGATTGAAGTAATAAACATATGTAAGTTCTCTGGTAGCGGTGTCTGGGCTACCATTATCGTTATGAATTTTGTAATAGTTTCCATCATTATGTGATGTTAGTTGGCTTTCAATTTGAGATATAGTAAATGATGACATTCCCAATTTGATCATAACGTCAGGCATGATTTTCTGGATTTTATTAACAATTAGTTCAGCAAAATCAGGAAAAGAATAAAGAACCATTGAGCGACGATAATTTTCATCTTTTGTAGAAGTACTAGTAGATACAAAATTTGACTTATTAGCTAATACATATTTGATGAGCCGTTCATGCTCTTTGGTTGAGAAAAAATTATCTATTTGGATATGATTAGAATTCAAAAAATCATTGGATACAGGTTGTATATTGTCAGTTTGCTGTATCCAAAGAGGTGGCTCAATTACTAAAGCAACAAGATTTTCACTAGGAAAACATAAGGCAGAATGTCCCTCATTGATGGGAATTTGAAATAAACAGCGATCGGCTGATTCTTGTTTGTAAGCACGAGCCACAATAGTTGTTAATAGAGTATGCAGTGTAGGGTCATCTGAATTAAAATAAACTGTATACTGATGTCCACCAGCTAAAAGAAGCTGAACTTTGACTTTTTGAGATTCTAATTGTTGCGAATTTGCTGACATAAATAATTAGTGGCTAGGATAGCGATCGCAGGGACAGTTGGCAAAAATAAAAGTAAAAAGGTAATGCAAGCTTCCTCAGAGATGCAAAAAACACTTGAGAGCAAAGAAATTTTAGGAGGAGCCTTTGCGTAGAAGTTGGAGTTGCTTTTTATATCAAGCACAAAAATCAAAATACCCAGTAGCTGTTGGTTCTAGCACGTTTTCGAGCGCACTGTCATTCAGGAAATTCCACAGTTATTGCTAGAGTTTGCATATATAACTGGGGACTGGGGACTAGTGACTGGGGACTGGGTGAAAAGTCTTTTTGTGCCTAGGTTTGATCGTCTGTTGATGTCCTAACACTAGTGACGAAGGCTATATATAGTAAAAATATAAAAAATTAAAGCCGTAGTTATATTAACCACGGCTGTGTTCATCAGATATTCAAAATTTATTTTCGGTATTTACTGGGAGTCAACAGCATATTGAATTAACTGGCCAAGGCGCTGGCGTAGGGTTTCTAACCCCAAGCGATGGCTTGCGGAAATGAATACCGCCAAGGGAAACTCTTCTTGAGCTAGAGCTAAAGTTTCACTATTGACTCGATCGATTTTGTTAAAGGCAACTAGCGCCGGGCCAGGAGTTACTGGCATTGCCGCAAGAATTTCTCTGACTGAGCGAATATGACTCAACCAAGCAGGATGAGACAAATCTACTAAATGCAGTAGGGCATCGGCTTCTGTGACTTCCTCCAAGGTGGCGCGGAAGGCATCCATTAACGATGCAGGTAGTTCGTGGATGAACCCTACTGTATCTGTAACTAGAATCTCATGGGATTCACCAGTCTCAGTATGGGGAATCACCAAGCGGCGCGTGGTTGGGTCAAGGGTGGCAAACAATTGGTCGGCTGTATAAACCTCAGCATTAGTGAGGGCATTGAGCAAAGTTGATTTGCCAGCGTTAGTATAACCAACCAAAGCCACTGAGGGAACTTCCCGATGTTGCCGTCGCTGCCTTAACCGCGAACGATGGGCTTGTAATTGGTCTACTTCTTGTTGCAGTCGAGAAATACGTCGCCCAATGGCACGGCGTTCTGTTTCTAGTTTGGTTTCACCAGGGCCGCGAGTACCAATACCACCCCCTAGCCGTGACATGGTTTGACCTCTACCAGTTAGTCGCGGCAGCATGTATTCTAACTGTGCCAGTTCTACTTGCAACTTACCAGCACGGGACTGAGCGCGTTGAGCAAAGATGTCTAAAATTACTTCTGTGCGGTCAACTACTCGAACACCAATTTGTGCTTCTAAGTTGCGGACTTGGGCGGGTGAGAGGTCGCGGTCAAAGACAACGAGATTGGCTCCCAAGGTTTGGGCTGTCAGAGCGATTTCTTGTACTTTGCCTTCACCGACTACGGTTTGAGGATGAATGCGCGATCGCTTTTGTTGTACTGTCTGTAATACATCTCCGCCAGCTGTATCAACTAACCGCGCCAATTCTGCCAAGGTATCTTGGAATTGTTGGGGAGTCAACTCATCGGTCACTACTCCCACAATTAGCACGCGATCGTGGTCGGCATCTACTTCCTGGGCGACGAATTCCCGGCGGAATTCCTCTTCCAGTCCTTCCACCAACTCGATAAAATCCTGCTGTGCTACTATATCCAAGCTCAGAGGCGGCGATACACTCCAACTTGGAGATTGAACTTGATTTTCCTCTATCTTGAATGCCGCAGGACTCGTCATTAAAGCACGAGACTCTTGGGGTGTCAGGTGAGCTAAATAAGCTTCTTTGACATATCCAGCAGCGCCTCCTCCCCGACGCGTAAATCCTGTGCCAGTAATATTTATCACTACCAGAGCGTCTAACCGTTGCAGCGCCATAGCAGTCAGTGCCGCATCGTTGGGCGGTTCTGATTTTAAGTGGGTGGCGATACAACGAATACCGCTAAGACGTTCTGCACCGTAACGGGGCAATTCTAGCGGTGGGATTTGTGTTTGACGCGGTGTGCCTACCCCTACACGAATCACTTGTCCGCGACGGTTGAGGTAGGCACATACAGGTTGATTGATTTCTGTACTAATGGCTGCCAGACGCTGGGAGAACTCAGGCGTGGTGATGCGATCGCCTGGTATGCGCTGGTGGTACAGCCGCTGTAGTTGTTTCAGCTGGCTGGACTTGAGACCTTGAAGATTTCCGAAGATAGTTTCTATAGGCGTTTATGACCAGTAAATGGCCCCCCGAATCCTTCTATTGTCTATTTTACAACAGCGTTTAGGGTGCAAGCTCTCTCCTGTGAGAGATGCTATCTAAAATTAGTACGCACAAATGCGAGAACAGTTAGAGTTTTTTGATTTGGGCGATCGCTTTTAGTTTAAGTTGCTTAAAATTGAGGTTTTATATATAAATCCCATACTTGTTTTAAACGCTTTGCATCTGATTCAGAAATTTGCCCTATTTTAGCCAGTAACAAAGACTGTTGTAGGCAATCCAATCGAGACAGACGCACGGTTGAAGCAACACGCAAGCCACTTGCAGCCCAATCATTCAAAGGTATATCAGTTTGTGTGCGTGGTTTGGCAGATGTAACTACTGCTACTACAACATCATCTGCATCTATCCACAGCACTAGTACGGGACGCTTTTTAAAACCGCTACTGCTGGTGAATGGAATATCTGCTACCCAAAACTCACCTGCTTGGATAATTGTCATAAAGCCCTTCGTCTTCTGGCGCGTAGCCGTTCAAAAAGCCATCATGGCTGCGAGTGCTTTCGAGTTCTTTCGCTTTTTGTTGGATAGTGATTACCCAGCGTCCTGTAGTAATATTTTCCAGTATTGATTCTGGAAGATTCAATTTCTCCCCTGGTTTTAGTTCAATTTCATAAGTCAGAGTAGTCAATTGATATTCCATAACTGTTAGTTTTGATTTTCATTATGTTTAGTGTAATTTAATTTATGGGCGATCGCTTTTAGTTGAAGTTGTGATTAGTGGGAGTAGGAAGGCGATCGCTATATTTGAATTGTATTTTTCTCAGAGTTACTCTTTTTCAGTCGTTATTTTCAAGAGCTTAATAAATATACAGCAGATTGCAACTTGGTAAGGTACAGATAATTGTAAGGGTGAACGTAACAGCATCCTTACCCGTGTACTTCATTTACCTGAAAAACGCTGTAAATAAAATTATTAAATCAGCGTATAATACGAATCATATTAAATAAGCCTATCCAAGCCTGAATTAATTTATTCCATCCGAATGTTTGTAGCATACTGACAATAACTTGTTCGTTTCGAGACTTTAACTCCTCTATCACAAAATTAGGGTTGATTTTAGCAGCTTTATTGATGCTGGCAAATGCTTCTTTGAGACGACCTAATTTTTTTAATGTAATGCCTCGATAATACCAAGCTTGGTATGAATCAGGTTGAATTTTCAGTACTTGCTCGAAGGATGTAATTGCTTCTTCGTAGCATTGTAGATAACCACATAGCACAACACCTTTAGAAATCCAAGCCTTATAGTAGTTTGGTTGAATTTTTAGTGCCTGCTCAAAGGAAGTAATTGCTTCTTCATAGCGTCCTAAATTTCTTAATGCAATGCCCCAGTTGTAACAAACCAGGTAGTCATCTGGTTTAAGTTTCAGTGCCTGCTCAAAGGAAGTAATTGCTTCTTCATAGCGTTGTAGGTGATCGCATAAAATAGCACCTCGGTTATTCCAAGCTTCTTGGTAACTTGGGTTAATTTTTAGTGCTTGATCGTCGGATGCGAGCGCTTCTTCATACCGTCCTAAATTTTTTAATGCAATACCTCGGTTACTCCAAGCATCGCAGTCATCTGGTTGAATTTTTATTGCTTGTTCAAAGGATATAATCGCTTCCTCATAGCATCCTAAATTCATTAGTGCAATGCCCCGATTGTGCCATACTGTGTGGTCATCTGGTTGCATTTTCAGTGCTTGGTCACAGGATGTAAGCGCTTCTTCATAGCATCCTAAATGAAAGAACACATCACCCTTGCTTTTCCAGCCCTTATAGTCATCTGGTTTAATTTTAATAACCTCATCGTAAGAGGTAAGCGCTTCTTCATAGCGTCCTAAATTGGTTAGTGCAATGCCCCGGTTGTACCAGGCCTTATAGTCATCTGGTTTAATTTTAATAACCTCATCGTAAGAGGTAAGCGCTTC
>NZ_JAECZA010000231.1:0-1758 GCF_016056275.1 Dendronalium phyllosphericum CENA369 | reverse complement strand
TTCATAGCGTCCTAAATTGGTTAGTGCAATACCCCGGTTGTACCAGGCCTTGTATTCATCTGGTTTAATTCTCAGTGCTTGGTCAAAGCATGTACTCGCTTCTTGATGGCGTTGCAGGTAATCACATAGTAAAGCACCTTGGTAGATCCAAGCCTCGTAGTAGTCTGGTTGTATTTTTAGTGCTTGGTCAAAGCATGTAATAGCTTGTTCATATTCTTTAGCAGTAGATAATAAATTTCCTAGTTTAAACAGTAGATTTGCTTTACGATTCTCCGGCTGATGTTTTTTTGCTAGCAAGTCTTGAATTTCCAAAACTTTCTCAACTTTTTGTTCATAGCTAAGTTTCAAATATTTTTCATAGTCTGCTTCCAACAGTAAGCGAGTTGATTCTTGTTCTACTACTTCTGGTGTTGTTGGTAATTCAAACACTCCAGAACGCCAATCAAAAAAATCTGGAGCGCGGTGAATTAAATAGTTGATTGAAAATGACCGCAACAGAAAAACAAAGCTAAACGTGAAATCATCTCTAAATCGTTCCCGCTGTTGATTTAAGTGATTTAAAATCGGCGGAACACTAGTTAAATTACTAAATTGACTTTCTGTGATTTCGCCAAATTTTCTTTGTTCGTACTTGTACAAAGAATATTCCAGACCTTTAATCAATAAAATATCAACTTGCTTGTCTTTAACAAATTCTGCCACTCGTTGATATAAATTATCAATCGGCTCGACAAAGCGCAGCACTGCAATATTCTTTTGCGGAATCTCTTGGGGAAGTTTGGCAATGAATTTCTCTGCTTCCCCTGGCGTACATTGCACAAAAAACAAGCCAAATCCTGATTTCCGCTTCAGTGCGCGAAGTAAGTCTTGATAAACTTCTTCTGGTTCAGGAGGTAAATCATCATCCCAATCAGTGAAAGCTTGATTCATGGAAGTTTCGCCACTGCTTCTTTAAACTCTGGAACTCCTTGAATTAATGGATGAATATCATACCAACGCTGCATTTCTCCTTCATCATCCAGATAGCGATATTCTAAAAGACAGCGGTTAAACATTAAACTCCGATATTGGTCATCATTAATAATGCGCTTAGAACGGGACACCTCCGCTAGTAGACACCATTGATGATTCCCCACGGCGCGGCGATAGGTATCTCTAGCTTGAGTAATTGCTCGTCGTACCGCCTTTTCTGCAATTGGTAACTCTTCAGTGCGTCCAATAGCATCTTGAGTTAACAATAGCAAATTCCTCACATGACCTCCACTCATCAAACAGAGTCTTTCTAAGGTTTGGGGATTGTCAAAAATTTCCTTCTCTAATGATAATTCTGGTGCAATTTGCCGGACTCGCTTGCGAATCACTTCTTTAACTTTGTTGAGTCCTGGCTGGTAAATGTCCCCGTTGATAGTATTGACCATAATCATCGGCAAAGTCTTCAAGGGGCGACAAACGCCTCTAAACCTAGCCAGATAAAGGTTTGAGAGGCACAGACCCCTTAACAAATGTGGGTACTTATTGAGAATGAACTGTACAGTTATTAAGCAGCTACCTGTATGGTACAGTTTAATGGTAAAAAAGAACGGTCTCGTAATTTAATTAAGACCGTCGTCATAATGCTGGCATCATTCTACCAAAACTTTTTAGAAAAATACCTAAATAAAGCACAGTTAATCACTCTGAAAATGTTGGTGTGGTTGTTACAAAATCAGAAACAGGTGAAGATAGAAAGACTGGCAGCAACCTTACCTCTACCAATAC
>NZ_JAECZA010000230.1 GCF_016056275.1 Dendronalium phyllosphericum CENA369 | reverse complement strand
CCTACCTCCTTAGCCTCCCCTACTCCCCTTCCCCCATAACCTTGCCTCAAACAGATATTCCTAGCCAATTTGATGTTTTAGTAGTCGGTGCTGGTGCTGCTGGACTATACACGGCGTTATGTTTGCCAGAAGACTTACAAGTTGGCTTGATAACTAAAGAAACTGTCTCTTTGTCTGCCAGCGATTGGGCGCAAGGTGGCATTGCGGCGGCTGTCGCCCCAGAAGATTCTCCTTCACTGCACATTGAAGATACGATGCAGGCAGGAGCGGGCTTGTGCGATCGCTCGGCTGTAGAATTTCTTGCCGAACAAGCCCCTAGCTGCATTCAATCATTGGTTAACTTGGGAGTTGCTTTTGACCGCCATGGCAACGTTTTAGCTTTAACTTTGGAAGCAGCTCATTCTCGCCATCGTGTTCTCCACGCCGCTGACACTACAGGTAGAGAAGTTACTACCACTCTCACGGCCCAAGTATTGCGCCGCCAGAATATTCAAGTTATCCAGCAAGCTTTAGCATTGAGCCTGTGGCTAGAACCCCAAACTGGGAAATGCCAAGGAATTAGCTTGTTTTATCGAGGTGAAATCAGTTGGATCAAAGCTGGTGCTGTGGTGCTAGCAACTGGTGGCGGAGGTCAGGTATTTGCCCAAACTACTAATCCGGCTGTAAGTACAGGTGATGGAGTAGCGATCGCTGCGCGTGCTGGGGCTATCCTTCGCGATTTGGAATTTGTGCAATTTCACCCCACTGCTCTCACCAAACTCGGTGCAGATCGCTTTTTAATTAGTGAAGCTGTACGCGGTGAAGGGGCACATCTTGTCGATGACGAAGGGCGGCGTTTTGCTTTTGATTACCACCCTGCTGGCGAACTAGCACCCAGAGATGTAGTCAGTAGAGCGATTTTTAGCCATCTGCAACGTACTGCGGCCGATCCCGCAACTGCTCATGTATGGCTAGATATGCGTCCCATACCCGTAGACCAAATTCGTCACCGCTTTCCCAATATCATCAAAGTTTGTCAACGTTGGGGTATTGATGTCTTTAACGAACCAATTCCAGTAGCCCCCGCCGCTCATTACTGGATGGGTGGTATTGTTGCCAATCTGGAGAATCGCACGAATATTCCCGGTTTGTATGCAGTGGGAGAAACAGCTAGTACAGGAGTACATGGAGCAAATCGACTTGCGAGTAATTCTTTACTGGAATGTATTGTATTTGGAGCGCAGATGGCTCATGTGAAGGATGAAGTTAGAAGGATGAAGCAAGAAGTACAAGCATCTGAATTTATCCTTAATCCTTTAACCTTTAGCCTTCCTGATGCTGAGTGGCAAAGCCAGCAAGCACAGTTAGAGGCAATCAGGGAGAAGTTACCGCGCTTAGTATGGCAAAGTGCTGGTATTTGTCGGGAACAATCGCGTTTAGAATTAGCGATCGCTACTGTTGAATCTTGGCAGCAAGATTTTGCAACTTTGCCTTTAAGTCAATTTCTGCTTTCTTTACGTCCAAACGAACCAGTGAAGTTCGACATCCCAGACTGTGATAGGCAATTGCGACTTTGGGCAGAAACGCGAAATTTACTAGATGTAGCTTATTTAATTCTTAAAAGTGCTGCTTTTAGAACCGAAAGTCGAGGCGGACATTATCGGCTAGATTATCCTCAGCCAGACCCTGCTTGGCAAGTCCACACGCTCGTACAACAAAGCCAATGGTGGAAATCTGAGGTTTTAAACAAGTAGGGTTATTTATAGCTTGTGCTTAGTATCTAGGCTGTCTTGAAAGTGCTGAGTCATCAGTTGTTAACACTTTCCCTTACTTCCTACTGCGATTCGTATGATATTAGCGAGTGCCACTACCATGCTGACTATCAGGGCCACCAAAATTTGGTGGAACGTATATATCTTTTGCACTTTGAGAATTAACACTGGAAGTAGTCAAGCGATCGCTGCTAGTCATGCCTAAGATATCAGCTTTCAAAGTGCCAAAAGAGCTTGGATTGTTGGCAATTTTTGGCATGATTGTGTAAATGCTTATACAAAATATCACAGCACTAGTGATTCTTAAGTTCGTTCCCATAAGTTCCCATAAGTTTTTGTGTATTACTTGCATCTGACTTTCATCCAGTGTTTTGTTATCTACAGTCGATATATTTATTTTTTCCAAAAAATTAAATATTAATAAAATTTTGAGCGTGAATAGATAGCTTCTTAGCGAAAAAGTAGTCGAGAGAATCTGATGTCTGTGCTAGCCGCTTATACCTTAAACAAGACTAGATTCTTAAGAAATATAACTAAAAAGCGACTTTTGGCATCAGTCTCAGGTTAGAGGTATTTACTCACTCTTGTGACAGATGTTCATCGGACTTTTACTAAGAGTCTTAACAACACTATCAAGTTTTAACAAAGTTTTTATTTTTTTGCGTGTATGTACTACCTTTGTCTGTTGATGTGTTTTGACAAGTTAACTGGGTTCGCCTATGATGAAAAATTTGCTTGAAAGTACGATTAGTGAACTTACGGCGGTAAAATTACCATTTTTTTAATATTTAATTAATAATTAAGATACAAAATTTAACAATACATTTTTATTTACTTAATTTTATATAAATATACATATTTTGTATTTTCTAGCCAGAACTTGGCTAAACGCTAGTTGTTTAGTACATAGATACCATAATTAAATATTATGATTAGCGATGATGAGATTGAAAATTAAAAATATAGCTGTAATATCCTTTAGGACAGTTGCGATCGCTCGAAGGTTTAGAGCAACTGGGTTTTTACTCAGCACCCAGCACTTTGCTATAAACGCAGCGCGATAATTCTTTCGTTTTACCCTTACCTAATCTCCAATTTTTTGAATACCAGCGTAGGTGTCAAGCAAACTCATAGCGGTTTTTACCGAGGTGTTTAGCACGATACATAGCCGTATCTGCTTGTTTAATTAATGCCTCAGTGTTTTGTCCGTTAAGAGGGTAAATACTTATACCTATGCTAGCAGAAACTTTTGTAGTGTATTCATCTAGAACAATTGGCTCAGTGATGCATCCTAAGATTTTTTCAGCAACTTTAGCGGCTACTCGTGCGTTAGGAATTGCTCGTAAAATCACGGTAAATTCATCACCACCCAAACGAGAAACAGTATCGCTACCGCGTAAAGAGTTACTGAGTCGTTGAGCAATAGCCACTAATAGGCGATCGCCGATTTCGTGTCCGAGGGTATCATTGATTTGCTTAAAGCCATCTAGATCGATAAACAGCAGTCCTAGCGATAAATTATTGTTTTGTGCCCAATCTAAAGATTCGTAAAGTTGTTCTGCGAAGAATTTGCGGTTAGATAAACCTGTCAGAGGGTCGTGATAAGCCAAATAACGCAACTGATCTTCTTTGCGTTTCAATTCATTGTTAGAGCGGGATAACTCAGCAGCAGTGCGCCTGAGTTTTTCCTCTTTCTCCTTGCGCTCAGTAATATCACGGATGACCCCAACTAAAAAGAAATTACCAGCAGCGTCTTTATGAAGCGATCGCTTAGTGGCAATTAAATGAATCTTGCCGTTAGCATCAGTAAACTCTTCTTCGTTCTCTCTAGGTTGCTGAGTCAGAAAAACCAGCTCATCCTGTCGTCGAAATACATCTGCTTCGTGTTTAGGGAAGAAGTCATAATCTGACTTTTCAATTAACACAGTATCAGAATAACCAATGAATCGACAATAAGCTTCATTTAAAACAATCCATTGATGCTGTTCGTTTTTGACAAAAATAGGATCGGCAATTGTATTAATTACTTGCTGTAAAAATTCTTTGGAGCGTTTTAACTCTTCTTGGATATGAGCAATGTGAAAGATTGCCCAAATAGCAGATATACCAAAGGTAAGCAGTGAAGGAATGCTTGGTATCCACCAACCTAACAAAAAAGCCACATATGCACTCAATATCAATATCAAGCAAGAAAACAAAATACTAAGGATGCTATAAATTGGGCGTTGTATTCGCCATGTGATTACAGCTCCTAAATAAGACCAAGTAAAAATCCATAAGTATTCCCCTAGTTCAGACCATGTCTTTAATAAAGGTCGATTTTCTAAGGCAGCTGAGATTAACTCACTGATAAAATAGGCTTGCAGTTCAATGCCAGCAATCGGCTTTGCCGTGCCCATAATCCTACTAGATTGGGGAATAAATACAAAGTCTTGGAGACTGGGGGCTGTGGAACCAATGAGTACAATGCGATCGCGTATCCAGCTGGTTGGTACTTTGTTATTTAGTACATCGCTCATAGTTACCTGCCGATAACCACAGCGTTTTTGAGAACCACTACCCTCACAGCCTAGTTTGGGAAAGTTGGAGAGAATTTGGTAGCCCTTATCATCAGCACCCACATAAGCACCATCATTTGCTTGAAAGCGAGTAAATACTGCTTTACCCAACTGCAAATATTCCGGATTGTCAGATGCTTTTTGGGGAATAATTTCCTTTGACTTTAAATACAATAAAGCCAGTTTTAAGGCAAAACTTTCGTGTACCTGTTTACCAACATGCCAGTACAATAAGCTACGGCGTACTTTGCCATCAGGATCGTATAACACATTATTGAAACCCACTTGCTTTAGATTTAGCCCTAGTGGAGGTGAAACACCAAAATTTTTCTGTTTCTGATTTTGACTTGCTAACAATTGAATACCAATCAAATTCGGTGTTGATTTATAGGTATCAAGCAGTTCTTTATGACTAAATCCTGTCAAATCATTACTGGGTACTAGCAAATCTCGGTAGATATCTAAGCCAATAGCTTGAGGTTTGTGAACGTTTATTTTTTGTAATAATTTCGCTATTTGGCTATCTGGAATTGGCCAGGAACCTACTTGACGCAAAGAAGCTTCATCAATCGCAACAATTGTAATGCGATCGTCTGGCTGTTCGGTTGGACGTAGGCGGAAAAATTGATCTAGAACTGCCAACTCTAAAGATTGCAGTAATCCTACAGAGCGTATGAACAAAATGCAGACTGCAACACTAGAGGCAGTAATCAATTCTCTGTATCCTCTACCAAGCGGTTGCTTAAGTCCCAACCTTAACTTCACCAAACGCTTGCCTAGCTGCTTACTCATTCCCATTACCTATTGGGGAGAAATAGTCTTTATTTCTTTCTTATTGCTAACGACTACTGAGCAAATATAGCTCAAGCAAGAACTCAACTGGTTTTTTCAGAATCTTTTCCATTGAGTCCACTTCCTCTAGAAAATTTTGATCGGTGATTCTTACCGACTTCTTATTTGACCACAGAGAAACTAAAATCTTCATACCTACTAAGACGATTTCAGAAAAAATATTTTTAACAAAAGTATATTTTTAGTAACTCTCAGTTAACAAATCTCCTCTTTCAGTGCATGTATACTTGTCTGGCGTAAATTTTTTACATGTTGTAAAAATGACATACTAAATTCTATAAATAGATCTAGTTGCCGTTGTGCTGGAGATAAATTTTAGACTGATAACAATAGTAGAAATAGTCTTTAAGTATAAATTTCAAAGATTATACGTATTTTTACTTAATTTTTTTTCTACTTTACTTGTAAATTATAGTCGCAGGCAAATCAAAAATTTGTAATTAGTGGGTAGAACAAAAGTATTGCAGAAAATAAAAAAGTCAACTGGAATAATGCTGCATTCAACCAGTTGACTTTTCGATCCAAGAGTAAGTTATGAAAAACAGACTTGAAGAAATTACTTGAAATACTTAAAGCTTGTGGAACCTGTATAACCAGAAATTTTCGCCAGTTCCGCTAGGTTTTGTACTCCGCTATAGCTTTGACCATTGATAATCCAGGTAGGAAAGCTTTGTATGTTAGCTGCTTTACACAAATCTGGTTTACCTTTTGGACTATCGCCAGCGCATTCTACCTTAACACTTTCGATGATTTGATAAGCTTCCTTACCAAAAAGTAACTTTTGTTCGTGGCAGTGAGGACACCAATAAGCAACGTATTCTTTAGCGCCGATCTTGACAAGATGGCGTGCTAACTCAATTTCTGCTTGGCCTGATGTAGTAGTGATTTCCCAACCAAACTCCGGATTAGGATTTGTCTGAGGAACAAAGGAAATTTCCTCTGGTTTTCCTGAAGTTCCAGGTGTCACACCTGATTGATTCACGCCAGAATATATACCTAAAGTACCAATCAGCGTCACCATCCCCACAATAATGGCAGTAAAAAAGATTTGTCCGACATCTTCCCATTCACGTCCTACGATTGTCAGCACTAAAAGACTTAGGGAGAACAAAGCCGAACCAATACAGTAGGGACATAAGGCTTTAAGTTGGAATACCAGCAAGTACATCAAGTAGCCGCTGAAAACAGACATAGCGATCGCCCCCACCAACAGCAACCACCACGTCCAATTTTCTAGTTGTTTGTTGGTATTGTTTGCGCCCGATTTTAAAACCAAAGGAGCCAAGGCAAATATCACCATACCGGTGTATGCCAAAAATCCAAATAAAGCTAATGGTTGACCTAAAACTATTGCCCAAGGACTGGAAAGCACATCATTACAGCCTTTGACACCAGCCTGTGCCACACAAGCTGCACTGCCTCCTGTTAACTTTTCTATAGCAAGATAACCTGTTGTGAGGGCACCAAGTCCAGCGATCGCGGCAATCAATGGACGCGACCATTTATGAATCCAAGGAGTAGAACGGCGGCGAATCATAGGATTGGGGATTGGGGAGTAGGGATTTGGGATTTGGGATTGGGGATTAGGGATTTGGGATTAGGAGAATCTATTAAATATATCTCTTTCCCTGTACCCAGTACCCAGTCCCCAGTCCCCAATCCCCAGTCCCTAAGAATGTAACTTAACTTGTTGTACTGATTTGCTGTCACTTTTAGAGTTCCAACTTCGACGTGCAGCTTCCACAAATTGACTGACGCGAATCGGGTCGATTGGTTGCTCGATCCGACCTTGGCGTTTCAAAGAACTGGAAACAATTACCCCGTCTGCTGCCTGCATCAGTGTAGCAATATTCTCCCAATCGGCTCCACTACCGATAAATACAGGAGTGCCGTTTGCTGCACCACAAGCTAGTTCTAAATCTTCTAAGTTAGGGGGGCTACCTGTAGCCCAGCCAGACAAAATTACTGCGTCTGCCAAACCCCTTTCGATTGTATCTTTCACGGCAACTGTGAGATTTGGCGAACTCAAAGGACGAGCGTGCTTTACCAACACATCGGCCATAATTTTCACGTTAGAGCCTAATTCTCGTCGATAACGAAGTAATTGATGGGCTTCTCCTTCAATTAAACCCTGATCGGTTGCCATTACTCCTGTCAGGACATTGACGCGGATAAATTGTGCCTGGACGCAGTTGGCGATCGCCATTGCACTTTTAGCATCGTTCCGCAAAACATTTAAGCCTATGGGCAATGTCACCAAATTCTGTATCCTTTGCACCACTACAGTCATGGCACTCACAACTGCTGGATCGACTTGATTTTTCGTAAACGGCGCGTCAAAAAAATTTTCCACAATGATGCCATCAACGCCGCCACTTGCTAGGGCTGTTGCCTCTTGTTCGGCACGATCGATTACCGCTTTTAAGCTACCCCCCCAGCGGGGTGAGGTGGGCAGTGGCAGTAGGTGAACCACGCCAATAATCGGCGATCGGGTTTTAAATAGCTGATATAAGTCCACGTCTTTAAATATGCTTTGCAAAGTTCAGAGCCTAAAATCTAGAGTCCAAAAATTTTTCGACTGTTGACCCCTTGGGAATTCGCCAGTCGTTTATGGGGAGCCATTGCTTTAGCTCGCTCTTGACTCTTGACTTCTTAACTAGCTGGTGAAATGCGTTTTATACTGGTCGTTTTACTGCCTCTGCCCTAGGATGGAATTTGGCGTAAAACGTCTCATAAGATATGTTAAGATAAAACCTGGCTACAAGAGGAGTTTGCCACTCACAAGACGCGAGGCAGCTTCCCGTGGTTTAGGCATCTCGCCGCGCATAGTCGCAGGCCCAGCCCAAGCTTTAGGGTAGCATTACTGCTTTACTAGGCGTAGTCGCAAGCGCGATTTCCCTGAGGGTAGCGACTTCTCACAACAAGCCCTTTGGGCGGCTTCCCGACGGGTAAATTAGCAACCCACACGCTCTTGGTAGTGTAAAATACCAAGAGGCGATTTGTTAAAAAACATTACAAGTGTCAAATGTACCCAAAGACACTTAATATTACCCTGGGAAACAGACTAATAGTAGAAATATCATAACATGACCTCAAATCGTCAAGGTCACAGTTCTGCATACAGTTGTTGGGAGAGGAAAAATTCTCCCGATCGCCATAATCACAAGGGTGTTATTTACAAAGTGCGATGACTTTGGTCTTTTTATTTGACTGCAAGAAAAAACCGGAAAATTTTTCAAAATATGGGTGGAAAGCCAACAATTGCAATTTCTCACTTGGGCTGTGAGAAAAATCGAATTGATACAGAACATATGCTGGGACTGCTCGTAGAAGCAGGCTACGATGTAGATACAAATGAAGAGTTAGCAGATTACGTTATCGTTAATACATGTAGTTTTATTGAAGCTGCAAGAGAAGAATCTGTCAGAACTTTGGTAGAACTGGCAGAAACCAACAAAAAAATCGTAATTACTGGCTGTATGGCCCAGCACTTTCAGGCACAATTATTGGAGGAATTGCCTGAAGCTGTGGCTGTAGTCGGAACAGGTGATTATCACAAAATTGTCAATGTAATTGAGCGTGTAGAACAGGGAGAGCGGGTCAAACAGGTTAGTGTAGAACCAACCTACATTGCTGATGAAACCACTCCGCGCTACCGCACTACCACTGAAGGCGTGGCCTACCTACGAATTGCCGAAGGTTGTGATTACCGTTGTGCATTTTGCATAATTCCCTACCTGCGAGGCAAGCAGCGATCGCGTACTATTGAATCTATAGTTACTGAAGCAAAGCAACTGGCAACTCAAGGCGTACAGGAAATTATTCTGATTTCCCAAATCACCACTAATTACGGTTTGGATATTTACGGTAAACCAAAGCTAGCCGAATTACTTTACGCCTTGGGCAAAGTAGACATACCTTGGATCAGAATGCACTACGCTTATCCCACCGGGCTAACCCCGGATGTGATAACGGCAATCCAAGAAACACCGAACGTTTTACCTTATCTGGATTTGCCATTACAGCATTCTCATCCCGATATTCTCCGAGCTATGAATCGTCCTTGGCAAGGACGCGTGAATAATCAAATTATCGAGCGCATCAAAACAGCACTACCAACAGCGGTACTGCGGACAACATTTATAGTTGGCTTCCCCGGAGAAACCGAAGAACACTTCGATAGTTTATTAGAGTTTGTCCAGCAACATGAATTTGACCATGTAGGTGTATTTACATTTTCACCAGAAGAAGGAACCCCTGCTTACCAGCTACCCAATCGGTTGCCTCAAGAAGTGATGGATGAACGGCGGCATCGAGTTATGGAACTCCAGCAGCCCATATCGTGGCGCAAAAATCAACGGGAAGTAGGCAAGACAGTTGATGTCCTGATTGAGCAGGAAAATCCTGAAAGTGGGAAATTGATTGGTCGTTCGGCTAGATTTTCGCCAGAAGTCGATGGTCAAGTGTATATCGAAGGTGAAGCAACGCTAGGAACCATCGTGCCAGTAACGATTCACAGTGCCGATACATACGACCTCTACGGTCAAGTTGTCAAGAGTTACGCTCCAGTTTCGGTATAAGAGTTCAAAAGCAAAAAAACTAAATCTAGGAGATTTGATGAACTTTTCGTTTCAAGAATTAGGCATTTCCCAAGAACGTGTCGAGCTATTAGAAAAAATTGGCTTTTCCACACCTACTAATATTCAGGTACAAGCCATTCCTCAACTGCTAGCAGGTCGGGATGTAGTCGGTCAATCCCAAACGGGAACCGGTAAAACCGCAGCATTTTCGCTGCCGATTTTAGAGCGGCTAGACGTACAAGAAAGAGCAGTACAAGCCCTGGTTTTAACACCAACCCGCGAGTTAGCAATTCAAGTTCACGATGCCATCGCCCAATTCATGGGTAATGACGGATTGCGAGTATTGGCAATCTACGGTGGTCAATCAATCGATCGCCAAATTTTACAACTCAGACGTGGTGTCCATATGGTTGTGGGTACTCCAGGACGAGTTATTGACTTGCTAGAACGGGGCTGTCTGAAACTCGATCGAGTTAAGTGGTTCGTGTTGGATGAAGCCGATGAAATGTTGAGTATGGGCTTTATCGACGATGTAGAGAAAATTCTCTCTCAAGCACCTCAAGAGCGGCAAACAGCTTTATTCTCAGCGACAATGCCACCATCGATTCGCATGTTGGTGAACAAATTTTTGCGATCGCCGGTGACTGTCACCGTTGAGCAACCAAAAGCTGCTCCTAATAAAATCAATCAAGTAGCTTATCTCATCCCCCGTCACTGGACAAAAGCCAAAGCTTTACAGCCAATTCTGGAAATGGAAGATCCAGAAACCGCTTTAATCTTTGTGCGTACCAGACGTACAGCCGCAGAACTCACCAGTCAACTGCAAGCTGCTGGACACAGTGTAGATGAATACCACGGCGACTTGTCACAGCAAGCGCGGGAACGTTTATTGAGCAGATTCCGCAATCGTCAGGTACGCTGGGTGGTAGCCACCGATATTGCTGCACGGGGATTGGATGTCGATCAGTTATCTCATGTGATCAACTACGACTTACCTGATAGTGTCGAAACTTACGTCCATCGCATTGGTCGTACTGGTCGAGCTGGTAAAGAAGGTACGGCGATTTCTTTGGTACAGCCATTTGAGCGGCGCAAGCAGCAGATATTTGAACGTCATAATCGCCAAAATTGGCAATTGCTATCGATACCCACACGCGCACAAATTGAAGCAAGGCACATCACGAAGTTACAAGAACAAGTTGGAGAAGCCCTAACAGGCGAACGTCTAGCTTCATTCTTACCGATTGTCAGCGAACTAATTGAAAAATACGATGCTCAAGCGATCGCAGCAGCCGCATTGCAAATCGCTTACGATCAAACTCGTCCCGCTTGGTTGCAATCAGATGTAGAGATTCCCCAAGAGGAAGCTCCTGTTCCCAAACCCAAAATCAACAAGCGTCGTGATTCTGGTGAGAGAAGCCGTTCTAGTTGGGTTAAATCAGACAGCAGCGTTGGCGAAGATGAAGGACGTGGAACTCCCAAGCCCAAACTGCGGACAAGCCGTCGTGAATCTGTTTCACCTGTTAATCATAAGTTGGGTTCGCCTACAGCTAAAGAGTCTGCTTCGTAAAGTGAGTGCTGAGTAACCGAAGTTTGCCCGGAGGGAGACCCTCCTTGCAACTTCTCGCTGAGTATTATTCTTTCTACTCAGAACTCATAACTCAATTACTTAACTTTAATAAGCAGCTAATACCATTTTGGATTTTGCGAAAAGTTGAGCCAGTGCGTTGGACGGGTTTCCCGGCTTGTAGACGCGCTCCGCGCGGCTTCTCGCAGAGTAGCAACTGGCGTTGCGTGGGCGGATTTCCCTACTTGAGGAGGCAGTGCGTTGCGGAGGTTCCCTCCGTTGTAGCAACTGCCGTCAAACTTTTCAAGACAGATTTTGGATTGTAAAAAAGTAATTGATAAGCTTTTGGTCATTCCATATCTCGCAATCATTTTCCAAATTGGTATAATTTTTTTTATCAGCTTGTAGGAACATGGATACAGATGCATTCCCCGTGGTCTTATGTTCACCATTACAGACTTAGAGCAGCTACAAGCAGAGCATCCCGAATGGCAAATGGAACTAGTAGATGGGAATATACTTCTTATGGACCCATCTGATTTTGTTTCTGAAGAAATCGGTGCTGAATTAATTAGATTACTCGGTAATTGGGTACGCCCGCGAAAATTAGGACGAGTGACTGGTTCTAGTGCCGGTTTTATTTTGCCTACATTAGAAATTGAAAACGGCAAGGAAGCTGATAGCGAAAAAAGAAATCTTCGCGCTCCTGATGTGTCTTTTGTTCGTGCTGATAGACTAAAAAAAAGCCAGCGCGATTTTGTAGAGCTAGTGCCCGACTTGATGGTAGAAATTAAATCTAAGTCAGACCGCATCAAACCACTAGTAGAAAAAATTCAGCTATTTCTAGAACTTGGGTGTGCAGTTGGTATTTTGATCGATCCTGACAAATTGACGCTAACAGTTTACCGACTTAACCAAGAACCAATAGTTTTACAAGATAACGATAAATTGACATTACCAGAATTACTCCCAGGCTGGTTGGGTCGATGGGGGCTATTATGCCCCGCACCTCCCATTTAAATCTGGGCGTGCGAGTTTCCCCGCACCCAGCTTCCGATGTTCTTACCTTGCGGTTTTGCTCATGTGCAGGAAAATATGGCAACTTTGGTGGATTGCCATTAGATTTTCTTTTTCCCAGTTGGTATGGTTCCCGTCATTGTGATGTAGATGAACGAGTTCATCTGACAGGAATTTCAGCCCACAGGCTGCACAGGTATGGTTCTGTCGTTTTAAGACTCTAGAGGTTTCGATGCCATAGAG
>NZ_JAECZA010000229.1 GCF_016056275.1 Dendronalium phyllosphericum CENA369 | reverse complement strand
CCTGATAGACTTGTACGAATAATATTTTTAATTGCTTTAGCTATGACCAGTGCTTGGTTACATGGACAAAGGACTAAATTTCAAAAACTTGATTCCTATATTTGTCGTAGTCAAGAAAAAAATAGAAATGAGAAACGTCATAGTAATTTCTGGATAGGTTTATATGGTCAAAATTGGATAGTCGCTTGGCATGAGTGTCAAGCATGGGTCGAGGAACTGGTCGGTTTCAGTCGCAATAAGCAAGCATATTATCAGCGAGGTTTAAGGGCTATGAAGCTTATACAGCAAGCTCTTTAACTCGCTTGTCGCCCCTTGAAGTCTTTGATTCTTCTACAGGCTTCACTCTGCCTAATGGCGCAGTGCGATCGCCGGATGCTGCATGGATAATCAAAGAACGCTGGAACAGCCTCACCGAAGAACAGCAACGCTACGAGTTCTCACCAATTGCACCTGATTTTGTTGTGGAATTGCGTTCCAGTAGCGATGATTTAGCAACCTTGCAAGCTAAGATGCAAGAATATATGAGTAACGGTATTCAGCTTGGATGGTTGATTGACCACAAACAAAGACAAGTAGAAATTTACCGCATAGGACAACCAACTGAGATTTTGCCAGCACCGAGTTTACTTTCAGGTGAAGATTTACTTCCTGGGTTTGAATTAAAGCTCAGTAAGGTTTGGGGTTAGGTATATATTTAATTTGCTAATTTGAGAACTGCGATCGCTCAAAAATTAACATCTTAAGGAATGAAGATACGCCCCACACCCATTGAGTTCTCAATATCAATCAGAATCTCAATTAGACGGACAGCACATTTTTCTCGGTAGCTGCGCTCAACCATCCTATCTACCTTTGCGATTGTAATGACTGGAAGAGAATTGATGTTATTTTCATCTCGGATTGTTTTCTCTAAAGAGTCCTCGCCTTCCATACTCCGATTAGCAGTCAAAATAATCATTTTGTTTTCTTGAGCAAAACGCCAAACAAAGCGATCGCTACTGTCAATAGGCAGTGCAACTTCTTCAAAAGTAATGAAGCCAAGAGTTACCCAATCTAACCAGCCTTCAGCAAAGATTGTTTCCCAAAGCCATGCTGCTTGCCCTTCGATGTTATGATCGATTAGAAAAATCACTCGCTTGCGCTAGATTCAATCTTGGCTTTCCAAGCTGCCAGCTTCGAGCGGATAGCTTCTTTACTAGGTTTAGAAGACATTGCTGCAATTTGGGCAAAGTGTTCGCTGTTGCGAGCTTCCCAATATTGACGGACTTCTTCGTTCTTTTTTACAACTATTTGATATTCCGCTTCGATTTCAGTGCGGTTTGCTTCGATATAAGATATAGCTGCCTCAAATTGTTCATCTGTAATCTGAGGAAAATACTGCCGAATAAGCTGAAGTGGATACCCACTATGGATATAGTCTATGAATTGGTACAAAGTGATGCGAGTACCTGCAATTACAAGTCCACGCTCTGTGCGAACAACTCCTGCTTGTTGATGGGATACTGAAGCCATATCTACAGACCTCTATAAGCTAACTCTATCGTACCTGATGAGAAAATTGAGCGATTTAAATACAGTGTTAAGTTATTTCCTTTATGCAAGGGAACAGTGCCGTTGTAACGCTTGTTTAAGTAAAGCTTGATATTCTTCATCTTCAACGCGATAAGCCCCAAATCTTTCTAAGTGCGGATTCATCATTTGGGCATCAAAAATTACAAATTGCCTTTGGTGCAATCTTTCTACCAACTTTACCATCGCCACTTTTGAACCTTCGGTAATGCGGTAAAACATCGACTCGCCAATGAAAGCACCGCCAATGACAATCCCTAAAATTCCCCCAGCGAGTTCGTCACCCTGCCAAGTTTCAAAACTATAAGCGTAACCCTTCTGGTAAAGTAGCCAGTAAATTTCTTCTAATTCTGGTGAAATCCAAGTTGTTTCGCGGTTAGAACAGCCAGCAACTACAGCCTGAAAGTCACGATTAATTGCCACTGTAAAACGCTCTTGGTTGAGAACACGCTGTAACGACTTAGGGTAGCGAAATCGTTCGTCTAAGGGTATCAAAGTGCGATCGCGGCTTTGATACCATCCCAAGCGATCGCTGTCATCAGCCATGAGAAAATAGCCTTGAGCATAGCCTTGAATAATAGCAGCGATATCATATTGCATAGATAAAAAAATACCATCACGCAATTTAGATGCTAGCAGTCATCCTCTGCGTGACCCTGCAATTTCCTTAATTTTTCTTGCATTTAAAAAAATGACTCAAGCAATTCCACCCATCACCCTACCACCATCAGAAAATCCCCACCTTGAAGGCGAATGGTTGCAAGAGCGTCTATTGCGGTGGCTGGATACAGAATTCATCCCAGAAGTAGTCAATCACAAGATTGCCCAACGCGCAGCACAAATTTTTGTTAGGCAACGTATGGAAGGAGAAAACGACTTAGGTTCTCTAGTGATTGCCATTGTTACAGAGATGCAGGCGTTTGATTTTTCCAAAAGCTTTTATGGAGAGTTTGCGATCGCTAACGCCGTCAGCGATCTACTCTTAGAGAGTCTGGGAATTGATAAATGTTGCGGTCAATAATTTTGTCAGTTGTCAGTTGTTATCACTACTAATAACTACTGACCACTGACTATTGTACAGGCGCAATTAATTGCGTCTCTACTACCAACTAGACTTAACCACGCCCGGTAAAAGACCTTCATGAGCCCATTCCCGCAGTACGTTCCGAGATAGCCCAAAGTCGCGGTAAACACCTCTAGGGCGACCAGTCACCCAGCAGCGGTTACGGCGACGGTTGGGTGCGCTATTACGCGGTAATTGTTGAATTTGCCGATGAATTTCCAGTTTGTCTAAGGGAGATTCTGTGGTTCTGAACTCTTCTAACAATGCTTCCCGCTTTTCGGCGTACTTTTCTACTAATTTAGAGCGTTTTTTCTCGCGCTCGATCATGCTCTTCTTGGCCATATATCTATGTCTTGATGTAATTCACTTAAAGACAGCATTTTCCATTCTACAGTGTCCCTATCAATTCTAGGGTTCTTGTTGTCGTACTATTAGCACTGGTTTGTTACTAGTAGGGCATAAATCGGCAAGTTGACAAATTTCACAAGCTGGAGAACGGGCTTTACAAACAGCACGACCGTGATAGATAAGCCGAATTGACCAATTTTCCCAATCTGCTTGAGGTAGCAACCCCATTAAATCTTTTTCAATGCGGATGGAATCTGAATGTTCGGTTAAACCCAAACGCTGACTGAGGCGATTTACGTGAGTATCTACAGTCACTCCAGCATTAATCCCATAAGCATGAGCTAAAACTACATTTGCCGTCTTGCGTGCTACACCTGGAAGCCGCAATAATTGCTCCATTTTGTTGGGTACAACAGAGTCAAATTCCGACACAATCATCCGACATGATGCTTGAATATTCTTCGCCTTGTTGCGATAAAACCCTGTGGAACGTACCAAGTTTTCTAACTCTACTAAGTCAGCGTTGGCTAAACTAGCTGCATCAGGAAACCGACTAAATAACCCTGGCGTTACTTTATTCACTCGCTCATCCGTACACTGGGCAGAGAGAATAGTTGCCACTAGCAGTTGTACTGGTGTTGAGTAGTTCAAAGAACAAGTCGCATCTGGATAAAGATGCTTCAGGCGAACTAGAATTTCTAGTGCCCGTTGCTTCTTAGATCGCGATTTACGAGTGATACTCACTGAAACAATTTTTGTACCCATTCCAACTGGCTAGTTAACTGAGTAGTTTCTTTAACAATCAGAAAAATTCCCAGTCCTAACAGTAGCATTAAACCAGTTTGCATTACACCTTCTTGAATGCGGGTAGGCAATGGCTTACCACGCAAAGCTTCAATCAGCAGAAAAGCGAGTTGTCCGCCATCTAAAGCAGGTATAGGCAAAATATTAATGATTGCCAAGTTAATGCTAATAACTGCTGCAAAAGATAACAAGTTAGCACTATTGTTTGCAGCTAATTGTGCGCCTATTTTGACAATATTAACAGGGCCGGAAACTTGTCCAACAGTCTGTTGAAAGTTAGTAATCAATAGCCCAAAACCTTTAACAGTACCAACAAATAACTGTTGGAATCTGTTAGCAGCAATACTAAAAATTTCTAGAGGATTGTGGGGGCGACGATAAAAAGCCGTACCATTTGGCCCTAGTTCAACACCTATCACACCTTTGTTGTCAGTTCCTGTTTTTGGTGTTATCGGCAATGATAGTTGTTCGTTGTTACGCTGAATTTTCAGTTCAATTTGCTGACTGGGGTGAGTTTGAATTTCTTTGGTTAGTAAGGCTATCGATTTTTCCGAAGCAGCAAGTTGTTGACCGTTAACGGCCAGAATGATGTCTCCTTCCCTAATACCAGCTTGATAGGCAACAGATTGTTCGTTAACAGGCCTGACGATCGCACCCGGTAGGTAGTTATTCTCTGGAATACCAACGATACCCAATTGTAGTACTAGTACCAAATAGGCAAATATTAAATTTGCTATTACTCCAGCACTGATGACGATCGCCCGGTCTAAAATTGGACGGTTACGCAGCAGATTCGGGTCATTGGGTGGAATATCGCTATCTGGGTCGTCGTCAGGAAAACCCACAAAGCCACCCAAAGGAAAGGCGCGGATAGCATATTCGGTTTCCGATCCTTGGTACTTCCAAAGAATAGGGCCAAACCCCAAAGAAAAGCGGTTAACGTGAATACCTTGAGAACGTGCTGCAACAAAGTGTCCCAACTCGTGTACCAAGATTAAAACAGCCAAGACTGCGATCGCTGCTAAAACTGACATAGAGTAAATTAGTGAAGATATTAAGCTATATACTTCTTTCTATTTTAAGATGTGCCACAAACTAGTATTCGACCAACCCAAAAATGACTATTGAAGGTAGGGAGAGCAGGGGGAGATGAGGGAGCAGGGGAGCACAGGAGAATACTGAACTCAGCACTCAGCACTCAGCACTCTTTGCAACTGACAACTGACCACTGACAACTGACAACTGACTACAATAGCTCACGCCCTAAGTAAGGTTGCAACGCTTCGGGTATCCGTACTGTTCCATCGGGTTGTTGATAATTCTCCAAAATTGCTGCTATTGTTCGTCCCACCGCCAAACCAGAACCATTAAGGGTATGTACGAATTGAGTACCTTTCTTCCCCGCCTCTTTAAAGCGAATATCAGCCCGTCGCGCTTGGAAATCAATACAATTAGAACAACTGGAAATTTCTCGATATTTCCCAGACGAAGGTAGCCAAACTTCTAAATCATAGGTTTTCGTAGCAGAAAATCCCAAATCCCCAGTGCATAAATTGATGACACGGTAAGGCAATTGCAGTGCTTGTAAAACAGCTGCTGCATTCTCTGTCAACTTTTCTAATTCGTCAAAAGAAGTATTGGGATTAACAAATTTCACCAGTTCTACCTTATTGAATTGATGCAGACGAATTAACCCCCGCATATCGCGCCCATAACTTCCTGCTTCCCGACGAAAACAAGGAGTGTAAGCACAGTGGTAGATAGGCAAATCTTCAGCCGCTAGAATTTCTCCACGGTAAAGATTAGTAACTGGAACTTCAGCTGTCGGAATCAACCATAAGTCATCATCAGCACATTTAAAGCTTTCTTCCGCAAACTTGGGTAGCTGACCAGTCGCCGTCAAAGAATTAGTATTTACTAAAAATGGCGGACTGATTTCTACATATCCAGCTTGAGTCTGGAGAGTCAGCATAAATTGAATTAATGCTCTTTCCAGCGCCGCACCAGCACCTATCAGAGTCACAAAGCGACTTTGAGCAACTTTCACAGCTCGCTCAACATTAAGAATACCCAGCTTTTCGGCAATTTCCCAGTGGGGGAGAATATGCGAGTTTTGGGGTATGTATTCTTCACCCCAGCGGCGCACTTCTATATTTTCTTCCTCACCCTTACCAAGAGGTGTAGAGTCGCTTGGTAAGTTAGGAAGTGCTAGCAGCAATTGCTCTATTTCAGCTTTGAAATTTTTCTCTTGCGGTTCTAGTTCGCTTAACTTAACTTTGATGGAGTTGCCTTCGTCTCGCAAAGCTTTAATTTCTGGGTCTTGAGGAGCGACACCAGATTTAATTTTTTGCCCGACGATTTTCCCGATTTCGTTACTACGGGCTTGAAGTTGACTCCGCGTCACCTCTAGTTCCCGTTGTTGGCGATCTAGCTGTAATATCGGTTCGATGTCGTATTTACCATTACGACTATTTAACCGTTCTTTAACTAATTGCGGATTTTCCCGTATTTGCTTGATATCCAGCACAAACTTTTCTCAGTCTCCAGCCTAGGATCTTTTTGTGAATACAGTTAACACAATCAGCAGCATATAGTAATTTTGGCTTGCTGTGACTGTAAAAACAACGTTGATTGAAAAAATTCAGTCTCAGTTGAGGGCAAAGTTTGGCTTATAGCATAACTCACTGCCATCAGGAAAGCATCAGCGATCGCGCATTAAGGCTTATTAATCCGATTAAGGAGCCAAAGCGTTGCTACAAGCCCTGCGAAGTGGGCTTGTAGAGTCTGGATGTTTGCCAACACCACAAACATATCTAGACCACTGATGATTGCTTGATTAGCTTGTGGAGAAAAGATAAATTGACCCTGAGATAATGCCCTGAGTGTAAAACTACCTACTATTGCTTGTGCTCCCAAAAGAGTCAACAGTATTCCCGCTAGATTTACCCACAGTCCCAAGCGCAATACTTGTACAGTCTCACTTTTTCGAGGACGGTTGCTAGGATTGGAGGATTGTAGCTGGTTGCCAAATCTCGTGTAACGGTAAGCCAAATAAATGCCTGTACCCAACGCACCAAGTCCGCCAACTTCTAACAAGATGCCAAATCCAGTTCCGGCATTATTACCAAGATTACTAGCATTGCGCCCAAACAAGCTGTTTGCCAGTAAAATCACGCCAGAAACTACACCTAGCGCTAACTGAATCCAAAAGCTAATCCAACCTATAAGACGAAATGTTTGGGCAATTGCCCGAAGATTAGATGAAGAAGATGGAGCGTCAGGAATTTGCGACATACCGTTCACCAATGTGCTAGGCGCTTGCTAAATTTACTATCACATTTACCAGAATAGTGCTGAGTTAGTTATCAGTTGTCAGTTGTAATTTTTCTTCCCCTACTCCCCCTGCTCCCTCATCTCCCCCTGCTTTCCATAGCATAACTACTGAAAAAGAAAGTGTTGACTAACTTTACAGACAAAAAAGCATTTTACCTGTAAAATTTCTTCGATGGCATCTTATGTTTCAGCAGTTTTAACCAACTCGGCATCGCTAAACACCAAGGCAGAGGCAAAGCCGCTGTCTCAATTGCTCCTCAACACACCGCCTAGAGTTTGGTAGGAGCGTAGGATTTTACATTCCTACGCTCCTGAAATCTGCATGAGTAATTCCCACGATTTTAGTAGTGTGGGTCGTTGCTTAATGTTTACACTTTGGAAATTCTGCCTCAGTAGCGATATATACTTACTCTTTTGAGTATTACTATATACTGACTACAAGGATTGTAGATTCTACCTTCAGGCATTTTTTTAACCATTCACTAACTATGAAACTTGAGGATATATATCAATTCTTTGAGAATCCTCCGCCAACTTACCTCTGTCAGGAACTAGCAGTATGTTATATAATGTACATTTTGCTACAAGGTGAATCCTACGGCACTGAGTTAATCCAACAATTAGAAACTGAATACCCAACTTATCGGCTTTCGGATACCGTTCTTTATAGTGCGATCAAATTTCTCGAAGACCAAAGAGCAATTAATGGGTATTGGAAAAAACTCGAAGGGCGAGGACGGCCTAGGCGGATGTACCAAGTTTCTCCAGAATGGGAAGGTCAAGCGCAGGATTTGGCTCAACTTTGGGACGACTATATCAATCGGAGGACAAACTAACGAATAATTGATATTGGTAAACTAGTGACTTGTAGTAGTCGTTGACTGTTAACTGTAACAGTCAACAATCAACAGATGCGATTAGTTATGGATACTGCTATTCTGCCATCCACACTGCTGTTAACTTTATTGTTAGCCATTGGGCTGATTTTCTTTATTCGTGCCTCGACCAAAGACCGTACAGAAACAGCTCAACTGGTATCCGAGCAAGCAGAAGCTACTTTAATGCCGAAAATTAAGGAGTATTTCTACTCTCGGTCTTATCAAGTGGCAGCGGTAAACAAAGAACAAAACCAAGTGACTTTTGAAGGGTTTGTTCAACCAAGCTGGTTTTTAGCCGTCTTTTTGACACTGCTGGCCACTGCTGGTCTTGCTTGTCTATCACTGGTGTTATCGCTGCTTTTTCCTAGCGTCAGTAGTCTCTTCCTAGGAATAGTCCTGCTATCACCCTTAAGTGGTATTTTTTATTGGAAAAAAGCTGGAAGACTTGAGAAGGTGTCGCTGCAATTGGAAACAACTCCAAATCAACAAACCTCCTCAAGTAAAATGACTGTAATCGCCCATCGAGATGAAATTATTGAGTTACAAAGGGCACTACAGTTAAAACTTGGTGAGTAACTGTTAGCTTCTATGTCCATCTTTTAGTGTGAGATGCAGACTTCTGGCAAATTCTTTCAGTGAATAAACATTAGGGAAGAGGAAAGACCACTGGGGTGATGTTGGTTTCCTTACGGCGAAATGTCGTAGGGATAAAGCCATATTTTTGATAGGCTTACTTAATCGATCAATCCTCTAGGTAAGAGCGCAACTCAACTCTCGCTTTTGGATGCGTTTGGCTCTCTTAACTCCCTTATGCATCATTTGACTAAAAATCAACTCATCCAAACTAATATGGTTTGAGCAAAGTTGATTGTCCAACTACTTGGACTAGCTTTACTGGCAAATTAGTTAGAAACTTAAAAAAACACAAATCTTGCAGAAACTGAGAAACTTTGCCAGTTAAATGATTGTCAGAAGCCACACTCAAGCTATTAGATAACCATTTATGATTTAACGACTAGCCACAGCTACAGGTTCAGAACCTACAGGAGCTTCTAATGTCCGCAGGCTGGGAAACAAGAAATGGTTTTCTTCTACGTATTGAGCACCAAACAGACCCTTTTCTGCCCAGAAATAACGATCTGTAGTATGTTCGTTTCGTTTTACTAGTAGCAACGCTGGCGGCGCGATGTTTTCAGCTTGAATAAATTTTCTTGCTGCTGTTACAGGTTTTTCTTCGCCGCTTTCGATGCTATATTGAGGCACATGCTCTAGAATTCGCCGTCCTTCTTGGCGACGACGACTTTTCCGTTTCCGTCTTCTTGCCAACCTATTGTCCTCCTCTTTCAAGCTATATATTGTAGTGATAGCTACAAAATCCGTCGTAATTATATAGGTTCTAGTTCTAAAGATCAATAGTTTCTTAACTTTTAATACAAGAAAAATAATATATTTGAATATAGATAAATCGGCAGTGGTGGAGGATATAATCCCCTGGTACAAACCATGACTGAGAAGATTTTAGTTAAGCTTTATTAAATGAGGCAAAATTTAGCTTCTTCTTTTATCTTCCTTCAAAGTTAGCGATCCTGAGCAAGAGCTGAAAAATGTTAATGTCTGCCAGTTCGGATTTTGTGGCGCTATGCCGAGAGCAAATAGCATTGCTAACCCAAGGGCTGGGAGCAACTTTAAGTGTTGTTTACCTAACTCAAGAATTGGTAGAGGCTTCCTCAGGTGAGGCAAAACTGATTCCTGTAGTGGTTTACCCAGAAACCGCAGTATTACAGCCAACCCAAGAGATTACTGAGACAACAGCAGGTAAGCAACTGCAAATTGGGAATGTTTTGGTATTGCCCCAGCAACAGGGAAAATTATTGACAGCAGGTTCAGAATCTCCCACAGCTTCAGGGGAGGCAGAAACACCAGATAGCGAACAGCCCAATTTTAAAGAAGAAAATTTGTTTAGCAGACACCAAATGGTCTTACCTCTAATCCATGAGGGTATGATGATGGGATTATTGGTAACAGGTCGGGAAGACAGGGCTTGGAACCAACAAGAGCAAAGTGAAATTCAAAGAATAGGTCAAACGCTGGCGATCGCTTGTATTTTGGATCGGCAGCGAGCGTGGTTGCAACATCAGCTGCATCAACAACAAATTTTGCAAGAACAGCAGCGAGATTTGCTAGATAACTTACTACACCAGTTTCGTAACCCCTTAACGGCATTGCGGACTTTCGGCAAGCTGTTATTAAAGCGATTGCGACCGGGCGATCCTAACCGCGATGTGGGAGATAATATCGTTAGGGAAAGCGATCGCCTCCAAGAGTTACTACAACAATTTGAGAAAGTCATTGATTGGGAGGCAGATGTCGCGCCACTAACACTACCCGAAAATGAAGTATTTGTAGAAGCAACAGTACAAAAAGAAGCCAAACCAGCACTTTTGTTACCGGGAACGGGAGATAAAGCAGCTGATTGCGCCATAGCCGATTTATTAGTACCATTGTTAGCCTCAGCTAAAGCAATAGCCCAAGAGCGAAATCTCCAACTAAAAGCAGAAATTCCCCGAAACTTACCGCAAGTCAGCGCTAATATTAAAGCCTTACAAGAAGTATTGAGCAATATTGTAGACAATGCCTTAAAATATACTCCCGCAGGCGGAAAAATTTTCATTCAAGCGGGGCAACAAAAAGCTAATCTTCAAGGAATTGCCATTAGTGATAGCGGGCCTGGCATTCCCCCACAAGATTTAGAACATTTAGGAGAACGCCATTACCGAGGCGTACAGGCACAAACAGCAATTCCAGGTACGGGTTTGGGATTAGCGATCGCTAAACAGTTAATCGAGCAAATGCAGGGCGAAATTGAGGTTTTCAGCCCTGCTATTGACTCTAAACTTACTTCACCCGATGCACCGGGAACTACGTTTATAATTTGGTTGCCAATTTGTCAATAGTCAATAGTCAGTGGTTAGTAGCAACTGACAACTAACAACTGACAACTGACTATCTAAGTGAAACTAGCAAATTTTGATTGATAGTCATCTGTAAATCTGTGTCTGGGTTAATTGCAACTAAGTCAACACTCTTTTTGCCGAAGAACAAACCAATTAAAGCACCGATACCAGCACCGCCTAAGACTTCTTCTGTGGCAATAGCGCGATCGCCTGTAACTGCGGATACCGCAGCCGCGGCTCCTGCACCTAGAACAGTATCTTTAATGATTGCACCAGTACTAATGCCCTTCTTGACAGTTTCTGTTTTGGTAATCACTTCAGAAGTAGCATTAAGCTGATACTCTTGACCTGTAGGCAAAACCAGTTTCTGGGCAACGAATTGAGAACCACCTGTAGCAGGTTTGAGTTGACCGACAACCTGACTACCCGCAGGAATCACCACAGATCCATCTTGCGTAACCACATTCTGCGATACGGTCAGTGTCAAAGGCGCAGTTTCATCCTTAGTCACCAGAATTTTTTTAGCTTGATCGTACTTCACAGGTATGGCAGTGCCTTGAGGAATTGTTACAGATATCGGTGTTGGTGTAGTGGTTCCAAGAGCGACGATATAGGGCGAATTAATTGCTGAAGCTTGATTAGAACTCACCAATGCTTGGTAGATAAAAGCTGCCACCTGGGCGCGTGTAGCAGTTGCAGTTGGATTCAAGAACTTCACATTAGGATAGTTCACTACAATTTTCTTCTCTGTTGCCACCGCGATCGGACTACGAGCGTAGTCAGCGATGTTATTGGCATCGTTGAAGTATTGCAGAGTGCTTTCGACATTAGCATTGGTAGAATATTCCAGACCATTGGCAAGGGAAACTAAAACTTGCTGGCGGGGAATAGCTTGATTAGGCTCAAAACGATTCCCAGGATACCCTGATAGGAAACCAATAGTGTAAGCTTGCTGAATAGCACTAGATGCCCAATAATTGCTTGGCACATCGATAAAACTGATTGGCTGCCGTTGCTGGGCTTTTTGGAAAGCTTTGTTAACCATCGCTGCAAATTGAGCGCGTGTCACAGCTTCTTCTGGACGGAAGCTACCATCAGGAAATCCAGCGATTACACCCCGCTGTGATAATTCTTGAATAAATTGTGCTGCCCAGTAGTTAGATGAAACATCAGAAAAAGTCGTTTGAGCTAAAGATGGCGAAGCTGCAATAAAGGGTGCTAAAGTCCCTGTTGTAACGCTCAAAGCCATGAGAGCAGATGTTGCAGATTGCCAACGATTTAAAGTAAACATTAATTTTTACTCCAGTATTTTTATTGTTTCTTCTGTTAATTAATTAGACATCTAATGAAATCTAAAGTTCCTAGTCTTTGTTTTTTATAGAGTAATTTTCTATCTATTTTAATCTAAGAAAATAGGTATTAAGCAATAGAATAAAAGACTATTACTTAATACCTATAAAATACTACTTGCAACCAACTAAATCCAAATAAATATGGACATTAATTTAGACGAGACATAAATAAAATAGTTGCTGAAAAATGAAGCGATCGCACACCTCAGTTAAAGTGGCGATCGCTATTGGGAGATGATTAAAGTCACAACTAAAGTTGAGTGCAACTTAGTAACGGTATAGCACTAAGTTAGAGTTCAGAGTCAGCCTCAAATCTTGGTTGCGAAGGACGAAAGCATCTCCTTCTGTTTTCCGTAACACTATACTTGCACCAGCACCAGCTGCCGCACCGATAATCGGTTTGATATCATTGATTTTGCGATCGCCTGTCACTAGCGAACCTAAAAGACCAGCACCCGCACCAATAGCTGCATCAGTTAAAACCCGACTAGAACTGGGGCCTTGCGAAACTCTTTCAGTTGTACTAAAGGTTTGAGAAGTTGCATTGATTGACTGACGTTGACCGTTAGAAAATACTAATTCTCGCGCTACGAACCGCACACCTTGTCCGTAATCTCTATCTCTGGAATAACTACCCAAGTTTACAGGTTCTAGCTGTCCGACAACTTCAGTGTTTCTGGGAATCAAGATATTTCTATTGCTGTCGATAATGTCATTAGCTATTCTCAGCGTCAAAGATTTAGTATCACCAGGTTTAACAGTAACTTTGTCATCTTTAATTTTGACGGGAAAATTCACTCCAGAAGGAATGGTAACTGTTCTTGATTGCCCGATGTTGTATTGTGCGTTAGCAGGAGCTACTGCAATCATAGGGATAACGGCACTTGTGGCAATTGCCATTGTCATCAGAGCAGCAGTACCAGATTTCCATTGATGAAGACGAGTCATAGGTGGGCTTCCATTATGTCTGTGATGTGTGTAATGACGAGGCTTTACGGAGATTGTTTCTGACTATTTTTAAACGTGACTTTAGTCATATTCCGAAGGCAAGAGTTGTATTAATCTGCGAAATATGTCTAATGGATCTCCAAGATTTTTATACCTCTAAAGTCTGCCAATTAATAGGGGCAGGATATCCCTGTGACGCAAACTTGCTGAAATGGTTGCATAATCTTGTTTGAACCGTGATGTCCGCAATATGCAGCTAAATAGAGGCTTTTGGGCTAGCTACAAGCTCTTGTTTAAATCAATACCTTAGCCAATTTACGAGGCTTCAACGCCTGTGGAAAGGGGATGAATACGTCCCAAAGAAGTGAGCTTGGCAAAAATTTGGGCTAATAAAATAGGCTCAGGCTTTTGAGGAAGTATTTTTAACATTTCACGGACATATCGAAAACCACGGTAGTAAGCTTTCAGGTCAATAATGCCAGAATCAGGATTATGTTTACGGAAATCAGCCAAAAGATGATGGGATAAATTAACCATGAAGAAGGCAAGATTAGCCGCATTAGTCACAGCAGTCTGGCTCAAATTCATAAAATCCTCTAAACCCCAAAATTGCTTGGCATCACGGAAGTTAAATTCGATTTGAAAACGGAGTTTGTAGTAATCTATTATTT
>NZ_JAECZA010000033.1 GCF_016056275.1 Dendronalium phyllosphericum CENA369 | reverse complement strand
AAAGAGAGCTGGGGGAGCGGGGGAGGCTGGGGGAGAAAATATTAATCTATCTGCATAGCCTCTAATCTCCCTCATCTCCCTCATCTCCCTCATCTCCTCACTGGGGATAAATCAATATCTTGTAGGTTTCCGGAGTCGGAGCGATCGCTTGTTCTACGGCTTTTGATAAATTTTGTAATGGGTAGCGATCGCTAATTAATGCTTGCACATCTATGCGCCGATTAAATACAATGTCAACCGACAAATTCTGAAGGCGGTACGATGAACTGTAGCTGCCCATCAAGTCGATTTCGCGGCGATAGAGAATATTGGGATTAATAGGTATTTCTAATTCATCGGGGAATTCCGCGAAAAACAAGATTTTGCCACCTTTGCGGGTACAGTCAAGTGCTTGAGCGAAGGCTTTCTCGCTAGGGACAGCCAGCAGGGTGACATCAACACCCATACCATCGGTAAGGGCATGAATTTTCGCAGGTAAATCGGAATCGCGTGCGTCGAAAGCTGCTTCTGCGCCGACATTTACAGCTTTTTCAATTCTAGAGGGCAGTAAATCGGTGGCGATCGCTTTGGCTCCGAAATACTTCACCAACATCACAAACATTAATCCAATTGGCCCGGCTCCCGTGACTAAAACAGTTTGTCCGGGGGCAATTTGAGCTTTTTTCACTGCTTTGAGACAGCAGTTGGTCGGTTCTACAAAACTCGCTTCTTCAAAACTAATGCGATCGGGAATGGGAATTAACCCACCATTTTGCACAATATGTCCTGGAACCTTGACATACTCAGCAAAACCGCCACCGCTGGCATTAAATCCAGCTGTCGTGGAGATGTTTTTGTAGACATCGCACATGGAAAAATTATCATTTAGGCAGTAAGCGCAACGCATACAAGGGATGTGGTGCATCACCGCTACTCGTTGTCCCACTTGCCAAGCTTTGACTTCAGAACCTACTGCGGCGATCGTGCCAGCAGTTTCATGTCCAAATATACGCGGTGGTTCGTACAGAGGATAACGAATTTTTTTGATATCTGACTGACACAAACCCACGACTTGTACCTGTACCAGCACTTCATCCGGTTCCAGAGTCGGTACTGGGATCTCTTCGTAAGAAAGTTGATTTACGCCTCTAAATACCTGTGCTTTCACGTTGATTTTTTACCGCTCAACGATATTAGATGTAACATTAGCGGTCAACGTTCAGCTATGAATTTTTGGATTTGTACGACAAAATATAGCCAGCAAAGTCTGGTACTTTTTTGCTCAATAGTTCAAGTAGTGTAGTTGTGCAAAATTCATCGGTAGCTTTTTGAGACTTTGAGACTGTAATTCCAGTATTTTAACCATTTTCTCTGGATCGAGGTTGTATAGCTAAGTCAGAAATTGATCTGTAGACTGCGCTTGTATCTTCCTAAAGGCAAGATCCTTTTCTTCAAAGTGCTTAATATTTACTGTTGCCAATGTGTTGGACTGGGGAACATTGGCTGCTCGCAGAGGTCTAAGTGAATACGCCTTTCCTCTACTTTAAAAAGGTGCTTCTTAAATTTTGTATTTTTCTCATGAGGAGAAAAACGCATACAACAACATTAGCATGTTACACTGAATAAAATCGCGCATAACATACTAAAACAGCCCTTGTGCTGTTTTTATCAGAGAAGCAGACTTCTATGCCACTAGAAGCCCACTTCTTCGTCAAAAACAATTTACTGTAGTTGTTTTTGACGACTAGTTGTTGTCATCTACATATAGGGGGCTACTTCCCCCTCTGCTATTATGCCCCATAACACTCGGAAATGGGACGCAAAATCTTCCCAACGATTAAAAACTTACGTTGCTTGTACGGATAAGCCTACGGAATTTTACAGAAAACTATTCCTAAAATACTACTCGTGCACCGCAATTTTAGCAAAACCAGGTTGCGGTGATTCGTTTCTTCTATGGAGAACGGCATTCCGACAGCCTGTTTTAGAGATGTCTGATTTATTAGTGAATAAATAAACAAAACAAATGTTCATTTTTATGAAATTTGAAAAATGAGCGTTTGTTTAATATTTGTTGCTCGTTGATTTTGAAGGATTAATCGGGGGATCTATTTCGATGTCCAATGACTGCAATGTCTGTGTTCTCGAAAGTCCTATAAAAAGCACCATGACTCATTATGTCTTTAATGAGGTGCTGGTGACTGATCCCACAGGACATTGACCATGAAAAACCATAACAACAAACAGCAACCGAGAAAATTTGTCTGGCAGTGGTGGTTGCAAGATCATAACCCTTTTAAAAAAATAACGTACCCCCATTACCAGGTACGCAAACAGCAGCGCCAGAAACGCTACGTTAAAAACGCACCGCCGCGTACCTGGCAGCAGCGAACGGTCGATATATACCGTGATATCGCATCTTTTGCAGCAAGCGTTTACCGCGAAGATATTATCCAGCATTCATTAACCACCCGCTATACCCTGATTGGCAGCATGGTGGTTTTAGTAGGCAGCGTTGCAGCGCTCGGCGGCTTCATGACGGGGTATTACTTATTCGCAGGTTCCGTGCTTGGAGCATGGGCGACAGCAGCAGTGGTAGGAACGGCGGTTTTTTTGCTGGATAAAATGGCCGTGTCAGGACGTAAAAAGAAAGCAAAATGGTGGTTCAGTCCTGGTATTTGGGTAGAAATCTGGGGAACCCTGCTCCTGCGCCTAATGGTCGGGGGGATCATTGGTGCTTTTTTCTCAACATCCCTTGTCATTTTTGCCTTCAAAGATAACATCAAGCAATACCTTGAAAAAGAAATCGACCGTAAAGACAAAATAGTATCCATTCAACAAGATCAGGTAAATCGCGTAAGAACAAGAGCTAGAATAAGTCCTTCTGGAAAGACAGAGTTCTATAAGGATGAAGCCGCAGGAAAAAGAGTAGAAAAATATGATGCGGAAAGACAACGTCTTCAAAAAGAAAGAGACGCTATTCGCAGAGGTGACCCGGCCGTTTTGAGTTATGGCAGGATGCTCAATGCCATTGTGGAAATGGGCTTTACACGCCTCGATGAAAACTCAAATATTCCTGCCAATATCTCTGCAAACCAGTACAACAAGAAAGGTGAGTTACAAAAGGGGTTAACCGACGCGCAATCAGAAGGGAGGCGGCATTTTGACATAACCCCAGAAGGAAGAATGCACCTGATTATTTTTGCCGTATTTTTTGCTATTGATTCAGCGCCTATTCTCTATAAAACTTTCTTCATGCACTTTGATTCAATTGATGATTTTTTTTGGAAATTACAAAATGAAAATATTAAAGTAAATGAATATAATGCTTTATTGATAGTGCGCGAAAGAAATAAAGATGTTGAGACATATGTTAGCAGGAAGCATCAGTATAGGATAAAAGAAGATGCAATTTGGGAGAGTGTCTTTGATGAAGTTTTTAGCGAAAAGGCACAAGCAGAATATAGACAGGAGCTAGTTAAGAAAATTTTGGCAGAAAGGGAAAAAGCAAAGGAATCTATTGGTGAGACAGATAGTGAACAGGAAAACAATCATAAAGAAAATGGAAATGTGTTTGTTACTGCTGAACATGTTCATAAGGTTGGAAATAAAAATGGACAATATAAAGAAAATAACAATCAATCAGTTAACTTTGACGATTTCATGACGGATTTAAAGCGCAATCACGAAAAAGATGAGCCAGATTTTAAGTTATAAAGGAAGGTTAGTAAATGAGTTTTTTTAATGAGCCAAAATTTGGTATTACTCGTAAAAACAATGAAGCAAGAATTTCTAAAAATTCTGGTAACGACGATATTATCAATAAAATAAAGACATACATGATGTATACATCAAACGGTAATGTACTAGAAGGTATGGGTCTTTTAGAAAAGATATTTCCTTCTCAAGAACAACGTGCCTTGCGAGAACAACAAGCTCAGGCAATTTATGATGGAGGGCAGGCACAACGCCGGATGATGAAAGTTTTATACGATTCCGTATCAAGCGAAATTGAGCAGGCGGCACGTTCACGATACGAAATAGCCCAAGTGCGACATGATGCGGCTTTTGCGGAGGAACAATTACGATTGATAAAAAAACTGTATGGGGACGCAAAACCACAATTAAAAGAAGCTGTCGATCACCTTCTTGATGGACTTGAACAAATTGAACGACTACCAGAAGAATACAGAGTGCAATCAAAAATGTTTGTGGACGAGATGTATTATTCACAGCTAGCACAAGTGATTACAACAGTTCGTATGTTTAAAGAGCGTACTGAGGCTTTGTGCGCTTAATTCCTTTACTTTGTTGCGTTTTTATAACAGCGCAACTTGTTCTGATGTAGAAATAGTCGTGATATCGGAGGTGTCCTCTTTGGAGGGCACTTTCTGCTGCTGATAATAGCGCACTGCTTTTTCATAAACATGCTTGCCATCTGTGAAGTTGGCATTTCTGTCTATTTTTTGGTGGGTTGTACCTGCTTCCAAGCTAGGAGCTTCATCTATAACGCAATATCCGAAACGTATATAAAGACACCTACCACTTGGCATTTCAAAGAGTGAGGTTAAAATACTAGGCATTCTTCTAGTAAGTGTGTCTTTTATGCTTGGTCAGGTACTAGATGGACGTTATAAAATTATTCGAGTTTTGGGTGCTGGTGGTTTTGGTCAAACATACATCGCTGAAGACACGAAACTTTACAACAGTCTTTGTGTAGTTAAACAACTCAAACCGATGGCAACTGACCCCATGACTTTGCAAGTTGCCAGGCGCTTATTTGAATCAGAAGCACAATTGCTACATAAATTAGGAACCCACGACCAAATTCCGCAATTAATGGCTCATTTTGAAGAAAATCAAGAATTCTTTTTAGTTCAACAATTTATTGATGGTCATCCTATCGGCGATGAACTCATTCCTGGTAAGCCATTGAGTGAAGCTTATACTATTTCGCTATTACAGGATATTCTGCAACCATTAGCTTTTGTCCATAAAAATAATGTCATTCACCGAGATATTAAACCTCCTAACTTAATTCGCCGCAACAGCGATCGCAAGGTTGTATTAATAGATTTTGGGGCGGTGAAGGAAATTAGTACTCAGATGGTAAACGGTGAAGGCGTAACTAAAATGACTGTGGGTATTGGTACTGCTGGTTATATGCCTAGCGAACAGAGTCGCGGTAGCCCCAGATTAAGTAGTGATGTTTATGCTGTGGGTATGATTGGCATTCAAGCTTTGACAGGGTTAATGCCCCATCAGCTACAAGAAGATGTGCAGACAGCTGAAATTATTTGGCGTAACTCGGTAGAGGTGAGCCAGACCTTAGCAGATATCTTAGATTGGATGATACGTTATGACTTTCGTCAACGCTATCAATCAGCAACAGAGGCTTTAGCTGGGTTGCTGCAGTTGGGTGCTGACATGCCAACACAAATATCCACTTCTCCAGGATACGCAGTAACACTACCTTATACACATCCTGGCGATGTACCACAACCGCAGCCAATTAATTCTGAACCCCCACTATATTCCCCACCTCCAACAGTTCCAGCCCAGTATCGTCAAGAGATTCCCCAACAAATTCAACCATCTCAAGCTAAAAAGCTACAAGTGGGAGTAGGTTTTTATCTTCAATGGGTGTTAGTGAATATTGTAGGTTTATTTGGGGGCGGTATTTTGGCAGCGATCGCCCATATGACTGTACAGCCATTCGGTAGCATTCCACGAAGATTGGCCGTTGCTATTACAGTCGGACTAACATTAGGGTTCATGCAATTGTTAGTGCTACGACGGCAAGTTTCCGTATCTGACAAGTTGTGGATATCAGGAACTACCCTTGGTTTTTGTATTGCCGTTCTTTTATGCGGCCCTAACCCTTATAACTCCATGTTTTTGATTGGCCCTGCAATTGGAATTATCCAATGGTTGATTTTGCGGCAAGTAGTTGAACAGTCTGGTTGGTGGATTTTTGTCAATGCTTTGGGCGGTTGGGTTGGCGGAATTTTGTCGGGTGCAGTACTAGTTTTACTATTAAGAAATCTCAAAAATACAAAAAACATTCTGTAATTGGTAATTCCTCATTCCGCTTTACAAAATTTTTACAAATTCAGTAGATTCACATAACCAAGATCCCCAAAATGATTGCTATTCTAAAAGCTCAAATCAAAACTTGAATATTTACTAAAAAAGTTGTAAATATGCAATTAAAATTTTTATTGGGCAAGGGATACTTAGTTTTTAGCCAACTAGTTATTTGGGGCTATATTATTAGTGCTTTGCTTACTTTTGTTTTGAAGATAGCACCATTAGCGAATATTATAGGTTTTGTATCATTAATTTATTATAGCGCTACTATATATCCTTCAATATTCAAAATAGTTTTTCCTCATTTTCATAAACATACTTTTATAAAATTACTATCTAAAAATCGTCGTTACTTTGGGATTGCCGCTTTTTGTTTTGCAAGTCATCATAGTGTTCTTGTAATTTTTAATAAAAAGTTAAACTTATTAAATTTTGGTACTTGTATACATACGTTCACAGGTTTGTCAATACTTGTAATTTTTACATTATTAGCAGTTACATCTAACGATATCAGTATCAAGTTACTAAAGAGTAATTGGAAAAAGCTACACACCTTAACATATTTAGTAATATTTATATTGCCTTTGCATATATTATTAAAAATGTATGGAAGTTGGACTTACATTACTCCTATCGCTATGATAATTGTACTAATTAGTTTTTTTATGCTTTCCCAAAAACTTACAATACAATTTATTCAGTCGCTTAATAAACAATTGATTAATGTGTATATTAGAAGATAATAATTTTAACTGTTAAAAGCTTGGCGATCGCGGAGATTTTTTACTTATTTTTTGCCGTTAGCATATATATTTACATTTACACAAAATAAAATACAAGCTAGATAAATAAAAGGCAGTTAAAAGCCAATTTTTCAGAATTTATGGTTAATCAAAAATATACAGCCGATGTCTTAGTTGTTGGTGGGGGAACTGGAGGTACTGCTGCTGCTATTCAAGCAGCACGAAGGGGAGCTAAAACTATCTTAGTCAGTGAATTTTCTTGGTTGGGAGGAATGCTGACTTCGGCTGGAGTCTCTGCACCTGATGGTAACGAACTAGCTGCTTTTCAAACTGGTTTATGGGGCGCTTTTTTACAAGAATTGCAACACCGACAAATAGGAGGATTAGATAATAGTTGGGTAAGCTTTTTTAGTTACGATCCCCGTCTAGGGGCAGAGATTTTTGCAGATTGGGTACAGGAATTGTCAAATCTGCATTGGATTTCCGGACGAGTGCCTTTAGAAGTTTTTCGGGGCGAAAATTGTATAACTAGCGTTCGCTTTGCCGATTTCATTGTCGAAGCCAAGATTATTATCGATGGTACAGAATTAGGAGATTTATTAGCTCTGGGGGAGATACCTTATTGTTGGGGTTGGGAGTTGCAATCTGAATGGAAAGAACCCAGCGCCCCAGTTGAGTTTAATTCCCTTACCGAAAGATATCCATTGCAAGCGCCCACGTGGGTAGTAATTATGCAAGATTTTGGTGAAGCAGTCGCCCCAGAAATTCCGGTTGCTCCCAACTACAATCCATCACAGTTTGTCGGCGCTTGGGATGACTATGGTGCAGAGCGATTTTTAAACTACGGGCGTTTACCACAGGGCTTATTGATGATTAATTGGCCCATTTGTGGTAATGACTATGGCGAAAGCGTAGGGCGACTGATAGAGTCAGAAGCATCTAAACGCGAGTTTCTCCAAGAGTGTCGCTGGCATAGCCAAAATTTCGCTCATTATATTCAAAATCAACTGGGTCGTCGCTATGGCTTGGCAGAAGAAGTTTTTCCTCATACGCCTACTGCTTTTGCACTGCATCCCTACTACCGCGAAAGCCGACGCTTGGTAGGACTGACTACCGTCCGCGAACAAGATATTTTACCAATGGCGGAGGGTAGGGTGGCATCAATTTACCCAGATACAATTGCGATTGGTAACTACGCCAACGACCACCATTATCCTGGCTTCACTTTGCCACTGCAACCCAAATCTATCCGCTGGGGCGGGCGTTGGACTGGGACTCCCTTCACTATTCCCTATCGTTGCTTGATTCCAGCAGCTACAGATGGCTTATTGGTTTGTGAAAAGAATATTTCTGTCTCCCATATTGCTAACGGTGCGACTCGGTTACAACCTGTAGTGATGGGGATAGGTCAAGCAGCGGGAATGGCAGCGGCTATGTGCGTTGAGTTGGGCGTACAGCCTAGAGATTTACCTGTAAGAGCGTTGCAAGAAGCTTTATTGCAAGATTTACACTCGCCTGCCGCGATTATACCTTTATTTGATTCACTGCCCGATCGCCCTGAATGGTTGCACTGGCAAATTTATTACTTAGATGAGCCGCAAGCTTATCCTTTAAGTGGGAATTGCCCCGCTGCATATTTGAATAAATCCGATCGCTTAGAACAAAAAAATGATTGTTTCACAGGCGTTTTCCATCGTCTGAATCAGCAGGATTACAAATATACGATCGCCACACCAATCCAATATCAAGGGCAAGTGTGGCAGCTTGTGACTTTGCGATCGCATATAGACGATCTGCTACAAACTACTGTCAGCGAACAACTAATGACTGTTCGAGGTCGCTTAAATCATTCCGGTCATTGGTTATTAATTGAAGATATAGGAAAATTGCCAAAATAATTTATTTCTGTAAAACACAATACTTTTTTAGAAAATTTTCCGGACACATATAGAGAAATTAAGTAGCAGTAGATAAGACAGTTCCAAAATAAACATCTGCTATGCGTACTTCCCTTTCTCTTTTAATTTCGAGTCTAGCGTTCAGTTCCTTGACTATTAATTGCTCAGTAGTAAATAGCTCATCTTTTGTAGCGCTAGCTGATTCTAGTTCCCAACAGTTGGTTTCAGCTAAACCTCAACCTAGCGAGCCAGAAAGCCCAACACCATATCGGGGTGGAGGACGTAGAGATTTAATTCAATCCAAGAATGCCCGTTCTAATGGTTAATAATCTCAGGAGCGCGCTTGTTGTACTATCGGGAGAAGTCTCACGATAAGCCAATTTAAAATCGGTAAAATATTGTACCTAACTTATCTCCTAGAGACTGAATATTGACACACAAAAAACTTCAATTTTCACTGAGTTTTTCATCACTGCATTTGGATATCGAATTAAAATCACTGCCTGTATCGACAGCATCACCAAATATATTTTTGCTCTTCACAGGATGTCGCTATTCAGGCGATCGCTTCACATCAAGGGCATCTATTGTAGATATTTTTCTTTGCGAACAACCAACTATCATGATTGGAAAATAGTTGATTTTTGATCCACTACTAGTTGGGTATGATTTGCTGACTCATCAACATCTAATATTTTAGGATTCTACTTTGTTACAAAAATAGGTAAGGCATGATTTATAAAATAAACCTTAAATTGTAGGGTGCGTTATAGCTACGCTTAACGCACCGATAAACATGGTGCGTTACGGCTACCTCTCACTCTCTCAAACTCCCAAATACTTGCATGGCCGTAACACACGCTACTTAATATTTACTTTATAAATAGCCTCTAAGGTTTAAGCCTTACCTAGCTAGTTTTATACAGTTTTTTTGTTGTCTTTCTTTGTACCTTGAATGCCGTTAAGGAACATGGGTACAAACTTCTCCATAAACGCTTGTGGATCGCGCTGCCATGCCTTTTGTGCAGCTTGAATCCTAGTAAACTGCAATTCAGGTGCTAGCAAAGTTTGTGGTAAGCGCTCCATGAGATATTTAGGGCGTTCCCAAAGTGGCATTGTATTTGCTACTTCTACAAGGTTAGTCACCCGCCGCAGCTCTGCACCTAGGGTAATATCCATTCCCGATTCAAATGCCGCCTGTTCTATTGCGGCATATTTGCGCTTGGCTTCCTCTACCTTTTGCCGAAGCTCTGGACTTTGATTTGCTATTTGTCCTAACCATCGATTACCCCAGCGAACGTGTCCGGCTTCTTCTGGGAGAATTTTTTCGATGGTTTCGCGGATTTTGATGTTTTCTGCTGTTTGCGGTGCTTGTTTGAGTGCGTAAATATGGGCAGAAAAATATTCACAACCCCGTTTTTCAGTGATGTTAATTGCTGCCAAGCCAGCTATTAAGGTGTCTTCTAAATTGCTTTTTGGATCGTAAGTATCTTTGTCTAACAGGCGATCGAATTCATCAATATAAGAAATTCCAGGGGGAGTTCCGATATTAGCTCCTAAATCGAAGAGCAAATCGGTTAGCCACATAGCATGACGAGCCTCATCCGAGATGTGGTGAGACAAATCCCGTATTAGTTCTCGTGGTTGTCCATCCAGCTTTTCAACTACCTCAGTTAGGTCTTTGCAACTGCGTTGCTCGCTGTAGCGGTAGCGATTGAGGGTAATTAGATGGAGTTCGCGATCGCTTACTACCCGTTTGAGAATCTCCCTCGCACCCAAAGTATTCTGAAATTTACGTGGATAAACAACTGTCATAGTTTTTGTTGACTTTTGTAAAGTATGTTATCTAATGCTAACTTTGTTGGTTTTAACTTCTGTACTAGTACAGTCAGACAGAAAGCTCAAGACCAGAATAAGTTACATAACAAATAAAACAAGCACTGTAGGTATTTAAGATCGTACATTTATTTCTGTTGTTGTGTACTAGTAATTCCAAACCATAATACTTATAAGTAAAAAATAAAACTTTAAATCAAACTATGTACTTAAAAATTGCCGATGTATAAGTTTAACTTTCTAAGTGTAAATAAATGTAACGAACAAATTATTGACCCTGAGAAAGATTTTTCGCTAGAGGCGAACTTGACACAAACAGGATACGGGAACGAAAAGATAGGGAATGCAGGGAATTTATCGCAAAAACTCTCCCCATCTCCATTGTTTTCTGCGTGAAAGCAAGTTAAACCAAGATTTCAGCCAGTAATTGTCTAATTGACAACTTTGAAATATAAATTTTTATTTCAGAATAGCGATTTTGTAACTTTCGTTACAGAATTATTGTTAATATGATTTTGTAAGGATAGCTAGCTAAAGATATATAACTAAAAACATAGGGAGGACTGTATTATGTCTATTCAAGAAAAATCTCGTGCGTTAATGGTGCGTCAATATCACCAAATCAAGAATCGTCAACAATCGATGATGATGCGCGCTGCACAAGAACTCGGTCTTCCTGAAGAAGCATCCCAGTACTGGAATCCCATTCAAGGGAAAGTAGAGCATACGACACGGATGATTTATGGAAGCAGCCATGCTTCGATGAGCTAGGTTGGCAGAGTTCTTAGCTATATTTTTAAGTGATTTCTACTCTAAAAAAAGCCACCCTCTAGGGTGGCAAAATTTATGCTTTAAGATACAGCTATTAACTAGGCATCGTAATACAGATTAAACTCGTAGGGATGAGGACGTAGCTGCAAAGGCTTGACTTCGTTAGCTAGTTTGTAGTCAATCCAATTTTCGATGAAGTCTTCTGTGAACACGCCTGACTCTGTCAAGAAAGCATGATCTTTTTCTAGTGCTTCTAATGCCAATTCTAGAGAACCGGGAGTAGAAGGAACCTTCGCCAGTTCTTCTGGAGAAAGTTCATAGATATTTTTATCTAAGGGTTCGCCAGGATGAATTTTGTTCTTGATGCCATCGATACCAGCACAAAGCATGGCAGCAAATGCCAAGTAGGGGTTAGCAGTAGCATCTGGACAACGGAACTCTAAGCGTTTAGCTTTTGGGTTATCCCCAGACAAAGGAATACGGATAGAAGCCGAACGGTTCCCTTGGGAGTAAGCCAAGTTCACTGGTGCTTCATAACCAGGTACTAAGCGCTTGTAGGAGTTAGTGCTGGGATTGGTAATTCCTAATAGCGCTGGTGCATGTTTGAGCAGACCACCAATGTAATATAGTGCTGTTTCACTCAAACCAGCGTACTTATCGCCTGCGAATAGAGGCTGACCATCTTTCCAGATGGACTGGTGGGTGTGCATCCCAGAACCGTTATCACCAAACAAGGGTTTTGGCATGAAGGTGACAGTTTTTCCATGTTTCCAAGCTACGTTCTTAATAACGTATTTGTAAATCAGTAGCCAATCAGCTGCTTCGATCAATTTACCGAAGCGGAAACCCAATTCGCACTGACCGCCTGTGGCTACTTCGTGGTGGTGCTTTTCAATAGGTACGCCTAATTTTGCCATCGTCAACAGCATCTCTGTACGGATGTCTTGCAGAGAATCTGTTGGTGAAACTGGGAAGTACCCCTCTTTGAAGCGTGGTTTGTAACCCAGATTCGGCTTTTCGTTTTTACCAGAATTCCAACGACCTTCTATAGAATCTACGTAGTAGTAGCCTTCATTGGCGGTTTGATCGAAGCGGACACTATCAAAGATAAAAAATTCAGCTTCCGGGCCAAAGAAGGCTGTGTCACCGATACCAGTAGAAACTAAGTAGTCTATAGCTTTTTGGGCAATAACGCGAGGGCAACGGTTGTACCATTCACCTGTACGGGGTTCTTTAATGCTACAAACAATGCTTAGTGTCGGCACTTCCATGAAGGGATCGATCCAGGCAGTATTCGGATCGAGTACCATTGTCATGTCCGATTCGTTGATTGCCTTCCAACCCCGGATACTAGAACCATCGAATGGTACGCCATCGGTAAATGAACTCTCATCGATTTGGTTTTGGTACAGAGTCAGGTGCTGCCAAGTTCCTGGTATATCGATGAATTTCAGATCGATCAGTTCAATCTTTTCATCTTGAATTCTCTTCAAGACTTCTTGTGGGGTTGTCATTGTTACTCCTTCTCTACCAATTTTCTAAAGTAAAACTAGAATCTTCCAAAGCATTCTAACCCTGACGATCTGAACCCAGTTGATGACACACCTGCAATATCGTAAATACTGGACATTAAAGAATTTTGTAGTATTTGTTACAGATTATCTGGATTACAGGTTATATTAACCTTTCCTCAGTCATGTGTACAAAACAGTAAAGTTCGTCTCATAGGGGTCAACTTTGGCATAGAATCCTTAAGTAGCGGATGATTATTTTTGTGCCGAATCTAATTTTAAATAGCACAAAAATTTGCTGTTGCGTAAGTGCAGCCAAATTAATATCAAACCATAGATAGCAACGATTGGGAGAAGAAGGAATGCGCGATGCAGTAACAAGCTTGATTAAGAATTATGACGTAGCAGGCCGATATTTCGATCGCAATGCGATTGATAGCCTTAAATCATACTTTGAAAGTGGTACAGCACGGGTGCAAGCTGCGGGGGCAATTAATTCTAATGCAGCTGGACTTGTGAAGCAGGCTGGTTTGAGGTTGTTTGAAGAACTGCCAGAATTAATTCGTCCTGGTGGAAATGCTTATACGACTCGTCGTTATGCGGCTTGTCTGCGCGATATGGACTACTACCTGCGCTATGCTACCTACGCTTTGGTTGCTGGTAATACGAATGTGTTGGATGAGCGAGTACTGCAAGGACTGCGGGAAACTTACAATTCTTTAGGAGTACCCATTGGCCCAACCGTTCGCGGTGTCCAAATTCTCAAGGATTTAGTTAAGGAACAAGTGCTAGCTGCGGGTGTAGCTAATACTGCTTTTGTGGATGAACCTTTTGACCATATCACTCGTGAGTTAAGCGAGAAGGATATTTAGAAGAAGGCAGAAAGAAAAAAGTTTTAGACACAAGTTTTTACTTCATTTCTGACCTGCTGTACAAGTAATTTGACAATTAGTATAAAATTAGCGCGATCGCACTTTGACTATGACAGCAAGTAGCGATCGCTTTTTTTTACAAACTGTAACTCAGTTAATGATTTAGATTTGTAACAATCCTTCGGGATTCACCGAGAAAAGCGATCGCCTCTGCAAACCCTCACGATATAAAATTTCATTAGCTGCTAATAAACCACTACTAACAGCACGTTCCATTAACCCAGAAGGAAAAGGCATTTTTACCCAATCTCCCGCAAACAATAAGTTAGAAACATTGGTGCTAGTTTCGGGACGTTGTGCATAACTGTTGGGTGGATAACCAGAAAAGTTATGTTGATTCACTAATTCTCGGTGCAATAGATTCGCTTGCTTTAACTCAGGAACAATTGTATAAAGTTCGTTTTCAAAAGTTGTTAACAAAGCTTGTTGATTCGGAAACTCTTTTTCTTTATAGCAGTAAGCGTGTAATTCAACGACACTACCACCTGTTCGTTGTGCCCAGTCGATGAATTGTTTTTGGATGCGATGATAAAGGGTGATACTATCAGTTAATTGATACCCAGATAAAGAAGTAAAATTACTTTGTTCCCATGTAAAATCGCGGTCAAACCAAAAACGACAGACAGCAAATGGGTCAGCGATACTCAATTTTTCAACCTGCGATCGCACTTTTCGATCTACGTCTCCACTCACTAGTTTAAATAGTTGTTGTACTCCAGGAACATCGGTAGCAAAGACGTAATAATCTGCTTTCATAATTTCTGGTGATGCTGATTCCTTTGCTGCTACCAATTGCAATTCATCGTTTTGTTGTTGTACTATTTGCAATTTTGATAAATCTCGTTGAGCAGGCCCTTTTAAAACTTTACCATCAGCAGTAAAAATTGCTCCATGACAAGGGCAATGAAACTTACCATCTGCTGCCATTTGTACGGTGCAGCCTTGATGAGTGCAGGTAAGTGAAATTGCTTCTTTACTATTAGATGATACAGCAAATAATTCATCAGCTGCGCCAAAATATTTTATTTCTTCAGTCTTAACAGAGGAATTCCGCTTTACCCAAAAAGGAACATTATTTTTATTGCTACCAATATAATATTTTAAAGCATCGATTTTCCCTTTTGCAACAGAGACTTCAGCCACATTTGCATCAGTAATAATTTTGCCATTATTTCTTTTAATTGCCCTGACGATAGGTTGCACTAAACTTGTACCCATATCGTCTTTCGTACCATTAAAAGCTAGCCCTTCTGGATTGCCAAAAAAATAAAAATGGAAGAATTGCATGAGTTCTCCTACACTCATTATATCTGGTGCATTCAAGCTAGATTTAGCAAAAGGCAGAAAATACAAATCGTATAAACCTTGAGGAAATTCTGTTTTTACCCAATCGGCAACTGAGATATTATCAAACCGTTGATAGTTCTTTTCTCGCTGAAAACCAGAAATTGCTTGAAACACTTGCAAATGTTTGAGTTTAGTGAGATTAATTCCCCATTTGAAACGATTGGGAGAAGCGATCGCTAAATCTATAATATTCCAGGGAAAGGCAGAATTACTAGGATGAAATACTTCTGGTTTATATTGGCGATCGCGGTAAATAACTGAATAAGAATTTAACGATTCAAAGTTATCATTTATCCCCAATTCTGCAACTATGTTATTCAAGTTATAGTACTGGGGAAAAAAGCCATGAAACCCATGTTCCATCATAAAAGTTTCACCAGCAGCTTCTATTTGCCAACTAGCAATTTTGCCACCTAATTGAGGAGATTTTTCTAAAAGCGTAACTGCAAATCCCCGCTGACTCAATTCATAAGCACAAGCTAAACCTGCTAAACCACCGCCAATAACTACAACACTTTTTTGTTGATGAAGTAGCCGTGGTAAATTGAGTGTATCTTTTTGAAATACTGTAGGTTTTGGCTTACTAAACCGAGAGTATCCTGTTACCCCTGCAATCGCCCCAATACCAAATACTTTGAGTAGCGTGCGACGGTTGATAGTAGATGATTCTGATAAATTAAATGGTTGACTCATTGGTTACAAAATTAATTATCCACGATAAATTACTAGCAATAAATCAGAGCTGTTAGCTAGCAGATTGCTTGTGTTTTTTCATTGTCGCGTTCAGCCCAAACGGATTTATTTTTGCAGAACGGTAAAAATTGTCAATAGCTAGATGTAACTAAAGAAAAAATCAAGGATGAAATCAGAGTGAAAACTGGATATAAATTCCCAAATTTTACTGTAGAGTCTTTACTTTCCACTTTATCTTTAGTTGACAATCTCTTGACTTATTCCTCATTAGCTGTTATTTAAGCGTTATTTTCCAGAACAGCTTACACCGGATCTAAGCCCCAGCGATATCCGTTTCTACGTCTAAGGATATAAGTTTGTTTAATTTTGAGAGATTAATGAGATATTAAATTTAAAAATCAATTCAGATAGAAATTTATGGCAACCGAGCAAGAGCTTCAATCCCTTTTTAATGAATTAGATACCGATAGAGATGGCAAAGTCTCCATTAATGAGCTTTTTTTAAGTCCTGGCTTAAGTGCAATCATCTCAGCAGAAACAGGTATCACTAGCCCCCAGGAGTTGGTATTACAGTATGATTCAGACGGGGACCGTAGTATTACCTTTGAAGATTTAAAGCGAGCAGTTGAGAAAGCAAATAATTTAACCTAGCAGTCAAAAATCCAATACCAAATACCCAATACGCCAAATCCCTTTCTAGCCGACGCTAAGAGGGATTTGCAATTTCTAAGTAATTAGACTTATGGGCAAAAATGCTTTTTGCTCATAGGTGGGAAAAGGGAAAAGGAAAATACCAAACCTTTCTCCTTTTCCCAATCTCTAATCCCCAATCCCCAGTCCCTTTTACTGCGATCGCGGTTTGCGCTGGTTATGTTTGCACTGAGATTTGTGTAAACTTAGTAACACTAGCAGGTTTTCAATATGCGCGTTCAAATAGCTGTAGTTTTGATATTGGCGGTGTTGGTGTGTGGGGATCGAGAAGCGCGTGCAGATTTTCCAGCTTCTACTCAGGATGGATCTGGTAGTGTCGTATCCTGGGGGTATGCCCAATATGGTGATTACATTAGACCAACTGCGGTAGAGATACCCACAGTCAAAAATGCCCAGACTATTGACTTCTCTCAACGAATTATTAAAAATATCCGCATTGTTTTTATTAATGATAAAGGTCAGTCAGTTAATGACAAAGGTCAACTGATTGCAGGACGTACCCAGAAAAAGTTTATTATTGGTCTTTTAAAACTCAAATCTGGTCAGGTATTTCGTGAAGATACATTTCAGAAAGACTTGCAACGACTGAGAAGATTAGAGTCATTTGATGAAGTCAGAGGTTTTTTTGAAGAAGATGCTTCAGGCGTTAATATCATCTATGAAATTAAAGAGCGTCGCTTCCCCTCTTTAAATTTCGGAGGTGGTAGTAGCGAAGATATTGGGCTTTACGGTGAGGTTGGTTATAAAGATGCAAATATTAGCGGTTTAAACGATCGACTAGATTTAAAATTTCAAATAGGTGAAAAAGGTTTCCAATATAACACTCAGTTTACTAGTCCCTATCGTCGCGGAGAACCAAACCGCCTAGGTTACAGCATTAGAACTTTTCGCAGTCGAGATTTATCTCAAACCTTCAACGAAGATATTAGATTAGCGAATGGAGATAAAGTACGCGAAGGGAGAATTGGCGGTTCTGTGGCAGTTTTAGGGGCTTTGGATGACTGGGATACAGCTATAGGTTTGAACTACAGCAGAATCAGCTTGCGCGATCGCGATTATAATGTTGCACGAGTCGATAGATTAGGCAGTCCCCTTTCTGTTAGCGGTACTGGCATTGATGACTTATTTACAGTATCCTTTACTGTATCTAAAGATGAGCGCGATCGTCGTGATAATCCTACACAAGGTTCAATCCTTACGCTGAGTACCGAACAAGCAATTCCGATCGGACTGGGCAACATTTTTAGTAACCGAGTGCAGGGAAATTATATTCAATATCTGCCAGTCAGGTTGATAAGTAAAGAGCAGTCCTCTGATAACCCAGAAATGTTAGCTGTAAACTTGCAACTTGGGACAATCCTTGGAGAGTTTCCACCAGCTGATGCCTTTGAAATCGGGGGATTAAATTCTGTCAGAGGTTATGGTTCTGGGAAAGTTGCCAGTGGTCGTAGTTATGGTTTAGCTTCTGTAGAATACCGTTTCCCAATTCGTCAGTGGCTAGGAGGAGTTATCTTTACTGACTTTGCCTCAGATTTCGGGTCTGGAAAAACAGTGCTAGGAGAACCAGGCGAACTGCGAGGTAAACCAGGGAGTGGCTTTGGTTACGGCCTAGGTTTGCGAGCAAAATCGCCCATAGGGCTAATTCGTGGCGACTTGGGAATTAGCGATCGAGGTGAAGTTAGATTGGAAGTTACTACTGGTCAGCGATTTTGATAAATAGAAGTAGAGATGCGATTAATCGCGTCTTTACAAGAGTCAGTTGTCGTAGAGACGCGATTAATCGCGTCTTTACAAGAGTCAGTTGTTTTATTTCTTCTGCTCTCCCATCTCCTTATTTTTGCGTCCCCAGTCCCTTTTTTAAAGATGAAATATTGGCGTGAAACTATAGCTGTGAGCCGACGCATTTTAACCGAACTATTGCGACGCAGACGCAGCCTAATTTTTTGGTGTATTTTCCCTATCTCAGTGTTAATCCTCAGCGGATTTATTTTGGCAGAAAGAGCAAAATTATCAACGTCCGTTGCTTTTGAATTTGCTGCACCTTCAACATTAGTAGGTGCAGCATTATTTTTTAGCTGCTTGGGTGGTAGTGTGGCAACTGTAGTTGCAGAAAGAGAACAGCAAACTCTCAAACGCCTTTTTGTTTCTCCTTTGAGTGGTACATCATATTTTTTAGGAATTTTTCTTGCTCATAGCTGTATTGGTATGGGACAAACTTTATTGATTTATACCATTGCTGCGTTTTGGGGAGCCAGCTTTCAAGGTTCTATTTTGTTGGGATTGACAATTATTTTAATGAGTATTGTCGCTTACGTTGGCTTAGGCTTTATTTTAGGTACACAATTGGCTCGTCGTATCGAAGATGTCAACGCATTAGTAGCAGCTTTTGGAGTTCCCTTGTTAATTTTAGGCGGGGCATTTTTACCTGCTTCACTATTTCCGCAAACACTACTTAATATTGCCAAATTCAACCCTATTTATCACATGAATGTTGCTTTAGTAGCAGTTTCAGCGAAGGGAGAAAAGATTAGTGATATCAAATCACACTTTTGGTTTTTATTAGTTTTTGCTTTAGTAATGGTTATAGGTGGTTGGTTATCTTATCGACGGATGCTGATAGTTGAAAAGAAACTATAAAAGCCTATTTGTCAAGTAAATATTAAGTCAGGATTAGATATGTTGGTGCGTTAAGCGTTGCTTTATGAATCACCTATAACTATCTTTTTTCCGTTAACAACTAACACCAAGTTTGCACAACACGACCTTTCAATTGTTGTGCTAGCCAAGGTGTATTACTAGAAAGTGTATGTAGATTTTTGCTTTCGACTGTCCAAGTTTGCTGGGGGTCAAATAGAGTAAGTTCTGCTGGTTGATGAGGAGCGATCGCACTCATTTTCTGCCTTAAACACTCTGCTGGCTTGGTACTCAAAGCTTGCCATAATTCTAAAGCTGTAAATTCTCCAGTTTCTACAAGATACTGCCACAGCAAAGGTAACGCTAACTCTAAACCAATTGTCCCCGATGGTGCTTCAGCAAAAGCTTGGACTTTTTCTTCGTAGGTGTAAGGTGCGTGATCGATAGCGATCGCATCTACAACACCCGCACGCACCCCTGCGCGCAAAGCTACAAGATCGCTGGGATTTCCTAAAGGTGGGTCTAAATGCAAGCTAGTGTGATAACTTTTAATTGCTCTGGTATCTAGCAAAAGGTGCATCCAAGTAGTGCTGGCGGTAATCGGTAAACCAGCCGCTTTGGCTGATGCGATTAGTTCTACACTGCGCGCTGTGGAGACACGCATAATATGCACTGGTGTATTTGTGGCGGCTACCAATTCTAATAAAGCAGCGATCGCAGTTGTTTCTGCACTAGCGGGTATTGGTGGCAAACCAAAGCGTAAGGCATTTGGGCCTTCGCGCATAACTCCATTAGCTGCAAGTTGGCGATCGGAAGGATAAAATGCGATCGGTTTACCCAACGGCTGGAGATATTCCAACACTCGCTGCACTAAAGCCAAATTTTCTAAAGGCTTACCATCACTAAAACCGACAATTCCAGCAGCGGCTAAATCTGCCAATTCTGTCATCTGTTTTCCAGCAACATCTAAGGTGATAGCACCCCAGATATTCAGCAGGGGAGCGGGAGAGCGGGGGGTAAGTGAGGGAGAAAAAGTATATAAACTCTCCTGTGATTTCCACTTTTGCAACTGTGCTACAAGAGCAGGGCGATCGATTGGCGGCGATGTATTGGGTAAGATACTAACTCTGGTGAAACCGCCAGCAGCAGCAGCTTGTAACAGAGACGATAAAGTTTCCCGTTCTTCAAACCCTGGTTCGCCAGAATGGCTATACAAATCCACTAACCCAGGCCCTAGAACTAATCCCCGACAATCTCGGATTTGAGTATCGGAACCAATATTAGAAATTTGTGCCGCTACAGCTTGAATTTCACCATCAGCAATTAGCACATCAGCTAGTTGGTCTGTTTTAGAGATTGGGTCGATTACCCGTACTTCTTGTAGCAGTTCAGTCATAAAAATTTTGAGTTAGAAGTTATGAGTTATAGCAAAGTGCTGAGTGCTGAGTAAAAACCCTTTTACTTTAAGGCTTTGAGCAATCACAACTGTCCTAAAGGATGTGGCTACGGCTATAGCAGTTAGAAGTTATGAGTTATTTGCTTCTTGACTCTTAACTTAATTTCTCATTTCTCACTCTTTACTCCTCACTTTTTGACAATGCTCCTGATTCTTGACTTTACTCCTCACCCCTAACTCCTAACTCAGCACTCAGCACTCAGCACTCAGCACTTTTTTACAATGCTCCCGCTGCTGTTTTATCTAGTACGCCTCCACCCAAGTGAGCGGTGATATTCATTGCTTGCAGTACTGGTAAACCATTTAATCCAGTGGAATAGTCGATGACGCTAACTGCGCCATTACCTTGGCGGAAATTCCAGAAATTTTCTGTTGGTAAACCCAGAATATGACACAGCAAAGTTTTATTAGTAGCGTCGTGAGCCACTATTAATCCGGTTTTAAGTTGATTATTTAATGCTGTTTGCACAATTGATTGCCAAGCTGCGACGCTACGCTCCCAAACTTGCTGTAAATTTTCTCCTTCGGGCATTTGTACTGCTGCTGGCTGTGTTCGCCAACGCTGCAACTCTCCCGGAAACTCTTGCTCTATTTCTTCTTCTAATTTTCCTTCCCAGAGTCCGTGGCTGATTTCCCTTAAACCATCTTGTAATTCCAACTTGATATCGGGATGGTGTCGCAGGATAATTTCTGCCGTTTCTTTAGGACGCAGCATTGAGCTACTAACAGCAAAGTCAATTGCCACATCTTGAAGAAATTCACCTGCTTTTTGCGCCTGTTGTCTGCCATTGTCGTTGAGAGGAACGTCAATTTGTCCTTGAAATCTGGTTTGACGATTCCACTCAGTCTCTCCATGACGCACCAGTAACAATCTTACTCCCTGATGATCGGGTCGCAATGTGGGTAACGCCTCTCCCATGTGTTGCGTCTGATTCATTGACTCCAGCTGAACTGCTTCTCCCAATCCTCCGGCAAAATTCAATACAGTCAGTCCACAATTAGATTGCTGTAGGCAATGATAGCGACTTGGAGGAATCCCCAGCGCCGTGCTGATGAGAGCGCGATTAATACCGTTATGCCCAACTATGAGAATGGTTTCGCTTTGATGCTGAGGCAAAATTTCTTGCCAAAATTGCCGCGCTTGTTCGTACAAAGCGAGGACAGGAAAATGTTCTCTGGTTCCCTCTGCCTCATTTAGCAACATCCGCAGTTCGTCAGGATGTTCGTGCCAGATGCGATAGTCTTCAGCAAACTTCTGCTTGACATCAGCCGTGAGCATTGCTTCCCACAAAGGCAAGTCAATTTCCAGCAACTTCTCAGAAGTTTGGAGAACAGCATTTTTTCCAGAATGAATTGCTAGCTCATTGTGGATGATTTCGGCTGTATTTTTGGCTCGCTGGAGAGGACTGCTGTAAATTGCATTAAATAAAATATTACTGAGGGCTTTGCCGACTTTACTGGCATCGTTATGACCTTTTTCCGTTAAAACTGACACATCAGTGCGTCCTTGGATACGCCGCTCGGTGTTGTAGCTGCTTTGTCCGTGGCGCACAATGATGACACGAGCCATCCGTTTTGCCCTCCTCTATCTAAAGGACTAATTTTACTGCAATCTGTTTGCAGAATTAATCTATTAAATAGATTTGGTGTTTGTGTCAGTGGTAGAGACGCGATTAATCGCGTCTGTACAAGAGTCAGTTGTCAGAAGGCAGGAGGCAGGAGGCAGAAGTCGCAAGTCGCAAGTCGCAAGTCGCAAGTTGGAGGTCGGAAGTTATTCTCCCTCACTGCCTTATCTCCCTTGTCCCCTTTGTCTCCCTTGTCTCCCCCCGCTCCCTCTGCTCTCCTACTCCTTCCCTAAATCCAACTGCACTTGCACTCCATCGTTGCCGTTTGAAGACTGAGCCGCTGGCTGTAATAAAATCTGAGTCTCTGGCGATGATATTGTCTGGTTTAAGCGAAGCTTACTTGGAGCCGTATTTTTCTGTTCGTTATTGCTAGGGATGCTGACTGAATTTTTACTATTAAAGAATTTTGTAAAGTCATCCTGGGCTGTTCGATTACCAACCCCTTCTAAAGAATCACCAGTTAATTTATAGCTCTGTGGATTTAAGCTGTTTACTTCTGGTAATTGGGCGCGAACCGGGGTTTCTAAGGTTGCAAAAGCTGCCACAATTGTCAAAGCGGTAACAATTTTAGCGTTCATTAGTTTTATCCCAATTCTTTATTGTTGTTTGTTGTTATTCTCTAAACAAATTATTTGTGCGACTGATACTATTTAGTATGAGCTATGCTCCAAACACTATGGTATTTAAGGAAATTAGCATTGTCAATAATTTTTATCTTCCGATCGATAAAATAAATAGACAAAAGATTATTGTGGAAAAGTTGCAACCTTTCCCAAAATACAACATGAAACAAATTATTATTAAGAATAAAGTAGTTTAATTAGTATAGAACCTATCTTAATGATTAATTAATGTTAAACTAACGAATCAAAAGAGTGATTTTTAGATAATGAGGCATTAAGATAGCTGTAGATATTAAGTTATGAAATATTGACAGGCAAAATAGTCAGAGAATTATCTAAATCAATTGTGAATTGTAGTAGTAGCGATCGCAATTCCTAGTTATCCATAATTGAGTAGTGCAGTTTGGTTGTCATGTCGATAACTTCAAAGCGTAGATGCGTAGCCGCTTTTCATCAGACATCGCCTTGACAACACCATCATTTGCCCTGAGAACGCGAAACTTTGAGCTTGGAACATGACACGTCGAGTTCAGAACACGAAACACCAAGCTTTGAACTCGGAACTACTAGCTCGGAACACGACACTTCGAGTTCTGAAGATGAAACTTCGAGTTCTGAAGGCGGAAGTTAGAGTTATGAAGATGGAAGTTCGAGTTATGAAGATGGAACTTCGAGATTCAAGCTTGACTGTTGAGCCTGAGAACTTGAATTTTTATAATTTGAGGTGAAGCGATGGCTGCGGTGGGCTTCGCCTAGGTAAAGACTTACCAAATTTTCATAACATTTAGCAGTATTGGGATGATTCTCCCTTAACCGTTGCTTAAAAAAGCGATCGCAGCTGCCGTCAAATAAAAGCTAAAGTCCCCTTTTAGAGGACTCAGCTAAGATTTAAGTCCACTTTAGCGAACTGAGGCTACTAGCCCAAAACTAAACTTCTGAACGGAATTACTCACACCCTAACAGGAATATTTGCCTGCTTTACCTGCGGTCTTGCTATCATTTGCATTCCGGCTGGTGCGGCTAAAGTTAGACCGCGGCGCACCGGACGCACCGGACGTTTGTTAACCAGAGATAATTGAAACTGCGACAAAATCGTTGCCAAAGCAATTTTCATTTCATACTGAGCAAATGCCAGACCAATACAGCGACGATTTCCGCCGCCAAAAGGTAAGTATTCGTATGGCGAAAATTGCCTTTCTAAAAAGCGTTCCGGTTTAAACTGCTGGGGCTGGGGGTAAACTGCTTCGCGGTGGTGCGCTAAATAAATACTGGGGATTACTGCTGTTCCTTGCGGCAATTGATAGCCCATAATTGCAATTGGCGATTTGACAATTCGGAAGAAACCACTAAGCACAATTGGATATATCCTTAATGTCTCTTGGCAAACTGCTGTCAAATAAGGAAGTTTATTAATACTACTTGGATCTGGGTTGACACCAAGAGTATCCAATTCCTGTAGCAGTTTTTCCCGCACTTCTGGTAACTGGTCAAGCCAGTAAAAAGCCCATGTCAAAGCTGAAGCCGTAGTTTCATGCCCTGCAACCAACATTGTCATTAATTCATCGCGTAACTCTGCATCTGACATCGGCTGTCCATCAGCATAACGAGCAGAAATTAATAAACTGAGGATATCTTGGCGATGTTGCTTAGATTCAGTTCGACGTTCTTGAATCAAAGCATAAATCAATTGGTCAATTTGTTGTAGTAAGCGAGTAATTCGTCCCCAAGGACTCCACGCACCCAAATCTTTTTGCATGAAATTAAAAAAGAAAATGCTGGACATCAGGGGAGAACTCATGAAATCTAACACAGAAGTGAGTAATTGCCGCAGTTCTTGAAAAAGCGGCCCCTCATCCACACCAAATACCACCCGTAAAATCGCGCGCAACGTGATTTCTTGCATCGAAGCCCGGATTTGGAAAGGCTTGCCAATATTCCACTCATTACTTACCTGCTGAGTGATTTCTCGGATAGCTTCACCGTAAGCCCGCATCCTTTCGCCATGAAAGGGAGGCGTTAATAATTGACGTTGGCGCTGGTGGCGATCGCCATCTAGTAAAATCAGAGAATTATCGCCAAGCAAAAATTGTAAAATTCTGTTTCCCCCACCAGTATCAAAATAGCTAGGATCGGCAGTAAAAATCTGTTCTAGTGCTTGGGGATGACTAAAATACACCAGATGCACATTCCTACTCCCCCAGACAGTAAAGTTATCGCCATAGACTTTAGCGAAATCCTCCATGTACTGCACCGGCTGAGTAATAAACTTGAAAAGCCGCAGCAGACGAGGTATTTTTGGCCCATCGGGCAGACTGTGAGTTACTGTCATAAACTTTTGTCATTGATGGCTGATGAATTTTATTGTTACGAGTTTTTTTAGTTCTGACACCAAATTGACAAAGTAAGTAAGAATAAATCAAAAAAGTATGACAAATTACCTATTTTTTAGCCTTATATTACGTATATTAATTACGAATTAAGAATTACGAATTACGAATTACGAATTAGTGTATATTCATTTAGGGCAGGGTCGGTAAAGTTAAGCAGTGCCAAAAATCATCGCTATTCTCAACGGTAAAGGAGGAGTCGGCAAAACGACTACCGCAGTCAATCTGGCTGCACAGTTTGGGAAAAAGAAAAAAGTACTTCTGGTTGATGCAGATATTCAAGGTTCTGCCAGTTGGTGGGTAGGACGGAATCAGAAAGGCATGGGATTCGATCTATCTCAAGAAACAGATCCGCAACTTTTAAGTGATTTACGAAGAATAAAAGGTTACGATTTAGTAGTGGTGGATACGCCTCCGGCGCTGCAATCTGAAGCATTAGCCACAGTCGTAGCGATCGCAGATTATCTAGTTTTGCCTACACCCCCAGCAGCGATGGATTTAGCTGTCCTTGTTGAAACAGTCAAGACAGCAGTTGTTCCTGCGGGTATCCCCCATAAAGTGCTACTCACTAAAGTAGATATGCGGAGTGTAGGCGAAGCAATAGAAGCACAAAACACTCTCCAGCGGCTGGGAATTCCTGCCTGCAAAGCCTTCATTCGTGCATATAAAGCTCACGAACGAGCAGCACTAGAGGGTGTGGCGATTACTCAATGGCGAGGAAACAATGCTAATGAGGCAGAGTCAGACTACCGCCGCGTGGCTGATGAATTACAGCGTGATTGGAGGAAATAATGGTTAAGAAACGTCTCTCTGACTTATTACAAGAAGAAGCAGAAAAATTGACACCAACACAAAGCGAATCTGCGATCGAAGTTGCTGCTGTGGAAGTTGCCGAAGATACTTCAGAAGCAGAAGAATCGCCAACGCAAACACAAGAACTAACTTCTAATCGGCGTACCAATCCGACTAAGGCTGATTTAGAAGTTACTATCAAAGAATTGAAAGAAACTCTCGAACAATCGCAAAAAAACGAAAAAACTCTCCAGCAGCAAATTACCGAGCTAAAATCCGCTGCATCCGAACAAAAAGCATCGACACAGCGGCTAACCAAAGAGCTTGACGACGCTAAAAAAACAGTACTGCAACTAGCAGAAGCTAATTCCAAACTAATAGAAGAAAACAACTTGTTAAAACAAGAAAAGGAAAATAAATCTTCAACAATACAAGTAAAAGAAAATAAATCTTCATCAATACAAGTAAAAGAAAAATATAACCCTGTTGCCTACAGAAAATCACATCGCATAGCTGAAAAAATGCCAGAACAGCCAGCAGATACCAATGATGATTTTGCTAACAATACTTGGTTGTATGACTAACGTACTTCATGCAAATGATAACCGCTATAGAAATAATTGAGCGAATAGAATTCACACCACACAAACAAAGTCCAACTACTTGGACTTAACAAAATAACCCGCTTAGGCGGGTTTTGTCTATATAGCCAAGCCAGTGCGGTCTTAGGGGTTTCCACGCCACTTGACGGCAGTTGCTACCCTGCGGGAAGCCGCAGAAGCGTCTACAAGTCGGGCATTGCCCGCCCAACGCACTGCCTCCTTTATGCCGGGGAACCCGTCCACCCTACTCTTCGAGAACGACTTCGTCGAACGGCTTGGGCAGTCCCCCAGACGCTCGGTCTTCGCTAACGACGGGAACCACTCTTGTTGTGGGCTGCTTCACCGTAGTGGCTCCCCATGAGCAATTGGCGCGCGATTTCTAATCGCCAAAACTTAGGAGAAGGCAGTGCGTTGGATCGCTTCCCAGCTTGTTCGCTGTTGGGCGTAGCCATTCCCGGAGGGTAAGCGTTCCCGAAGGACAGCAATTGCCGTTCAGAAGTCAGAATTTATAGAAGGTTTGATATTACAAGTACATTCATAAATAAAGTTAGTTCCTAATTCTTCAACTATTTTGACTCCTCAATTCTGATTTCATTTATAGCCAGCAAACACAACTTTCATCGATCTAAAGGAATAAAAAAAATGGATGAGTTGCTCTCAAAAATCTGCTTTGAAAGAGCGGCTTCTGATTGAGAAAATCAATAACATACAGTTGGATAAAAGTCTAGAGTTGGGTAATTAGTCATGAACCTAGATGTAGGAAGATTTTTTCATGCATGTAACCCCAGCAAGACTCTAGTGGTAAGCAAAGCGGAGGATCGACAATATTATATTGATTTCTCCTCGGTGCGTGGTGGCAAGATTATTGAAGAATTAGAAAGAACCATAACGCGTCTGTCACCTAACGATCCTACCTGTCAACTATTTACAGGACATATTGGATGTGGCAAGTCCACTGAGTTACTGCGCTTAAAAGCAGAGTTAGAAAAGCAGAGATTTCATGTGGTTTATTTTGAGTCTAGCCATAATCTAGACATGGCAGATGTTGACGTTACAGACATTTTAATGAGCGTAGCGCAGGAAGTAAGTCAAAGTCTAGAAGCAACAAAAATACACCTTAAACCAGGATATTTTCAAAATCTGTTTGCTGAAATTGCCGATTTTTTACAAACACCTATCGAACTTGGGGTAGAGGGTCAATTATCTGTAGGTATTGCCAAAATTACTGCCAAAACTAAAGATAGTCCTAAACTTCGCAGTCAATTGCGGCAATATTTAGAACCGCGGACCACTAGCATTTTAAAATTAATCAATACAGAACTGTTTAATCCTGCCAAAGAACGACTACAACTGCAAGGAAAAAAAGGACTGGTGGTAATTGTCGATAATCTCGACCGAGTTGATAATTCTTTGAAACCTTCGGGTTATTATCAGCCAGAATATCTTTTTGTCGAACGTGGAGAACAGTTAAACCAGCTGAATTGTCATCTAGTTTATACAATTCCTTTAGTCTTAATTTTTTCCAATGCTTTAGGAAGACTAACAAATCGATTTGGGGTAGACCCTAAAGTATTGCCAATGGTTCCCGTCAACTTACGGGACGGTTCTGAATGCCAAGAAGGAATTAAACTGTTGCAACAGATGGTAATGGCGAGGGCTTTTCCTGGTATTAACTGGGAAGAAAGTCGTCATTTAATTACTCAAGTTTTTGACAGTCCAGAAACTTTAGATCGATTGTGTCTAGTTAGTGGTGGTCATATGCGAAACTTACTGATGCTGTTGTTTCGCAGTCTACAAAAAGAAGATCCGCCACTGTCACGTCAATGTTTAGAAAGTGTTATTAAACAACGTCGGAATGAGCTAACTTTAGCTATTACTCCTGAAGAATGGCAATTACTGCTTGAAGTGGCGCAAAACAAAACGTTTCGAGGTCAAGAAAAATACGAAGTTTTACTCCGCAGTATGTTTGTATTTGAATATCGGGATGAGGATGGTTCTTGGTTTGATATCAATCCGATTTTGAGAGAAGCGAGAGAATTTATGTTATGAATAAACAGCATCAACGAAAAGATGCGAGCGTTGACAACAAACAATCTTTGCAAACTCTGGTTCGGGCAATTAGACTATCTCAAGGTCAATTTTCGCTGATCTTGTTGCGTTGTAATTATGGAAGTTTGCAAAAATACATCATGCAACAATTGCAAGAACTATTTCCAATTACAATTCGAGAAATTCACTTACCTGCTTCTGTCAAAACTCTCTATACAAGCATTTTGACAGAACTGAGAGACGAACAACCAAATGCATTGATGGTTTTTGGATTGGATGCAGTGGAAGAACTCGATACGGTTCTTACCGCAGCAAATCAAGTAAGGGAAGAGTTTAGCAAGCAATTACCCTTTCCGTTGCTGCTGTGGGTTAATGACCAAGTTCTGCAAAAGTTTATCAGATTAGCAACTGACTTAGAAAATTGGGCAACTATTATTGAGTTTGTGTTAGTTACTGATGAATTAATCAGCTTTTTACAGCAAAAAACTGATGAAATATTTGCTGATGATGCCAATCTAAATCCACAAATTTGCCGAGAACTAGAAACTGCTCATAAAGATTTGCAAAGGTGTGGAACAGTATTAGATCCAGCATTGCAAGCTAGTCTAGAGTTTGTACTGGGGTTGAAAGAATACTTACACGATCGCATAGAGCCTGCTTTAGAATACTATCAGTCAAGTTTGAGTTTTTGGCAAGAAAATCATTATTTAGAACGACAAGGAATTTTACTACTACATATTGCATTAGCATATTACCGCAAGGCTGAACAAAATTGGCTAGAAAACCGCTGTTATTGGGAAAAAAGTAGACATTATCTTCAGCAATCTATCGATATATTTAACCAAGCACGCCGTTTAGATTTAGTTGCTCGTTATATTAGTAAATTAGGTGAAGTTTTGCGATTCTTAAAAGCATGGGATGAATTATACAACCTTACCCAGAATGCTTTGAAACTGCACCAAAATTTTGTTAATCCGCTGCAAATAGCTCAAGATTACGGCTTTTTGGCAGAGGTCATGCTCCAGCGATCGCATTATTTAGAAGCCAATCAACTGGCTCAAAAAGCACTGACAATTTTATCTCATACTCCCAATTTACAACCATATGAATGGGGTTTATATAGATTAATTTTAGCCAAATCAGAACAAGGTCTAGGTCAAGTGTCACAAGCTATTTTGAATTTAAAAATAGCGAGAGAAGAAAGTAATCCTCAATACAATCCGCAACTGTATATCTCTATTTTAGAAAAGTTGCGATCGCTTTACTTTCAACAAGGTGAATATCAAAAAGCTTTTAAAATTAAGCAAGAGCAAATCCGCACCGAACATCAGTATGGTTTTCGAGCTTTCATTGGTGCAACTTATTTAAATCCCCAGAAACAGGCAATTAATCCCGCACTCACGCAAGTGAATCAACATGAGACAATTGCCCAAGAAATTGCTGTTTCCGGTCGGCAACAAGATGTCAAGCGGTTAATGACTAGAATTAGTAGTACCGAACATAAACTAATTGTAATTCATGGTCAATCAGGAGTCGGGAAAAGTTCGATTTTAAATGCAGGTTTAATACCTGCGTTGCAAAAGCAAGCAATTGGCGAGCGAGATGCTTTACCTGTAACTCCATTGCGAGTTTATACAGATTGGATAGGGATATTGGGTCAGTCTTTAGCAGATGCTTTTGAACAAGTAAAAGGCTGTAAATTGCCTGTTAATCTAGATTCCGAAGCAGCTGTTATCGAAGAATTGCGAAAAAATGCCGACCGCAATCTATTAACCGTTTTATGTTTTGACCAATTTGAAGAGTTCTTCTTCGTGTATACAGACAAAAGCCATAGGCGGCAATTTTATGAATTTTTGCGTGTCTGCTTAGATATTCCTTTTGTAAAAGTTATTTTGTCTTTAAGAGAAGATTATTTACATTATTTATTGGAATGCGATCGCCTGGCAAATTTCACTGTAACTAACAACAATATTCTCGATAAAAATATTCGTTATGAATTGGGCAACTTTTCTCCAGAAGATGCCAAGGTAGTGATTGAAGTTTTAAATCAAAAAACCCACTCTCACTTAGAGCCAGCCTTAATTGATAAATTAGTAGATGATTTAGCAGGGGAATCTGGAGAAGTACGTCCTATTGAGTTGCAAATTGTAGGAATGCAATTACAAACTGCTAAAATTACAACTCTCCAAGAATATCGCCAGTTTGGTACTAAAGAAAAACTCGTCGAGCAATTTTTAGAAGCAGCAATCAAAGACTGCGGAACTCCCAATGAACGTGCTGCCAGATTAGTTTTATATTTACTGACAGATGAAACTGGTACTCGTCCTCAAAAAACTCGCGCTGAATTGGCAGCAGATTTAGCAGCAGAAACTGACAAAATAGATTTAGTGTTAGAAATTTTTGTGAACTCAGGACTAGTATTGCTGTTGCCAGAAGTTCCTGCTGACCGCTATCAATTAGTTCATGATTATCTAGTATCGTTTATTCGCCAACAACAGGGTTTTCAACTATTAACAGAACTGAGAAAAGAGCAAGAGCAACGAAGGCAAGCCCAAGAGCAATTAAATTATATTCTCAAGTGGGCACTGGTTGTTTCAATTTTAGCAGTACTAGGATTACTTTGGCTGACAGGGCGAGCGGAATCTGAAAAGCAACGAGCAGAAAAATCTCAAGTCGGTCAAAGCGATGCCCTTACTCACCAAGCAGATTTACTTTTTCAGCAAGGGAAAGAGTTTGATGCCCTAATCGTCAGTTTAAAGGCGGGAATACCACTAAAACGTTTGGCTAATGTAGAAGATGATACCCAGTTACGAGTAGAAGGGGCACTGCAACAAGCAATTGATTGGCTGAAGGAGCGCGATCGCTTGGAGGGACATAGCGGTAGGGTTCTTAGCGTCAGTTTCAGCCCCAATGGTCAAATCTTGGCTTCTAGTAGTGCTGACAAGACCATCAAACTCTGGGATGTCGCCACAGCAAAGGAAATAAACTGCTTTAAGGGCCATAACGGTTATGTGAGGAGTGTTAAGTTCAGCCCGGATGGCAAAACCTTAGCTTCCGGCAGTGATGACAAGACTATCAAACTCTGGAATGTCTTTAGGACAAAGAAAATATCTATCCTCAAAGGGCACAGTGATAAAGTCTATCGCATCAGTTTTAGTCCTGACAGCAAAACCTTGGCTTCCAGCAGTTTTGATCGGACCATCAAACTCTGGAATGTTGCCACAGCAAAGGAAATACGCACCTTTAGAGGCCATAGCGGTAAGGTCTACGGCATTAGTTTTAGCCCCAACGGTAAAACCTTGGCTTCCGGCAGTGATGACAAGACTATCAAACTTTGGGATGTCGCCACGGGAAAGGAACTACGTACCCTTAAAGATCGCAGTGGTGAAATTTATAGCGTTAGTTTCAGCCCCGACGGCAAAACTTTGGCTTCTAGCAGTTTTGACAACACAATCAAACTCTGGGATGTTGCCACAGGAAAAGCAATCCGTTCCTTCAAAGGACATAGCGATTATGTTACGAGCGTCAGTTTCAGCCCTGACGGTAAAACTTTAGCTTCCAGCAGCTTTGACCAAAGCATCAAACTTTGGGACATCGCTACAGCCAAGCCAATACAAAACCTTGAGGAGCATAGTGGTGAGGTCCATAGCGTCACTTTCAGCCCCAATGGCAAAACTTTAGCTTCTAGCAGTGCTGACAACACCGTTAAACTTTGGGATGTCACTACAGGAAGGGCATTACACAACCTTGACAAGCATAGCGGTGAAGTCTATGGCGTCAGTTTCAGCCCCGACGGCAAAACTTTAGCTTCTAGTAGTGCGGACAACACCGTTAAACTCTGGAATGTTACTACAGGAAAGGAAATACGCACTCTTAAGGGTCATAGTAATTATGTGATGAGCGTCAGTTTCAGCCCCGACGGCAAAACTTTAGCTTCCGGCAGTTTTGACCGCATAGTAATTTTGCAAAAAGATTGGAATCAAAATCTCAATGAACTAGTAGTGCGCGGCTGCAAATTGGCGAGGAATTATCTACATTACAATCCCAAAGAGAGTAAGAGCCGTAACCTCTGCGATGACTGATGATTACTGTCAATAACTTCGAGCAAGACAATTTATTTTGGGGCGTTGCATATTTGCGGAATTATTTAGCAAGTAATTTATCCCACTGTTCTGCAATCCCATTTTTTGGAATTCTCGGATAGTTTTATTCTCCACTAATGGACAGAATTTGTTTGATAACGATCGCAAATGCAACTGCAATCATCACCAACAGTGTCACTTTACCACCAGGGACGAGTGGTTGACTCATACTATTTAAGTGTTGGCGTTGCTTCCAAGTCATCAGTGCTGGAATGATACCTCCTAAAACTGAGATACTGAAAGTGCCAACGTAATCTAAAGCAGTTAAGAAAATGTTGGGATTAATTATCCCCACGCTTACCGAAGGTAACAGAACAAGTGAATAAAGCGGCAAGCGACTAGAAGATTCATCCTTTGCAACTAAGGAAATATCTTTAAAGAAATCCAACAACCCATATACAAATCCGATGAATGATGTGGCGATCGCAAACTCGGAGAATATAGTAACTAGCACTCCTAACCATTCTCCGGCAACACCCGCTCGTAAAACTTGCAACGGATCGAAAACAATTTTGCGATCGACTGTCTGTATGACATCAGGACTGACGCTTCCCAAAACTACAGCATTCCACGCCAAGAACATAATTAAGGGAATCAGAGAACCAATAACAATCGATTGACGAATTTTGCGCCTATCTCCTTCTAGCTGAGTCACAACTACTGGCACAACATTATGGTAAAACAGCGCTACAAACATTACCGATGCAGCACTTCCTAGCGCACTCCAGTCCTGAAATGAAAACTGCACGCTTTTTACTTGCCCTACTCCTAGCAACAATAGTCCCAAGAACGAGGCAATGACAATTGCCACAAAAACGTTATTTAATTTCTCAACAAATTTTTCGCGCCCCAAATACATCATGCCGCCAAATAGCAACGTGAAAGTCACTGTCCCTACCCATGCAGGCAGAACGTTTTGCATACCCCATTTGCTCAATACAGATACTAAAATCTCACCACCTTGGGTAATATATGCTACAAGCAAGGCGTAATGCAAAAACAAATAAGCACCGCCAGCAATTCGCGCTCCCACAAACCCAAGTGTGTTTTCTACCATTGCTAACAAGCCTACACTCACACGCCCCTCTAGACGCATTGCATTCAAACTCGCTTCCGCAATCAACAAAGCTGAGACTAGAGCGTAGAGCCAAACAGCAATCAGCAGCACTGTCGATGGTACAACACCAGATGGCAAAGTCACGGCAGGTAATGCCAGAATCCCTGCACCTACTGTCGTACCTACAAGCAATGCAGTACTTCCGATGACACTACCTGGTTGATGGCTGAACTTATTGCCATCAAGTTCGAGGTGAGAAAACAATCGAGTAACTTCTTGTTTGCGCGGCTTAAAAACAGTATTTATAAAGGTCATGTTGATATATCGCTCGCACCACAAAATAATATGTTAATTTATGTAACTAAATCCTAGCAAAAACTCTTAATCCCAAATAATCAGAATTTAGCTGTATTGATGACTGTGACAGGAAAAAACTGTTTTCTGGGAAAATTTAAGCATTAGGCAACTGAGGCTGATAAAATACTAGTTGTAGTTTGTATTTGCGCTAAAAGGCGTATATACACTCATGTTATTGAAGCGATCGCTTGCTTGTGGTTAGGTCGAGCGATCGCCTTTTCGAGCTTTAGAGTTAATGGTGTGAGGGGGTAGCCACCACAACCCCTTTTGCATTTCTAGAAATACAATTTTTTTAATTGATTCCTGTGGCTAGGGGTTAATTGGGGCGATCGCTAATACGGAACTGCGATCGCTTCTTATATTTTTTAAGAATAAGGAATTAAACAAACTTCTTCCTCTTTCCCTTTACAGCTCTTACCGAGTCATCAGTCAACATTATTACTAGATTCTTTTTTTACCTTCCACCCTGTAGGAATGCTAGAATCCTCAGGTAGACAGTTAGGATACCTCGATGCCAGTTGTAGCTAACTCAATAAAATTTGGTACAGACGGCTGGCGGGGCGTTATTGGTGATGAGTTCACCTTTGAACGCCTAGCCTTGGTTGCGCCAGTCGCCGCAAAAGTATTATATGATACATATTTTTCTACAGTTGGAAGCCGGACAATTGTTGTCGGTTACGATCGCCGATTTATGGCAGAAGACTTTGCTCGTGCTGTGGCTGATGCTGTCACCGCTGTCGGATTTGATGTTTTACTCAGTGAAACTTATGCCCCAACACCTGCTTTTAGTTGGGCTGCAAAACAACTCAACGCTTTGGGAGCGTTGGTAATCACAGCAAGTCATAATCCTGGTGCATATTTAGGATTAAAAGTCAAAGGATATTTTGGTGGTTCGGTTTCGCCAGAAGTTACAAAAGAAATAGAAGCGCTGTTGTTGGATGGAGTACCACCAGCCGCTACCCCAGGCAAACAAGAAAAGTTCGATCCCTGGCCTAGTTACACTCAAGCACTAGAAAAAAAAATTAATATTACTAAGATTCGGGAGGCGATCGCAGGTGACAAACTGACAGTATTTGTCGATGTCATGCACGGTGCTGCGGCTGGCGGATTGGCGAAACTATTGGGGAATCGCGTTCAAGAAATCAACAGCAATCGCGATCCTCTATTTGAAGGTGGCGCGCCAGAACCCCTGCCAAAATATCTTTCTCGTCTATTCAACGTGATTCAAACTCACCGAGAAACCGATAAATCGGGTTTAGCTGTAGGTTTGGTATTCGATGGAGACTGCGATCGCATTGCTGCGGTAGATGGAGAAGCCAATTTTTTGAGTTCTCAAGTGTTAATCCCGATATTAATCGACCACTTAACTCGACGGCGCAGCTTTAAAGGTGAGATAGTCAAAACTGTTAGCGGTTCTGACTTGATTCCTCTTGTCGCAAAATTGCATAACCTGTCTATTTTTGAAACACCTGTTGGGTATAAATACATTGCCGACAGAATGCTAGCAGCAGAAGTATTGCTGGGTGGTGAAGAATCCGGAGGAATTGGTTATGGTAGCCATATTCCCGAACGCGATGCACTTTTGTCAGCATTGTATGTGCTAGAGGCGATCGTCGAATCTGGTTTGGATTTAGGTGAGTATTATCGCCACTTACAACAACAAACAGGATTTAACTCCGCATACGATCGCATTGATTTACCCTTAGCCAGTATGGAAGTGCGATCGCGTCTTTTGCAACAACTGCAAACCCAACCCTTAACCGAAATTGCCGGCAAAGCAGTCATTGATTGTCAGACCATCGACGGTTATAAATTCCGCCTAGCTGACAACAGCTGGCTAATGATTCGGTTTAGCGGAACCGAACCAGTTTTACGCCTTTATTGTGAAGCCCCGACACTTGAGCAAGTGCATCAAACTCTTGCTTGGGCGAAACAGTGGGCAGAATAATGAGTGCTGAGTGCTGAGGAGCCACTGCGTTGCGGGGGTTCCCCCCGTTGTAGCAAGTGGCGTTGCTGAGTGCTGAGTTTGGTAAATTAGTTATTAGTCAGTTGTCAGTGGTCAGTAGTAACTGACAACTAACGTGTAATGTGAATTGAGTAATGAAATCCTTGTAACTTCGTCAATGGTTCCAAAACCAAGATTTTTAACAAGTCTTGAAACCCTTATGGAACAAGAGACTTTTTTAATTCACATTAGGCGTAACTAACAACTGACAACTAACAACTGACAACTGACACATGACCAAACTACTTGTAGTCGCAACAAGCAATCCAGGTAAGTTGCGAGAAATGCAAGCTTATCTAGAAAATTCTGGCTGTGAATTGACTCTCAAACCTGAAGAATTGGAAATTGAAGAGACAGGCGATACCTTTTTTGCTAATGCCTGTCTCAAAGCTTCCCAAATTGCTCAAGCAACGGCAAGTTGGGCAATTGCTGATGATTCTGGCTTGCAAGTGGATGCCCTGAATGGTGTGCCAGGGGTTTATTCGGCACGTTACGGCAAAACTGACTCAGAACGTATTGCTAGGCTGTTGCGGGAATTGGGTAACGCAGACAATCGGCAAGCACAATTTGTCTGTGTAGTAGCGATCGCCCGTCCTGATGGTACAATTGCTCTACAATCAGAAGGTATTTGTCGTGGTGAAATCCTCTATGAACCACGCGGTAATGGCGGTTTCGGCTACGATCCAATTTTTTATGTTCCAGAAAAGCAATTGACCTTTGCTGAGATGACACCACAGTTGAAAAGATCGATTAGCCATCGAGGCAAGGCTTTTACAGCTTTACTCCCACAACTGAGTACAGTTTCGTAATCCGTAATCATTAGGAGTGCAAGTTATTGCACTCATGCTCAGATTTAATATTAGTTTTATACCAATTCTCTAGCATCCGGCAACATATTTACACCCCGAAACTGAGATATATCTAGAATTTGTTAATTAGGAATTACGAATTGGTATTACATCTTTGTATTTTGTATAAAATCCCAAATCTAAAATCTAAAATTTCAAATGACACCTGAAGAAATTGCCGCTACGCTGACAGAATTATTCGGTGCAGCCTCTGTTCAAGCAATGGCCCCTGGTTCGTGGCAAGTAGATACTTCTAGTTTTCGACTATTAGTACTGCTTTCTGATGATAATTCTTGGCTGCGAATTTTATTACCGATAGTACCAATCCAACAAGCCCAAGAGTTTTTAGCACAGTTTTTAGAAGCTAACTTTGATGAGACTCAGGAAGTACGCTACGCTTTTTATGAAAACGTAATTTGGGGGGTATTTCAACACAATAATAGCACTTTGGAAAATGCAGATTTTGTCAGTGCGATCGCTCGACTTGTGTCTTTACATGAAGCGGGTTTAGATAACGTTTTTAATCGACTGATTGAAAGCCGCATTCGGCAAATTATCCAGGCTGCAAAACAGCAAGGACAATCTCTTGAGGCTACTATGCAAAGCTTAGAACGCTATTATGCAGAAGGATTGATGGGAGAAATCGACCAAACTTCAGACGCTAGAGAAGAAGTGTTAGCAGCTTGGCAACGTCAGTTGGAACGCTTATGGAATGAAGTAAATATCAATCCTCAATAATATTCATATCTGCACTTGTCTAGATATTACACCAATTTTCACATACGTCTATTCATTATGGATATTATTGAAATCCTCAAAGCAGACTATCAAAGATTTCCAGTTAATCAAACGTACAGCATTTACGCTCCAGACGTTTATTTTCAAGATCCATTAAATAAATTTCGTGGTGTTGAACGTTACAAACAGATGATTAATTTCATCAAAACTTGGTTTATAAATCCCAAAATGGATTTGCACAACATTCAACGTTTGGGAGACACAATTAAAACCGAGTGGACGCTCAACTGGAATACACCCCTACCTTGGAAACCACGTATCTCCATTCCTGGTTGGAGTGAATTAGGTCTCAACTCAGATAATTTAATTATTTCCCATATTGATTATTGGAACTGTTCGCGTTTAGATGTACTCAAACAACATTTTTTCTTTAAATAGTTGCTGACGAAAATATAGAAAAAGTAAGGATGCATCTTTATTGGGGAAGGTGGGGTTCCCTCTGGGGATAAGGGGCGAGGGAAAATAACAAACCTTTCCCCCTTTTCCTACTTCTGCAAGAAGTCTACTTTACCAATTGAGCAGCAGAATTAAAAAATTGACGATATAACCCTTTAGTTACTAAGACTGTTGTCAATAAGTTGGCAAAAGCGACCATAAAGATAATTAAAATTTCATAAGAGACAGCATTAAGGGGTTTAACTCCTGCTAATAACTGTCCAGCAGTAATTGCTGGTAGGGTAGCCATACCTACAAGCATCATTTGATTTAAAGTGGGAATTAATGCTGCTCTAATGGCTTCTTTGCGATACTGGCTAACTGCTTGCTGGGGAGTTGCACCTAAGCTTAAGTGTGTTTCTATTTCTACAGGCAGAGTGTTAAGAGTGCTAACGAGACGTTCTCCCGCGATCGCAGCGGCATTCATTGCATTACCTAATAATATTCCTGTTAAAGGAATCACATATCGCGGTTCGTACAATCTATCTGGTTGAATTATCAAAAAGTTAGTATAAAGCACTGTCAAAGCAGTACTCACTAAAATTGCTCCCCATACCAAAGGCAATACATAGGGAATTTTTTGACCGATCCGATTTCGTGCGACAATCGCCGTAATCGTCAGCATGATTGCTAGAATCGCCAAAACCGCCCAAGGATTGTCCAAAGCAAAGATGAAGTCTAAAACGTATCCTAATACAAGTAGTTGGAGAATAGCTCTCCCGGTAGCGATCGCTAAATTCAACTCTAGCCCTAATTTTTCCCAGGCAGATAAACCAATGGCGATCGCCATCAATCCTACAGCAATAGCCAAATCAACTAAATCTAGTTTGATTAAATCCTGCATGAGTTTTCTATCTCCGGGAATTTTATTATCAGTTCGCCGTGTACTTGGTATTCAATAAAGAATGAAAATATCTTTTTTCTATTTCCCATCTTCAAGGTAAAACAGCTGACACATTTGGAACTTTAATTCAAAGTGTTGGCTCTTGGTTGATATGCCTACCTTTTTGGCCAACCAATGCTATCCTTAAGCATAAAATAATCTCAGTAATAACCCTCTTTGATGCGTATCCAGGGCGACAGCTATTTAAATGCTTTTTTATGAATACTTCAAATCAGCAAAAATCGACTGTCGAAGGGCATCCTTTGTATCTTCAGATAAAATCAAAACACATGATCCAAAGTGTAAATTCCGTTCCAGCTTTTGATATCAAGCAACAATACGAAACTATCGAAGCAGAAGTGAGTGCAGCCGTTTTAGAGGTTTTAGCTTCTGGACGGTATATTGGTGGCCCTTTAGTTGAAAGCTTTGAGCAACAGTTTGCTGCCTATCATGGCGTAACTCATTGTATAGCTTGTAACTCTGGTACAGATGCGCTTTTCTTGGCGTTACGAGCTTTAGAAATTGGTGTTGGTGATGAAGTAATCACTACACCTTTTACCTTTGTAGCAACGGCTGAAGTAATTAGCGCCGTAGGTGCAAAGCCGATTTTTGTTGATATAGAAAATACTACGTTTAATATTGATTTGCAGCAAGTAGCCGCAGCCATTACACCCAAAACCAAAGCAATTATCCCAGTGCATCTATTTGGCCAGCCTGTGGATATGACAGCACTAATGGCGATCGCTCAATCTCACAATTTAGCAGTAATTGAAGATTGCGCTCAATCCACAGGTGCAACTTGGGGCGATGCAAAAGTTGGTAGCATCGGACATATTGGTTGCTTTAGTTTTTACCCTACCAAGAATTTGGGTGGTTGCGGCGATGGCGGGGCAATTACAACTAACGATGCGGCGATCGCTGCTAAACTGCGAGTACTAAAGGAACACGGACAGAAAAATCGCTATTATTACGAGGAAGTTGGTGTAAATAGCCGCTTGGATGCTCTACAAGCGGCTATTTTGCAAATTAAGCTGCGTCATCTCGATACTTGGAATAATCAACGACGAGCGATCGCAACTTATTATCAGCAATTTCTCAGCCAAGTTCCTGGTATTATCGCACCTCAAGAGGTAGCTGGAGGTCTGAGCGTTTGGAATCAATATACCATTCGCATCTCAAGTCAAGGTCGCAATGGTTCTAGCAATACATACCGTGACACTGTGCGGAGTCAATTACAAGAACGGGGAGTCAGTACAATGGTTTACTACCCGCATCCATTACATTTGCAGCCAGTTTATCAACATCTCGGCTATCAACCAGGACAATTGCCAGTAGTAGAACAAGCTTGTCATGAAGTCTTATCATTGCCCATGTTCCCAGAACTGGCACAACCACAGCAAGACCAAGTGATTTACGCACTGAAAGATTGTTTGGCGTAAAAGGGATTGGGGATTGGGGATTGGGGATTG
>NZ_JAECZA010000228.1 GCF_016056275.1 Dendronalium phyllosphericum CENA369 | reverse complement strand
TAGGGATAACAGGCTGATCTCCCCAAGAGTCCACATCGACGGGGAGGTTTGGCACCTCGATGTCGGCTCATCGCAACCTGGGGCGGAAGTACGTCCCAAGGGTTGGGCTGTTCGCCCATTAAAGCGGTACGTGAGCTGGGTTCAGAACGTCGTGAGACAGTTCGGTCCATATCCGGTGCAGGCGTAAGAGCATTGAGAGGAGCCTTCCTTAGTACGAGAGGACCGGGAAGGACGCACCGCTGGTGTACCAGTTATTGTACCAACAGTAGACGCTGGGTAGCCAAGTGCGGAGCGGATAACCGCTGAAAGCATCTAAGTGGGAAGCCCACCTCAAGATGAGTGCTCTCACTACATAAGTAGGTAAGGTCACGGGCAGAACACCCGTTTATAGGCGGTAGGTGGAAGTGCAGTAATGTATGCAGCCGAGCCGTGCTAATAGACCGAGGGCTTGACCTCACAACAACATTGGTCCTCTATTCGCGTTGCTTGCAGTCTTCAGGGTTTTGACCCAACCAAACAAGTTTTCCTGGTGCTGATTGCGCGGTGGAACCACGCTGATTCCTTCCCGAACTCAGAGGTGAAACGCTGCTGCGGCCACGATAGTTTAGGGGTTGCCCTCTGCCACAATAGCTCTGTGCCAGGTTTTTATTTCTCCCAAAGCCTCCTTTAGTTCTAAAGGAGGCTTTTTAGCTAAAATTATAGCTAAAATTATACAGACAGATATATCAACCAAGCAAAACTAAAAAACGGCAAGAAGTAATGAGGTAAATCTTTTGGGTAAATGTCAATTGAAGGTTTTTTGAGCGTTTCATTGCTAAACCTGCCGCCTCAGAGACGAATTTTGAAGCTGTATTGCTAAATTTACTACCTCCTAAAACTCTAGTTTTACTAGATAGAGGTTTCTATCATTTTATTTTTTTACAACTTTTTTCATGTAATTACAGTCTTAGCTTTTTTTGTACCTTTTTCAACCCGTCGAACTCACATTAATTTAGTAATTAATTCAGGAATTTATTAAAGCTTGGTACCGGAAAGCTAGGATAACACATTAGATGCTAAAGGAATAACAGGCCGGTAATCTTGACTAACAAGAAAATCTGGTCGTGGGTTTACAACGGCAGAAGGAATATTTTCAATACTATTATAAGTAATAATTACTGTAGAACGCCCAAATGGAGAAATATTATTTGTTGAAGCATGGACTATATTACTATCAAAAAATACTATCGAACCTGCCGCAGCTTTGATGAAAGTAATTCCATATTTTGATACTAAATTAGTAATTAATTTCTGGTTGAGAGAATACTTCAAATTAGCACTAAAATTTGATATCCATCCTTGAATTTCATTAGAATTATGCATTGTAACATCAATCATCTCTTCTTTATGAGAACCAGGAATCAAAAATAGCGGCCCATTAAATTCGTTCATATCATCTAATAAACACATAGCGTTGACTACTTGTGGTCTTGGCATTCCATCTTCTTTACGCCAATAAATATAGTCTTGATGCCACTTCCAAATATCACCACTAAATGCTGCCTTCAGATTAATTTTGAATTGATATACATATACTTGGCTGCCAACTATTTGCATTGCAGGTTCAACGATAAACGGATGTCTTGTTAGACAATTAAAAACATCATTTATTGTATGCGAACCGTGGAATGAACGTACAGTTTTACCATCTTTTTCCAGAACTTTTTTAGGTGAGTTATCTGCTGATAAACTAGATAATTCTGCTTTCACCGCTTCAATTTCGCCACGAGAAAAATATTCTGGTAATACAAGAAATCCTTGATTTTTATAAATTAATAACTGTTCTTCTGTGAGGTGCATATTAAAAGCCTGCATCTATGTATAATTCAAATTTAGCTGTTTTAATAGTTACAGTAATTGCTAAAAACACTTAAATTACTCAGATTTTATTGATAAGTTAAGCTACTCAAAAATACCGAAAATTAATCATTCTTAAATTAGGTATTCATGAGTAGACATTAACTGTATCTACTATGCAGATTACATACTCAAAAATCCGCTGCGTTGGAAATAATCTAAATATTTACCGATTAATTCTGCATCCATTGATGGACATTTAATTGATGTATTTGCAATTGCATTTAGTGTATTGCAGCAGTCTAAATCAGCAGTATTTTGATATAGCTCCCATGCAGCCTGTTCTGGATTCACTTTTTCAGTGAACATAGGTAAAAGAGCGAATAAGGGATTTGACTGGGAATACTGAGCTTGATTAATTAAATTATCTGTCCATTGGGAATATGGTACTTTCTGAAGTTGGTATCCACAAGCTGATATCAACTCAAATAATTTAATTAAATCAATGTTTTCCGATGCTAAAGGCACTATATGAAACGCCTTTCCTAAAGATTCTTTTTTCTGAGATATTTGAACAATGGCTTTACTGGCATAATCTACAGTAATTAAATCTTGTTTTTGATTGATTAGTTCTGGAAAACTACCTACTTGTATACAACCTACGATCAATCTAGATATGAAGTCATCTGTATTAGTGACACCAGTCTGGGGATGACCCATTAAAAATCCCGATCTGATGACTGTTACAGGGATTCCTCTAGATTTAGCAATCCAAACAAGTTTTTCAGCTACCCATTTACTTTGTGTATAGCCAATCTCTTGAGAAAGATAAGGTTCACTCTGATCGATGTCGTCATCCTCATAAAGGACATTTAACCCATTTATACTGGCCATTGCGCCAAAAACTGCCATTGTTGAAATGTAGTGTACTGGCTTGAGTTGATGCTGACACGCTAATCTGAGAACTTCTTGCGTACCAAGAACATTTGCTGCCTTAATTACAGAATATGGTTTAGCAAAGTTGACTTGAGCGCCGCTATGATAAATAACATCAATTTGCTGTGCTAACTTCTCAAATTGCTCTACAGAAACTCCAAAACGAGGTAAAGCTAAATCTCCTGGTATGGGGATGATTCTAGAACTTTGGCTTGCATCCCAAATTAAATATTTTTCTAGGGTTTTCTGTAGCCTTTTGAAACCTTCAGTTTCGTTCTTAGCACGCACGAGACAATATATTTTTGCCTGAGTTTGCTGTAGCAATTCATGGATTAAGAAAGCACCTAAAAAGCCTGTTGCTCCTGTTAAGAAAATATGATTTGGCTGGGTGATATCCTGGGCAAGGATTCCTTGAGGATAAATGTTTGGATCTAGTACGGCTTCAGCTTTTGGATTAACAACAGTATCCAGAACAGCAGTGTCTTTTTGATGCAGTTTGTCAATGATTTGGCTGAGTCCTTCTATAGTTTGCTGCTCAAAAATATATCTTACAGGCAGTTCTACTTGAAAGGTTTCTCGTAGATACATCATTAACTGGGTTGCTAATAGGGAATTACCACCTAGTTCAAAGAAGTTATCTTGAATTCCCACACGATCGCTACCCAATACCTTAGTCCAAATAGCAACCATTTTTGACTCAGTAGGAGTACGAGGTGTAATTAATACTGCTTCTAGACTGCTTCTGGACTGATCTGGTGCAGGTAGCGATCGCCGATCTAACTTACCATTAGGTGTTAATGGCAATTTCTCTAAGCTGACAAAAGCTGTGGGTATCATATATTCTGGTAGCTTTTGTTCCAGAAAGCGGCGGAGTTCTACTGCCAGTTTGCGCGTGAATTTGCCCTGTAGAGGTTGATTGGCATAGTCATTCCAAGGTTTAAGAGCAACTGTATCTCGATTAGCGATCGCCTTCGTTACCCTTTCTCTCTCGTTATGTCTGAAAACTACGTCGTAACAGTCAACCACACTCGATTCTGACCAAGTAATATCGACTGAATAAGGTAAATCCTGGCTTAAATTCCACAATTCTTCCGGATCGATGCCAATCTGGGGAAGTTGTTCTAAATGCGATCGCACTTCGCCTACTGTCTTCGGCCCTTCTGGACTTTTGAGCAATTCTATAGTCTTGATTTCCTGAATTACTCTGGCATTGGGTACATTTTTGATTCCTAAAATCTCTGGCTGAGTTGCTAATAAAAGGTGACGAACAGATGACAAAGTTAGCTGTTGTTGTTGCCAATCCAACCAAGTAATTCCAACAATGTTATCAGTATCAGTTCCTATATGTAAAATCGCATCGTAGCGGAACTTTGTCAGTTCGTTATGATGCTGACCCCGTTTGACTTGAATTTGAACGCGGCTTATCTTAGGCAAGTGCTGCCCTAATGCTCTAAAAAAGTCTGGGTCAATTACCAGTTCTTCCTCTTGGTTGAGGCGTTGGCGAATGCGCTCTTGTAACTGTACCGTCGAAAGTGTGAATGATGCTTGATACAGAGCTACAGAAGTGTGGTAAGCCTCTAGTAAAGGTAGACTGCGTACATCTCCGATAAATATAAAACCACCAGGCTGCACAGCGTTGACTGTTCCCGTCAAAACTTGCAGCAGATAGTCAATGCTAGGAAAATACTGAACTACTGAATTGATAATTACCGTATTGAAAGCATCTGTCTCAATACCCTCAAAATTGTCAGCAGGTCTTTGTAACAAAGTCAGTTGCGGCCAATCTTGACCGGACATTTGCAACTGTTGGATTTGTCGCAGAGCTTCCGGTGCGAAATCAGTACCCCAATATTTGCTGCAATGGGAAATAATTTTGCATAACAACAAACCTGTACCGCAACCAATTTCTAGTACTTGGCTGGGTTGCAAAGAAAGAATGCGTTCAACAGTGCAATCTACCCACTCGCGCATTTCTTCGGCGGGGATAGGCATACCTGTATAACTACTGTTCCAGCCAATAGTATTAAATACGCGGTTCTGTTCCTCAGTAGTTTGCTTGTAGGTTTGATCGTAGATTGTTTGCCACTGGGAAAGGTGTTCGGTTTGCCAATTTGCTAACAACTCTGGGGCGTTCTCTTCTTGTTGATTCTGTACTACATAAGCTACTAAACGCTTTTGTCCGGGTACATCTTCCCGATCTATGACTACACCTTTGTTGACTGAGGGATGTTGCGTCAAAACGGCTTCAATCTCACCTAGCTCAATTCGGAAGCCACGGATCTTCACTTGGTGGTCGATACGACTGAGATATTCGATATTACCATCGGGGAGATAACGAACTAAATCCCCTGTTTTATAAAGGCGATCGCTTGCTTTTGTTTGGTTAAACGGATTAGGAATAAACCGAGCCTCCGTCAAATCAGGGCGATTGAGATAACCACGCGCTAAACCAGCACCGCCAATGTAGAGTTCTCCTGGCACACCTACAGGTACAGGTTGTAATTGAGAATCCAGTATATAGAACTGAGTATTCGCCATTGGGCGACCAATTAGAACTTGTCCGTCTTCAGATGCAACTTTATATGTTGCTGACCAGATGGTAGTTTCAGTGGGGCCATAAACGTTCCATAAAGTAGCGCATCGCTGTTGCAACTGTTTAGCTAATTTTCTCAGCAAAGTTTCCCCACCACAGAGGATTTTCAAATCTTTACTACCTTGCCAACCTGCCTCTAGAAGCAGCTGCCAAGTGGCTGGAGTAGCTTGCATAACGGTAACGCCATTGGTTAATTTGGCAATTAACGCTGTGCCATCCATAGCCTCTTCCCGACTGACCGTGACAACACGCGCACCAAGAGTAATAGGTAGGAAAATTTCGAGTACGGCAATGTCAAAGGATAAAGTAGTTACAGAAAGCAGTGTATCTTGCTCTGTCAGTTCCAAATGCTGACCCATGAAGTGAAGGAAATTAACTACAGAGCTGTGCATAATTTGTACGCCTTTCGGTTTGCCAGTAGAACCGGAGGTGTAGATTACGTAAGCTAAGTTATCGGCATTAACATTAGTATCGAGGTTATCTTGGCTTTGTGTAGCAATATCCTGCCAGTCTTTATCCAAACAGACTATATGCGCTTGATGTTGAGGAAGTTGTGCCAACAAATGCTGCTGGGTTAAGAGTATAGATAGCTGCGAGTCTGATACCATCAAAGATAAACGCTGTTGGGGATAGGCTGGATCCAGAGGTATATAAGCCCCACCAGCTTTGAGAACCCCTAGTAGAGCTACAATCATATCCAGAGAACGTTCTAGACAAATCCCTACTAATACATCTGGCCCTACACCTAAAGCTTGTAAATGACGGGCTAACTGGTTGGCTCTAGCATTCAACTGCCGATAAGTTATTTGTTGGTCTGCAAATATCGCTGCTATGGAGTCAGGTACGCGCTTGACTTGGGCTTCAAATAGTTGATGAATGCAAGTTTCTTGCGGGTAATCTGCTTGAGTTTGATTCCATTCCAATAATAATTGTTGGCGTTCAGCAGGTGTTAAAAGCGGTAAATCTGCAACCTTCTGGTCTGGATTAGCGACAATCCCCGCAACTAAAGTTTGGAAATTTTCTCCTAACCGAGAGATAGTAGCAGCATCAAATAAGTCGGTGCTGTACTCGAACCAACCACTAATTCCATCTGGCGTTTCAAACAATTCTAGGAATAAATCAAACTTGGCTGTACCATTGTGTTCTAAGCGATGGTTGATTGTTAAACCGGAAAGTTCCAAAGCTTGTATGGGTACATTTTGCAGTGCAAAGCAGATTTGGAATAAGGGATGGCGGCTCAAATCGCGCTCTGGTTCTAGTTCCTCCACCAGTTTTTCAAAGGGTACGTCTTGATGAGCGTAAGCTTCTAAGGTAACTTCTCGTACTTGCTTAAGCAATTGGCGGAACGTTGGAGAATCGGAAAAATCGCTGCGTAGTACTAAAGTGTTAACAAAAAATCCGATTAAACTCTCGATTTCCTGATGATGGCGATTGGCAATTAACGAGCCTACTACGATGTCTTCACTACTCGTATAGCGGTATAACAGCGTTTGGAATGCTGCTAAGAGGGTCATATATAAAGTAGCTCCCTCATGCTGACTAAACCGAGTTACTGCCTCGCTGAGAGATTTGGAGAGTGCTAGAGGTTGACGCGCTCCGCGATAAGTTTGGATGGCTGGACGGGGGCGATCGCTTGGCAACTGTAAAATGGGTAAATCTGCTAGCTGTTGCTTCCAATAACTCAGTTGCTCTGATATGACTTTTCCTTGCAACCATTGCCTCTGCCAAACAGCAAAGTCTGCATACTGAATGGGCAGTTGAGCCAAAGGAGAAGGTAAACCATTGGCAAAAGCTTGATACAGCAATGTCAGTTCTTGGAACAATACGCTCACAGACCAACCATCAAAAACAATGTGGTGAATGCTCAGAAGTAGTAGAGATTCCTCTGCATTTATCTGTATTAGGGCTGCCCGCAATAATGGGCCGCGGTTGATATTAAAAGGTTGTTGGAACTCTTCAATCCGCAATCGCTCAATTTCTGTATCTTTTTGTGATTCAGAAAAAGAACGCAAATCTTCCAAATGTATAAGTACACTTAGTGCTGGAACAATAATTTGTACAGGTTGCCCATCTAATGAAGCAAAAGTTGTGCGTAAAACTTCGTGCCGCCGCACAATTTCGTTGAGGCTTTGCTCTAAAGCTTTCAGATTTACCTGGCCAAACAGGCGAAAAGTTTGGGGGAAATTGTAAAAGGGGCTGTCAGGCAACAACTGTTCGAGAAACCACAATCGCTGCTGGGCGAAAGAAAGGGGTAAGTTTTGGTTGCGCGTTACAGGTGCAATCGCCCAAGTATACCATTCTTGATTTTGGTTGAGTTGCACCTCAATACTTTCAGCCAAGCTAGCAACAGTAGGTGCATCGAATAAACGTCGTAATGGTATATCCAACTGATAGGTATCTCGAATCCGAGAAATTACCTGTGTGGCTAACAGTGAGTGTCCCCCCATGTCGAAAAAGTTATCGTGGACGCTTATCTGCTGTAATTTCAAAACTTGCAGCCAAATTTTTGTTATTACTTCCTCAACAGTAGTACGAGGTGAAACAAAATCTTGCTCTTGATTCCATCGGTTGCGATCGGGTATTGGTAGGGAACGACGATCTACTTTGCCATTCGGTGTTAGCGGCAATGCGTTTAACATCACAAAACTGGAAGGCAGCATATAATCTGGCAACTTATCTTGGAGAAATCTCCGAAGATTGCCACTTATTGTCCGCTGCAAGGTTTTCCATAAATGTTGGGTTTCTAAGATATACTCTATGCTTTGGTTAAAAAGGATTTTTTCACTAGGCGTTAGAGTCAACTCAACACCAGCCCGCTTACCCTGACTCCAAGCAACACAGCCGTCTATCCAAAGTTCTTCTGATATTACTGGCAACCTCAGACAAAGACGAACTCGTTTACCTTTTGCCCAACTGAATGGTATCTCCACCAAGCACACACCACCATTGGAGATATCTTCTGTTTGCAGCTCTATTATCCGATTATCATCAGTCTCGACTCGACAAAGACTTTTATAAGGTACTCGTTCCGGAATTAGGTTAGAAACAATATAAGCAACTAGGCGCTTATCTCCAGGTACATCCTCACGCGCTATGACTGCGGCTTCGCGCACGTCAGGATGTTGCAACAGTATTGTCTCGATTTCCCCTAGCTCAATGCGGAAGCCACGAATTTTCACCTGTTGGTCTATCCGACCGAGATATTCAATATTCCCATCTGGTAAGTAACAAACTAAGTCGCCTGTTTTATACAAGCGATCGCAGCTTACTCCATCCCCTCTGCCTCTTTGGAAGGGATTGGCAATAAAGCGTTCGTTAGTTAAATCTGGTCGATTGAGATAACCCCTAGCTAAACTAACGCCACCAATGTATAGCTCTCCCGGAACGCCGATAGGAACTGGTTTTAACTCTGCATCTAGTATGTAAATCTGGGTGTTAGCGATCGGGCGACCTATAGAGGGATAAGCAGGCCAGGAATCAGGATTTTGATTAAATGCTAAAGCTGTTACTACATGAGTTTCTGATGGGCCGTAGTGATTGTGAAATGAGCAGTGTGGCAGGGATTTGAATAATTTGACAATGGCAGGAGTGATTTGCAGCTGCTCGCCTGTAGTGGTAACTTCTTTGAGGCTAGTAAATAATTCCAACCCAGATGCGGCTAGTTCTGCCATTTGCTGTAGTATGACCACAGGCAAAATCGCTTTTTCAATTTCTTGGTTGTGAATGAAGTGAGCTAAAGCTGTGGAGTCCCGACGCAAGCTTTCTGAGATGAGAAACAAAGTTCCTCCCGAACACCAGGCAGCAAACATTTCATGAAAGCTGGCATCAAAGCTCAAGGAGGCAAATTGCAGAGTACGGACACCTGTTAATAGTGAATTTAGATGCCATTCGAGTAAATTCACTAGAGGACGGTGGCCTAAACAGATGCCTTTCGGTCTGCCTGTTGAACCAGAGGTATAGATGATATAAGCTAAATTCTCTGCTGTGACTTCTGTAGAAACATTTTCCTGACTGTATTGGCCTATCTTATCCCAGTCAGTATCTAAACAAATAACTTGTGCCTGATGCTTGGGAAGCTCTGGTAGTAATTGCTGCTGAGTGAGCAATACAGATATCTGCGTATCTTCAATCTTGAAAGCTAAACGCTCCTTGGGATATGCCGGATCTAGTGGTAAGTAAGCACCACCAGCTTTGAGAACGGCCAAAACTGCGATCGCCATTTCTAGACTTCTCTCGACACAGATTCCCACTGGCATATCTGGCTTCACGCCTAGCGAATGCAGATAATGTGCTAACTGATTCGCTCGTTGATTTAGCTGTTGGTAAGTGAGTGAAGATTGTTCGCGGTTATTTTCTGCCTCTTTAAAGATGAGAGCTAAGGTATGTGGCGATCGCTCCACCTGTGCTTCAAATAGTTGATGAATGCATTTATCTAATGCGTAATTTTTACTTGTATTATTCCAAGTTTCTAATAATTTTTGATGCTCGGTTTCTGGTAAGATATTCAGTTGAGAAAAATGCTCACAACCTTGACTAATTTGATTGGCTAAAAATAGCAAGTTTTCTAAACAATTTATATAAACAAAATATTCTTCATTGTAAAAAAGTTCTATTTTTAGAGTATCATTAAAATCATTAACTAATAAATGAACTTCCTTTTTTGCAAAAGAATTATGAACAATTAATCTAGAATTTGGTTCAGAGATAGGAATATTAACAATACTGAAATTATAAAAGTTATAGAAAAACTTTAATTCTTCATTTTTTAAATACTTATTTTGTAAAAGTACTGAAACATTTTGTAACCCATCTAACTTTTGCCTATAATTATTAATGTATGAAATATAATCAAGTAACTTTGATTGTTTGTCAATATTTTTTTGAGGTACAACAACAGGAACTACTTGATAGAGGCAACCTAAAACATCAAGCGATCGCAAATTTCTTTTACCGATAATATCGTAAAAAACAAAATCTGCTGGTGCTTGTAAATATTGACTCAAATAAATGCCGTAAACCGCTCTAAAAAAAGCTGGGATATTACATTTATTTAATTGGCAATATTGTCTAATCTGCGCTAGGTTACTACCAGTAATTTGTATTTTCCTAGATTGAGCTTTATTATTGTCTTTTTGTTTGATATAAGAAGTAACAGGAATAATGTTAGTTAAAGTTTCCTGCCAGTACTGCTGAATTTCTTGAGTATCAAATTTAAGAAGATGCTCATCAATACAATTATAAAAAGAATTAGCTTCAATTTTTTGAGGTATATTACCTGCTTTTAAATCCAAGTAAACTTTTGCAACTATTTCAAAGAAAATTTTGCCAGAATAGCCATCAAAAAGAATATGAGGTGCACCTAAAACAGCAGTATAACTGCCTTGTGGCTCTTTGACTAAAATGTTTTTAAATAAATGACTTTTTTGAAAATCTAGCTTAACTTTAATTTTTTCTTGAATGATTTGTTCTAAACTAGTAAAATGATTATTATTTTGGATATCGATGAATTCAAAATGAATATTAGCCTTGTTATCGACAAACTGAAAAGCTTCACCTTGATAAAAAATAAACTTAGTTTTAATAGTGTCATTTTCTTTACATACTATTTGGACTGCCTGTTCCCAAATTAATCTATCTAAATTTTGTGGTAGCTTTACCGAGAATCCTAAACTGAAAATAGTATTGTCCGGATGGAGAATATTATCGAGATATAAATCTCTTTGTGTAGTTGTTAGGCGGGAAATTTTTCCAATCCTTGAAGGTTTATATGGCTCCTCTAGTATATTTCCTGTTACCAAAGCAAGAAATACTTCTGAAATTGAGATGGGAGTAATAGCTGTATTTTGAGAATAGTTAATCATAAAGATTCCTTTGGCGTAAAGTTTTTGCTAAAAAGAACTTGCTGTATCAAAAACCAGGAGTCGGAATGGTGAATGTATGAGTGGTTCGTGAGTCGAGGTCTAAAGAAAGTGCTTTCAAGCATGGAGAAATTAAAAGGCAGGCATCGTATTTGAAACTCCTGACTTCAGATATGGGATATTCTAACTCCTGAATTCTAACTTCTCTTCATTTGATTAATTTAGAATTATTATGATGTACTGGAAGTTCAATTAAGAACTCGCTTCCTTGTCCTGGTATTGACGAGCAACTTATCTTACCTGCATGTTTTTCCACGATAATGTTGTAACTAATAGATAATCCCAAACCCGTACCTTTCCCAATGGGTTTAGTAGTAAAGAAAGGGTTAAAAATTTGAGAAAGTGTATCTGAGGTCATACCCATTCCATTATCAGCAATGCGAATTAAGAGCAAATTTTGCTCTAATAACTCAGTAGTAATTTTGATATACCCTGGATTTATTTCAGCTTCTTCCAATGAAAGGATAGAGTTATACTCTTCTAAAGCATCAATAGCATTAGCTAACAAATTCATAAATACTTGGTTGAGTTGACTGGGATAACAGTCTACTAATGGTAAACAACTATAATTTTTGATAATTTGAATCTTTGAATTTACTGAGTCAGTTTTGAGTCGATGCTGTAAGATTAGTAAGGTATTATCAATACCATGATGAATATTAACTTCTTTCATCTCGGCTTCATCTAAACGAGAGAAGTTACGTAAGCTGAGAACTATCTGGCGAATGCGATCGGCTCCAACTTTCATGGAAGATAGTAAATTGGGTAAATCTTCGAGCAAAAATTCCAAATCGATATCCTCTTGTTCTGCCAGTATTTGAGGAGTTAAATTAGGTGACTCTTGCTCGTAGATTTTAATGAGATGTAATATATCTTTAATGTATTCACTGGCATGGGTAATATTGCCATAAATAAAGTTAATTGGATTATTAATTTCATGAGCTATACCAGCAACTAGTTGACCTAAACTAGACATTTTTTCTTTTTGAATCATCTGTAATTGCGTAGTTTGTAGTTGCTGGAGGGTGAGTTTTAACTTTTGTGCTTGTTCCTGCAAACACACATTTTTTTCATGTAATTCCTGTGTTCTTTCTTCTACTTTTAGTTCCAAGGTTTTGCTATAGTTCTCCAATTCCTGGTTAGCTTGTTGTAAATTATCATTCAATTTAGATAAATTAGTATAAAGTTTTGCATTCTCAATGGAAATAGCTGCTTGAGAGGACAGAATTTTTAAAACTTCTAAACGCTCAGTCGTAAATGCATTGACTGTTAAATTATTTTGCAAGTACAAAATACCAATGAGTTTACTTTGATGAATTATCGGCGTACATAAAATAGATTTACATTGATTGTTAATAATATAAGGATCGCTAACAAATATTCCTTCACAGCTAGCATTACCTAGAACAACGCTTTCCTTGGTTCTCACAACATAGTTAACAACTGATACTGGTAAATATTGAGTATTGTCTAAAGCTATTGATGTTTCCAACAATAGCTTATTGTTATTAACACCCATTACAGCTTCTATTATCATTTGACCATTCTTCTCTAAAAGGAAGCAGCTGCTTTGTGCGCCTGCATTTTCCATAAGAATTGTCATCAACTTTGCAAGTAAATCATCTAGCATAATTTCACTAGAAATAGCTTGCGAAGCTTTAAAAACTGTATTTAAATCAAAAGACGCTAAATTGCTTATTTTACTTGAAGTCGTTGGTAAGCTAGCTTTTAAGCTAGATGATTCATGATTTATTCTTAATGGGCAATAGTCGGGATATTTTGATTCTAATTCATTGACTTTTTTAATAGCTCCCCAACGTACATAAGCATGATAAGATTCTTTCAGGTAGAAAATAGCCTGCCGATCTCTACTACGAGAAAAGTAAAACTCTGCTGCTAATTCATAAGCTAGTGCTTCTTCTTGAAGATATCTTTGTTCTTTTGCTCCTTGAATAGCTAGCTCATAATACTCCATTGCAACGAAGGTATTTCCTAAAATTCGTGCTTTTTCTGCCTCTACTAGATCGTATTTGTGCTGATAGTTAGCAGGAGCAAGATTAGCCCATAACTGCATTTTTTCCTGATTGCTATTGATAATAGCTATATATTCTTGTTGAATGTTGGGTTCGACATTGGGATATAAACCAATTAAGGCTAACGAATAATATAAGTTGTGGATGCCAACTGACATCATTCCCAGGACACCGCTTAGATATTCTGAAGCTAATTTGGCGTTATCAACTGCTTGAGTGTAATCCTTGAATAAGTAAAAGAGAATCAATTTGGCAACATACACAACAAACAAAGTAGTAAAATTTTTAGTCTTTTGTAAATATGCCACCATTGAGCCTTCATCAAAACTTTCACCAAATAAAAGATGTTTATCTGGTGATAAACCTTGTAAAGCTAATGTTAGTTGATGCCAAATTTTAATATAATTTATCGGAAAATCTAGTTTAAATTTTTGCAGTAAATCAAGATATGATACATGCTGTTGAGCTACTAATTCTAGTTGTTCTCCACTCAAAAATATATGACCACAATAGTGAACTGAGCAATAGCCAGCGTACTCTAAATCTCCAAGTTCTAATGCGCTTTGAATTCCTTCTTTTAGAGGGGCAATCGTTTCTCTAAGATGCTCTTTCCAATGAATCGTAAAGCCATAAAATGGTGCGTATACTTTGCTTTTAAGTTCAATAACTTGGAATTGCTCTAATATCTGCCAAGCTATTTGACCGGAGTGATATCCAGCATCAATATTTTCTAGATAGCCACACAAAAGCATACCATAGTAAGCATATCCATGGGCAGCTAAAGGTGAATGACCGTGTTTGATGCACAGATTGACAACAGTCAAGATTATCTGGGGAAAATTTGTCTTTGTTGGGTTAGTAATAAAAGCAGCACCAGCAATAGTAACAAGAATTTTTAAAGCCGCTAGTATGCAAGGATCTGTGACAACTGGAAAATCTTCTAAATCTTGAAGTTGAGGTAAATTAGCGACGGTAGTTTGCTTATTTGGTGTCTCCGATAGAGATATTCCTAGTTTAGCGATCGCTTCTAGTCCAGTATCAATGGCTTGAAGCATCTGATTTTGAGCCATATAAAACTGAATCTGTAATTGATAAGCCTTTACTAGATCGAACAGATTGGTGGCTCTTTCTAAGATAGTTTCAGTTAGAATAGCTGCGCGTTTAAAGTTAGTATTTAAGTATTCTATTTCTACACTTTCTAGATGCAGTGCTAGCATCAGGTCGTAGTTACTTTCCCAACTTGAAGGTTTAAGTAATTCTAGTCCGACTTTTGAATAAGTTAGCGCAGCTTCGTATGCTGATGCTGCTTTTGCTTTTTGGCTAGCTATCAAATTTAATTTAGCTAGTTTATCTCTTTGAGACTGTTCGTCAATAAATTCAATGCCAAAGTTTAAATGATTGACAATATCAAAAATATTTTCTTCTATTTCTTGTGTTTGATAAGACTCTAGTAGTAATTGCCCAATTTTCAAGTGAGTTTGTTTTTTTTGCGATTCTGGAATTAAGGAATAAGCTGCTTGCTGAACGCGATCGTGTAAAAATTTATATGAAACTTTCAATTCCTGAGAAACTATCGAGCTAGATATATCGCGGTCAAAAAATAAAGGAGCTTTATAGTTTTCACTTAGTGGTAAAATCAAACTTGCTTGTAGTGCTTCCCATAAGTCAAATGCGGTTTTTGATTGAGACTTTTCATTTACAATTGCTAAAATATCTATACTAAAGCGATTTCCTACACAAGCAGCTAATTTTAATACCTGCTGTGTCTCTTTAGGTAATTTTTTAATATTTCTAGCAATTAATTCTATGGCATCATAATCTGTAATCCCAATGGTCTGAATTTGATTAATTTCCCATTGCCAGACTCCACTATTAAAGTCAAAATTCAATAGCTTTTCTTGATACATAGTTTGAAGTAGCTGGTTTAAGAAAAAAGGATTTCCTTGGGTTTTATCAAAAATCAGGTTAGCTAATATTTTTGTTTTTTCTGTGGTGCTATGAAAGCTATCTGCTACTAATTCATGTACATTTTCAATTTTTAGAGGTTTGAGGATGATATTATTTACAACTGTTCCTGCTTTTTGAATTTCATTTAAAGTTTGAAGCAAATAATGAGTCGATCTGACTTCGTTATCTCGATAAGCCCCAATCATTAATAAATATTGGCTATCAAGTTCACCCATCAGCATCTTAATCAATTTTAGAGAGGCTAAATCTGCCCATTGTAAATCATCTAAAAATAATACGAGTGGATGTTCTTTTTGAGTAAAGACCTGAATAAAATTTTGGAATACTCGATTAAAGCGATTTTGTGATTCAGTTGCTCCTAACTGGGGGACAAATGGCTGTTGACCAACAATTTTTTCAATTTCGGGAATAACGTCAATAATAACTTGACCGATGTCACCAAATGCTGCTAAAAGCTTATGTTTCCAAACTAATATTTTTTCAGTACTTTCTGTTAAAAGTTGTTGGGTTAATTCTTGAAATGATTGAATCAAAGCAGTATAAGGAATATTTCGCTTAAATTGATCGAACTTTCCAGATATAAAATATCCCCGTTGCTTAATAACAGGTTTATGAATTTCATTAACCAAGCAAGATTTACCAATCCCTGCATAACCAGAGACTAAAATCATCTCAGTTTTTCCGGCACTTATTCGCTCAAAAGCTGATATAAAACATGCTATTTCTTCTTTACGTCCATAAAGTTTTTGAGGAATAGTAAACTGACTAAATTTATCCAATTGTCCAGGAATAAAATTTTCAATTTTGCCATTATTCAATAACTGTTTAAGACAAATTTCTAAATCTGCTTTTAATCCTAAGCCGCTTTGGTATCTTTCTTCAGCAGTTTTAGATAACAATTTCATCACAATATTAGATAACTCCTCTGGAATTTGTGGATTAACTTGATGAGGAGGTATAGGTTGTTTGGCAATATGACAGTGAATTATTTCTAAGGGATCGGTGCAATTAAATGGTAATTTGGATGTTAACAGTTCATACAAAGTTATACCTAAAGAGTAAAAATCTGTACGATAGTCAATTGACCTATTCATCCGCCCTGTTTGCTCTGGAGACATATAAGCAAGTGTTCCTTTAAGCAAATTGGGATTACTAATAATTGCATTTTCTTTTGACAACCGTGATGCAATACTAAAATCAGTAATCTTAACTTGTAGTAATTTGGGATTGATAATTATATTTTGTGGTTTAATATCTTTATGAATAATATTTTTTTCGTGCAAACTTGTAATAGTTGCTGCAATTTGAGCAGAGATTTTTAAGCAATCTATTACATTAACTTTAACATTGTCTATGTATTGTTTTAGATTTTGTCCTGCAATATCTTCTAATACTAAAGTAATGGAGTCTTGGAAATTTTCCAATCCGTATACTTTAATAATGCCTGGTAAATTTAGAGAGTTAGCAATTTCATACTCATGTTTAAACTCTGTAACATATTCAATATTAGAATACTCGTTTTTAAGAGTTTTTAAAATAACATTTTTTTTATTTACAATATCCCATCCTCTATAAACAACAGTCTCTATCCCTTCAGAAATTTTTTCTATAACTTGATATTTGGAATTTCTAATCATTTTTTTATAATTTTTAATTAGCTCTGTATATACTGTTAGTTGTATTTAAACTACCTGTATCTTAAATTGAAATTTTTGCTAAACCTAAATCTATAATATTATCATTACAAGAATTAGAAAAATAGAAAGGTTTAATATATATTTATATATAAAATTAAATTTATTAAGACGTTTTATAAAAATTTAGCCTATTTTTTAACATTTATTCAGTAATAAAAGCGATTGCTAGGAGTGCTAATTTTTCCAAAAAATAACGTGAGAAGAAATAATACATAAAGAAGATACGAAATTTTCTTGCGCCAAATTTGAATGCAAATTTTCAAAATTAATTTGCTATTTTCAGGTTATTTTAATAGGAATTGAAGTTGTTTAATTAGCATTTGCTTTGAATAGAAAATAATGTATTAATTGGCATACATTTGACTAGATCATACTGGTGTTAAGGTTTGATTGTAATCGGCTAATATACTATTGTTTGCTAACTTAAAATCGACAAGCTTCTATGTAATTGCCGTAAAAATTTATTTTTTATTTTTTTAACATTTCAAGTTAATCGCCTCTAAGCTTGGTGTAACAGCTGTTGAGGACAAGAGAGCGTCTCTTTACAGAAATTTAGTTTTCGGACTGGTCTATTGCAATATTCTTACTTTCACTCTACAACATACCCCCGCATCAGAAACTCCCAAGAAGGCGCACAGAGTTATCTATGCACGAGCGATCGCAGCGACGGGTTTCCCTCCGCAGGCAACTGTGTTAGCGCAGCGTTAGCGAGCCTGCGAGCGTCACCCGAAGGGGGGTTCCCCCCGTTGTGGCAAGTGGCGTGGGAAACCCTTCCTGTGCAAGTGGCTCCGGAGGGAAACCCTACTAAGAGCGCTGACTCACCAAAACGATGTAATCCGAAGCGATCTTTAGCAGTTTTAAACCAACCTTCGAGCTGCCCTTCGGGTTCGCCAGTTGCTTCAAGTCTCTTAACCTGCCCAACGCACTGGCTCACCAACGACCTTTAAAGCCTTACGGTATAGCTTCGCTTAGACCGACGTAAGAGCATCACCTGAAGGGTTGAATTAGGTAGAAATTGAAATCCCTGTTCTCTCACGTCAATGCTTAGAGCGTCGCATTTAGGAACAAGAGTAATCTATGTGAGGATTTTAGTCTTCAAAAACAAGACTAAAGTCCTTACTACAAACTAATAACCAGCATCCTTATTTACAATATTCCGTAGAGGTTGGTCGTTGTAATAGCGTGTAAAATTATCGAGAAAAAGTGAGAGCGCTCGCTCTTTGGTTTTGGGAGAATGGCCTGAACAGTGGGGTGTAATAAAAATATTTGGTTGAGTCCACAAAGGACTTTCCGGGGGTAACGGTTCTGTAAACACTGTATCTAAAGCTGCACCAGCAATTTTAGCTGTTTGTAACGCTTTTATCAGTGCAGGTTCATCAACAATTGCACCACGCGCAATGTTAATTAGATAAGCATCGGGACGCATAAGGCTGAAGATTTCTGCATCAATTAATCCTTTAGTTTCTTTGGTAAGAGGTGTAGCAATGACTACATAGTTAGCTTCACCTAAGAGTGCTTTCCATTCATTAGCACCCACCACTTTGTCAAAGTTAAGTAATGGTTGGGGATGACGGCGACTACCATAAATATTTAAACCAAAAGCTTTAGCACGCTTGGCAATTTCTTGCCCTATTCCACCTGCACCAATAATTAATAATGTTTTATCTTGCAGTTCTTCATTTATCAAGCCTCGTTGCCAACTCTTTTGAGCTTGCAATTCATGCAATTTCTGAAAGTTCTTGGCGTAAGACAAAATATAAGTAATGACAAATTCGGCTATAGGAATCGCATGAAGTCCTGCGCCATTAGTCAGAACGATCTCACGTTCTAAATATTGTGGTGTGAGAATGTTATTTACACCTGCATTTGTTGCTTGATGCCAACGCAATTTAGGTGCTGATTCTAAGACTTTCTGTAAAGTTGTAGGTTTAATATAATACAGCCAACTGAAATATACTTCCGCATCTGTAGCATCACCATCAATATTGCCATCAACATCTGCCCGGACAAATGTTGTATCGTTAGGTAGATGCGGCTTTATTTCATCAGCAACTTCTATTGGTAAAATTAGCTTCACGATACCCTACTCCTTTGATATTTTGAGTGTAACAGAGCAATATACGATCGGGAGCATCCCACTTTTTTGCATGTCATTGCTCTGCGAAACAGAGTGAAGCGAGGCAATCGCAAAATCTCTGGCTCAGACCAAGTTCATGCGATCGCTATTACAGCAATTTTCACTCATTTAAACCACAGTCTGAAAATGTCTTTAACTAGTCGCGGCGATAGCGCAGCGTTAGCGAGTCATCGAGCGTCGGAATCCTCCACCATACATTTATGTTGGTGGCTCTAGTACGCCGCTCCGGTACTAGGTACTGGGTAATTGTTCCAGAATTTGGGAGGGGTCAAAGCCCCTTCCACAATTTTTCATTTGATAACCCAATCCCTAACTCCCAATCCCCAGTCCCTTTTACTTTTGAATTGTTATTGTTTTGGCTGTGTTGCAATCCAATCATTCAATTTAAAATCAGACTCAGCTAATTTCTGCGAGATTAAAAATTTTTTTGTGCCTTCTAAAAGTTGCACTCCTCGAGCTGGCAAAGGTTCTACTGGGAATTGTGTAATGGGAAAAGAAGCCTTAACTACATCAAGAGGATATCCTGACACATCAGCATGAAATTTGTAGTAAGCTTGTGAGTTCGCTTGAATATCTTTGACAGATGCTTGTTTGATCTGATTCCATTTTTGCGGAAAATCTGGATGTTGAGCCAGAAAAGCTTCTGTGGCTACAGTTACGCTTGTGCCTGGTAAATCTGGATGTTTAATCGCTTCATCTAACACTGGATACCCTTTCGCTTGTAACAGCGGCCCCGTACCAGTAGATGCAGCAATTGCAGCCACATCTCCCCGTTCTAATGCGGCTTGGGCTTCACTTGGTAGCAGGTGAACTACAGTGACGCGATCGCTAATCCCAGACTTTTGCAACAATCCAATTAAATAGCGATGCATATAAGAACCTTTAGAAGTCGCTACCTTCTGCCCTTGGAGTTCTGCTATAGAACGCGGGCCGTTTTTCTTTGCCAGTAACCAAGCATTCGTCCCTACTTGTTCTTGCCCAATCAATCGCGTCGGAAGTCCCTTAGCTTTGCCTACTAGTGCAGGTGTATCACCATAAATACCTACATCCACTGCCCCCGCTACCAAGGCTTCATTCAGGTTGGGGCCGTTAGGAAAATTCAATGTCTTGATTTCTGTAATCCCTATTTTTTGCAATTCTGGCAAGAGTTTACCTTGATGCATTGCCCATCCTGCTGGCCCAGTGGGTGTTTTAATCTTGCCATTACTAATAAAACCCAAACGCAAGGTGGTAGTTTTAGCCGCAGCTGTTGTTGTGGGATTAGGTACAGCTTGGGAAACAGTTTGTTGAGAACTGCAAGCAGTACTGAGAAATAAAAGGCTAGAGATAGCCAGAGTTGGTAGTTTAGGCAAAGAGGGAATAGAAGTAGGCATGGTAAACAAAACGCAAAGACACAGAAAATGTGGAGGAGAAAACAACAAATTATGTTATTTGAGCTGCTTGAGTATTTGGTGCGTGGAATCTTCTTTCGCTAACGAAGTGCGATCGCGTCCCCAACCGACATTTCTGCGATAACTACCCAGAAGTTTAGCTTCTAGGAGGGATTCTTCATCTACTGAATCTAGCGGATCGACTTGTGGTGCTACATACAAAGCATCCACCGGACAGTACAATTCGCACATGAAACAAGTTTGACAATCACTTTGCCTAGCAATAGTAGGTGGTGCATCTGCCACTTTATTAAAGATGTTTGTTGGGCAAACGTTAACGCAAATATTACATTGAATGCAGCGTGAAGCGCTTACTAACTCAATCATGTCAAATAATTTTGGATTATAGATTTTGAAACTAATCTTGGTTCTTTCTTTGCGCCTTTGCGCCTAACCTGCGGAAAGATTTTGTCGAATGCGCCAAACAAAAAAAGCTCATCAAGAAGATGCGATCGCCAATTCCTTGTTTGTCCCTAATCCTTCACTTCTCACCCAGACTTTATCCAAACCACCACTAACTAAATAATGTTGCTGGTTAGCATCCATCTCTGGATAATCCAGATGTTTGTGCATCCCGCGACTTTCTTTTCGTTGTAGGGCGCTGCTGTACATCCATCTGGCTGTAGCTACCATTGCGGCGGCTTCTCGTACCTGAAGAATTTGAGAATCTCCAGCTTGGCTACTACGAATTTCTTTCCAAAGGTGATTTAATCTCTGCAATGATTCAGTCAAGCCTTGTTCGTTACGGAAATAATTGCGATTGTAGGGAAAAACCTCTGCCTGTGTTGCTTGAATAACTTCTTCAGCTTTGATTTGGTAATTCCCACCGCTTATCAAACCTGCTTCACCGACTGCTTCTACAGGGCGTTGTTTGCCCCACTCTCCCAAATTCTGGGCATATTCAGCCGCAGATTTTCCTGCCCAGTAACCGGAAGATATCGCCCATGCTGCATTGTGGCTACCACCACCAGTAAATCCACCACAAATTAATTCTCTGGTAGCAGCATCCCCCGCTGCATAAAGCCCTGGAACTGATGCAGCGCAAGTAGAATCAACAATGCGAATCCCGCCCGTACCCCTTACTGTTCCTTCTAAACGCAAAGTCACGGGGAAGCGTTGGCTAAAGGGATCGATACCTGCGCGATCGAATGGTAAGAAGAAATTAGGCTGTGCTGTTCGCATCTGTGCCTGCATCTGTTCAGTGGCTCGATCTAAGATGGCATAGACTGGTTGTGTCAACAGAGTTTGAGCAATTACCGAACGCCCTCGTTGCGAACCTGCCCCAGGTATAGGCGTACCGTCTTCGTAAGTGAAAGTTGCCCAATTATAAAACAGAGTCTTGGTGACTGAGGAAAAAGCGGGAGAGATGCCATATGCGTTAGAAAACTCCATCCCTGACATCTGAGCACCCGCCTCTGCTGCCATCAGGTATCCATCCCCAGTTAAGATATTGCAACCTAGTGCTTTGCTCAAAAAAGCACACCCACCAGTGGCAATGATTACTGAGTTGGCACGTACAACCCATTGCTTACCCGTTTGACGGGTTATGCCTGTTGCCCCAGCAACTACGCCTTCTGCGTCTACTAATAGTTGCAAGGCGGGACTATTATCTAAAATTGTTACTCCCACCCGTTTGATTTGCTTTCGCATCATGCGCATATATTCAGGCCCTTGGAGACTGCGCCGATAGGGTTTCCCTTCTTCATCAACAGGAAAAGGATAACCCCATTCTGCTAATAGGTTGATGTTGGTATATGTCTGATTTAATACCTGCTGCATCCAATCGCGATTGGATAAGAATCCTCCTAAAGCTTCCCGACTGGACATTGCCGCTTCTCTTGCTTCCGGATTCGGTGGTACATACCATACACCATTACCCGATGCGGCTGCACAGCCACTTGTACCACAGTAGCCTTTATCAACTAAAATAACTCTTGCACCGTTAGATGCCGCACTCCAAGCAGCCCAAGTACCCGCCGGGCCACCACCAATCACGAGAACATCTGTCTGTAAATTGGGATCAATATCAATATCAATAGTAGATGAATCTTGCGATCGCCAATGGTAACTATTCATTGAATTCTTCGCCTCGATATTTGAGCTTAGTGGGACTTAGAAAAAAAGTAGCTTGAAAAAACAATCAAATATATACACAGTAAGACTTTGACATTGTTTTCTTAGTTTCTTTATATCTAAGTTTCAAGTATTTTTGAGCCTTCGGTGTATTTTCGTTACCCTATATAGGTTTGAGCCTGTTTCTACCTCAAAAATGTTTAAGTTCCGTTAGGTACTACACAAAAACCTAGATAAGAATGCAAACTGCAATGATGATAATCAGAACAGTTAAGCGATGCATATTCCACTTGGTTTGGCATCTACAATTCCATAAACTCCGGTTTATTGGTCAATTTATAGTATTTTACTTACAATTAAGCCTTGCATAATTTTTTCATAAAATCAAGGGGGGTTTTTATAAAACTTAAAAAATCTCATAAAATGCTTGATTTTTCAGCATTTATATGGAAATATTTCAGCTTAAATTAGAGTATTTTAGGCAATTTTTAATTTTTATAGCTGTATTGCTTTAGCTATAATTTATATCTTTTAATTTGTGAATTAGAGACCATTTATAAAGTCGAGTTTAGAGGATGTTTGAAAAGTCGGTGAGGCAGTAAAAAAGCTCTCAGGGCGTAAGCTGTAAATACGTAGATACAGCACCATTGAGAGCGATGAGAAAAGTTTACCCTAGTAACTTGACCGCAGAGCAGTTTGAATTGATTAGTGGGTTAATACCACCTGCAAAACCAGGTGGTCGTAAGCGTGAAGTCCATATTTTAGACATTCTTAACGCTATATTCTATGTGTTGTGTGAAGGCTGTCGATGGCGTGCTTTGCCTGGAGACTTGCCAAACTGGCAGACAGTCTATACTTATTTCCGTAACTGGCGCAAAGATGGAACTTGGGTGAGGATGCATGACCAACTCAGGGAGTGGATGAGAGTCGCTTCAGATCGACAGCCGAGTCCATCACAAGCAATTATAGACAGTCAAATGTCACAGCTAAACTCTTACAACAGCTATCTATTAACAATGAAACTCAAGCCGTTGCCCTCAAAAAAGAATTTGACAACCTCCTCTATCAATATAAAGAACTGCAAACCAAAATCCAGTTTATGCCCAACGTCATCGATAAAAATTACGAAGATGTAGCGGAAGTTGAACAGGTTTATTACGGTACAGATTTCAAGCAAAGCAGCGATATTAGTGCTAATGATTGGGCGATTCTGAAACTCAATCATCCTTTAGGTCGCAAGTACGGTCATGTAGGATGGAAATCAATACCTACTTCTACCCTGACTCACAACCAAAAAGCGTTCTTTTTCGTCGGCTATTCTCGTGATTTCCCTAACGATAGGTATCAAAAATATTTCAGTGCGAGGCCTGGATGGACAGCAAGTTATGAGGCAGGATGCAGTATTGTTAGTGAAGAATCAGGTCTTTTATTACATGATTGCGCTACTGCTAAGGGTTCTTCCGGCGGCCCTATTATCGGTGTGATTAATGGCAACCCTTATATTGTGGCTCTGAATAATGCTGAATACAAAGATTCTCGCACAGGGCAAGATATTATCAACTTTGCCGTGAAAATGGATTTCTTAGATAAGTTGACTGATAGAAAGTAAACTATATCGAATTTCTTAACGAGACATCCTCTATTCATAACTGCTTTGCAATTTGTCTAACTATCTCCACAAGCTTCTGTACGGTTGGGGATGTCTCGTTTTTTCGCCAAATCATCGCAATGCTCACCTTTGGGGTAGATTCTTGTACAGTTTTGTAAACTACTCCAGTCCGTTGCAAGTTTTGCAAAGATGCTGGCACAATCGCCACACCCATCTCTGCTGCAACTAAGCTAACAATCGTTTGCATCTGGATGGCTTCTTGAGTAACCGTAGGACTAAAGCCTGCTTGTTGGCAGAGACTAATAATTAAGTCATACAGTCCAGGTGCTAATATTCTAGGAAATAAAATAAACGGTTCGTTGGCAAGCGATCGCAAACAAATATAAGATTTATTTGCCAGTGAATGTGTTTCAGGAAGTGCTAGTATCAATGATTCCTGAAAAATTATCTCCCAACTAAATATATTGTCCTCCACAGGCGGACGCAAGAATCCTACATCCATTCGACCTTGCCGCAACCACTCTAACTGCAAATCTGTAGTCAGTTCGTGTAATTCCAAACTCACACCAGGAACGCTACCCCGAAAGTTTCGCAGAAGAATTGGCAAAATATTATACCCTGCTGAACTGACAAAGCCAATTATCAACTTTCCAACTTCGCCTCTACTGGTTTGTTGTCCGACTTCGATTGCCTGCTGCAATTGCCTAAAAATTTGCTGCACTTCACCCAGAAAAACTTGCCCTGCTGCCGTTAACTGCACATTTCGTTTCGTGCGGTGAAACAATTCAAAGTCCAATTCCTTCTCTAGCTGTCGAATTTGTTGACTTAAGGGAGGTTGGGCAATATGCAATCGTTCGGCTGCCCGTCCGAAGTGCAGTTCTTCTGCCAAAGTGACGAAATAGCGCAGGTGTCGTAGTTCCATCAATATATTTGAATTCATATTTTTTACATATTACTTAAGATAGAAAAATATATTGGACATGATTAAAAATCTTATTTACTGTAATTATTAAGCGGTCATTAACCTAAAACATTTGGTTGAAGATTAGCGAAGTAAATTTATGTAATTTCACTGCTTATGAATAATGTTTTGATACCCGACACAAATTGGGACAGTAACTTGTATGAAGATAAACACGCCTTCGTGTGGCAATATGGCGAAGACTTGCTAAAATTGCTCAACCCAAAACCAGGAGAATCCATTTTGGATCTTGGTTGTGGTACTGGGCAACTCACAGAGAAAATTGCCTTGGCAGGGGCTGAAGTTATGGGAATTGATAGCGCACCTGCAATGATTGAGAAGGCTAGACAAAACTATCCCGATCTGCGTTTTGAGGTTGGCGATGCTAGGAACTTTCAAGTAGAACAGCCCTTGGATGCTGTATTTTCTAACGCTGCTTTGCATTGGGTAAAAGAAGCAGATGCAGCGATCGCTTGCATATATCAGGCTTTAAAATCAAGAGGGCGTTTTGTAGCCGAGTTTGGCGGTAAGGGAAATATACAAGCGATTCTTCAGGCTTTGTACAGCGCTTTGGCAGCGTTTAATCTCCCTACAGAAAAACTAAATCCCTGGTATTTTCCTAGTATTGGTGAGTATGCCACTCTTCTAGAAAAGCAAGGCTTTGATGTTACTTATGCGATTCTGTTTGACCGTCCCACTGCTTTAGCAGAAAAAGAAGCAGGTATAGCAAACTGGATGCAAATGTTTGCAAGTTCTTTCTTAGCGGGACTGTCTGCCGAACAACAAACACAAGTAACTGGCGCTATCGAAGAATACCTCAAGCCGACACTCTATCATGAAGGTACTTGGACAGCCGACTACCGACGAATTCGCATCGTTGCCATCAAACTTTAATAGACCTCTTGCAAAAAGAACTTTTGCACTCTTGTGGTTAAAGGTTAAAGGGGAAAGGGAAAATAACAAAGCGATCGCAACAACCGTAACATAGTTTAACAACGTGTAAATACTTATTTATCTGACTTGAAAGTTAGTAATAAGTCAGTATATTCTCAGTCTTGGACTTGGTCGTTAGAAAGTTATTGTTCTTTCCCTGCTTTCCTAGCTCCCTCATCCCCCCAGTTCTCTGTCATCGTTGAGCGTATAGTTCCCATTCTTGATTTTTGAAGTAAAGCAACCATGAAAACCTTTGATGACATGAAACTGGAAATAGATGTGCCTTTCGTAATGACAGATAATCATGGTTTAGTTACCTATGTGAATGACTGCTTTACCTCTGTTTTTGGTTGGAGTACGGATGAAATTAAAGGACAAATTATTACAGTAATTATTCCTAAAAGTTTTCATGCCCCCCATCATCTGGGATTCTCGCGTTTTTTAACTACAGAAAAATCAAGTATATTAAATCACCCAATACGCCTAATTGGAATTACCAAAGATGGGAAGGAAATTCCAGCAGAGCATTTAATCGTGGCAGAAAAACACCAGGGAGTGTGGGCGTTTATGGCAATTCTGCGTCCTCTTTAAGGAGGTGTCTATGAGTGCTGATTTAACAGGTTTAGTCGAGCAATTGCGGGCGACTCTGGGCAAAATGGAAGTGGCACTAGGCGCGATTGCTGATGCTATTGTTTGGACGGGTAAAGATGGAAAAGTACAGTGGTGTAATGCTGCTTTCGACCAGTTGGTAAATAAACCCCACATCTTAGTTGTAGGCGAAAATTTGATCGAGCTATTACCTCTAAAACAAATCGGTCAACTTGTGCCACCTGAATCTTTCCCTAATGTACGAGTTTTAAGGGGAGAGTATGAAGCAACAGAATACGAATTTCAGCAAAGCGTAGCAAAAACAAGTCCAACGCAGTTCAGCAACTATGCCTTGGCAATTCAAGAACAATGTCAACATCGCTGCCTCACTTTAGAGATTATGGGAAATGCTGTAGAACTGCCTGATGGCAACAGGTTAGCTATATTAGTAATTCGGGATGTATCGCAAGCAAAGCGTCTAGCAGCAGAACGCTCCTCAGCAGAACAGAAACGACAAGAATCTTTATCTTTACTCCAAGCAACGCTAGAATCTACTGCCGATGGTATTTTAGTCATCGATAATAATCTTAACGTCCCAGTCTTTAATCAAAAGTTTCTCCAGATGTGGTCAATGCCTGAATCGTTACTGCTGCCAGGAAGGGGCGAAGAACGATTGAGGTTTATGGCTGCACAGATGCGAGATCCACAAGCCTTTGTGACGAGAATCAAGCATCTTTTCTTTAATTGCCCCGAACAAGAAGCTTTGGATTTACTGGAATTCAAGGATGGACGGATGATTGAGCGCTACTCCCAACCCCAATGGCATGGCAATCAAATCAATGGTCGGGTGTGGAGTTATAGAGATATTACCGAATGTAAGCGAGCAGAAGTAGCCTTAAGTGAAAGTGAAGCTAAGTACCGCCGCATCGTCGAAAATGCCAATGACATAATTTCTTTGATTGACATAGACGGCAGAATTTCATACGTTTCCCCAAATTTAACTAATCTGACTGGATACGATCTTACTGAACTCAAGGGAGACTGTTTCATCAACTTCATTCATCCTGACGACCAACAAAAATTTTTAGTAGCAGTCAAAAGATTAGCCACAGCAGATGAAAAGCAATCTGGAATCGAATACCGAGTCAGGCTCAAAGATGGTAGTTGGCAGTGGCAAACTACTAACTTAGCGATGTCACAAGATAGCAATGGCAACTCACTGATTATTAGTGTGGCGCGGGTGATTACCGAGCGCAAACAAGCAGAAGAAGCCTTAAGTCGAAGCGAACAAAAGTTTCGCCATATTTTTGAGAATTCTCAAGTCGGCATTTTTCGTAGTCGAATTGAGGATGGAATAATTTTAGAAGGAAATCAACGCTTTGCCGAGCTTATAGGTTACAGTTGCGTCAAAGATGCCATTGGCAAAAGTTTAATTACCGAGTTTTATGCCAATAAGAGCGCTTATCAACAGATGCTAACTGAACTGCGCGAACAAGGTGTAGCAAACAACTTTGAAATTCAATTTCGCCAACACAATGGCGCAACACGCTGGGGGCTATTTTCATCACTGCTAAACGTTGAAGAAAACTGTATTGAAAGTGTTGTCACCGATATAACTGTTCGCAAAGAAGCCGAAGCCGCACTTCAGTACCGCGCTCAGGTAGACAGTTTGGTTAATAGTATTTCTCGACAGTTTATTGACCAAGATGGAGATACTGCTATCGATTTTACCCTACGGGCGATCGCAGAGTTTACAGGAGCAATACGCAGCTGTATTTTTGAATACTTTGAACCCAAAATAGAGTTTCAATTAGTTCGTGAGTGGCGTACTGCTAGTATTAACTACTTACCTAAGACTGCTCAAACAATTGCCGTTGAGCCATTTACTTGTTTCTACAGCCAGATTCTGAATGGAAAACCAACCCAAGGCTTACAAGTTTCCCGTCTTGTAGATGCAACCAACGAAGAATTGATTCAATCTATAGTCTTTGTACCAATAATTCACTCAGATAGAGTAGTAGGACTACTGGAATTAGAAGCAATGAATGGCTCTAAAATTTGGAGTCAAGATGAAATTAGTTTACTGCAACGAGTTAGTGAATTAATTGCGATCGGGCAATCTCGCTACCAAGCAGAAGAGGCACTACGAGTTGCTAAAGAAGCTGCTGAAAATGCCAATCTTGCCAAAAGTACTTTCTTGGCAAACATGAGCCACGAACTCCGCACGCCTCTTAACAGCATTTTAGGATTTACTCAACTCATGAGTCGCGATCCCGCGATTAATTCTTCTCAATTAGAACATCTAGAAATTATTAGTCGCAGTGGCGAGTATTTGCTGACCTTAATTAATGACGTATTATCTATGTCAAAAATTGAGGCAGGTCGAATGACACTCACCGAAAATAGTTTTGACCTATACGGCCTGCTTGATTCTTTAGAAGAAATGTTCCGATTCAAAGCAGAAGCCAAAAGCTTACAACTAATTTTTGAGCGTAGTCTTGATGTACCTATATATGTGCATACAGATGAAAGTAAATTGCGTCAAATTTTGATTAATCTGCTTGGGAACGCTCTAAAATTTACTCAAGAAGGGGGAGTAACACTCCGCGTCAGAACAAAAACTCCTAATCCCCATTGCCTTGTTACCCACTCTCAATTGCCCTTGATCCCTACAAAAAATCCTGAGTTTCCTACTTACCTTCATTTTGAAATCGAAGATACTGGCCTTGGTATTGCTCCTCACGATTTTGAAAAGTTATTTAAACCTTTTATGCAAACAGAATCCGGGCAAAAATCTCAGCAAGGAACGGGTTTAGGCTTAACCATTAGCCAACAATTCGTGCGTCTGATGGGGGGAGAAATAACTGTTAAAAGTACTTTAGGTCAAGGAACTATTTTTTCTTTTGAAATCCAGATTCGTCCAGCAGAAGTAGCTGAAGTTCAAACTAAACAGTTAAAACAACGAGCGATTGGTTTAGAAACCAATCAACCAAAATACCGTATTTTAGTGATTGAAGATAAAAGAGAAAATCGCCTACTCTTAGTGAAAATGCTTTCATCGCTTGGCTTTGAGGTGCGTGCTGCTGAAAATGGTCTTGAAGGAGTCAGCCTCTGGAAAAGTTGGGAACCGCATCTGATTTGGATGGATATGCGAATGCCAGAGATGGATGGATATGAAGCTACAAGACAGATTAGAGCTACTTTAAAGGGTGAGGCTACCGTAATTATTGCTCTGACTGCTAGTGCTTTTGAAGAGGAACGCTCTCTAATTTTGTCTACAGGTTGCAACGACTTTGTACGTAAGCCTTTCCGCGAGGAAGTCATCCTAGACAAAATAGCTAAATATTTGGGTGTGCGTTATGTCTATGAACGGGAAACTCCTCAACAAAACCAATTAGAAGAAACTTCTAACCTTGAGCTTTTATCTTTAGAAGAGGCTCTAGCTTTGATGCCTTCTGGGTGGCTAACAAAGCTACACCAAGCAGCATTATGTACTAATGAAAAACTGATTTTCAACTTACTAGAAGAAATTCCTAAAGAATCTGCTCATCTAGCCAACACCTTGGTTAATTGGGTTAAAAACTTTCGCATTGATAAAGTTATTGATTTAACACAACCAGAACAAAATGGATAATTCTTGAGAAGAATCCAGAAGTCAGAATTCAGGATATTTAAATAATTGATTCTTTGGAAATCCTTAATATAGCGTTTCCTAAGCAAATGAGGTACACACAAATATTATTTACCAAGGTTAGTAGCTTTGAAAACGTACCTCACCAAGTCGGTAAACGCTATATATAGCATCTAATGAGTAACAATAGCGATCGCTCCCCGCCTCAACTACGCAAGAAGGGCAATCGGCATTGAGTATCGACCGAGCCGACACCTTTGTATAGCTGCGATTTCCAATCGCTTAGACTAAGTGCTATATATAACCTCAAATTAAAAATGGAAGCAGTTAAAATTAATCTGCTTCCATAGAGGTTTTTGCACGTATAGTCAAGCACTAAAAAAGTCCTAAAAGAATAATGAAAGTTAGTCCACAGAAGGCTAGCAGAGAGATAATCATGATATTGCCTATGCTGTGGTCGGGAGTTGCTAATTTTTGTGTATTGTCAGTCATATTAACCGACCTTGTTTTTGTTAATTTTAGTTAACAACATTGCAGTAATTAATGCTTTGTTGCTTCTTTAATTATGAAATATTTCTCACTCGAACTGTTGAGCGATCGCAAATTGTAATTTTAGATTTTCCTAGTGGCGAACAGTAGATAACTAATAATGATGGGAGTAACACTAAAAGATTGACTGAGGCGAATACATTCCCAATAAACTTAGGGTGTAAGAGAGGGAAACCTTACACCCTTATACTCAGTCTCAACAGACAATCTTTGTGCGTAAGTCCTGTTATTTAACTAAGTCTTTCACCTTGTTCATAATACTCACTGGATCGATGCCTTGATGTGGATACTGTTCCCATAAACCGCCGCAACCTTCTTTATGAGTGCCAAGATGAGCGTATTTAGGAGTAAACCCGCGCTCTAATAGCCAGGAACCAAAACGGCTACCTAATCCGGTTCGCCGATTGAATGCTTCCACTACAAGGACAAAAGGAGCTTTACCGACTTTTGCGATCGCTTCTTCATCAATAGCATTCAAGGTAGGTTTATTAATCAAACCTACATCCAGCCCTTCCTGTTTGAGACGTTCCACTGCATCGACGGCACGATATAAAGCATCACCAAAACTGACGATATAGCCTTGTGTCCCTTCTCGAATCACCTCATCTTTACCAGGGGTAAATTTATAGTCACCACCAAAAAAGTCCTTACCGTTACTGTCAAGAATATTCGGCACTTTAGAACGAGTGGAGAAAATAAACCGCAGTCCCGGCTGAAAGAACACAGCTTCTACACAAGCTTTCATCTGATTAGTATCTGCGGGAAAGAACAGCTGTGTTGCTTGGCCATCATCCAAGCCGTTGTCAGCAAACATGTTGTTTATACCGAAGTGGCAGGTGTTATCTGCCATATCATCGATACCTGCGTGGGAAAAGTGGCAAAGAACATTCGAGTAGTTCAGCCGTGCCATCGTAATTTCTGAGATGCACATTTCTAAGAAAGCGCTGAAAGTTGCAAAAATTCCTTGCTTGCCTTCCTCCATGCCAAACCCTGCAGCAGCAGAAAAGTTGCCCCGCTCCATAATTCCAGAAGAAATAAAAATTTCGGGGTATGTATCGTGAATTTTCTTGAGTCCGCAAGAACCTTCTAAATCGCTATCGATGACTTTGACGTTTTGCTTGCGTTCTGCTTCACTCATCCGGCTTAAGACATCAACCACTGCTTCGCCAAATACATTGCGGTTAGCGCCCCATTTATCGCCAGAACCAACAAAAGTATAGGTTTGTTTGGGTTTTTGAATGTTTTTCAGACATTCGACAGCAGCTGTATGTCCGCGTGATTCAAGATATTTAATCGCCAAGTCTACCGAGATCACATCGTGACCGTGAGTTGAGCCTTCTAACCCTTCGATACCAGGACACATCGGGCGTTTGTTAACTAGAGCGATGGGGCCGGGAGTATTTACTGCTTCGCAAAGACGACGATATAAATCGTCTAAGTCTTCCCCGTCTCCTTCTAGTACCTTCAACCCGTGACCTTGTAAGGTTTTGGCGACTGTGAAACCGGGTAGATATTTGGATGGATGTCCGGCGATGGTGACATCGTTATCATCAATAATTAACTTGACATTGAGATGTTGAGCAACAGCTAAACGCGCAGCTTCCGCGTCGTTGCCTTCTTGTTGCGAACCATCAGAACCAAGACAGAAAACGACCTTGCCGGGATTTGCTAAGACCACACCATTAACGTAGGGCCATATATGCCCCAGTCGTCCAGTACTAAACTTCACACCAGGGGTTAGTTTTAGTTCGGGATGTCCTGGTAAGGCAAAGTGTGCCTCACGATAGTGTAGAAGTTGGTCGGCATCTAACTCACCCTGTAGGGTTGCCATTAAGTACTGAGTTGCGGCTCGATGTCCCGCTTCATCAAAGAAGATGGGCACAAATTTATCGGCTGCTCCTCGGAAAAATGCGTCGAGAATCATCACCTCTGGTACTGTGTCGTAAGGGCCACCAGTGTGACCGCCTACTCCTCTGGCAGCACCAGTAGCTGTAAACAAAACGATCGCATCGCGGCACAGTTGAATGTTTGCTCTGAGGATTTCTCTTTGTTCGTCTGTAAGAGTTGGATTTGTGGGATTGAGAGCTAGAGGTTTATAAGCACCGAGATTAATGGGAAATTGCGTATTAGTAACTGTCATGTTTTAGGCCTTTTATTTGAAGTGTGGATTGATGACTATCAATAACCTTCGTCAGCGATCGCGCAAGTTAAATGTGTTTTTGCTTAAATCGTTCCATCCTTTTTCTTGACGAGTGGTCTACGAGGAATCATGTAGTTTAGAGGCTTCCGTTGCTACGAGGGATCGGCTAAAATCGTTAAACTCTCCTGTGCGCAAATGTGCTTGAATTTATTTAAAGCCAACGACAAACATGCAAAAACCTGCATTTCTATAAGTATAAACTCACAAACGTGCAATTTCAAGGGCAAATATGCAATTTCATGAAAAACCTTCTATGCTAACGGCAGAACGGCGACAATTCATCTTAGAAATTCTGCGTCGTGATAAAAAGGTGCTGTCATCGGAACTAAGTGCTGTGCTAAAGGTTTCCGAGGATACGATTCGTCGGGATTTGCGGGAATTAGCCGAATCTGGTTTTTTGCAGCGCGTTCATGGAGGAGCGCTTTTGACTTCTCCGGCGATCGCTAGTTATGCAGATCGGCAAAAACAAGCACCAAAAGAAAAAGAAGCGATCGCCCGTGCTGCTGCAAAATTGATTTGTACGGGGCAAGTGGTAATTTTAAATGGCGGTACGACAACTCTCCAAGTAGCTCGTCATTTGCCCTTGGATTTACAAGCGACAATCGTCACAAATAGTCCTCCAATCGCCGTTGTATTAGCAGAGCATCCCCACATTCAAGTTGTGATGTTGGGCGGACAACTCTACAAAAAAGCCTTAGTAAACGTGGGTGCAGCTACAATTGAGGCATTACGGATGATTCGTGCAGATTTGTGCATGTTGGGCGTATGTAGTCTGCATCCAGAAGTTGGTATTAGCGTGCCGAATTTAGAAGAAGCTCATGTTAAACGAGCAATGATTGCTGGAGCCGCGGAAGTAGTTGGATTAGCGACAGCAGAGAAGTTAGACACAGCTGCTCCTTATGTAGTCGAGTCGATTCATGCACTAACTTACCTTGTAACTGCACCAACAGTATCCAATAAGATGCTAACTGCTTATAAAGCTTTGGGTTTAACGATTGTCCAGGATGAATCCAATGATAGTACTTTTTAACTAAGGCTATTGATTTAGAACTTAGACAAGCTACAAGTAAAGCTCAAGCTGAAGCTATACTTCAAGATATTGCTGCTAAAATACCGGAACTTTCCCACCGTAATATATTTATTTCAAAAACTTAATGGAGATAGATTTACATGAATATTTATATTCCTATTCCTGATGGCGATAATTATGATGGGTTTTATTATCTGGATCAAGAAAAGTCACATGACATTTTATTCAGGTTTCTTAATTTTGCTATGTATCAAGACGTTGAAGAAAAGAGTGAATGGATTCCTTTACCAGTGGGAATTGAATCATTCGGTACTAAACGAGGTGATTTACTTGGAGTTACTGGATGGACTTTTGCTTGTAATAATAGGGCTTGGAAAATTTTAGAACCTTTAATTGGTGATAGCGTTAAACTGCTGCCATTGCAATGCAATGAAGGTGAGTTTAATATTTTAAAAGTAATTAATATTATTGATTGCCTCGATCGTTCAAAGGCGGATTTGTTTATATTTGAAGAAACTGGTAAAGTTTTAAGGATAAGAAAGCATGCCTTTAAAGAAGAGTTAATTCAAGATCGGCATTTTTTTGCAGTCCCAGAATGCAAATTCGGAATATTAGTATCTCAAAAATTCAAGGACGTAGTAGAGCAGCATCAATTGGAAGGGCTGAGATTTAAGCAGGTGGCTTAGGATCAAGTAGCAAGACAGAATTAATTACAAACAGCAGATTGCAAGGCGCGTGAGGTACAAAATGCAGGACTGATTCATTCAGATATAAAGAGTTTCTACCTCCTGCCTCCTGCCTCCTGCCTCAAAACCCATAACTGTTTGAGACAGTACACTTGATAGCTTTGATTATGGGACAGAACGCAACAACAAGTGCAAATTCTTTCTTAGTTTGTGGTCTTGGCAATCTAGGACAGTATTGCGTATCTGTGCTGAAGGAGTTTGGCGTAAAGGTAAATGCTATTGAAATTGCAAATATTCAAAATTGGAAAATCCCTGACTTACCTGACTTAGTAGACAAATTGATAATTGGTGACTGTCGCCAACTTAAGATATTAGAACAGGGAGAAATTCGGCAGTGTCGGGCAATTCTGATTGTAACCAGTGATGAAGGGGTGAATATTGCAGCGGCTTTTGCAGCGCGATCGCTAAATCCCGATATTCGCTTGGTGATTCGTTCAGCCCAGGATAATCTTAATGAGTTACTCAGCCAAAATCTCGGTAATTTTGTGGCTTTTGAAGCTACTCAGCTACCAGCCAAAAGCTTTGCACTAGCAGCCTTAAGCAGTGAAACAAGAGGATTTTTCACTCTCGAAAATCGCTTACTACGAGTGGTCAGAGTGCCAATCGATGTTTCCCATCGTTGGCATCACCGTCAAATTGATGAAATTAATAGTGCAAATAGACGAGTTCTCACCCACACAAGGCCAGGAAAACCCTTATTAAAGCAATTTTACCAATGGGAAGTAGATACTAAAGTCCTCCCAGGAGATACTATTGCCTATATAGAGGCTACTGAAAATTTAGTTGCTCGTTCAGCACGACCTGTCACAAGTATCAGGCAATTGTGCGCTGCGCTACTTACCGGGATGACGCGGCGAAACCTACGTAGCAAGCTGACCCTGTTTTGGGAAGAGAGCAGCCAAACGCGTCGTGTAGCCTTTGTCAGTGGCATTTTCATCGTCATCCTATTTCTTTGTGGAACGCTGCTATATAAATCGCAATATCCTAATATCACTTGGCAAGATGCCCTAAATGTCGCCCTCGTTCTGAGCATTGGTGGTTACGATAACTTATTTGGGCAACTACAACTATCCTTTCCAATTCCCTGGTGGCTGCATTTGTTCAGTATCAGCCTAACTGTTGCGGGAACAGTTTTTGTTGGTATTCTCTATGCCATTATGACTGAGCGTCTCTTAGCTGCCAGATTCCAGTTTTCTAAGCGTCGTCCTCCGGTTCCCAAAGCAGACCATGTAGTGCTGATTGGTTTGGGGAGAGTAGGTCAACGAGTAGCACAACTGCTGCAAGAACTCAAGCAACCGTTGGTGGGAGTTCACGCTACCGACCTAGAACCAAGCGTACTATCCCAGATGCCGCTAATTTCGGGGAATATCAGAAATGCTCTAAATAGAGTCAATATTACCACTGCCAAAAGTGTAATTGTTGTCACCGATGATGAGGTAGCAAACTTAGAAATTGGCTTGAGAACCCATGCTGTCAACCCCACAGCCAATTTAGTCATCCGCACCTTTGACCCGCGTTTCAGCGAAAATGTGGCTCGGATGCTGCCATATGCCAGGGTTTTAGGTGCTTATGCAGTGGCAGCCGAAGCATTTGCGGCGGCAGCATTTGGGGAAAATGTCCTAAATTTGTTTAGCTTAAACAAGCAAACCACACTAGTCACGGAATATTATATTGAAGCAAATGATACCCTCAACGGCAAGTTGCTAGCGGAGATTGCTTACGGTTATGGAGTAGTACCAATTTACCACGCTAAAGCTGGGCATCAAAGTGCTAAGTTTATGCCTTCTGATGATACCAAGCTGATTGTAGGCGATCGCTTAGTAGTTTTGGCCACAATTGAAGGACTGCAACGAGTGGAACGGGGAGCGATCGCAGTTACTCAATGGTTTGTACGAGTTGAAAGAGCTAATTCATCAGAAGCGGTATTTGAAGGGGCGGCGATAATCTCTCGAATTGCTGGCTGTGATATGCAGATGGCAAGAACGCTGATGAACCAACTACCTGCAACGTTACAGTATCCGCTCTACAAACACCAAGCATATCGTTTAGCGAACGAATTGAGCAAATCCCAAGTTTCTGCTCGCATAGTTCGCACCCCGAACTAGTATAGCAAAGTGCTGAGTGCTGAGTAAAAACCCGTCTGCTGTAAGGCTTTGAGCAATCGCAATTGTCCGAAAGAGTGTGAATACGGCTATAGCCCTCTTTTGTCAACAAAGGAACAGATCGGCAGCAGAGGAGCAGGGGAAACAGGGGAGAATAACTACTGACTACTGACTATTGACTCTTATTTCAACAATCTAAGTCCACTGAGGGTAACTAATACTGTAGAACCTTCATGACCAATTACCCCGATAGGTAAGTTTATATTGCCTAAAAAGTTACCAACTAATAGCAAAACAATAAATCCCAAGGCTACGACTATATTCTGTTTAACTATACTTTGCGATCGCCTGCCCAATTTAATTGCGGTGGCAATTTTCTCTAATTTGTCTGCCATCAGCACTACATCTGCGGTTTCCAAAGCTACATCACTACCTGCTACTCCCATTGCAATACCCACAGATGCTTGAGCTAAGGCTGGTGCATCGTTGATGCCATCTCCCACCATTGCCACTGTTTGATACTGCTTCTGCAAACTCCGAATGACATCTAGCTTATCTTCGGGTAAAAGTTCTGCATACACTCGACTAATTCCAACAGCTTGGGCGACACTATCAGCAGTGCGCTGATTGTCACCTGTAATCATCACGATTTCTGCAATTCCCAGCTTTCGTAGTCGGGTAATACTTGCTACTGCTTCTGTTCGGATTGTATCTGCAATTGCGATCGCACCCATTACCTGTTCGGCTTGTGCTACCCAAACAACAGTTTTACCTTCCTGTTCCAGAGATTGAGCCAAATCCAATAATTCCTCTGGTAACTGGGTCAGATGTTGCTGTATAAAAGCTACCTTGCCTACAATTACTTTTTGGTTGTTGACAATTCCAGTAATTCCCTGTCCGGGTATGGCTTGCACTTCTACTCCGCGCACCCAGTCTAAATCATTAGCTGCCTGCACGATCGCCTTACCAATGGGATGTTCTGAAGAAGATTCTAAAGCTGCTGCTGCTTTCAATACATCTGCTTGCGAGTATTCACTAACAGCAATTACCTGGGATATTTGTAGCTGTCCTGTGGTCAGAGTACCAGTTTTATCAAAAGCGATCGCTCGGACTTTACCAATTTTCTCTAACTGCGCCCCATTTTTAAACAAAATCCCTTGTCTTGCACCATTGGCAATTCCCGACAGCAGTGTGGGCATAATAGCTGCCATCAACGCACAGGGAGAAGCTACCACCAAAAAAGTTAAAGCGCGATAAATTGTCGTTTCCCAGTCCCAACCCCAAATAAACGGCGGTAAAATTGCTAGCAAAATCCCAGCTAGCACAATTACTTTTGCATATCCCCGTTCAAAGCGATCGATAAACTGTTGGGAAGGCGGTTCTTCCGTTTGTGCTTGTTCTACCAAGCGAATTACACGCTGAATCAAACTACTTGCAGCTGGTTTGTGTACTTGAAGTTTCAGTGCCCCATAACCGTTGAGTGTACCTGCAAATACTTCTTCACCTACCGTCTTTTCTACAGGTAACGACTCGCCTGTAATTGCAGCTTGATTGAGAGTGCTGTAACCAGACACAATAATGCCATCTGTAGGAATTAGTTCTCCAGGTTTAACGACTATCTCATCCCCTACCCTTAGTTGCGAAATGGGAACTTCTTCTTCTCCTTGCTGGTGTAAAACTCTGGCTGTATCTGGTGTCAAACTCATCAAACTGCGAATACTCCGCTCAGTTCGCCGCATAGCGTAGCCTTCCAGTGCCCCACTAATGGCAAAGATGAGTATCAAAATTGCCCCATCAATAATTAGATGATATTCCCTACGCCACAAACCTAAGCTAGCAGCACCGACAGCTGCCACAATCATCAGTAAATCTACATCCAGTTCCTTTTCTTTAATTAGGGTAGTCAGTCCTTCACGGGCACTTTCGTAACCACCAATCACATAAGCAGCAGGTAACAGCAGTAATGCCCATCCCAAAGCGCCAAGATGCAAAGCAAACCAGCCGAGAAATAGTAATAACCCACATAATAGGGCTGCTAAGGTATCTGCATGTTCTCTAGTGAATTGGGTAAAACGTTGTGGGTAGAGCATGAGAGTTGAATTAACAAGGACATCTCTCAAGCTAAACCTTAACATTAATGTCAAGGTCAAGGCTTAAAATTAAAAATGCAAAGCATGAAAGATTTTAAAGTATTATTAAGACTCTAATTCGTGAAAATTAACAGCACAGAGCTAACAATTAAGCAGTTAACGCATCTAGTCGGTGGCGGTTTAACTCCGCGGATGGTGCGACATTACCATCAATTAGGATTACTACCGCAACCAGTGCGATCGCTCAGCAACTATCGCCTTTACACGCAAAAAGATGTCATCCGCCTGCAACGAATTGTGGCACTCAAACAGCAAGGGTTCCAACTCAACCACATTCGCCACATTTTAGAGGTGGAACCAGAAGCAGACGCTACAACCTTGACGGCACAACTTCAGCAACAATACCGCGCAGTCATACAGCAAATTTCTCAACTCCGGCAAACAGCATCGGCACTCGAAGGATTATTGGGACGCGATCGCCATTGTCAAATTATGCAGGCTGAGGTGCTGGCACAACTCAAGTTACTGGAAGTAGAAACTCAAGCCGGATTGGGAGGACTAGAAAAACTTTGGAGTGGCTTAGATGCACAAGTCCATACACATTCAGAAGCTTTTCAAGAATCGTTGCAACACTTGTTACCCGATTTATCTGACCGTTCGGAAATCGAACAACACCTGATTTCTCAGTTGGTTTTGGCTTGTGGCGATGTCAGCTTAGTGTCTTTTGTCAGATTGAGTCGAGATGCGATCGCAGCTAGTCGAGAAGCCCTCAAGTCAGGTTGTGATATTTTTGTAGATATTCCCACGGTAGCGGCTGCCCTAGACCAAACTAGATTAGTTCACTTGGGCTGTCGAGTTACAACGTTGATCGATAATCCCCACATCACTACTGCCACAGAAGCAGAACAGGAATTTTGGCAGCGTCAAGAATGGCAGGAAAAATTACAGCAAGTCACAAAAGATTCCGTGTTAGTCGTTGGTTACGCTCCCTCAGTACTGTTAGAAGCTTGTACAGCCATTAACAAACAAAAAATTCAGCCTGCGTTAGCGATCGCTATGCCCATTGGCTTTAGCCATGCTCCCGCAGCCAAGCGACAACTAATGCAACAAAATATACCTTACATCACAATTGAAGGCACATTAGGAGGTGGTTTGTTAGCAGCTACTTCCCTGAATGCTCTGGTTGAATCGTTGATTGAAAAGCCAGATTGTCATTGTTATTTAAAAGACAATAATAGTTAACCGTCTTACAGACAACAATAGAAGTCGGAGTGCGAGATATTAACTGCTCAACGCTATTCCGTTATGATTAGCAAAGTTACAGCTATAAGCATTTATGGATAACGATTTACTACCTTTTTTCGCGGGTGTTGGATTACTTATCCTTTATCTGATTTTTTCAGCATTGACTGAAATGGGTACTAAGCTACCTTGGAAGAAATAAGCTCATAGATAGAATTTCTCATTTAACTATTGAGTTTACACTTTTCAACCTAATGGAGCTTTAAAAAAGAAGCAAGCATCCTTTAGGCTGGGTTCAAGTACCGATAAACTGAGAAAGTGTCAAATGCGAGATCAAGAGAAAAACATTATTAAAATCGATCCCGGAACCTTCGTTTTGATTGTGTCTGTCCTTCTACTCTTGCCCCTTTTATTTGCTGGGTTTTTCTGGCAATGAGTTTGTTTACAGTCAAAAATCAACAATTTCAAGCTGAATTGTTAATTTTTTGTAGTTCCCTATTTACTTGATTTATTTCAGTTTGTGAGGAGATATTAAGTGTAGTTTTGCTACCATCTCAGTGCGAGCTGAAACTTCCAATTTACGAAACATCCTTTTTAAAGCTTGCTTGACAGAATTTTGCGTAATCCAAAGTTTTTCACCAACTTCGGCATTTGTTAACCCTTGTGCCACCAACTGAGCAATTTCTAACTCGCGGGGTGTGAGAGGGCTTTCTAAGAGAGTGTTAGGGATTTTTGATGGTGTTGCCCTTAGAGTGGCAAGTTTTGCTGATAAATGAATGCATAAAGCGCTTAAATCAGCTAAATCGTTGCCATTAAAGGCAGGATTTCCCCTGTCTCTGGCCAAATTAAGCGTGCCAACCAGACGACCATCACAAACTATTGGCCCGGTCATCACGTGTTCGTGGTCGTGGCGCGAGCAAAAATGCTTCCAGTCTCCTGGAGATAATATCAGTTGCTCGTGAGCGGGAGCGTGACGCTCAACCACATAGCGACCAACAGGATTGCTTTCTAAGCAGACTGCTGGAATGGCTGGAATGTTATCAACCTCAGTCGCTGGGTCGTCTAGAAAATAGATACCCCAATGTTGCACGCCAAAATGTTCGCTAATTTTGTCTGCTAGAGCTAGTTGTAATTCTTGCTCATTGCCAACATTAGCGATCGCTTGAAATATAGCGTGGAGAAAATTAGGCATAAGTGTACCCAGTTGGGGTCTATGCGAGACTCAACAATTACTTCTATGCTAATACCAGCAACGCTAAAACGCTAATCTAACTGGTAACGCTAGGAGAAGCACATGACAGTTACAAAACTCTCTGCTCAGGAACTTTTCCGGGCTGCTTATGAAAACCGCTACACTTGGGATCAGAATTTTCCCGGTTATACCGCAGATATTACTTTTAAGGATGACGATAAAGTAATTACAGGTCAAGTTCGCATCAATGCCAATCTCAAAGCTGAAGTTTTAGGTGTTGATGACGAGCAAGCAAAGCAAGCGATTCACGGCCAAGCGTGGGAAATCGCAATTCACCGCATCCGTCGCAGCTTTGAAGAAACCCACGGCGAAAACACTTTTAGCTATGGCGACACTGACTTAACAGATGCTGTAGAGATTTTAGTTGGTGGCAAGTCTGAAGGCGATCGCTACAAAGTCCGCAATAATGAGGTGTGCTTAGTTCACCGTCAAATTCACGGCGTTGTAGTGACAATTAACACTTTCAGCAGTCACGACACTGGCGAAGGCTACCTATCCCATACTTATGACTCTATATATCGCGACCCCAAAACTGGGGAACAGAAGGGAGGCAGAAGTGAATTTACCGACGAGTATGAAAAGGTTGGCAATTATTTTATTTTGAATCGCCGGGAGATTCGCACTGAAACAGCAGGTAAACTGTCAATTCAGGAATTTATCTTCTCAAACATCAAATTGTTAGAGTCTGCTGCTTAACTCGACTTCATTCATTTTCCAGGCTGCGATGCTCTTTGAGATCATCGCAGCCTGAATTTTTATCGTCGATATTCGTCGCCACAATCACCAATGAGTTGATATAAGTTACGCGATTTTTGAGATATGGTATCGATGCGATCGCTATCTTCAGCGTCTAAAGTAAAATTAAAGACTTTGGCGTTATCTTCTATATGTTCGGATACACTCAGCCTTGCACCAACTATTACACCTCCTACGGCTGGTTTATCTAAGATATAACGTACTGCCACATTAGAAATGCTAACTCTATGTTTGTCAGCAATTTGTTTGAGGATAGAAAGCAACTCCTGAAATAATTGCCAACCACCCCAAGCATCAATCATATTCTTATATTTTCGCAAGCTCACTGTGCTTAATTCTAAGCCTCGCGGTTCCGATTTTCCTAGATACTTTTCTGATAGCAAACCGCCGCAAACCGTACCATAAGTAAAAAGTTTTATATCATGCTGTTGACAAAACTCAAGCATATTCATTTCCGGACGGCGGTCAACTAGCGAAAATTGCACTTGATTTGAAACGATTTTAATGCCTGCTTCTATAATAATTTTCAAGTGTTCTGTATCAAAGTTAGTTAATGCGAGATGCTTAATTTTTCCCTCAGTTTGTAGTTCTGTCATATACTTGAGAGCATCCAGGTAGTTTTTATCTTGATATTCCCACCAATGAAATTGCATCAAGTCTAAGGATTCGACATCCATCCTTTTTAGGGAAATATTAATATTTTCCTCGACCAATTTTTTCGTCATTTTACCGGGACGAGGAACCCATTTTGTAAAAGCTTGGATATTAGCCAAAGCTTCTTTACCACGATTAGCAATTATTTGACGGCGAAATTCCCCAATAAAATCTTCTGCGGGGCCATAATGGTCTGCTAAATCCCAAGTTGTAAAGCCAGCATCCAAATATTTAAACATAGTTTGAATAGCTGCTTGGGAATTTATGCGTCCGTGTCCGCCAGACACTTGCCACATGCCATTTAATATCCGACAAATATTTAAATCATTGGTAAATTGAAGACGGCTTTCTGCTGGTAAATTCATTTTTTTATTTTTAATTCTTTAACGCCAATCTTTATTAGCTTGTTCGAGAACGTAAGCAGCAACATCTTGGATTTGCTGTTGGGTGAGACGGTCTTTATAGGCTGACATATTATTTTTACCATTGGTGACAATAGATGCGATCGCTTCTACCGAATCCATACCATATTTTTTGAGTGCTTTCTTTTTCAACGTCTTTCCCCGCCGAACAATATTACCGCCATTGACATGACAACCAGCACAATGAACGTTAAAGATTTCTGCACCGTTAACTGTATCTGCTGCACTTGCAGGCAAAGTAAAAGTAGTTGTGAATAATAAAAGCACCACTAGTATTAATGTTAGTAGTTTTTTCATTTAGCTTATCCTCAGATTTTTCTTGCTGTTTGTAAAAATCAATAATCGACAGAGGTAAGCTTACAAAGATTCAAAGTCAGTTGTAAAACCTACAAAATTTGCACAATCTTCCTGAAAAGCTTCAGCATCGCTGACATCTTCAATTTTATATGCCATAATCCGCGTTCCATCTGGCATTTTTTTAGAGGCAATACAATCAGCTTGGTATTTCTCAGCCGTCGTCTTAAAATCACTACCGTACTGCTTCCATGCATCGTTTGAGCAAGTGATATTTACCCGCCACATACTTAATTCTCATTTACTACCAACAGATACTAATCATCCCATGAATAGGCAACTGATTACACATCACCTGTTGCTGCATTTAAGTATCAGAGTAACTCAGCTAAAATACAGCGAGTTTCTATCTAAAGGAAGTGCCTGCTACCAAATGGCTACGTCATAATGTGGATAGAGCAGCATGTCTATAAATTTTTATCCAAATTAGTTAATTCTCCAGAGTAAAAATGGCTAACAACATCAAAGAACAAATTCAAACCGACCTCAAACAAGTTAAAGAAACTGGACAGTTAAGAACCGAAAGAATTCGTGAAATTGTCAAAGCGGCTGTTTCTCAGGTAGCATCTGAGTTTAAAGAAGGTTCCGGTGAAATTCGCGTTCTTGTCAAAGAAGCTGTTTCTGCTGTGATTGAAAGCTTGCAAGGTAAAGGCGCAGAAATTAAAGAAGATGTAACAGCATCCATCGAAGGAGCGCTAGAAGGTGTCAATAGTAAAAGACATGAATCTATTGCGAGAACTCAATTAGAATTGCAAAAATTACAAGCTCAACTTGATAGTGAAGAAGAACAACTTCAGCAAGATGTTGATGTAATTTTGGCTGAAATTGAAGAAACAGGCCAACAAAAAACAGATGGTACTAAAACTGTAATTGATTCAGCTGTAAATTCGGTCAAAAATAGCGAAGAAGTCTCTTTACTCAAGAAACGTTACGCTCAACTACAAGCGCAATTAGCTATTGTCCGAGCTAACTTAGCAGCACGTTATGGCGGACGCTCGGAGGAAGTCAAGGTTTATCTAGATGATGCCAAAAAATGGTACAATCAAGCCCGTCCTCAAGCCGAAGCTATAGCTACACAGGTAGAACAGAAGCGATCGCAGTTAGAAGATAAACTAGGTGAAGCTGGTACATCCATTGCTAGAAAAGAGCGCCAAATCAAGCAAACGTTGAGGGAGTTACTCCTAACAGCGGCTGATTTATTCAAAGATAAAGAACCTGCTGATAAACAACGCGAGACTATTCATAAGTAGACGGTTTCATACAATTGATTTCATAAGATAGGGTGGATAACTTCCACCCTATTTTAATGCAACAGATAAATTGGACTTCTTGCAGAAGTCGGGAAAAGGGTAAGGGGGAAAGGTGAAAGGAATAAGAAACCTTTACCTTTTCCCATAGGAGTGCAAAAGTTACTTTTGCTCATAGGTCTATTGAATTACAATTGCTCCTTTTCAAATAGAAGAATACTAAAATCTGTTTTATCTGGGGTAAAAGGTATTCTCAGTTAGTAACGCCATAATTTTAAACATAAAAAAGAGATAATTGTTAAAGCACAATTACCCCTTAATAAAATGGATTTTGCGGATTATGAAATACGTCCTTCTCTATTTAGTTGTTCTTCATGTTTGGCAATAACCCAAACTGCATGAATACTACCAGGAAGCCAACCGAGAAGTGTCAGCAAAATGTTAATAATCAAAGTTGGGCCGACTCCGACTGTCAAGAAAACGCCTAAAGGAGGCACTAACAAACCTAGAAGAAAATTGACTAATTTCATGATGTTGTTACTGTGACAAATTTGTGATTTTGTTTAATGACATTCTCTAGAAAACACCGAATGACGAAATTCATCTCATCAGTTATGTCAATTCGGAGATTTTACTTGGAGTAGAGACGCGAACGAGTTAGCGTTTCTACCCCTGCTGATACTTATCTAGAAGGTAATTCACCTTGGGTTTTTACATTCTGACCGCTAGTTAGAAGGTTTCTTTCCACAAAGTAGTTATTAATGAAGGTGTTAGCCAAAGATAGAATCACCGGCCCAAGAATAAAACCGATAATTCCATGAACTGAGAACCCAGGAACTAACACTGCTGCTAACCAGAAGCACAAACCGTTAACGATGAGCGAAAACCCTCCAAATGTTAAAAAGTTGAGTGGTAGAGAAAGAGTAGAAAGAATCGGTTTAAACGAACCGTTAATTAAACCAATAACTAAAGCAGCAATCAAAGCTGCGGGAAAATTAGCAATATCAACATTTGGAACAACTAAATCAACTATTAATAAGCTTAAAGCTGTAGCTAACGCGGTTAAAAATGGAGTCAACATTGTTTTTACCTAATAACTAGAGATTTTTTATTTGAACCTTCTGATCTCATCTTTAACAATGTGCTAGATTTTAACCTCTCTTGGAAGGTAGAATTCACTTCTACCGTTAGGTCTATCATCGAGAGAATTGTAGTAGTTATCGTATGCACATTTGACTGTGCGCCCCTACTCGTAAGTGCTATAATGCAGTATTTTTCAGGGTGCGTTAAATTTGTTTAACGCACTCAAAAAATTAAGATTAATTTAATGTTTACACAGCAAAAATTACTCAGATTTTCCAGACTCAGACTTATAATAAAGGGCTGATTCATATAAGACTTGTTCTTGATGAGTTTCTAAAGTGCAATCAGACAAGGGGTAAGTTACACAAGTAACAACATAACCAGCCTGTATTTCACTTGGTTGGAGAAATTTTTGTTCGCTTTGATCGACTTCACCGCTGATAAGTTTGGCAATACAGGCCGAACATTCGCCTTGTTTGCACCCAGATGGTAGACGAATGCCAGTTTCTTCTGCTATGTCCAGGATATATTGATCGTCGGGTACTTGAATAGTGCGATCTAATCCTATAGCAGGATTGATGAGTCGAACTTGATAAACTGTCATACTAATTCGTAATTCAGAAATACAAAAAGATATTTGGTAGAGATTGTTCTCTCTTACTCCCTACTCTCTATGATTGTTTGAGTGCTTTCATTGACAAACTAATCCGCTTTAATTTCGCGTTGACTTCCAATACTTTGACTTTCACAACTTGTCCAACTTTGACAACTTTTTTAGGATCGTCTACAAATCTGTCGGCTAGTTGGGAAATATGCACTAAACCATCCTGATGCACGCCAATATCTACGAACGCACCGAAGTTAGCGACATTGGTGATGATTCCCTCTAATTCCATTCCTACCTGTAAGTCGGTAATTTCCTTAATTCCTTCTTTAAAGGTGGCATATTTAAATTCCGCACGGGGATCTCTACCGGGTTTTTCAAGTTCGCTGAGAATATCGCGCAGTGTGGGTTCGCCGACAGTATCAGTAACGTATTTTTTGAGATTTGTCTTTTTAAATTTTTCCGCAATTTGCGTTACTTGATTTAATGGCACATTGAGATCGGATGCGATCGCTTCCACAACTGAGTAACTTTCGGGATGCACAGCTGTATTATCAAGAGGGTTGTCACCACCGCGAATTCGCAAAAAACCCGCCGCCTGTTCAAATGCTTTCGGCCCTAACTTCGGCACTTTCAAAAGTTGTCGGCGATTTTTAAAGGCTCCATACTGGTTGCGATAGGCGACAATGTTGTTGGCAACCGCTGCTGTAATTCCAGAAACAAAGGTCAAAAGTTCCTTGGAAGCAGTGTTTAAGTCTACACCAACATAGTTAACGCAGCTTTCAACGGTTTCATCCAGCTTCTTTTTCAGCAACTTTTGATCGACATCGTGCTGATATTGTCCCACGCCAATCGATTTAGGATCGATTTTCACAAGTTCCGCCAAGGGATCTTGCAAGCGGCGACCGATACTGATCGCACCGCGCACGGTAATATCTAAATCGGGAAACTCTTCTAGTGCCACTTTACTAGCAGAATATATAGATGCACCGGACTCATTCACCATTACTTTAATTGGTTTGCGGTCTATTGCTTGTAATACTTGCAAGACAAACTCATCTGTCTCGCGGGAAGCTGTACCGTTCCCAATGGCAATTAACTCAATTTTGTACTTTTCAATTAGATTCTTGATTGTTTGTGCAGCTTTAGTACGTTGTTCGGCTGCTTGGTGGGGAAACACCGCTTGATATTCTAAAAATTTCCCAGTTTGGTCAAGTACTGCAACTTTGCACCCAGTTCTAAAGCCGGGATCGATTGCCAAAGTCGGTTTCATTCCCGCTGGTGCAGATAGTAACAATTCTCGCAAATTAGTTTCAAATGTCTTGATTGACTCAACATCTGCATAAGCTTTCTTTTCTGAAATTACTTCCCCCACGAGTGAAGCCTTCATCAAGCGATTAAATGCATCTTTCAGCATAGCTTGATAAAAATCCCGAATTACCCGGACTTTTGTTTTAATTTCTTGGTTTTCTAGATAAGAAAGTACTAAATCTTCATCAAAGGCAATTTCATAGTTTAATACTCCCTCAGCCTCACCCCGACACAATGCCAACATGTTGTGAGGTGCAATATTATTCACTTTAGCTTGATAGTTACGGTACATCTCGAATTTAGTTGTACCTTCTGGATAATCATCTTTGATGCGGGAGATGAATACTCCATCTTCTAAAAGATAATCGCGTATATATGCTCGTAAATCAGCTTTTTCTGCTATTTCTTCCGCTAAAATGTCAGCAGCGCCTTTGAGCGCTTCCTGTGGGGTTTTTACTCCCTTTTCTTCCGAAATATACTTTGCTGCTGCTTCTTCTAGCGAAGCCGACACAGCATTTTTCGCATTCAAAGACTTGATAAATTCTGCTAGGGGTTCTAGTCCTTTCTCTCTAGCAGCAGTGGCGCGGGTACGTCGCTTGGGTCGATAGGGTAAGTATAAATCCTCAAGTTCAGTTTTTTGTAAACAGGATGCGATGTTCGTTTTCAGTTCTTCGGTGAGTTTACCTTGTTCGGCGATCGCATTCAAAATTACCGATTTCCGCTCTTCTAGTTCTGTTAAGTAAGTATAGCGTTCGGCCAAATCGCGCAGTTGGACTTCATCCATTTCATTGGTGCGTTCTTTGCGATAACGCGCAATAAAAGGAATTGTCGCACCTTCTGCCAAAAGTTCCAGCGCGTTTTGCACCTGATAAGGTTTGAGGTCTAGTTCAGTTGCCAGTAGTTGGGGAATGTTCAGCATCGGGTGTTTCAGTTGAAAAATTTACTCCTAAAGGTTATATGCTAAATCTTTCTCATAATACTAGCAGCGAGTGTTAAACTTATTTACCGAATAATTACCCGATCTTGACTTTACTAACGATTTATTTCTATAGACTGTTGTAACTAAAACATGCTTGGAGGTAGAATTAACCACAATTAGAAAAAACAGTCTTAATCTAGTTTGTCTCAATTTCTACTTTTAGTTCAGAGGTTAGTAAAATGCCTTTGTTTTTTTTAATTCCCCTCTTTACAGGTTTAGCAACTGGCTATTTATCTAAAAAGTGCGATCGCGAAATAGCTTATCTTATAGGTTTGTTCACAATTATCAGCCTCATTTTCAGTTTGATTTTGGCTCCTTGGCAGATCCAATTGATGTTATTAATTTTAGCGCTTGTTAGTTCTAATAGACTCTTACAAGAGTAGCGATCGCCAATAAAAAAGCTAGAATAACGGATTGGGTTTTTACCTTAAATAACGAGTAAAAAATCACACACGTAATGTTGGCTTCATAAGTGAAGCCAAAAGCCTTTTTATTTAACTTCTATAAACCACAGCCTTCATTTCTTAATAACTGCTGAAGTTGCTTTTCTGACCGTTACCCACTATCCCTAAGATATTTAACCGCGAATTTTTAAGATTATCTAAAGCTCTATCCAGTACAGAAGCATCTGTTTTGTCTATCTTTACCACCATTAAAATCCCATCTGTGTATGGTGCTAATAAAGTCGCATCAGCTAACCCACTCAAGTGGGGAGCATCATAAATCACTAAGTCAAAAGCATTATGGAACTCTGCCATTAATCGCTTCATCCTGTCAGACGAGAGTAATTGTGTAGGATCTGGTGGTATTGGCCCGGCTGTAATAGCACATAATCTACTCATATAAGGTAGCTGGCGAATCACTTCTCCTACTGGTGAGTTTGTAGAAATTAAATTACTCAACCCCCATAAGTTATTTAATCCTGATAAAGTATGAATCACAGGTTGACGAAGATTTGCATCTACAAGAAGTACTTTTTGTCCCATTGCTGTAGCTATTTGAGCTAGATGAAAAGCAACTGTAGATTTACCGTCACCTGCCATCGCCGAACTAACAATTATAGAGTTAATTTGCCGCTCGGCACGGAGCAGTTGAATATTCGCATAAAGTACTCGTAAAGCTTCTAAAAACTGATTAGAATAGTTATTGTAATCTTGTGCGGATACAGTAGTAGATTTATTAATACTCTCAATTAAGTGATTTGGAACTCTTGCTAAGGGGCTTTCTTGAGCAAAGGTACGTTCTTGATGTCTGGGAACTTGCTTTTCCCATTGATTATTTGTTAACAAAGACTCTTGACCGTTTTCTTTTAAAGAATGGGCATGAATGCGGTTTTGATGTCTGGGAATTTGCTTTTCAAATGGAATATTTCCTAATAATGGTAATTTCACCTTGTCTTTCAGAGCAGAAGCACTATGGTATGTATTGTCCAGCTTTTCTAATAATAAAGCAACGCCAATTCCTAAGAGGATACTTGCAACTAATCCCAATATAAAGTTGCGTTTAAGATCGGAAGCAGCAACAGGATATTCTGGTTTAGTAGGTGCTTTAAGTAACTGCCAACCTAGTTCTGTCTGAGATATTTGAATGCTCAGGGTTTCGCGGGTAGAGAGAAAACGATTTAGGCTATCAGTTGCAATTTGTAATTTGCTTTGAAGGTCGGTGTATTGCCGTGCTAATATCGGCCATTGCTTGCGTTTTTGTTCGAGTGTTTGTTCTGTTTTCGCCAGTTCTCGGCTCTGCACTTCTAGAGTCTGAACTTGATTATCTAATTCTGCAAGTTTTGTGCCTAAAACGCGTTGTGCTTCCTGGACAACTAAAGGTTTTAAGCTTTCCCTTTTTTCCTTCAATGCTTGGAGAGTTGGGTTGTCATCTTGGAAGCGCGTTGACTCAGTAGCAATTTGAACGTCTAATTGTCGCACCTGAGCAATCAACTGCTGATATAAAGAAGAGCTATTCAATGCTGCCAATTGACCGTTTTTTTCCTGGAGAATAGCAAGATTAGCACGAGCTTGTGCCAAATCTCGGTTAACGGCTTGTCGTTGCTCAGTCACAGCCCTAACTTGACCAATAACTAAGTCAACCTGGGTATCTGGATTAATAAAGTCATATTTTTGTCGGAACGTTTGTAGCTCTTTTTGTAGTTGATTGACACGATTTTGAGCCACTGGCAGTTTTGCTTCAACAAACTGAATTCCTTGACGCAACTTAGTCTGCTTTTTTTCTCGACTGTATTCTAAGTATTCTTTCGCAACTCGGTCTAGTACGACTTTAATTTGATTTGGATCGTTACTTCGATAGCTAACTTCTATAATTTTAGTTTCACCTAGCCGAGTAATATTGAGAGATGCCAGCAGAGAATCATAGTTAATTTCTGGATATAAGATTTGTAACTGCTTAATAACACTTCCCATTAATTCGGGACTCTTAAGAACCTGAATTTGACTTTCATAATCGAGAGTAGACTTGTTTGAACTAGTAGTGTCTTTGACAATATCTACCGTACTGCTGTCATCATTAACAGGTTCCACTAACAACTGAAAATTGCCTTCATATTCTGGTTGCTTTTGGTTGAGTGCCAAATTTATAACAACTGTTGCCATTACAGTAATAGCTACCCCGACAACGACCAGCGCTCGTCGTCGTAAAATATTCAGAAAATCTTGCAAACTCCAGTCGTCTCCTTGTCCTTCAGACCAGGGAACAGGTTGAGCTTGAGGAAATGGAGAAACATTGTGAGTGCGATCGGAATTTGAGGGTTGAAAAGGATAATCATCCATCGTTTGTTAATATTTTGTGACACTACTGACAAAATTCGTATATGCGAATTGCATGGATGCACATTAGCTTAACAGTTTTTAAAAGCTTGAGTCAGGTAGCTGAAAATATCAGAGGCTATGTGTAAATTATAGAAAAAATAGATTAATAAAGTCGTTCTGGTAGTTACACTGGATGGACTTGCGGTTTACGTATTTCTTCGGTTATACTCCACAGAAAGTGTTATCGTTGATGCGCTCCGCATGACTTTCATTACTCCTTCTCCTCGATCGCGGTAGGGGTAAGAAGAACCCAAAAAATAAGCCACAATCAGCTAAGGTAAGTGGTTTCAGTAAAAATCGCTGAGTAATTACCTTTTACATTTCTCGATTGAAAACCTTTTAATGTTCAGAATCAGCAGCTAATTATTTAGTATGAATATTTTACTTCGCTTTAGATGAGAAATACTTGAAAACTTACTAAATAGAAAATCTCAAAAATATACAAGTGTGAAAAAATGAAGTTGCCTATCCTGTGCGCTAACTCGATCTCAGGATATTCAAGTATTCTTCTTGCCAGTCAAGAAAATTTGTAATAAACTCACTATAAATATTGGCTATCAGTTATTATTAATAATAATTATACATAGGAAAAGATACAGAGTAAAATATCAATTTTGTAAAGATTTTGTTTAAAAAAAAACTAATAACATAAATTTTTGATGAAGTATAAGGGTTAAATTTGAAACATGGTATTCTAGGGTTCAAAATAGCATGTAGTAAAAAAATTAGGGGATAATACTCTAAGCAGAAACTACAATGTCCTTAAGAACAATAAAGCAAAAATAAGGTGAATAAACAGCAAACACAATCACATAACCGTAAAGTCCGAATTTTTCAACTGACAGTCAGTATTATTGCGAAATAGTGGTTGTTACTATTGAAGTATCTCTTTGGACATAAAAAGTTCCCTAGAAGCCTGTAGAACAGTTTGCGATAGGGAAAGCTGTATCCCCTAGCAGTAAACTGTACGTAGCTATTTTCAGACTTCGTTTTCCTCCTCGTTGTGTTTCTTGTTCCAAAGAGTCGCATCTACCAGATCCAAACAAGTACGCAATTTTGTCTTAATCAAGCTGTGTTACCAAGAAAGCTGGTATACACAAATAAGCCAGAAAAAATACTTGTATAGCAGTTGTTAAATACATTAAGCCTAGAGAGATTGAAAATTGCGATCGCTATCAGGCAAGTTTTTTGTGCAAATTATTCAGTTGTATTTTCAATAAAATTTCTAAATTCTAAAGTAGGGCACAGCCGATGAGACTTAATCAATGGATTAATGGAAAATTTTTACAATCCATTTCTACTCGGTTAGAAGATAAAAATGAGCATTGTAATACTATAAAAACTCAGCAATCACTCAAGTTATCTGTAGTGACTCAGTTTTTTCCTCCAGACTATGCTGCTACAGGACAGTTGATTGAAGAACTCGTAAAACAGTTAGGGCAGCAAGGTGTGGATATTGAAGTATTCACCAGTCAGCCTGGATATGCGTTTCAATCTCATACAGCTCCAGCAGTTGAACGAAAAGACAGAATCCGAATTCAGCGATCGCGCACTGCCCAACTCTGGCCGGGAAGAATTCGCGGTAAAGCTGTCAATGGTGTTTTATATACCTTACGTGCAGCACTCTATTTACTCAGAGCTTGGCGGCGCAATAACGTATTATTGTTGACCACAGCTCCCCCATTTTTGCCAATTATCGGATATCTAGCTTACTTGTTGTTCCGTCTACCTTATGTATGCATTCTTTATGACCTTTATCCAGATATCGCGATCGCGCTGGGAGTAGTGTCAAAGCGTAGCTGGGTTGTGCGATTATGGAAGGCACTCAACAGACAAATTTGGCTAAACGCTAAAGGTATTGTGGTTCTTAGTCCAGGCATGAAACAACGGGTAGTAGAAAACTGTCCGCAGATAGCCGATAAGATTTCTGTTATTCACAGTTGGGCTAACCCTGACTTGATTGTGCCAATCAGCAAGCAAGAAAATTGGTTTGCCTGGAAGCATAACCTAGTGAACACATTCACCGTACTTTATTCTGGCAATATGGGTCGCTGTCATGACATTGAGACCATGCTGGAAGCCGCCAAAGAACTGCAAGACGAGCCGATTCAGTTTGTGTGCATTGGCGGTGGAGCAAAACGCGATGAATTAATTCAGGAAGTGAAACGATTAGGGCTAAACAATTTCACATTTCTTCCATATCAAGACAAGCAGGTATTGCCTTATTCGCTGACGGCTTGCGATTTGTCATTAGTAAGTGTGGATGCATCTACAGAGAGTTTGGTTGTTCCTAGCAAGCTGTATTCAGCCTTCGCCACCGGAAGACCAGTAGCAGTAGTATGTTCGCCTTATTCATACTTAAAGCAACTAATTGCAGAAGCTGATTGTGGTGCTACTTTTGATAATGGAGATAGTCATGGTCTGGCTCAATTCATTCGCTTGCTTAGTCGCGATCCCCAACTAACAGAACGGATGGGTAAAGCAGGTCGTAAGTATATGCGATCGCATTTCACACCCAAAGTTATTTCTCAACAATACCTTGATGTTTTGCAGCAAGCAATGTTGTCTGATTCTGACGAGTTAATAACTATGTCTGAAAGCCCTACAAAATAAGCTTTTGGAATATTTAATCCAATGAAATCATCAATTTAACAGATTAAAAGCTGTGTGCTTTCAATTTGCTTCTCGTTAAGCTGTTGTGCATTATAAATACACAACAGCTTAACAGTAAGTAGCTCTTCAAGCTAAGTACCGTATTCCAGTTTATCTGCCCTTCCAGAATTTTTCAGGGGACAGTTCATAAAAGAAGGCATTTATTAATATTAGTTTTAATTGATTTTCTGAGTTTGGTGGCACTTTCTCTATAATTAATCCTATACAGATTAACTAAAAGAGAAAAATTCTTCTTTTAGAGGAACATTTACTTTTATATTTGAATCTAGGCTTTTGAATATATACTAATTCACTACTTTTACAACTATAAATTTTTTCTCAACTCCATCATAACAATTGTTACAGCGCAGAGCTTTGGGTTACTAGATCGGGGTACTGACAGTTGAACTCTAAGTTTTAGTGCCTTCTCTGTCTCTGCTGTCTGTTATCGAGAGCAATCTGAAAGATCAACTATCTTATTTGAAGGTTTAATAAAACTTTATCTCTGTTTAATAATTAGCAAAAACGAACATCTATTGTGACAGTAATTAAAAATTAATTCCTTAAATTTTTCATGAACAAGTTTGAATTCACTTTATAATATTTTCACAGTAATAAAAAATATTTTAATTTTAAACATTATATTAATTTTCTATAAAAAAATCAAACAGTGTCAAAACATGTTATCATTTGCGTATATACAAGGAGGCAAAAAGTAACAAAGTCATTCTATATATGAAATATTTTATACAGACAAATTAAACCGTACAAAATACTTGAATAGGAAACTTCTACGAGAGCCAAAAAATTAACTTCTTTTTCTAGAATATTTGTCAAGAAACAAAGTTACCAAATAAAGGGATTGATTTAATTCCTATACTTTAATAATAAACTGTAAGTTTTCGGAGTTGGGCTTCGATGGTCATTTCGATCTCAGTCCCTCCAACGTAACCTTCCTTGTTTTTTGTGTTGTATTTATATGGGAGGTAGAATTGCAGAGAAGGTGCGATCGCAATCGGAAACGCTCAAAACGAAGGGCTATCTACTGCCCAATTCATGGCTGCTATCTAGATAGCGTTAGTCAGAAATATCAGATATTTGCCGATCGACCAAGTCAGTTGCAGCAACGAGGTATGAGTCGGCGAAATGCATCAATGCTAGTAGCAAATAAAACCGCAGTGCCTATAGAAGGCGAGTGGCTAGAAGCTTTCTGGTGTGAATATTGTCAGCAGAAAAATTGGTATTACGTTCGTAAGTCCGACGGAGGTACTTACGAACTATCTTTAGCGCCACAAGAACTGTGGCAGCAGGTGACAGGAGTAATCGATCCTCAAGGCAACCCTTCCGTCAGCGAATTTACTCGCAGACATGCAAGGCTGGTTAGCTTTCATGGTGTGAAAGATTTCCAATTTATAGTTTAAACATTAAAAATAATAGTCTTCTTAATTAATAGTATGAGTAGTCAAGGTATGCCATCTGAGCAGGTATTGGTGATTGAGGCTGGGCGTGCTGAACGCCAATATTGGCAAGACCTGTGGCGCTATCGAGAACTGTTTTATTTTCTGGCTTGGCGAGATATTTTAGTGCGCTACAAGCAAACATTCATTGGCATAGCTTGGGCACTAATCCGACCATTTTTAACTATGGTGGTGTTCAGCGTAGTCTTTGGAAAGTTAGCAGGATTGCCTGCACCCACCGGAGTACCCTATCCAATTCTAGTCTTTGCTGCCATGTTACCCTGGCAGTTTTTTTCCAGTGCTTTAAGTGAGTGCAGTAATAGTCTAATTAGTAATTCAAATCTAATTTCTAAGGTCTACTTCCCGCGTTTGATTGTGCCCATTAGTGCTGTAATTGTTAGCTTTGTAGATTTCATGGTTTCTGGAATCATTTTGCTGGGGTTGATGGCTTGGTATAACTTTGTGCCTGATTGGCGGATACTGACACTGCCATTATTTATTGGTATAGCCTTTGCCGCTTCCATGGGGGTAGGGCTGTGGCTAGCAGCGTTAAACGTGGAATACCGTGACTTTCGCTATATTGTGCCATTTATTGTGCAGTTCGGGTTATACATATCACCCGTAGGATTTAGTAGTGACGTTGTGCCAGAGAAGTGGCGTTTACTCTACTCTATGAACCCAATGGTGGGCGTAATTGATGGGTTCCGTTGGGCTATTTTAGGTGGGGAGTCAAAAATTTACTGGCAAGGATTCATACTATCTTTGGGATTAGTTGTAATTTTGCTAGTAAGTGGTATCTGGTACTTCCGCAAAATGGAACGGACTTTTGCTGACGTAATTTAGGCTGGATATAGTATAGATGGCTAATAGTATAATTCAAGTAGAAAATCTGAGTAAAAAATATATCATTGCTCACCAGCAAGACGATTCAAGTCGTTATCGCTATAAAGCTCTACGGGATGTGCTTGCTAATAGAGCAATGTCTCTAAGCAAGAAATTTATTCAACCTAATGGTAAAAAAATGCCTAATCCCTCTCGTGAGGAATTTTGGGCACTGAATGACGTATCTTTTGAGATTAAACAAGGTGAAGCCATAGGTATTATTGGACGTAATGGCGCAGGTAAATCGACACTATTAAAAATATTGAGTCGTATTACTGAACCTACAAAAGGACAAATTGTCATCAAAGGACGGGTAGCAAGCTTATTAGAAGTTGGTACAGGCTTTCACCCAGAACTAACCGGGCGAGAAAATATCTATCTCAACGGTTCTGTATTGGGAATGAGTAGATTTGAGATTAAGAAAAAGTTTGATGAAATTGTTGCCTTTGCCGAAGTTGAGAAATTTTTAGATACTCCTGTTAAACGTTACTCTTCTGGGATGTATGTGCGCCTTGCTTTTGCCGTAGCAGCTCACTTGGAGCCAGAAATTTTAATTGTGGATGAAGTTTTAGCAGTGGGCGATTCTGCATTCCAAAAGAAGTGCTTGGGAAAAATGGGGGATGTAGCGACAAAAGAGGGGCGCACAGTATTGTTTGTCAGTCATACTATGCAAGCTATTGCCCAACTTACCAAGCGTTGCATACTCCTTTCTAAAGGTAATATTCAGTTTGATGGGGATACCGTCAAAGCTATACAGTTATATATCGCTGGACAAAAAACCTTTAACGAGCAATCAGCCTACTATGAAGCTCCTTTGAATAAAACAGGCAATCATGTAGCTTGGGCGCGAGTATATGCCTCGGAGGGAGACGGTATTCACTCTTGGGGAGAACCGATTACTTTCGAGTTTGCGTTACAGGTAACTAAGCCGCATGAAAGTCTGTGGTTCTCTTTTCAAGTGGTAAATGAGCTTCGACAAGCTATGTGTATTTTCTGGTTTTACGATCCTCAAGCACCATATCGTCGAGAGCCAGGAACATTTATTGTCCGATGTGAAATACCAAAGTTTAGGTTGTATATGGGTTCGTATACCGTAACAACATGGTTTTCTGAGCGTCGCAGCGATACTCTGCTAGAAAATCTCACAGAGATTTGTCCGTTTGAAGTTACCATGCACAACATTGAGCGTGAAGAATATCAATGGCAAGCTGATGAGTGTACTTATCTAGAAGACGCTGTTTGGAAAACTGTTGAAAAGTATTAATTGAGCTTTAGTGAAATAGGTAAATAAGTAATGGCAGTAAATGATGATGTCAAGTTGGGCAGTAACGTGAAAATTTTTCATCCCAATCTCGTCAATCTATATGGTTGCGCGATCGGTGATGATACGAAAATTGGTACTTTTGTAGAAGTTCAAAAAAATGTCACCGTAGGCAAACGGTGTAAAATTTCATCCCACAGCTTTCTGTGTGATGGGGTCATTCTTGAAGATGAGGTATTTATTGGTCATGGAGTGATGTTTACCAATGACCTTTATCCGCGTGCAACTAATGAAGATGGGAGTTTGAAAACTGAAGATGACTGGTATGCAGTCAAAACTTTAGTAAAGAATGGTGCATCTATTGGTAGTAACGCTACGATTTTGCCAGGTGTAACTATTGGTGAAAAAGCGATAGTTGGGGCTGGAGCGGTAGTGACTCTTGATGTTCCGGACTATACAATTGTAGCTGGAGTACCAGCTCGAGTGGTTGGTGATGTGCGCGATCGCTGCCAAAATGCAGAAATAACAGCTAGTAGTTTTAGCTAATACTAATTAGCTAGAAAATCCAACTATATAGTAAGCTGATTTCAACCTACACATTTGGCATTGAGCATATATCCACTCAAAATAAATATATGAACTTTTCTTCTTCAAATCATTACCAAAATAACAACATATAGTCAAGTATAGAAGGTACGATTTTTGATATTCTGTAATCAGTGAGATGTGAGATTACTCCTTACAATGATTACAGAAACAGGTTTGTTCTACCAAAATTTAATTAGCTCAAAATTAGTATTGGGTGTAGCTTCTGTTATTAGCTTTGCTGCTACCTTTGCTACTGTTACTCAAACTCAAGCTGCTCAGGTAAAATATCGTAGTCCAGGTAATGTAAGTGCCATTGATGGTTTAGTAGTTGATGGCATAACTTATGACGTTACTTTTAGGTTTGACACTTTTACAAACTTGTTTGGTTCTCCTGATAGCTCTAATTTTAAAACGCCGACATTTTGGAACAATTCCCAAGGAGCAACAAATACAGTAGATAGTTTTATATCTCTATTCAGTAACGAATCATCAATCCCCCAACAAATAAATAATTTTTCCTATGTTTTGGTTCCATATCAAAGCATAAAAGCTGAAGATAAATCATGGTATACCATCAACAAAATAGATGACTTTATTACAAATTGGTCTACTGTTAAAGGAGAAAGTAAAGACATTTTTGTATTAAGTAATGAAAAAGCAAACTATGCTTTATTTCAAGCTAAAGCATCGCCAGCAGTGCCAGAACCAAAATCATCAATAGTTGGATTAGGATTAGCATTAATCCCAGGGATTAAATATTTTAAAAACAGATGGATGAAAGTTAGACATAAATAATTTTATTGAGTAATCTAATCTCTTGAAAGGAGGTTAAAAATGAGATATTTTTAAATGCTTGTGAAAAAGCGATAAAACCCTTTTTGTTTTGAGATTTTGGATGAGCGAGTGTTTGCTGCTAAGAGGAAAGTATAAAATTATTTTACCCAACTTTTTGTCATATTTCAATCGTTTTAATACCTCAGATGTATTGGGAAACTGCTAGGTAATTCTGATATATGTTGCAAAGATAAAGTAAATTGAGTAGAAACCTTGTAAAATTTTGTACTAAACTGCGGTCAAATAGCGCTCGTCTAAAAAAACGACCACCTGCGTGAATAGTAGAGTTTACTAGTTCATTCAAAAGAGACTTCGATTAGTTAAAAACAATAAAAAACATGGTTAATATCGGTGTAATTGGCTATGGTTACTGGGGCCCTAACCTAGTGCGGAATTTTGCTGAAATTCCCAATGCTCAAGTCACAAAAGTCAGTGATTTTAAACCAGAACTTTTGGCAAAGGCGCAGGCCCGGTATCCTTCCATCCAAGTGACAACAGACTGTCAAGATATATTTAAAGATCCTAAAATTGATGCTGTAGCGATCGCCACACCAGTTTCAACTCACTTCGACTTAGCGTTGGCAGCATTGCAAGCAGGCAAGCACGTACTAGTAGAAAAACCGATGACAGCCTCTTCTGAGCAGGCAAAACGGTTAATTGAAGAAGCTGAAAAACGCAACCTAGTGCTGATGGTCGATCATACCTTTGTATATACAGGTGCTGTCCGCAAAATGCACGATTTAATCGCTAGCAATCAATTAGGAGATATTTACTACTACGATTCTGTGCGTGTCAATCTGGGACTTTTTCAGCATGATGTCAATGTGATCTGGGATTTAGCAGTCCATGACCTCTCAATCATGAACTACGTATTGCCGTCCCAGCCTTACGCCGTTTCCGCAACAGGTGTCAGCCATGTTCCCGGAGAACCCGAAAACATCGCTTACTTGACATGCTTTTTTGAAAGCAACTTAATAGCTCACTTCCATGTCAACTGGTTAGCACCAGTAAAAGTGCGCCGCACACTGATTGGCGGCAGTCAACGTATGATTGTTTTTGATGACTTGGAACCCAGCGAGAAACTCAAAATTTACGACAAAGGAATTACTGTTAATGGTAGTTCTGAAAGCGTCTACCAGATGCTGATTGGGTATCGCACAGGAGATATGTGGTCGCCCAAGTTAGATGTGACAGAAGCATTGCGGACAGAGGGATTGCACTTCATTGAATGCATCACACAAGGCAGTCGCCCCATTACTGATGGGGAAGCAGGTTTACAGACAGTGAAGATTCTTGAGGCTGCTACTCAATCAATGAAGCAGCGCGGTCGATTAATTGAACTAAATTTAACAGAGGTAGCAGCATGATTCCATTTTTAGATTTAAAAGCTCAATATTTAAGTATTAAAGACGAAATTGATACCGCAGTATTGAAAGTACTAGAGAGTACGCAATTTGTTTTAGGGAATGAAGTCACAGCCTTTGAACAAGATTTTGCAGACTATTGCAATGCAGATGATGGTATTGCCGTCAATACAGGTACTAGCGCCCTACACTTAGCACTACTAGCAGCTGGTATTGGTGCTGGTGACGAAGTAATTACCGTACCCTTTACCTTTGTTGCCACCGCAGCAGCAATTTGTTATACCGGAGCCAAACCTGTTTTCGTAGATATCGACCCCGTTTCATACACAATCGATGTTACCCAAATTGAAAAAGCTATAACCGAACGTACAAAAGCCATTTTGCCCGTGCATTTGTATGGTCAACCAGCGGATATGGAACCAATTTTGGAGATTGCCCGTCGTCACGGCTTGACTGTAATCGAAGATGCCGCACAAGCTCATGGGGCTGAGTACAAAGGGCAAAAGGTAGGTGCTATTGGTGATATTGGTTGTTTCAGTTTCTACCCTGGCAAAAATTTAGGGGCCTATGGTGAAGGAGGTATGATAGTCACCAACAATCCAGAATATGCCCATACTATGCGGATGCTGCGCGACTGGGGTCAAGAACGCAAGTATCACCATGTACTCAAAGGGTACAACTACCGTATGGATGGCATTCAAGGAGCAATCTTACGGGTAAAATTGCGCTATTTAGAGGAATGGACAGAGGGCAGAAGGGCACATGCGGCAAAGTATGATGCATTAATTAAAGACTCTAGCTTAACCGTACCCACAGTCATGCCCTACAGCCGCCACGTTTATCATGTCTACGCCATACGCTCGCCCCAACGCGATGAATTGCAGCAAAAGCTCAACGAGCAGGGTATCCAAACAGGTATTCACTACCCGATTCCCGTACATCTGCAACCAGCTTATGCCGATTTAGGGTATAAGCCAGGTGATTTTCCACACTCAGAATTAGCAGCCAGAGAAGTACTTTCACTGCCCATGTTTGCCGAACTCACACCAGCACAAATTAATATTGTTGCTGAAAATCTGCAAAACATTGTTAGGGGAGTAGCTGTTTAATGTACGATTCCCGCCCTGGTTTAAATTCCCATCGGCTTGTCAGGTTAATACAGCAAGCGATTGGGCGCTGCGAACTGCAACTCGATAACTTAACTGTATTTACAGAAGCAGCCACAGGAGCCTATGCAGTTACGCCTGTAGTAGCAGCGATCGCTGGAGCAAAAAAAGTATTTGCGATCGCTCGCAGTAGCCGTTATGGCACTCTAGAACAAATCAAAGCCCAGACATTAGAACTAGCTGAACTAGCAGGGGTGGGCGATCGGATTCAATTTCTCGCTGAGAAAACCGAAGATATTGTCGCCCAAGCTGACATTATCACCAACAGCGGCCATGTCCGTCCCATTAATGCAGAGATGATTGCTTGGATGAAGCCTACAGCAGTCATTGGCTTAATGTATGAGGCGTGGGAGTTTAGATCAGAGGATGTGGATCTGATAGCTTGTCGCCAACGCGGTATCAAAGTAGCAGGTGTCAACGAACGGCATCCTGGCGTGGATGTCTTCTCATTTTTGGGAATTATGGCAGCCAAGCTCTTGCTAGATGCAGGCGTTTCCGTTTATACCAGCGATATTTTATTACTGTGTGACAACCCCTTTAGCTCATTCATTGAACGCGGTTTAGTAAATGCTGGTGCTAGTGTAGACACTGTTGACAGTATCTCAGCAGCACCTACCGATCGAACCTATGATGCAATATTGGTGGCTTTACAACCGTGCCCGGAGCCAGTATTAACTGCCACAAATGCCGCTCTCATTGCCAAGTATTGGCCAGGAGCATTGGTAGCTCAGTACTGGGGAGACATCGAGCGTTCAGCCTTGGTCTCCCATCATATACCAGTGTGCCCAGAAATAGAGCCAAAACCGGGGCATATGGGAATTTTACCATCCGCAGTAGGCCCAGAACCGATTATTCGACTGCAAACAGGAGGGCTAAAAGCGGCGGAAGCGATTTGGCGAGAATCCTCACAGTCCAGTAAATCAGCTATGGAATTTGTGCAACTGCTGTAAACGTAGGTGGTGAATGGTTAATGTACTTTTGATCGGGATAGGTACGACTACTTTCAGCGCACTAGAATCTTTATTATCGAAGTGCAACGTGCAAGGAATAGTGAGAAATGTAGACAGTGAATCAGACCCTGTTGTCAGCCTTGCCCAACAAGCAGGTTTACCGATATTTTCAGATACTTCTCAGCAACAAATTAAATCGCTACTCTTAAAATTTCAACCGGATTGTGTAGTGGTTTCTTCCTATAACCAAATATTGCCAGCAGAACTGATTGAACTGTCTACATTTATCAACGTCCATTATTCACCCTTACCTCGTTATCGCGGTCGTGCTAATGTCAATTGGGCAATTATTAATGATGAAACAACTGCGGCGATAACTATCCATAAAATATCGCCTGGTTTAGATGAGGGAAATATCCTCTTTCAACAGCTAATTTCCATTGGTTTTGATGATACTGTCGCTACTATCTATGACAAGTTAAATGCAATTCAAGGGCAACATTTAGGAGATACAGTTGTTAAAACTTTTCATGGTTATGAAGGCGTACCGCAAAATAGTGCTGAAGCAACCTATGGCTGTACTCGTTTGCCTGAAGATGGTGAAATTAATTGGTCAGCTGCCACTAGAAGTATAGACTGTTTGATTCGGGCATTAGTATCTCCTTTTCCTGGCGCTTATACATACTTTAAAGGTAAAAAATTACTGGTGTGGCAAGCCAAGCCTGTAGGTAATCCTCCCTCTTATGTGGGACGCATTCCGGGTCGAATTATCGGTAGATCCAAAACAGAAGGTTTTGTCGATGTCCTCACAGGTGACGGCGTACTCAGAATTTTTGAAGTGCAATTTACAGGAGGAGAAAGAACAGCAGCAGCAAATATAATTAAGTCAGTAAAAAGTACTTTAGGCTTACGCACGTCTGATTTACTAAACCATATTCAACTTCTAGAAGAACAAATTACCAAACTAAAAGAAAATGCAAAATAGTCGAGTATTAATTACAGGTGGTGCAGGTTTAGTTGGCTCTCATATTGCCGATTTATTGGTAAAGGAAGGAGTCTCTGAGATTGTTGTTCTGGATAACTTCACTCGCGGACAACTGAGCAACCTTGCTTGGGCCAAAGAACACGGGCCTTTAGTAATTGTAGAAGGCGATATCCGCGATCGCAAACTTCTTGGGGAAGTCATGGAAGGCGTAGATATAGTCTTTCATCAGGCAGCAATCCGCATTACTCAATGTGCTGAAGAACCGCGTTTAGCATTAGAAGTTTTAGCAGATGGTACTTTTAATGTTTTGGAAGCAGCGGTAAAAGCCAATGTGAAAAAGGTAGTCGCTGCTTCATCAGCTTCAATATACGGTATGGCGGAGGATTTTCCCACCACGGAATCCCATCACCCCTATAACAATCGCACCATCTACGGCGCAGCTAAGGTTTTTAATGAAGGCTTATTACGCAGTTTCTACGATATGTATGGGTTGGACTATGTAGGATTGCGCTACTTCAACGTCTACGGCCCGCGTATGGATATTTACGGCGTGTATACGGAAGTATTGATTCGCTGGATGGAGCGTATCGTCGCCGGACAGCCACCATTGATTTTTGGCGATGGCAAGCAGACAATGGACTTTGTGTATATCGAAGACATTGCTAGAGCAAATATTTTGGCCGCCAAAGCTGATGTCACTGATGAGGTGTTTAATATTGCTAGTAGTGTGGAAAGCAGCTTGAATGACCTCGCCTATAGTTTAGCTAAAGTTATGGGGTCGGACTTGCAACCAGAATACGGCCCAGAACGGAAAGTCAACCCCGTACAGCGTCGGCTTGCTGATGTGAATAAAGCGAAGAAATTGCTGGGTTTTGAGGCAGAAGTGTCTCTAGAAGAAGGGTTGCGTAGATTGGTTAGTTGGTGGCGCGAACAAAAGCTGACAAAGGAAGCAAGCAATGTCTGAGAAAATGCAGTATATCCCGATCGCCAAACCCTGGATGGGCGAACCCGAAGCTGAAGCCGCCAAGCGGGCTATCATGTCCGGCTGGGTAACTCAAGGCCCAGAAGTTACCGCCTTTGAGCAAGAATTTGCAGCTTACGTAGGTTCAAAATATGCTTGTGCTGTCTCCAATTGCACCACAGCATTGCACCTAGCGCTATTAGCCGTAGGCGTGCAGCCTGGAGACGAAGTGATTACCGTCAGCCACTCTTATATTGCCACCGCTAACAGCATTCGTTACTGTGGCGCAGTACCAGTGTTTGTAGACATTGAACCGCAAACATATAATATCAACCCAATATTAATTGCAGATGCAATTAGCGATCGCACCCGCGCCATTCTTGTTGTTCACCAAATAGGAATGCCTTGTGACCTCAAAGCCATCTTAGATGTTGCCCACAGTCACAATTTACCAGTAATTGAAGACGCAGCTTGTGCGATTGGTAGTGAGATTCTCTGGAATGGGCAATGGGAAAAAATTGGCAAGCCACATGGAGATATCGCTTGTTTTTCCTTTCATCCCCGCAAAATCATTAGCACCGGCGACGGTGGGATGTTGACAACAAACAATCCCGAATGGGATAAACAGTTTCGCCTCTGGCGACAACACGGAATGAGCGTTCCCGACACTGTGCGCCACGGAGCCAAGCAAGTTATTTTCGAGTCATACCCGATGTTGGGCTACAACTACCGCATGACCGATATCCAAGCCGCAGTCGGACGGGAACAACTTAAACGCCTGCCGGAGATTGTAGAACGTCGCCGTTACTTAGCGCAGCAATACCAAGAAAAGCTAGCAGATGTGCCAGGATTAAAATTACCCACAGAGCCAGCTTGGGCAAGAAGTAATTGGCAAAGTTACTGTGTACGCTTGCCAGACAAGTGCGACCAAGTCGAAGTTATGCAGGTGATGCTGGATGCTGGCATTGCTACGCGACGCGGGATTATGTGCGCTCACCGCGAGCCAGCATATCAAATTGAAGCGTGGTCTTGTAGCACTAGTCGGGAAACTTGTAATTGCGAACCAGGAAGTTGTCAGCGCCTTACTGAGAGCGAACAAGCCCAGGATCGCGCCATTATTTTACCACTGTTCCATCATATGACCGAAGAAGAACAGAATCGGGTGGTTGAGGAGTTGAAAAAGGCATGTCAGGTTTGAGTTTAGAGTTAGGAAAGATTAGCAGGAGTGAGCATAATGGAAACCATGCCTAAAGATACACTCAGCCTTTGGCGAGAAGAAGGCAACCGCCTCATTCCACAAAACTTTGAAGTATTCCGCACCCTAGTTGCTCAAGCTCAAGACTTTGCAAAACGTGGTAAGTACGATATGGCAGCTGTGTATGGAGAAATGGCTGCCTTTTATGCTAATTGGAAACATTGCGGTCTTTTTGTCAGTCCAGAGCTAGAACAAGTCCTCCTTGATATTGGCAGAAAAGTTATACCATCGCACTCTCATCACCGAAAGAACAACTCTGCGTCTGAAAAACCAAAAAATATACTGCATGTCGCAACTTCTGTACAATCCATTGGCGGACATTCTAAAATGATTGGACGCTGGATTCAGCAGGATAGCGATCGCTGCCATTCATTAGTTCTTACAAGGCAACCCAGGAAAGACGTGCCTAAAACTATAGTAGATGCAGTCAACAATAGTGGTGGCAAGATATACAAGCTAAACCAGACAATGGGCAGTATTATCTCATGGGCAAAAAAACTATGGGAAATTGCCCTAGCAGCAGACATAGTGGTACTGCACATACATAACTATGACGTTATTCCTATTATTGCCTTTGCAAATAAGGAACAATCTCCACCAGTAATTTTATTGGATCACGCGGATCATGCATTTTGGTTAGGAGCAGGCATTAGCGATGTAGTAGCGAATCTGCGCGAGTCTGGTATGCACCTAGCACAACAGCGTAGAGGGATTGAACCAAAGCGCGTTGCACTTCTACCTACTATTTTGGAACCGATTCACAGAGAGCTTTCCCGCGAAGAGGCAAAGCAAAAACTGGGTTTTGCCAAAGACAGTATAATACTACTTTCTATCGCTAGGGCACCTAAATACAAAACTATTGATGGCATAAGTTATGCTGATGCTCATGTTCAATTGCTGAAAAAGCATGAAAAAGCCACATTGATAGTTGTTGGAGCCGGGAACCGAAAAGATTGGTCGCAAGCGATCGCACAAACACAAGGAAGAATTATTGCACATCCAGAACGGGAGGATACTGCCGTATTTTACCAAGCTGCTGATATTTATGTTGACTCCTTTCCTTTTATCTCAACTACATCGCTGCTAGAAGCAGGAAGTTATGGCGTGCCTTTAGTAAGTCGCTTCCCATATTCCAATGCCTCAGTGATTTTTGGTGCTGATATGCCCGGACTGACTGGTAATTTAATCGTGGCGCGTAATTTGGAGGAGTACACAGTTGTTCTATCACGTTTGATTGAAGATGAACAATTTCGGCTATCTTTAGGGGAATTAACTAGGAAAAAAATTGCAGATACACATTTACCAAACAACTGGCAGCATTTGTTAGAAAATTTATATATTTTTGCCGTTACTCTACCTAGGATAACTGCACAGTCAACATCGAGCGATCGCATGTTTCTTGACGAACCAGATATCTTCGTGCCTAGTATTCATGGCGGTACGGATTTCAATTTAGACTATTTAATCCAATCAAATCTCACAGTTATGCCACTGACCGAACGTTTACATTATTGGTTTAAATTTTTCAAAACCAATAGATTGAATAATAGCTTCGGTCGCTTTGGTCAGTTCAAATTACTAGTACCTGAATGGCTTTACTGTCGCTATGTGCGGTCGCGTTATGGTTCTTAAAATAGAAAAAATAGAAGACACTCTTCTCTTTGCTTTTATATCATAAATGAATATTCTTCATATTAATCAATATGACATTCTTGATGGTTCTGCCATTGCAGCCCACCGCCTCCATCAAGGTCTACTGAATCAGGGTATTAACTCACGATTATTTGTTGGTAGGGCTACAACTCGTGATGATAGAATTGCTGTAATTCCCGATAAATTCCCTATTGCTACAAAACTCAATCACTTGCTTTGGCATTTAGGTTTGAACTATCTTACTATCCTTAATACTTTTGATATTCCTAAACATAAATTTTATCAGGAAGCAGATATATTAAACTTTCACGATATTCTGGGCGGATATTTTAACTATCTGGCACTTCCTCATTTAACTACAGACAAACCTGCCGTGATGACACTCCACCAAATGTGGAGTTTTACAGGACATTGTAGTTTTAGCTATGAATGCGAACGTTGGAAAATAGGCTGTGGTAAATGTCCTTATCCTGATGAGTATCCACCTATTGGAATAGATAATACTCATTTGGAGTGGAAATTAAAAAATTGGATCTACAATCGCTCTAGCCTGACAATCGTGGCTCCTAGCAGCTGGCTGGCCGAGCAAGCACGGCAGAGTATGCTCAACCGTTTTCCCATTCATCACATTCCAAACGGCATTGATACAGAAGCTTATCAGCCTATAGATTCAGAGCAGTGCCGTTCATTACTTGGTATTCAGCCTGGGAAAAAAGTTTTGATGTTTGGTGCTATCGATCTCAACTATACCCGTAAGGGTGGCGATTTACTATTAAAAGCTATCCAAAGCTTGCCAGAATCGCTTAAAGCGGAAACTGTGTTGCTAATTATCGGTCGTGGTGGTGAGGCTATCTCAAAAGTTGTAGACATACCAACAGTAAATCTTGGCTACGTTAGCAGCGATCGCATCAAATCCATTGCCTTTTCTGCTGCTGATTTATTCATTTTTCCTACCCGTGCTGATAATCTTCCCTTGGTTCTGCAAGAAAGCATGGCATGTGCGACCCCAATGGTATCATTCAAAGTTGGTGGTGTTCCCGATATGGTGCGCCCAGGGATAACAGGCTACTTAGCTGAACCAGACAATGTCCAAGATTTATGTAATGGTATTATTCAACTGTTAGAAGACGAAAAATTGAAGGAGAGCATGAGTCAAAACTGTCGGGAAATAGCTCTTGCAGAATATTCTTTAGAATTACAAGTGAAAAGTTATTTAAAACTGTATATAAATATTTTGCAAAATTAAAACTGAAGAAAAATAATACAAAATTTTAACTTATTTATATCTTTTTCTCTCAAAAATACTCAAAATAATAATTTTACGATGCTCGTATAAATTTAGGTAATTAATATGCAAGTGACAGTAGTTATACCTATATATAATCGTGCCAGAATGCTGGCACAAGCTTTAGAATCACTCAGACAGCAAACTTACAAGGATTTTGTTGTCATTATTTGTGATGACGCTTCTAAAGAAAATCTTCAGGAAGTAGTAGACAAATTTCCAGATGTCAAAATCGAATACCACCGTTATGAAGCAAACGCTGGTCAATTTAGAAATGCTATGCGTGGTTTGGAACTCTGTCGAACTCCATTTATCAAATATCTAGACAGCGATGATTTGCTTTTTCCAGAAGCTTTAGAGAAGCAAGTTAAAGCTCTTCAGGAAATGCCTAATGCAGCCATTTGCTTAGGAGGAATGGTATCTTTTGAGGAACTTCCAGCAAAGAATCAAATTAACGTATTTGATTACACAGATCCTTATATTCCTGAACCAAGAACTCAGAGACAGTGGGCAAGACTTGAAGAATATAGAGGCTCTAATCCCAGTGCTTGTATGTATCGTACCGAGTGGTTTCGCAATCTTGGAGGCTTTAACACTGGTCTAGTTGGCATAGCAGATTGGGAGATATGTGTTGCTTTATCCTCAAAATATCTTGTTACCGCTGTTAACGATCCTGTTTGTGCTTATCGGATGCATACTGCTCAGATAACACAAAATTATTCTGTGAATTCCAATGCAGTGCTAATCAAAGATGTATTCTGGTTGACTTCCAACGCTAATCCTTATCGGGAACGATTAGGTATTCCCTTGTCTCAACAATTTTTCATGCGGCTGGATGTATGCTGGAGAGAACTGCGAATTGCTTTAGTATCGAATCAAAAAAATTTATTACTAAAAAAATGGTGGGAAATTGTTGTTTTAAATAAGATGCTGACACCATTTATTTTTTGTTTTCCTTGGTTTTTTATTTTAAAGTTAATCAGAAAGCCCAAATCACAAGCAAAAATATTTCATAGTTTCAATTTAGAAAAATACAAAAACTCTATTTGTTCTGCCCTCTTTAATGAAAGAGCAATTAGTTTATAAAGTATAAAAAAATATATGAAACTCTGTTGGCTAATTCCTGGCGACAAGAGCGGCGGAATATCTCCTGTCGCTTTGTCTTGTTGTCGGCAAGCTGCTAAAGCTGGATATGAGACAACAATGCTAATGCTTACTCAACCTAGCTGGATGAGTAGTAATGATGATTTTCGAGTATCATCTTTAGGTTTATATGGTTCTGCGCCAGAAACACCAAAAGTTCTGCTGCAATGGTTAAATGAAAATCCCCAAGATGTACTACTTTTTAATGCTTGTGGAGAGTTAGATGCTGTTATTGCCTACTTACCTCCCAATATTAAATGTGTTTTTGTCGTCCACGACACTATGCCTGGCTATTGGCAAAGAGCGGTGGCAGAGGAAGACAATTTAGAGGCGATCGCCGCTGTTTCGGAAACTGTAGCAAGTAAGTTCCGACATCGCTTAAAACAGAAAACGAAACTTTCTGTGATTTACAATGGCTCTGTATTTCCCGAACGGCCAGAATTAAATGTTACGCGCCCAAATAACTTAATATTTCTAGGTGGTGAAAATCCCACAAAGGGAGCATTTGATGTTCTCAAGTTATGGAAACATTTAATTAATTTAGGGTTCGCTGGTAAACTGCACTGGTTTGGTCAGGTGAAACCAGAATTTCAGTCTCGCATTAACCAATTACCAAATTCTGAGCGCATTCATGTTTACGGCCACGTCGAACGCGATCGCATATTTTCCACCGCCGCATCGGCAAAAGTTTTGCTGATGTTAAGTCGCGTTGAACCATTTGGTATGGCTACAATAGAAGCCATGAGTATGGGTTGTGTGCCAGTGGCTTGGGATGTTGAAACTGGTACAAAAGAAATTACTGCGGCGAACAAGACAGGACTGTTTGCTCCCTTAGACAACACTCAAGCCTTAGCTCAACAAGTTTTATCTGCTTGCGACAACTACGAACTTTTTCAGAATGCGGTAATCGAACGCGCCCGTTCTGATTTCGATGAGGCAGTAATGTGGAGAGGTTACGAATCTCTCATCAAACATATTTCCACCCTTGAACCAATTGAAAGAAGTAAAAAAGGTCAACAACCAGCAGCTTATCAAGCTCCTGTCTATCGGTTTCAGCTCCTACCCCCTGGTTTGCGTTCGGCAATTAGAGAATTGATTGGGCGATCGCCTGTTCTTGGCTACTGGCTGCGAGATATGCGTGGGTGGTAAATATATTAAAAACATACTATGGGAAAACTCAGTTTTCTATTTTTAGCAGCAAATAGTCCTTGGACTTATGGTCTAGCAGAAGCTTTAGCTCAAAATTATCCGACTCATGCCGTGCAATTTTATGATTGGAGAACTTACTATCCTCATAAACCTACATGGTCTAAAAGAATCCCGCCACCGTTACTAAATCGTTCAATTCATGTATTGCCTAGCGGTTATGCTGGGCGGTTAGAAAAATTATTTAGATTTTATTTACAACAGCTCATCCAAAACTGGTGTCGCCAACTCAACCAGAAATCAGGCGAACATCCTTGGCTGATAGTTCCCCATCCCGATTTTGCTCCTTGGGTACGCAAAATACCAAACGAGCGATTAATTTACTACAACTTTGATGACTATGTTCTTTATCGACCCGACCGTAAAACTAAGATTTTGGAGCAAGAAAAAGAATTAATTGAACGCGCTAGTATTACTCTGTGTGCTTCCAACTCTCAACTGCTGACTCTGAAGAAACGTCACGAGCAAAGTTCCTCCAAGATTCATCATTATCCACACGGATTTGTAAAGACTTACTTAAATTGCCAACCAGAAATCCCTCCAGAACCAATGACTGTGGGTTATGTTGGCAACTTAGGCGATCGCTTAGATTGGCAATTAATTTATCAAGTTATCAAAGCTTGTCCCGAAATCACATTTATTTTTGTTGGCGGTTTAGACGAGCAAATCATGCTAGACCAAGGAAATTGGCAAGCAATCCGCCAAGCAGTGCTAGCATTACCCAATGTTCGTCATATTGGGCAAGTACCGTCCGATAAAGTGGCAGAGTACTACTGGTCTTTTGCAGTCAATTGGATTCCCTACGTAGTAGATCATCCCTTTAATCAAGCATCTTGCCCTACCAAAATTATGGATGGTATTGCTAGCGGTCATCCGGTTCTCAGTACTGATATCCCGGAATGCCGTTTATATCCAGAGTGGATAAGTATCTTTAATTCTGCCGAAGATGCGAGCGATCGCATCCGCAAGCAATTCACCTTAGTAGAAAAGCTTGACATCTACGAAAAAAGCCTCAAGCAACTAGAGTTCGCCCGTCAGCATACTTGGCAAATACGCGCTCAAACTCTAGAGAACTGGCTATTGCAATTATATTAGTAAATAATCAGTATAAATAGTATTTACTTTAGGGTGATATGTCACAATCAAAACTAGTTCTAGTGACAGGAGCAACTGGCTTTATTGGTCGCTACATTGTACGCTATTTTTCCAAGCAAGGTTGGTCTGTGGTTGGTCTAGCTAAAACTTCTCCTGAGAATGCTCCAATAGCCGATCTACAAGCTTATCACTGTCTCGATTTACCCAGTACAGAATTGAATAATTTACTAGATAAATATCATCCCGATCTATTTATTCACTGTGCTGGACGAGCTTCTGTAGGTTTATCAATTACCACTCCTAGAGAAGATTTTAATGCTAATACTGCATTGACCTTTGAAGTGTTGAATTCTTTACGAACCAGCGCTCCTAATTGTCGATTTATTTTTCTCTCTAGTGCTGCGGTATATGGTAATCCTAATTCTATACCTATAAACGAAGATAAAGTTCTAAGTCCAATTTCACCTTACGGATTTCATAAATGGCAATCTGAAAACTTGGTTTTAGAGTTTGCTAGAGTTTATGGTTTATTAAGTGCCAGCATCAGAATTTTTTCGGCATATGGCCCTGGACTGCGGCGGCAAGTAATTTGGGATATTTGCCAAAAAGCTCTTACAGAAAAAGCTGTAAATCTTCAGGGAACCGGAACAGAAAGTCGAGACTTTATTCACGCTATTGATATTGCTAAAGCCATTGAAATTGTTGCTGAATCGGCACAAATGCAAGGTGAAGTTTATAATCTCGGTTCTGGTAGAGAAACAACAATCAAAGAACTAGCAGCATTAGTTATTGATGCGTTGGAATACGATATTCAGCCTCAATTTAATGGTAATATTCGCCTAGGAGATCCACTTAATTGGCAAGCTGATATCAGCAAAATCCAAACTTTAGGTTTTGAGCCTTCTGTTCCTCTCGAAAAGGGAGTGAAAAATTTTGTAAACTGGTGTAAAGCAGAATTACATATAATTTAGATTTTTTATATAAAACTACAATATTGTTAACATGAAAAAGATTTTAATTAGTGGCATTTTAGCAGGAGAAGGGGGAATTCAAACCCATTTAAATTGGCTTGCAAATGCTTTAGAAGAGGAAAAAATAGATACAGCTTTCATTGTCAAAAAGCCTATTGAAGAGCGATCGCGACAATATGCATTCGTGAAGTTCTTTTCCTTTGAGTCTAGTGACGAACAGCAAAATAAATCAATCATTTCATTTTTTCAAAAAATTAATAAAATTAAAACAATTATTGAAGAATTTGCACCAGATGTTTACATTGCTGTCGGCACTGGCTTTTACTCTGTAATACCTGTTTGTTTGGTAAGACATAAACCACGCACGATTTTTCATGAGGTGATGTCAGGTTTAAAGAGTGGTTGGAAAGATCCTCGGTGGATTGTCCGTTGGTACTTTGATGAAGTAGCTGCTCATACACCAACGGTTGCAGCAAATTTTGCCAATTGCTTTGGTTGGAAAAAAGAGATTCCCGTGCTTTCGGCAATACCAGTACCACTGGAAATTGTGACATCATTACCCCAGCCTGTTTATAAAAAAGTTCCTTTAGGACAAGCTAAAGCAGCACTATTCAGCCGTTTAGTTCCTCATAAGAGAGCTTTTTGGCTAGTTCAGCAGTGGGAATCTTTAAAAGATGTACTCAGCGAACTGCACATTCATGGCGGAGGGCCGGAGGAGCCTTTAATACGGGAGTATATTGAAGCACAGGGAATAGGCGATCGCGTCAAATGTTTTGGTCGCTATCCAGAAGGTCAAGCTTATGTAGACCTCATCAGCAGCTACGATTTGACTTTGTTACCGACTCTTGGTGATGAAGGCGCACCGCTTGTGTTACTAGAATCTTTAGCTTGTGGCGTTCCCTTTGTCACCTATGGTGTTGGAGGTATTGCCGATTATGGTGTGGGTAATCCAAATGTAATTATTGTTCCTCCAGAACCCTGGCAAAACGAACAAGCAAATTCTACAAATAACTCATTTATTAATGCTGTCAGAAAAATGCTATTCCAATTGGCAGAAGGAGAGATTAACCAAGTAGAATTGCAAAAATATTATCTGGATAGATATTCCTACTCCGTTCTCAAAAAAGCTTGGCTATCTTATCTGTGTGGTTGAAACGGAGAAATATATATGAAAATTCTGTTTTATTTTGGTGGATTTGCTCCAATTGGAGGAATAGAGACTTTCTGTAAAAATCTTCTCTGTTATCTTCAAAGTCGCAACTACGATTGTCAACTAGTCTGTTGGGGGCCAAATTCTTCTCTACTTCAGTCTATCGAACAAGCAAAAGTTAAAATTGTGCGTAACCCTTGGCAATGGGGTTGTCGATGGAATTTACCAGATTGGCTGTTGTTGCCTCTGGGAATTCAACAAATTAAACAAAGCAATATAGTCTTATTTGGTAAATTATTCCCCGTCGAAATTTTAAAAAGACTAAAATCACAAATTGGTAAGAGTACAAAATTTGTTTATATTACTCCCTATCAACCTTTACCTCCAACCACAACTCCAGAAAAAAACCAACTTTTAGAGGCACTAAATCTATTCGATTTAATCTTAGTACAAGCATCTGCATTTACAGAAGATTTACATCAAATTGGCTATCAAGGACGAGTTGAGGTTATTTCTTATATTCCCCAGCAGCCTAGTAATCTCAAACCATTGCCAGCAAACGAGCAACTAAGAATAGGCTTTCTCGGTAGACTCGTAGAAGATAAAAATATTCCCTTGTTACTAGAAACCTTTCGTTGCTTTCAAGAAAAATACTTACAAACGTCTATTGCTGATAATAAGCAAAAGCAAAAACCTAGCCTGCATCTATTTGGTGATGGTCATTTGCGAGAACAGCTAGAACAGCTAACCCAAAACCTTGGTATCGCATCTTCTGTGGTCTTTCACGGCAGCATTCCTAATAATGAAGTAGAAAATGCGATCGCCTCATGTCACTTATTTGCTTTTACTTCCCGTACAGAAGGCCAATGTTTAGCAGCTTTGGAAATTTTGGGTTGTGGTAGACCAATTGTGGCTACAAATGTAGGTGCTTTACCAGATATTTTGTCTGATGCTCGTCTGGGTAGAATAGTGAAGTCTACTAATGCCAATGAATTTGCCGATCGCTTGATGGAAATAGCGAAATTAATAGAGCAACAGTCTATATCACCAGACACGATTCGTTCGGCTTATCTAGAAAGATATGCTCCGGAAAATCTGGGCGATCGCTACGAAAAAATCTTCAATTCTTTATCACCCATGAATTCATAATTTTATAATTTTTATTTATACATGAATAGTAAACCTAAAGTTTTAGTAGCACAACTCGGTGCTAGAAAGCATTATCAAGAACCTCTACTATTTCATCAATGGGGTATTTTAAATACCCTTTACACTGACTTCTACTCAGGACATAACGTACTAACTAATTTATTACGTCATCCTCACCTCTATAACCGTCTTCCCAATTTTTTAAAAAAAGGTTTAGAACGCCACGAGCCAAATCTTAAAGGTGCAAAAATTATCCATTTTCCTATATTTGGCTATAGTTATGTCAAAGCTCTCAACAAAGCTTCACCGCAAAAAGCATCAGAAATATTTATAGAGGGAGGAAGAGAATTTTGCCAGCGTATTATTAAACATGGTTTAGGAGAAATCGATACTATTTATGGATTTAATAGCGCGTGTCTAGAATTATTTGAATATGCCAAATCCTATGGAATTCGCTGTATTTTAGATCAAACCCTAGCTGATTACTCACTTGTACATGAACTTTTACTAGAAGAAGAAGAACGTTGGCAAGGATGGTCATTAACGCCTTTCACTGTTAGTGATGCTGATTTAGAACTGATGCAGCGAGAACATCAAGAGCAAGACTTAGCAAATCGTATTATTTGTGGTTCTAATTTTGTGAAAGACTCTCTAATAGCTAGGGGAGTAGATAGTCATAAAATATCTGTTGTACCATTAGGTCGCCTCAAAAATGAAAAATCAATACGGCATCAACCTCTCACCCAAACCCCACGAGAGCAAGGAGACGAGTTAAAAATTTTATTTGTCGGTTCAGTTGGACTGCGGAAAGGAATTCCTTATTTACTGGAAGCTCTACGCCAGATGAAAGGAAACATACCTTTTACTTGTAAAATTGTCGGCTCTTTGGAAATCAAGCCTGAGCGTATTGCTGAATACAGCGATGTCTGCGAATTTCTAGGAAGAATTCCTCGCTCTCAAGTCAAGGATTTATACACTTGGGCAGATGTCTTTGTGCTACCTTCAATATGTGAAGGTTCGGCAATGGTGACGTATGAGGCATTAAGTTCAGGAGTTCCTATTATTACTACTTACAATTCGGGTTCTATTATTAGAGATGAAATAGATGGTTTTATTATACCTATAAGAAATATAGAGGCTATTGTTGACAATTTAATAAAAATTTATGTAAAAGGTAATTATTTTCAAAACATAGCTAATAATCAAGAATATTTAAAAGGTATACTGCAAGAATCAGAGAATCATTTCCAGGAAGTTATGATGTCGCAGTAATTTTGAGTTAACTTAATATACTTACTGAAATTTTTAAAGAATTTATTATATATAAATAACTATGTTGAAATATTATAAAGTTTTTTGTTTTTACTTTTATGGTTGAAATCTATCAATATTTGTTGATTAGCATCTGTATAGGTTTATTAGGTTGGGGAATAATTCGCGTAGAAAGAATTTACCAATATCCATTTTTCATGGGTAGTATGTTTACTTCTTTTGTGCTGCCTCAAATATTTTCCTTAATTCATAAACCTGGAGCAGTCAGTCAAGAAGCTTTAGAAAGGGTAATATTAGTATCATGTTTGTGCGCTGCTACTTGTTGGATAGGGTACGCAAGTAAACCAAGTAAAAAATGGTTAGCAAAGTTAAATGTTCCCATCGACGAAAGCAAGTTATTTAAAGCTGGGCTAGTGCTGATGGCTCAGGGACATTTGTTTAATTTTTTACTTTCTCGTACAGTTGTTCAACGCGCGGACAATGGTGGTACCTGGACAGGGCCAGCTACTATATATCTATTTTTTTCTCAAGTTACCAATATTGCTTTTGGGATTTTTCTATTACAAGCATTAAAACGACCTAAACCAATTACTATTATTTGTACGCTTATATCGGCTTGGCCTTTAATATCTAGCATTCTTGTCGGACGTAGACAAGGTACTATGACATTTATCATCATCATAGGTCTTTCATTTTACTTAGTTCGCCGTTATGTACCTCCCAGAGTTTTAGTCGTCACAGCTATACTGATGATGACTTTGATTATTCCTGCACTAGGTGTAATCCGAGGAGAATTTTGGAATTTACTCTTTAGCGGTCAATGGCAACAATTATCATCGATTATTCAGTCAGCGTTTGAATTTCAACAGAGTGGTGACATCTTAGAAATGAGAAATGCGGCATTATTAATGGATGCAGTGGAAAAGACTGGTTTGTATGGATATGGGTCTGGATGGTGGGATAGTATTATATTTCAATATGTACCAGGACAAATTGTCGGACAGACCTTTAAAGAATCTCTACAATTTCACCTCTTAGACTTTGATTTACTACAAAAGTTATATGGTTATACAGTTCCTACAGGTTCAACAATAACTGGTATAGGAGACTCATTTATGGAATTTAGTTTCCTTGGGTTTCTGATTTTTGGAATAATAGGGTATGTATTTAAAACTCTTTGGATCTCATCTTTGTATTATCAAAGTACTTATAGTAGATTACTTTATATGGGATTAGTTAGTCCAGCAATGGTGGGGTTAACACATGGTATAGGAAGATTTTGGCAAGAGGGAATATTTCAAGTTTTTTTCGTAAGCGCAGCTATTTATTATTCTCGAGTTAAATATAGATTTAAATAGAGTTTTAAACATAAAACACTAGGATATATCAATGAATATTAGTGTTGGTATTTTATTTTCTAACTATGGGCCTTATCATCTTGCTAGAATTGAGGGATTGGTCGATTATTCTGAAAAACTTCAAAATCAAATAGTTGCTATAGAGTTAGCACGTTCCGAAGAACAATATCCATGGAATACAAAAATTGATAACCTCAATTTTTCTTTCGTTTCAGTAATTCCAGATCGGTCTCTTGAAAAAACTAATATTTTTTATCTACTAAAAAAACTTAATAACGTACTTAATGCAGTTAATCCGAATGCTATAGCAATTGCTGGTTATTTTCAACCTGCAATGCTGTTTACATTGATTTGGTGTTTATTGCATCGCAAATCTGCAATTCTCCTTTCAGAAACTACTGAAAATGATGTTTCTCGCTCTTGGTGGCGGGAGGCGATCAAAAGTTGGATCGTCAAAAAATATAAATCTGCTTTGGTAGGAGGACAGCCGCACAAGCGATATTTAATTAAGTTAGGTATGCCTCCAGAAGCAATATTTTTAGGTTACGACGTAGTAGGCAATAATGCTTTTAGTCCAGATAAGATTAAGCATCTGCCCAAGCCTATTGAAAAACCTTTCTTCTTAGCAATTAATCGCTTCATTCCCAAAAAAAATCTTTCATTCCTGATCTCATCTTATGCAGCTTACTGTCAAATGCTTGGAGACAAGGCTTGGGATTTAGTTATTTGTGGTGATGGTCAACTACGTCCCCAGCTAGAACAACAGATTGGTGAATTGAGCTTAAAAAATTATATTCACCTACCTGGTTTTCTTCAGCAAGACCAACTCTTTCCTTATTTTGCTCATGCAAATTGCTTTATTCACGCTAGCATTCAGGAGCAATGGGGATTAGTAGTTAATGAAGCAATGGCAGCAGGCAAGCCTATTCTTGTCTCTAATCGTTGTGGATGTTTTGAGGATTTAGTTTTAGAAGGTATTAATGGGTTCGGTTTCGACCCGGAAAATCAAAATCAATTAACACAACTTATGGTTAAAATCAGCTCAGATGAAGTGGACTTACAAGCAATGGGTAAAGCTTCATTGGAACACATTCAAAAGTTTTCTCCCAATTACTTTGGTCAAGGCTTGATGCAGGCAGTTGAATACGCTTTGATGCATTGTTAATTGTTTATGAAAATTTTAATAGTTATTCCTGCCCTTGGCCCTGTTTATGGTGGCCCAACCAAGAGTGTAATCGAGCTAGCTCAAGCATTAGGTAATCGGGGGATAGATATTGATATTGTAGCCACAACTGCCAATGGTTCTACTAGTATGGATGTCCCGATTCTCACTTGGATTAGGGAAAAGTATTATCGAATTCAATACTTTCCTTATTGGAATTTTCTCGATTATAAAATTAGTTTGTCTCTAACTAAATGGTTATTTAAAAATGTAACTAATTACGACTTAGTACACACTAACGCTGTTTTTTCTTATCCTGTTTTACCTGCTCATTGGGCTTGTCAGAGACACAAAGTACCTTACATTATGACTCCTCATGGGATGTTAGAACCTTGGGCGCTAGCTTATAAATCTGGCAAGAAGCGTTTTTACTTTGCTTTGCTGGAAAAGCCAGCTTTCCAACGTGCAAGTGCTATCCAAATGTTGGCATCTACGGAGGCTAAAAGGATAGAACCGCTTCAATTGAAAGCGCCTTTAGTAGTTGTTCCTAACGGAATTCATCAGCAAGATTTTGAAACACTACCCAATCCAGAGCTTTTTTATCAACAATTTCCTCAAACTCGCAATAAAACATTAATTTTATTTTTAGCGCGGATCGATCCCAAAAAAGGACTAGATTTACTTGCCACTGCCTTTGCGAAAGTTCATACTCAATTTCCTCAGACTCATTTAATTATTGCAGGGCCTGATAATATCGGCTTTTGTGAAACTGCTCAGAATTACTTTGCTGATGCAGAATGTTTGAATGCTGTCACGTTTACCGGAATGCTTTCTGGCTCTCTCAAATATGCTGCACTTGCCGCTGCTAGTCTCTATGTTGCGCCTTCATATTCCGAAGGCTTTAGCGTATCTGTGTTAGAAGGAATGGCTGCAAAATTGCCTTGCGTTATTACTACAGGTTGCAATTTTCCAGAAGCAGCAATAGCTAATGCAGCTCTTGTGGTTGACATTGATGCCGAGCAAATTGCTAACGCTTTGAGTAGTTGCTTAAAAAATCCGCAACAGGCAAAGGCAATGGGCGATCGCGCTCGTGAATTTATATTTGAAAAATACACTTGGGAAAAAATTGCTTACCAAATGCAACATGTTTATATAAGTATCATCCAATAAAAACCTTTGCCTACGCTTTATTGAATCAGATTTTTGGAAGTTAATTATATTAAGTTAATTATAAATAAACCTTATGTATTTTTTAGAAAAAATTACTCCTTTAATTCTTACCTATAATGAAGCACCTAATATTAGTCGCACTCTCCAATGTCTTACATGGGCAAAACAGATTGTGGTGATTGACAGTTATAGTACAGATGAAACTTTGAATATTTGTTATTCCTATCCTCAAGTACAAGTTTTCCAAAGAAAATTTGATTCTTTTGCTGGACAGTGTAACTATGGTTTAGAAAAAATTGTATCTGAATGGGTACTATCTCTAGATGCTGATTATGTCTTAACTAATGAGCTAATTAATGAAATTAAAACACTACCAGAAGAGGCTGACTTAAATAGCTACAGCGCCAAATTTAAATATTGCGTTTTTGGTAAACCTTTACGTGGCACTTTACTTCCACCCCGTAAAGTTCTTTATAGAAGAGAAAAAGCAACTTACAAAGATGATGGACACGCTCATCGAGTTTTGGTAGAGGGGAAGTCGAGAATACTCCTTGCCTATATTCATCACGACGATCGCAAATCCTTGAGCCGTTGGTTCTGGGCACAGGATCGCTACATAGCTATCGAGACTAAGAAGATACTAGAAACTCCAGTCAGCGAACTGAGTTTGAGCGATCGCATTCGCAAACAAAAAATCTTCGCTCCTTTCATCATCTTGATTTACTGCTTGATTCTCAAAGGCGGTATTCTCGATGGTTGGCATGGTTGCTACTATGCATTCCAGCGTGTTTTGGTAGAAATTCTGCTCTCCATTCGTCTAATAGAGTCGGAAAAATTGCAGTACACAGATTCCAGTACAAAACAATAGTTTTTAATAAAAATACTTATATTTGACACGGCGATCGCTGCTCTGTAATCCTTGTACGCTCGATATTTGAGCGAATTCCGGTATCAAAAATTAAGTCAGTAGGTATTAGTGAAGATATATGTAGAAATTTTAAGTTTATTAACTAATAAATTAAATTAATAGAATTTTCACTCCTAGCCAAATTAATTCAAAATTTCCTTATGTTCCACACTGTTATTATCCCCTCAGCCAAACGCCCCCAGATACTTCACGAAACCATTGCTTCCATGCTTCAACAGCAGACTCCTGCTGACCAGATCCTGATTACTGTTGCCGATAAATCCTACGTCTTGCCTGAAACCCTTGCTTTTCCTAAAGTTCAAATTGTGCTTGCCCGTCCCGGATTATGTCAGCAGGTCAATGATGCTATTCCCTACATCGACTCTTGTGCCACTTTTGTTTCGATTCTTGATGATGATGTTGAACTTGCTCCGGATTACTTCACTCATGCTCGTATTTTTAGTGAAGAACACCCCGAAGTTGCGGCTTTTAGTGGTTTTTTAGTTCGTAACGGCAATGTAGAACGCTCTGAAGGACGCTCTCTACTCCTTTCTTTTACTGACGAACCCGATCGCTCCTTTGAGATCCAATCTACAGTTTACGGCTGTAATATTAACACTCGCCCTGAAGTTCTCCGAACAGTCAAATTTGACGAACGCCTTCCTCTCTACGGATGGCTCTGCGATGCTGATTTTGGTTTTCGCTGTAGAAAATTTGGCATTTGCGTCAGCTATAACGCCTGTCGTCTCGTTCACCTCATGACCTCTTCCGGGCGAATCTCCGGTACTCGTATGGGATTTGCCCAAATTATGAATCCTTACTACCTTTATCGCAAAGGTGTTATCCCCTTTTGGGAAGTGCTTCAGAGCCACTGGTTAATTGCTACTCGTAACAATCTGATCAAGCTATTTTTCCTTGACCAGAAAATAGATCGTCAGGGCCGCCTCAAAGGAAATATCATTGCTTTTTTCATGATTTTACGCGGTCAAATCGAACCAGAATTTATGGAAAAACTTTCTTAAAGTTAATATAAAAATTACGTAAAGTTAAGCCTTTGCGGCTTTTTTATTAGAATAAAATAGTGGTAGTATCAGCCTAACAGCTACATAGTGCAAATACTGCCCTAAAAATTACAAATTGTTACGGTTCCCGTTGTATGGTTTATAGTGACATTGTTCCAACTATCAAACCACAGGTTGCCGTTTTTTTGTATTTTTTTAGGAGCAACTATGAATCGAAGGCTGCGTTTATTGAGCCGTTTCGCGATCGCGATTGGTGTCAGCTTGCTCGTTGTCGTTATGCAATTACACATAACACCGAATTTCGGGCAAGCCCCAACCGCGTCTGCGGCGGTTCCTTATCAGCTTCCTCCAAGTAGTGCGAAATTGAGTTACTCATACGGTTTGTGGACACCAACTAAGTTTGATACATGTCCCAAATGGTTGCATGATACTTACTGGGTGTACGGGCCAGACAACAAGGTGTATCCGACTTGGCATCCACCAACCGACACCGATCCAAATACTGGCAAGACTTGTACCTATGGACACGAGCATGGAAGAAATCCCAACTCATCAAAACTCGTCTCCTGGGGATTGCCTTTTGGATATGTCAACGAACAACTCTCTCTAAGCGACCCACAGCATCCTCGCCATGAAGATCATGTTGGTCACAAAATTGAGTGGAAGAATGACGTGAGAGTAGGTTTACCGGGTGGAGGCACAGGTCCCTTGTGCCAAATACTAGTCAAACTTCATCAGGGCACTCATTCAAAAGATGCATTCACTAACAACATGCACGAACTCTTCTACTACGTCAGTTGTGACAATGGGGCGAAGATTAAATGGCAAGGAATGCATTTATTTGGTGGGGCAGGCAAATTTAGTGGTGTATGTGGAGGAGAAAAGACTCTTGGTTACTTCGATCCAACTACCTCACCTACTATAGACAATGAAAGCGCACGCATTATCCCTGATAAACAGTGTCTGGATAACCTTGTTGCTAAAGTTAAACAAGGACAAAATGCATCCACCGAATACTACAAAAATTATTTTGAAGATTGGACAGCAGGATTTATCCACGGACTCTACCGCAAAAATGACGGTCAATTGCTAGACCACTACGGTCAAGAAGGGTTTAACCGAAATTACTCTAAGCTCTTTGACATGACTGCCGGTACTTATTTTAGAGTGTCAGTACCAAGCCGTTACTTCGATCCGACCAAAGTAGATAACTTAGGAAGACGCATTGACATGTGTTCTATTCCGGAAATTGCCACTTTGCAAGGCGATTGTATATACGTGAACAACTTACTCAAGGCAGGTCAGAAAGTCACATGGGACGATCCGCGATCTCCGTTTAATGGAACTACTCGCGTAGTACATTTTGATTGGGTTGCCGTTCGTAATAGTACAAATACGGATACGTGGTATAGTAACGCTATGGGAACCATAATTAGATCGCAACCCGATGCTTCCAAAGGGATTACTATTCAACAAACCATCTCCAAAACGCGCGATGCCATGTATTACTTTGGGAATCAAGAGGGCAATTTTGATGCAGATGGTGTCCATGCTCCGAATTAAACATAGGCTTTGAATAGAACATCACAGCAGATCCCATAACTATTAACATTCATGCATTCGCACCACTAAAAAATTATCACGTCCGTCCTGTAAGGTCATAAATTTATTAGACCGCATAGCAAAGCAGACTACCCTGTAAATTCGCCTTAAGGTATTTTTCAAGAGTAGCTGTCGCAAGGGCATCTAACAGCCGTAGATATTCTGCTAGTTCGCCTTTAGGAGTTCTCAAAAAGTACGCTATCTATAGTCTAACGAAATTATGAGCATGTAGCCGGACGCGATCGGCTAAGTGCATTAAGAAAGCATAAATATTTGTAGTGGTTTTGGCTGTAAACCTATGACTGTTGACTGTTAGTGGTCAACAGTCTACTTTAGTAAATATGCAATTTTCTTGACATCGAAACTAATGACAAAAACGCTAGTTCTGTAAATTTTTGGTTAAAGAGGAATTTGTTGATTCTGTGAAGCAATTTTTTCACCTAATTAGAAGATATTGGATTTTTGCTCTCACAGGTTTTATCCTCACTTTGGTGCTGATAATTCCCCTGCGTTTGGCAATAGCATACACTCACGCACCCCAACCTCAAGCTTTTTTTACTTTAGGTGGTGAGCCAGCTAGAGAGCAATTTACTGCCGAACTAGCCCAGTGGTATCCATCTTTAGAAATTTGGGTGTCTTCTCCCCCAGTTCCGGAGAAAACACGTAAAACTTTTCAATCCGTGGGTATTTCGCTTAAAAAATTACATATTGATACTCGTGCTGTTGATACTGTAACTAACTTCACTTCTCTAGTGGGTGACTTTAAAAAACGACAGCTTCAGCATCTTTACTTAATTACTTCCGATTTTCACATGCCTAGAGCGAAAGCGATCGCTACCCTCGTCTTTGGTAGCCGAGGTATCGCTTTCACTCCACTATCTGTACCATCAGACCGACCCAAAGAAAATATCCTCCACGTTCTTCGCGATATTTCTCGCTCTCTACTTTGGATAGTCACAGGTCGTACAGGTGCTAGTTTTAATCCAGCTATTGATTAACTATAAATTATGCGTTTAGATAGCTATACCCTAAGTACTTATACTCCAGGCGCACCATATTGGAAGCAACTTCTTTGGTATTTTGTGGGGTCGCCCCTGGTTGAGAGTTATTGGTTACCCATATCAGCCATAAAAGTTTTGACACTGCGTTGGTTTGGAGCAGAAATTGGTCAAGGTGTCCGTATTAAACCAGGAGTAAGAGTAAAGTTTCCTTGGCGGTTAACTGTTGGTGATTTTGTTTGGCTGGGAGAAGATACTTGGATCGATAACCTAGCTCATGTCACTATAGAAAACCATGTTTGCCTATCTCAGGGAGTTTATCTCTGCACTGGTAATCATAACTGGAGTCATCCCAATTTTGAACTGATTACTGCTCCAATCCAGATTCAGGAAAGTAGTTGGATTGCAGCAAAATCAGTAATTGGCCCTGGAGTAACTGTTGGTCGGGGAGCAGTGCTGACTTTGGGTGGAGTTACTGGACGTTCCTTAGAGCCAATGACAATTTATGCAGGTAATCCCGCTCAACCTATCAAGCAACGAAAACTTGAAAACTTAAGTTCGCATTCAGCAAATAGGTAAAAAACTTTTTTATCAGATAAGTCTTTCAGGTATTGATATAAGCTGGCGATCGCAATGCTAATATCCTGATGCTAACATCCTATAGCAATTATGAATTGAGGACTTATTAACGCCATATATTATTATTTCTAAAGCGATCGCATCCATACTGAAAAAATGAATATTTGCGCGTTTATCAATTTCAATCATAAAGCCAGAATCCTGACACGGGCTATTTATGATGAAATCCTAACAAAAAAATTTTGAGATTGAGAAAAAATCCCTAGATTTAGGCTTAAACACGCTTAATCTAGGTTAATTATCATAAAATTAGTTTAAAAAAAACCTTTTAACTACTATCTGAAAAGTGCATTTAATTATATTCTTTATATTAAATGAAAAATTCTGATATTCTATCTTTTTACACTTAATCGACATAGTGTAATCTGTCAGATTTTTCTTTGATACAAATATATTCAAAATATAGAAAAGCTTCAATGACAAGCCAGAAAATTACCTACATCTATGCATTGGATGGACTCAGAGGAATTGCCACATTAATGATCGTCTTTTTTCATTTTAACTGGCAACTTTTTAATCCTTTATTAGTTAAAATTGCAGTTTTTGGTCAAACAGGTGTGGATCTTTTTTTCGTACTTTCCGGCTTCTTAATCACTAGAATTTTACTTAATACAAAATCTCATGATAATTTTTTTAAAAATTTTTATATTAGACGATTGTTAAGAATATTTCCTTTATATTATGGTTTTCTCATAATTACTTACTTTATTTTACCACTGTTTAAAATAGGTGATATACCACCGTTAAGTCATCAGCTATGGTATTACCTTTATATGCAAAATATTCCCGCTACATTTATAGGTTTTAGCAGTAGTGGGCCTGGGCATTTTTGGTCGTTAGCAATTGAAGAACACTTTTACTTTTTTTGGCCAGTTCTCGTATATTTATTACCAACAAAGCGATTAATATGGGCTGCTACTGGAATTATTTTATTATCAATAGTTGTCCGCATTGTGTTAATCAATTTTGATATAGGAGTATTTTTCTTTACTCTATGTAGATTTGATGCATTAGCTATAGGTGCATTACTTGCATATTTTGAGTATACAAATAAGCTGATATCTTACAGAAAGTATTTTTTAAATATAGGAGTTTTCTCTTTTGTCTTACTGCTAATTAGCTGGCTATTTACTGGTGGTCAACATCTGGATTGGTTACAAGTTGTTAAGTTTACAATTATAGCTGTTTTTTATTTTTGTGTTGTAGGTTATGTAGCAATTCAATATCCTCACAATTTGATATCTCGAATTGTTGGGAATCGTTTTTTTGTATTTACTGGTAAGATCAGTTATGGCTTATATGTATTTCATCCTCTGATTTTTACTTTCATTCAAAATCAGAATTATAATTTTTATGTAACTCTTTTGCTTTCTATTTCATTCAGTTATTTAACTGCATATGTAAGCTATGTAATGTACGAGAAACCTTTCTTAAAATTAAAACGCTACTTTGAGTATGTTTAAGAATATATTGGAGATGCTTGAGGTTTAGTTGTTATTTTAGAATGTGGGATGCTCGTACCTTGCATCTGTTGGGTATAATACCAGAGCAATTCAAGCTTATCGAAGATGTTCGCAACTTAGCAAGTGATGAAGATATTCAAAAGTGGAAAGATGCGATCGCCCAACAACTTACACAAATTGAAGATGAGATTTGTTTAGTGAAACTGCAACGTATTTGAAAGATGCCGATAGTGGAGGTCTGGCTAGGATTGTTGCTAGGTAGTTTTACGCTACAACAAAGGGAAGATTTTTATAGCGATCGCAACGTCTGGGTTATTGCAAATTTCTGGTACTTGGCAATAAGTTGGTCAGGCAAAAGTACGTGCATCACTAAATTTAGCTTATACGCTAGAACGCAGTCCTTTTTATCTCACCATTATAGTAATCTTTGTCCAACTCCTAAGTTAATTGATGCAACCAATCGGTATATTGCTGATTTATGGGATAAAATTTGTGATTTCTTAACTATCCATTTTAAATTTAATCACAGGTTAGACACTCCTTTCTGGAAGCATTGTCAAGAATAAACCGATTTGGGTTCTTTGCAAAGTCTTGTAGAACTCTATCAAGATAGTGGAATTTGTCACGCGATCGCTCAATTAATTCCTAAATCAAGTATCTTTGAAATATATGGATATTAACTCTTTTATGCGGACAACAAGTCTCCGTCCAGGGTTCTCAGGTTGTCTTCTGTAATGGTATAAATCTGGTTGCTCAACAAGAGCTTCTGAGCTTCACAGAAGTAATTGGTACTAAAGATATTAGCGAAATACATATACCAGCGATCGCTCACAATTATGTAAAAGCACCACCAAATGTGGAGTACAAAGCAGTAGGTATCGATATTAGAGGTTACATTACTGCAAATCAGTTAAGTGGAGAAGCAGGGGTACAAAAGTTTATGAATACCTTGCTCGCTTCAGCTCCTTGGCAGGAAGTAGGTAATGCACCTGTGAAAAAGGTGGAGACTGGGATTTAGAAACTAAAATTGGTGCCATTGAAACCAATTTAGCTTTTTCAGATAATGCGATCGCCACATATGATTCCGTATTCGCTTCAATTTCGGGGAATATCAGTGGCACAAAGTCATATGGCACAGATGTAGTTAATCCTGAAGATGTCAGTGTTAGCGGCGATACCGAAAAAGCTGGCGATATCTCTATCACCTCTGAAGATATAGAACATAAATTGGCATATACAATTGATGCGGCAGCCAGCGGCACTGCGATCGATTTTGTGGAGGATGCTCAAGGTTCTAATAAAGCTAGCGGTACAGGTACATCCCACCTATTTAACTACAACCAGCAAGTTCAGACGACAACTACCTTCGATCCTACTGGTACTGGGGTAGTAAATATTAACAATGACACGATCGCGATCGCTAACCACGGTTTCGCCACATGTCAAATTATCAACTACTCCAGTGGTACAGGCGGCACGGCAATTGGCGGACTGACTAGCGGATGGGGCTATTTTGCCATTGTGGTAGATAAAAACACTATCAAGCTAGCTAACACCATATAAGCAGCAGAGAATGGGAATGCTATTAACCTCCTAGCTGGGCCGGCGGGGACTGCTCACAAATTTACCTCCATGAGAAGTCCCATTGAATTCGATCCCTCCGATGATGCGATCGTTGATAGTGCGAAAAACACAATTAAAATTGCCAATCATGGTTTTACCACAGGTCAGACACTCTACTATCAAGTAGATCCGACGGTTTCCACAACTGCGTCCTTGCCTTACAACTTGTCATTTGAACCAGAAACAGCAGTAGATGTAACGAACGACCAAATCACTGTGGAGTCACATGGTTTGCAGACAGGAGATACCGTTACCTACGAGATTGGTTATCTAGGTGAGAGTGCAACTGCAATTGGTGGGCTAACAGCTAGTGCCACCTATAAAGTACAAGTAGTCTACATGGCGCGTACAGCTTGAACAATTTTAAAAATAAAACTCAAGCCTTCATTATTAGGGCAACAGTCACAGCTGGTGATGTGGAACTGAAAGCACTGGAAGATGTAATAGTAGTTTCTGGTTCCATTGGTTTAGCTGGAAATTATGTGACCAACCCAACTGGAGGAGCTACTACAGTCAATGTTGCTGGTTCAGTTTCTCAAAATATTGTTGAAAATACTACAGAGGGATTCTTGCAAAATGCCTCTGTTAATGCTATAAGAGATTTGCAGTTACCTGCTGATGATACCTCACAAATCTGTGCGATCGCCATCTCCCCAAATTCAACAGTTCTTACTGGATTTGGGTAAAGAAAGTGGAGCCGATCGAACTGTGAGTGAGCCGAATGGTGAGCTTGGTCTAACCACTTCTGGAGAAAATGGATCGCCACGCGATCCCCAAGGCGCTCCTCAAGACGATCGCAACACCGCGATTCCTCTAACTTGAGGTGCTAACAGCAACCCGCCAAACAACTCTCACACAACCTTCTCAGTAATTCTTATATTCCTACTTGGGTGTTAAATGAGGCATATCTGCGTTGAATTAAACTCCTGACAACAGGTGAACAGATAGAGAAACCTCTTCCTTGGATTCGAGCAACAGCTTATAACATTATTGGAGAACAGAGTCGAGAATCTAGCAGATTTTTACAGTTTGATGAAAACATAATTGAATCTCATGTAAATTCAACGATGTGACAATTAAGCCAGATAATACTGGCTATGTTAGCAATGAGTAGCTGAGTAACCATGTTGGGTATATCGCGGTGGGCAGGAATGGGCAGTAGTTATCGGATGATTTTAAGATTCTTTCATACAGTAATACCTTGAGCTACATTGTTTTGGTTATTCTTTCGTAAGCATTTCAAGAATAGAGGCTACTTGTTTTTTGAAGGTTAAAGGATATTTAAATAGATATTAATAATTGAATTTATTCTTGATTTACTAAGCGTATAAAACAAAGATTGAGCTTTAAATTCTGCTCGTAATTAAAATTTTATACTTAGTTCATTAATACATTTTATACTTATTAAAAATAAGACGTGGTTTTGCTTAAAGAAGATAAATATATAATATTTTCCTACCAATTCCACGTAAATAGAAGCAAATATGCTTAATTTATTTACTCTCAAGGCGTGAATTTTTTCAGTATTATAACTTATATAATGTAAAAATTTTTACAATAATTACTTAATTTTAAAATATCTTGTTCTCTGGTTATAATTCAGTGATAATTATCTTTTTCTTAAATCAATCTTGCATAATTATTAATGAATTAAATAATTATTACATAGTTAGTTAAAGTGTAATTTATTAAGTAAACTTTTGTATCATATTCAAAATTTGGGATGTGAATGTATTGACTTATAAGATGACAAACATATAACATTACGGTCGTGATCTAGTTAAGTGTGGAATAAATTAATCAGATCATTAAAACAATAAATTTTCCTTTTTATCCATACTGACTGTCTGATATATCAATAATTCGTGTAAATATTGCACAAATCCTGATTGTTGTGGTCAAGCAGAAATTAAACTGGTCAAAAAAGGAATCGTTCGCAAGCCTATAAAACCACTGCTGTTTACAAATACAAGGAAGATATATATTAGGAATTCCTCAGATCCACATATAAGCTAGGCAGAATAGCAAGTGAAACATTACTAATGGTTCATTGTGAGGTAAAAGCCGAGATAAATAGAAGGCAATAGTAGTCTGCCAAAGCAACTTTGATAGCTTAAAATCTTCTGTATCCCAGTCTCGTTGCGTTACCATACCTAATTCGCTGCCTTGTGCAATTTGGATGATTACTTGACTTGGTGATTGGTCTGTTAAAGTTCTAATAAAGCTCTTAGAATGACAACTTTGATTCGTAGGTTTTGCCTGTTTGAATCTGCATTTTGAGGTTGGAAACATACACTGCAACTACATATTACGCTGTCCATCTAGTGTGAGGTTTTATTATGTGAATCTGCAATCAAGAGGACTTTGTTGCATTGGCTTGTTGTACCGAGCAAGCAAGGCTCACATGTATTTAGAAGAAAATGTTTTCTAGCAAAAACTTAAACAAGTTAGTAAGGAGTTACAAATGTATAGCGTCCAGACACAAGAGTACGATGTTGTAATCATGGGTGCGGGTCTTGCTGGCAACTGCCAGGCTCGACACCTACTGCTTAACGTTCCAAATATCAAGATTGCCTTAATCGATCCCCGCCCCGAAGAGCGCACAGAAAAAGACCTGAAAATTGGTGAGTCAACAGTCGAAGTTGCTGCTCTGTTCATATGTAAGGAGTTAGGCCTTTATGAGTACGTGATTGAGAACCACCCACCTAAGTTTGGACTGAACTTCCATTGGCCTAAAGACCCGGCCAAAACCAAAACTATCGACGACTACTATCACATCTGGACTAACCGACAACCTCCTATGACCGCCACTCAGTTAAACCGCGCCAAATTCGAGCGGGATTTGCTGAAGATGAATAAAGATATGGGTGTAGTCTTTTATAACGGTCGTGTGGTTGACGTGGATCTGACACCAGGTGATGCCCTTAAGATCGTCAAGGTCAAGGTCGGTACTGAGTCTATGGAACTCAAGGCCAAGCACGTAATTGATGCTGCCGGTCGTAAGTTTATTATTGGTCGCAAGACAGATAATGTCTTGTTTGGGCCGGATAATCTCTGTGGGATCAATACTGGTTCAGCATGGGTGCGCGTTAAAAATATAGACCGCACCATCTTCCACGATGGTTACGATCCAGCCGGTGCTTCATGCAGTCATTACTATGCCACAAATCACTGGTTTGGGCATGGTCACTGGCTGTGGATGATTCCGACTGACACCCAATCGATGGAGTTGTCAATTGGGATCGTGCAACATCATGACGTAATTCCGGCTGAGAGCATCAATACCCAAGAGAAGTTTTACGCTTTCTTGAAGGCGAACCATAATATGCTCTATCAGTTGCTTAACAGTGGTGAGAACATCGACTTCCACTATTGGCCAAGGCTGGCACACACTAGTAAAACGATGTTCTCTCCAGACAACTGGTATGTGATTGGTGATGCTGCCTGTATCTTTGATGCTTTCTATTCAATGGGATCGTCGATGACTGCATTTGCCGTTGAGAGCGTAACAGAGATTATTCGTGCCAAGTTGGCAGGTGAGGCTGATGCAGAGGAGAAGCGGTCTGCTTACAACGAGTTCAATCTCATACAAACGGGAGGCATCAACCAACTCATGAGCAATCATGCCAAGCAGCTAGGTAATGCTAGCGTTATGAGTTGGCGGATTTACTTTGAATATATGTTGTGGTTCGGGATAGTTGTACCTTTGTATGTTGGTAAATGGCATTTGAATCTGACGTTCATCAATAGTTTCATGAAGGTCTATCGCGACACTGTCACCGGACTATTCGTTGATGTGTACAAACAGTTCAATCAATTAGTAGATCGGGGATCAAACATTGGATTTATGGACTGCTATCGGGCAGATCAGTTGCTTGGTGACTATAACACGCTGATGCACTTCGATCATTTCTTGGAGAACGCCAAGTTTGAGCCTTGGCGATGCAACATCTTTGCTAGTCTGAAGTACACCCACTTCTACTTCGCCATCTGGTACATGAAGTTACAGTGGAAGGGCTTTGGACTCCCTGGCTTGTTGGCTCCACGACACCTCTACCACTTCTTCCGATTGTTAATATTGGCAGTCTACATTTCTATAAGCGAGTTGGTCTATAAACACAAGATCAAGGGCGTGCCAACCAATAGCCAAGTAGCCAAAATGCGCCAAGACTTCACAAGTTACCGCTACCAGTCTGAGCTACAGCCTTGGGACGAGGGCGTAGTTAATTTACCTGTGCAGAACCAGAAGTCCACTCACCAACAGTTAAACGATCGAGAGATAGCAAAAGTTCAAGAACTATCAGTATCGGGTTGAGCTTCCGTCTTAGCTTCAGGGCATAAGGTTTCCAGGACTTATGTACAAGTCATAGACATGATTATCAAAGTCAAACGATACAATGTCGTCAGTATTGTTGATAAGCTTTCTGCCATTGGTTTTCCCATTCTGACAAAAGCGTCTGAAGAATGCAATGTCTCCTAACAAAGCTATTATTCAAGTATAAATATTTACTTATTATGTAGCTTTGTTCCATCCTGAAGGTGCGCCCCGCACATGGACTGCTGACGAAAAGCCGCTTTGCATCTAGGTATTCCTAATGGATATAAAGAAACATAGTTGTTTCTCAGAAAAAACATTGCTGTTTCTCAGAAGAATAGGTTAGAAAAATAATACTCGAAAAGCAGTAGTGACTGACCTAGCGTTTATTTCCCGATAAGTCTAATAAAATGGGAGAAGCATAAATATGTTTGCTAAAGCAAACACGCCTGCTGTTGCGGTTGTTGGCATGGGTTGCTACTATCCTGGTGCCAATAACTTAAAACAACTTTGGGAAAATATACTTGCAAGAAGACGCGAGTTTCGCCAATTTCCGGACATCAGATTGCCAGTCTCTGAATATTACGATCCAGACCGAAAAGCACCAGATAAAACCTACGGAAGTCGTGCTGCTGTTATAGATGGCTTTAAGTTTGACTGGGCGAATCAGAGGATTCCCAAAACAGCTTTTGAATCGTCTGACATTGTTCACTGGTTGGCTTTAGAAGTCGCCTTACAAGCTCTAGAAAATGCCGGATATACTCGTGGAAATGTCCCTACAGAACGCACAGGGGTTATTTTAGGAAATACCTTAACTGGAGAACAAAGTCGTTCTCAATATATGCGACTGCGTTGGCCCTTTGTCCGCAAGGCCCTCCAGGCTGCTGCGAATGCAAAAGGTATGACCGCACAGAACACAGAAGTGCTAGTAGAGACAATGGAAAAGTACTACAAGTCTGTGTTTGCGCCAATTACAGAGGATACCCTAGCAGGAAATCTGGCAAATACAGTTGCTGGTAGAATCTGCAACTACTTTAATTTTGACGGTGGCGGCTATGTAGTAGACGGGGCCTGTTCTTCTTCTCTGATTTCTGTAGCTACTGCTTGCACCCAACTAGCAACCCAAGAACTAGATATTGCTTTAGCTGGAGGGGTAGACATTAGTCTAGATACCTTTGAATTAATTGGCTTTGCTAAGGCAGGTGCGCTCACAGAGGGCGATATGAATGTCTACGATCGCCAGGCTAGTGGCTTTATTCCCGGCGAAGGATGTGGCTTTGTCGTTCTTAAGCGTTTAGAGGATGCGAGAACGGCTGGAGACTATGTATATGCAGTTATTCAAGGTTGGGGAATCTCATCCGATGGTAAAGGCGGAATTACAGCCCCATCTAAAATTGGGCAATCAAAAGCCCTGCGTCGTGCTTACGATAAGGCCTATTACAGCAGTCACGATCTAGACTTTATTGAGGGACATGGTACGGGAACACCAGTAGGCGATCGCACGGAATTAGAAGGCATTGCTTTAGCGATTGCCAAGGATGGTGAAGTTAATCCTCGTTCTGTAGGGGTGACTTCTTTTAAATCTCTAGTGGGACATACAAAAGCCGCCGCCGGAATCGGTGGCTTTATTAAAGCTGTCATGGCTGTTAACCAAAGGATTATTCCCCCCACTGCTGGTTGCAAAGAACTTAATCCCATATTTGAAACTACTGCTAAGTCTCTTTATCCAGTACTTTCTGGAGAGGTGCGTCAGCCAACAGATATCCTCCGGGCTGGAGTTTCCGCTATGGGATTTGGGGGGATCAATTCCCACATCACCTTAGAATCTGGGGATGCACCTGCACCCCAACTGAAACCTTCTCTTCAAGAAGAAGCACTCTTAGTTTCCAATCAGGATACAGAGTTGTTTGTTCTCAGTGCCAAATCCATTACAGATTTAATTGAACGCACCCAAATTGTTAGGGTAATGGCACAAGGGGTAAGTATTGCAGAAATGGTTGACTTGGCGGTGCAGTTAACACAGGAAATAGACTCGTCACAACGCATACGTGCTGCATTGATTGCTGACACTCCTAAAGTTTTATTGGAGCGTTTATATGCGTTAGAGCAAATGCTTCATGATATGCCTCCTGCTATTGGAGATACGAGCATTTCTCCAGAAAAGGATATCTGGATTGGCAACAATCTCTCAGGCTGTAGAGTGGCTTTTCTATTTCCTGGGCAAGGTTCGCAAAAATTGAATATGGCTCGCACCTTAGTAGAACGCCATTCCTGGGCAAAGCAATTTCTAGAGCAAGCTGATAGTTGGTTAGAAGAAGCTGGATGCAAACCTATCAGTAAATACATATATCGTCCTCTAGAACGGGCTGCTGATGGAGAGCAAATCCAAGCATGGTCAGAACATTTAACCAAAGCAGATATAGCTTCACCAGCCATCTGTTTTGTTTCTCTGTTGTGGCAAAAATACTTGGAATATGTCGGGATTAAGCCTGTTGCTGTGGGCGGTCACAGCTTGGGCGAACTGACGGCATTTTGTGCTGCTGGTGCTTATGATGAGAAAACCCTCATCTGTCTAGCAGCCATGCGGGGCAAAGCCATGTCTGCTTCTGGGGATCGTATTGGTGCAATGGCTAGTCTAGGCTGCGATCGCCAAACTGCCGAGCAATTATTAACTGGAGTATCTGGTTATGTAGTTATCGCCAATATCAATAGTCCTACACAGATTGTCATCTCTGGCGAGAGTGCAAGTGTAGTAGAGGTAGTGCAAAAAGCTCAGGCGAAAAATATCCAAAGTCGTCAACTACCAGTTGCTAACGCTTTCCATTCGCAAATGATGTCCTCAGCAGCAGCATTTTTGCAAGAGCAAGCTCAAATACCACAAAGACTCACCGCAACTTCCATACCCTTATTTCTCAGCGGCGATGGAAAACGCGCAACACAAGGGTTAGAATTACGACAGCACTTTGCTCATCAGATGCTCTCGCAAGTAAACTTTATCTCCTTAGTGAAAACAATGGAGAGCGAATGCGATCTGATGGTAGAAGTAGGGCCGGGAAAAGTGCTAGCTGGTTTGGTAGAAGCAACTACCACCTCGCCAAATCTTGTATGTCTTCCCTTAGAATCAAAACCAGGACGCGATCGCGACCTCAACACAGTTTTAGGTAGTTTCTTTGTCCGTGGCGGTGAAATTAACTGGCAAGTTGTTTATGGCAATCGCTTAGTCCGTCCTTTTGTTGAAGCATCACAACGCATCTTTATTGAGAACCAGTGCGAACGACCTTTTCAAGTGTCCGATGCAGAAATAGCTGCGATCGCTCCGGTTGGAAATGGCTTGGTGGAAAACGGAACTCAGACTAACTTATTACATCAATTTGTAGACTCAGAAGAATTAGTAGAAGCTTTAACCGAGTACTTCTCAGAACGCGGTCTTTTCTTAGCTGAGTTAATTCGGGCTGACTTGGAAAGCTTACCTTTGCTATCAACTATCACTCAAAATCGTTAAATAATTCTATGAATTCATCCAACAACGAGGAACTGATCGAGTTACTGTCTAGTTACTTTTCTCACCGAGGTCACTTTCTAGCTCAAGTCATTCGAGCCGACCTCCAAAGTTCGCCATATTTAACTAGTAAGCCGAAAAATTCCAAAAAGATTAAATCTAACGGCACGCAAAAGCTTGAAGTTCAGGTTTCCACACCTCTGACAACTCATCCAGTTGATAACGGACATCAACCAAAGCATACAGTTGATAACACAAATCAACAGCAGACGACTTCTATACAAGATATTCTCGTTAATTTAGTTGTCGAGCAAACTGGATATCCACGAGATAGTATTAACCTGCAAGCAAGATTATTGGATGATTTAAATCTGGACTCGATTAAATCCGCAGAATTAGTTGCTCAAGCAGCTAAACAAGTAGGAGTTCAAGGACAGGTAGATCCATCACATTTTGCCAATGCTAGCCTTACCGAAATTATAGAGGCTTTAAAAGAGCTATCTAAACCCCAACACTCACAACAGCAAACAACAGAAAACGCGCCTACTGTAAGTGAAGAATTAACCTCCTGGACGCGTAACTTTGTCGTTGAATACGTTGCAGAGTCAGCCGCCTCTATCTCCCGTCAGGAGGAGAATTGGCAAAATACTCACTTGTTTGCAGTCGATGACTGGAAAACTGCCAGAGTCTTAATAGTTGCAGAATCAGAAGCAGCAGATTTCGTTACAGTAGTTACTCAAAAACTTCAGCAGATCGGCGCTCAAGTAGAGGTGACTAGCTTTGAAGAAATCTTAGCAAACTCCCTAATTCAAAAAGTGGAGTTTACTCACTTCATCGCCATACTACCCCGCAATGTCAAAGGTGAGGCATCGCCAGAAACACAGCTGAAACGAGCTATGGCTAGACTTCACGCTGTAGCGACTCCACCGCCATCATCTCAAAGACAACGGGAGTATACCAGTGTCAGCTATATCCAGTTTGGCGGTGGTTATTTTGGCAAGTTACAACAAATCGGCGATATTGAACAAGGTTGCACTATTGGCTTTGTATCTACACTCCATCTTGAGCGTCCAGACTTGAAAGTGAGAATCATCGATTTGCCTGCTGATGTAGAACCGAGTACTGTTGTAGAACGTGTAATTGAAGAAATCGCTAGACCAGATGCCTTCTTGGCAGTCGGTTACGATTCGCAATTGATTCGCCGCATTCCTCGCCCAAGAATCCAAGACAGATCGCTATATGAAAACCGCAATCTCACTTGGTCAGCCAATGATGTATTTTTAGTTACAGGAGGAGCAAAAGGGATTACAGCTGAGTGTGCTTTAGCTTTAGCTAGAGTAACTGGTGTAAAAATGGCTTTAGTGGGTAGTTCACCACATCCCCAGGATAATCCGATGGGTAAGAGTAGTCCCGAAATTGCTCGTATTTTGAGAAGATTTGGCGATGAAGAGTTAACTTGTCAATATTACCAGTGTAATATAGCTGATGCTCAAGCTGTAGTAGAATTAGTGGAGCAGGTTGAGAAAAATTTAGGTAATATTACAGGGATTATTCACGGAGCGGCAGTTAATAAAGCACGGCGGGTAGAAAATTGTTCTTTGGCAGAAGCCGAAGTAGAAATCGCACCGAAAGTAATGGGTGCAATCAATCTCTGTCAAGCACTCCAGTCCAAGCCACCCAAGATGTTTGCAGGTATCTCATCCATCGGTGCGGTGGTTGGTTTACCTGGGAATTCTTGGTACAGTTTTTCCAACGAAGTACTCGATCTAATCCTGCGGCGCTTTGCTCAGGAACATCCAGAAACTTCAGTTATTTCCACTGCCTACAGTGTTTGGGCGGAAGTAGGTATGGGAGCGCGTATGGGAACTGTTCACAACCTGCGTCGGATGGGGATCAAAGCCATTCCTAAGAATGAGGGTGTGAATCGTTTTGTCCAACTGATGCAAAAAGATCCCGGCGACGCTCAAGTTGTGATTACTTCGAGTCTGGGCGGCGTGCAGACATTAGGACGTGGTTTTGATACTTGGCGAATCAAACGGGTTCCGCCTCCAGAAACATCTAAATTTATCGAGCAGCTACAAATTATCGATCCAGGGATTGAAATCACTGCTCGTACCCACCTTACCTTAGAAAAAGATTCCTACGTCAAAGACCACGTATACAAAGGTTCTTATCTATTCCCCACGGTGTTTGGTCTAGAAGCAATGGCACAAATCGTTGCCTATACTGTAGCTCAAGAACGCTTTTATACCGTGCGAATCGAGGATATTCGTCTAGAACGACCCATTGTAGTAGATCCTCAAAATGGCGTAGAAATTGAACTGCGTGCAGAGGTATTGGAACGAGAATCTAGCAATGCTCCGCTGCGAGTCCTGGCAGAAATTAGAACCGAGCAGACAGGGTTTACTACAGCTCATTTTGCTGCTACCTTTATCTTGGGCCAAAAAGTGGAAGCTCCGATTCAGAAGTTGGAACTGCCGACAGAACCTCTAGCGATCGCCCCCAAAGAAGACCTCTACAGTTGGTTGTTATTCCAAGGGCCGCGTTTCCAACGGTTGCAACAGATTTACACCCTTAACTCCACAAAAATGGTTTTCCGCACTCAAAGGAATGCTGAGGAGGAAGTGCAAGATTCTGCGGATCGAGCTGATGGGCCTTTCCTGTTAGGAGATCCTTATTACCGGGATTCACTACTACAGTCAGTGCAGCCAATGGTTCCCCAGGATTTAGGTTTACCCATCGGCATCAAAAGCATTCAGATTTATCAAATCTATAGCAAAGGTGTAGAGTCTTGTATTGGTGTGGCTCAAGCAGAAGCTAAAAAAGGCAAGCAGTACGATACCACAGTTTTCAGTGTCGATGCAGACAGACGAGTAATTGAAAAGCTAGAAGGTTATCAGTTACGGATAATTGAGCATCGTCCCGATCATCCAACTGCGGAAGAATTGGCAAATCGCGGCGATCGCCACGAACAACTTTTACATCAAGAATTGGTTGAGCGAGCCGCAGCGTTTGATGTCACCGTACCGCAAATATCCCTGGTAGAGATGCCTGGTATGCACAACTTATCTGCCCAAGAACGTCACCAACGGCAATTACCAATTTTTTCTAAAACTGTTGGTAAATTTTTAAACTTGCTGGTTTTGCTTCTAATATTCACAGTCACAGCAAAGGAGTTGTTTTTCAGACTGTTGGAAAATTTTTGAACACTTTTAAATAATTACAAACAAACGGTCAAAAGCAATGACAACTCTTGTACAATCCGTCATATCTGAGACAGAAGCAAACCATCCTACTCAAACTGAATCCAATTCAATACCGCTATTTAGTTCAGAAAGCCCACAAAAAGTACAAATCAAATGGCTTGATTCTGGGAAACCAGTACTTGAAGGACTAGAAAGCCAACAAGTAGAAGTATCCCTTTCCCATGATGACAAGTTTTGTTTATGCGTTGTCGGTCAAGGGCCCCAAGGTTGTGACATTATTCCTATCAACCATCGCTCTCAAGCGGATTGGATGTCTCTGTTCAGTAGCGATCGCCAATTGCTGCTCAATCAACTATTAGCAACTGATTATGAGTCTGTAGATATTGCAGGTACGCGCTTGTGGGCAGCAATAGAAGCTCTGCGTAAAGCTTTTGATACTAAAGACATTAATTTGAACATAGACTCTCAACAAGGAGATACAGTCTTGTTCCAAGGACAAGCTGCTGGTAATGAGCTATACGTCATGACTTTTCCAGTCAGCTTTACAAAAGATTCCCAGAGAATGATTGCTGCGATCGTGAATAAAAAATAGAACGTTAGGCGGGTATTACCCACTTAACAATTATCAAGACTACAAAGCCATTTCAAGGAGATAAAGACAGAGTATGGTTCCCAATTTCGGATATTTACGCCGCTCAATATTTGGGATCTCAACAGAAGTAATGGATAGCTGTTGGCAAAAGTTGAACGTTTCTGATAGTCCTACTCGTCAGGAATTAAGCAAATCTAGTGGTGCTTTTATCAATGGCTATAACATCGCCCTAGAAACTGGTTTGTCAGAGAATTTAAGTACCAAATTAAAAGCCTTTGATGGCGATTTGCTTGGGTTTGCTTATACGGGAGCAGCTATGGGCTTGGCAATACTAGACTATATTCCTCCCGGAAACCAGCATAGAGTCCAACAATTTGTGCATGAAAATCCTGAGTATACAAGCTCGGCTCATATTGGTGCAGGTTTTGCGATCGCAGTTTTGAAGCGGGATGTACAAAAGTCTTTATCCCAAATGATTCCCTTGCAAAGGTGGTGGGCAATTGATGGCTTTGGTTTCCATGCCGGCATCCTTAACTGGAAAAATTCTGTACATAAGCAAATTGTTCCTCAGAGGCTTGCAGGCTATGCCATTCGAGCATTCGATCGTGGGTTAGGGCGGGGAATTTGGTTTGTATACGGTGGGGATGTCCCCAGAATTGTCAAGCAAATACAATCTTTTCCTGAGAACCGTCATGGGGATCTTTGGAGTGGAATCGCCTTAGCTTGTACCCATACTTGCGGAGTTAATGAAGAGACTTTGCAACATCTCAAGGTAGCAGCTGGCGATGAAGCATCTTATTTAGGCTTAGGTGCTGCATTAGCAGCACATCCTTGTTATCTAACTAACAACATTTTCGACCACACTAACCTTGCCTGTTCAGTTCTTTGTGAAATGTCAGCAACAGATGCAGCACAACTGACATTGAGAATTATCCAAGGGCTAACTATTGATGAACAAGAAGCAGTTTTCGTAGACCAACCAATCTATGAAACCTACCGAGAAGGCGTTCGTAGAGAATTTCTCAAAAATACAGTTGCTGTCTAATTGTCAACTCAATTGCCACGCATTTTTTGGACAAATTTACCCAACATTATCAGCTAAAACGGGAGTAAATTATGATTTTCACCATTGGATTTTTGCGCCGATTCTTATTCGGTCTTCCTATAGAAGGAATGGATAAATTTTGGAAAGAGTTTCCGGGGCCTGAAACAGAAGCAAGAAAGCTATTGAGATTGTCTAGTAACGCTTTCATTAGCGGTTATAATACAGCCCTAGAAGTTGGTTTATCACATATCATACTTAGCGAACTCCAAGCTTTTGATATTAATCTACGTGGCTTTGCCTATGAGGGAGTTGGTATGGGCTTGATTATGATCGATTACACCAGTTTTGGAAAAGAAAGCAATTTCCAAAAATTTGTAGACGAAAATCCTAACCACACAAGTTTGGCTCACATTGGTGCGGGTTTTGCCATTTCTGTACTCAATAAAGATATCGAAAAATCTTTAGCACCTATGAACCCCATGCAACGGTGGTGGGCTATGGATGGCTATGGTTTTTATAATGGCATCTTTAAGTGGAAACAATCCGTTCAAAAACAAATTGTTCCCAAGAAAGTTAATGGTTATGCCCTGCGAGCATTCGATCGGGGATTGGGCAGAAGTATTTGGTTTCTCTTCAGTGCCGATATCAAAACAATTGTTAATGAATTGCAGAAGTTTCCAGAATCTCGCAGGAGAGATATTTGGAGTGGTATTGGTGTAGCTAGTACTTACGCTGGTGGAGTTAGCGAAGAAACATTACGAAATTTAAAAGCGGCAGCTGGTTCTTATGCGTCTTACGTATCTCTAGGTTCTACCCAAGCTGCAAATGCTCGTTATTTTGCTAACAACATTGTTGAACACAACGATTTAGCTTGTTCAATACACTGCGGTATGTCTGCTGAGAGTGCTGCCAAACTTACTATCAAAGCGATGGAAGGGCTAAACGTTAATCCAAAGGAAAAGGTGTTTGTAGAACAACCAATCTACGAAACCTATAGAGAAAACATTCGCCGTCAATTCATAGAAGTGCCAGTTGCAGCCTAAAGTTTTCACTGGAAATGCAAGGTAAAAGTAATAACTACATGCTGTCTCATGTGCAAATAAAAATTTTACTATTTTACTGCTATCAGACAGCATTCACTCAATTCATTCACCAGAGAAAGGATACTAAGTAAATGAACTCCACTCAAGAACTAGTTTATGATGTCGTGATTATGGGAGCAGGTTTTGCAGGTAACTGTCAAGCTAGACACCTATTATTAAAGATTCCCAATATCAAGATAGCGATTATCGATCCTCGTTCTCCAGAAAGGACTACAAAAGATTTAAAAGTGGGTGAATCCACGGTAGAAATTGCTGCAACTTTCTTAAGTAAAGAATTGGGACTTTATGAATATCTGATTGAAAACCAAGCACCTAAACATGGACTTAGTTTCCACTGGCCGAAAGATCCCAATCAAACAAATAGCACAGATGATTACTATAATATTTGGACAAATGGTCTTCCTCCCACCGAAAGCTTTCAACTCAATCGGGCAAAATTTGAGCAAGATTTACTCCAAATGAATCGCAATATGGGAGTAACTTTCTACAACGGTAGAGTTGTAGATTTAGACTTAACTCCCAGGGACGAACTTCATACTGTTGAGGTAAAACTTGAAGATGGTAAAATTAACCTCAAAGCCAAGCACGTAGTTGATGCTGCTGGTCGCCGTTTTCTAATCGGTAAAAAGTTAGACAATGTAATTTTAGACCCGGAGGAATTATATGGAATTAATACTGGGTCATCATGGATTCATGTAAAGGGAATAGACCGGAGCATAATTGATAATGGCTATCATCCCGATACTTCAATCGCCAGTCATTATTACACCACAAATCATTGGTTTGGTCACGGTCATTGGATTTGGATGATTCCTCTTGGTAAGTCTGGCAAAGAGTTATCAATTGGGGTTGTCTATCATAAAAATGTGATTCCTACTCAGAACATCAACACTGACGAGAAATTCAAAGCTTTCTTAAAAGAGAATCATACTCTTCTTTATCATCTCATTGAAAGTGGCGAATGTATTGACTTTAATAACCTACCGAGACTAGCACATAAAAGTCGCAAAATGATTTCTGAAGATAACTGGTATGTGTTAGGTGATGCGGCTCATATGTTTGACCCTTTTTATTCTCCTGGGTTAAGCCTCACAGCTCTTGATATTGAAAGCGTGACTGAGTGCATTCGTGCTAAACTTGCCCAAGAAGCTGATGCCGAGAAAAAGCAAGCTTTCTACAATCGATTTTTAGTTACTAACTCTAACTCATATAACTACATTTATCAAAGGCATGAAAAACATTTGGGTAATGCCTGTGCAATGAGTTGGCGTACTTACCTAGAGGATATGTTATGGTTTGGTGTCTTGCTGCCAATGTATATTGGTAAGTGGTTTCTCGACTTTGAATTTATTTCTCAATATGAGAGCATAGCCAATTTTCTTTTCTTCAGAAAAAATAGTCTGTTCGCTGGTATTTATAAAGTTTTAGACCAGGTAGTCGATCGCAACCTCAATATTGGTCTAATGGACTTTACTCGGAACGACCAATTATTCTTCAAGTACGGGCCTCTGCAATTTTTTGATGATTACTTGAAAAAGACCAAATTTGAGCCTTTACGTTGTAATGTTTTTGCTGGAATTAAAGGAACTTTCCTGTTCTTTATTCTTGCCTCTGCAAAATTACGCTTTGCTGCCTTTGGCATTTTAGGAGTGTTATCTCCACGTAACATTTTCTTGACAATTCAATTATTAGCTTTATATCTCTACGTATCTATTGGCGAACGAATTTACCTGTTTAAGATGCGTAACGTGCCAGCTAACACCGCCGTTGACAATCTGAGGAAAGAGTTTAAAACCTACCAACATCAACCTCAGCTACGTTCTTGGAAAGAAGCAATCAAAGCTTAAAAATATTTGCTGTCTGATGAACATCAGACAGCAATTCCCAGAATTTGTACAACAAAAAGGAGAAATATTTCATGAACTCTACTGAAGAATTAGTTTATGATGTCGTAATCATGGGAGCAGGTTTTGCAGGTAACTGTCAAGCTCGACATCTGTTATTAAAAAATCCCAATATCAAGATAGCTATTATCGATCCTCGTTCTCCAGAAAGGACTACAAAGGATTTAAAAGTTGGTGAATCTACTGTAGAAATTGGTGCAACTTTCTTAAGTAAAGAATTAGGTCTGCATGAATATCTAATTGAAAACCATTCTCCTAAACATGGATTGAATTTTCATTGGGCAAAAGATCCCAATCATACCAAAAACATAGATGACTATTATCATGTCGGAAATCGTACTGTTGCTATTGATACGTTTCAACTAAACAGAGCAAAATTGGAGCAAGATTTACTCCAAATGAATCGAGAAATGGGGGCAATTTTCTACAATGGTCGAGTTGTCGATGTGGATTTAACACCCAAAGACGAACTGCATACAGTTCAGGTTAAACTTGAGGAAAATCAAATTAACCTGAAGGCCAAGCACTTGGTTGATGCTGCCGGTCGTCGCTTTATTATTGGTAAAAAAACTGATAATTTAATCTTCGACCCCGAACAGCTTTATGGAATTAATACCGGTTCTGCGTGGTTGCGGGTGAAGAATATAGACCGCAGCATTATTGACAATGGCTATCATCCCGCAACTTCCGCAGCTAGCCGTTACTATGCTACTCATCACTGGTTTGGTCATGGTCATTGGATTTGGATGATTCCTATTGACAAACATGACAAAGAGTTATCGATTGGAATTGTTTATCACAAAAATGTCATTCCTAGCCAAGAGATCAATACTTTAGAGAAGTTCACTAATTTCTTAAAAGCTAACCATACCGTTGTCTCTAATTTGATTGAAAGTGGTGAACTGGTTGATTTTAATCACTTACCAAGATTGGCACATAACAGTAAGCAAATTATCTCGCAAGATAATTGGTATGTGTTAGGTGACGCAGCTCACATGTTCGATCCTTTTTATTCTCCTGGCTTAACCCTAACAGCTCTGGCAATTGAAAGTACCACAGAAATCATTTGTGGCAAACTTGCTGGCGAACCTGATGTTGAGAAAAAGCAAGAATTTTACAATCGGTTTTTGCTGACAAATGCTCGCACATATAACCAAATTTATCAGAAACATGATAAGCATTTGGGAGATGCCAGTGTGATGAGTTGGCGAATTTACATGGAAAATATGTTTTGGTTTGGCATATTAGTTCCCATGTATATAGGTAAATGGTTTTTGGACTTTGATTTTGTTTCGCAGTACCAAAAAATTGCTGATTTTATCTTCTTTGGTAAAAACAGTATTTTTACTGAACTATATCAGCTATTCGATCGATTGGTTGAGAGACAAATTAATATCGGCGTTATAGATTATACACGAGCCGATCAATTGTTCTGGAATTATGCCCCTACCAAAACCTTTGATGATTTTCTACCAAATACAAAGTTTGAGGCTCTGCGTTGTAATGTGTTTGCAGGGATGAAAGCAACTTTCTTCTTCCTGATTTTTTATTATCTAAAACTACGTTTTAAAGGATTTGGAATTTTAGGTGTCTTATCTCCACGCTGCATATTCCGCGTATTGCAATTATTTGCATTGTATATATATGTTGGAATGGGCGAACAAATTTATTTGTTTAAAACTCGTACTCTTCCAGATAACACCTTCATTAATCAAATGAGGCAAGACTTTAAAAATTACCAATATAAGCCTCAACTACAACCGTGGTTTTAAGGTATGGGAATCTCGAAGTGTCTAGATTTATCTAAATACGACATTTTCCATAGCATTTGAATAATGTAGTTCTCCGAGGATGTTTGAGAAATAGTAAATTGGACTCTGCTAGCATTTTACAAAATTCCGACTACACCAGGGCTTCAAGAATGTAATCCTATGCCTCTGCTATCAAATTTGCTAAGAATTGCTGCACTTGAGTCTGTAATTGCTCAACATCCTCAAACACTCATCACGGTATTGAGTCTTTCATATCAATCCCGTTTCCAAACTTTAGTGGATAATCCTCAGTCGATGAGTAACTTTGAGATAACATTAATCTTTAATTCACACTGGAACGAATTAAAAAAACTACCATACCAAGTCGAACAGCAAGTTAAGTTTCTACGTCTAGCAGCAGAAATTGAATTGTTATTGCAGCATCTGCAAAAGATAAATCAGCAACGTTTGACTACTGCTAACTGCGATCGCAACCCCGTAAAAAATATTTTATAAAATATACCCAAACCCTGCGTGTAATCAAGGAAAAAAATCCTGCTGTGACTTATTGATAAAAATTAGAGGAGATAGAATATGACTCGTTTACTGAAGCGTCGTCAATTTATTCAAGGTACGATAGGTGCGGCCGCAAGCATAGGTTTATCCAATCTGAGAGCACAGGCTCATAAGTTTCATCAGTCTGATGAATACATTGAAGCACTCGTGATTGGTAGTGGTTTTGGTGGAGGGGTGGCCTCATTGCGCTTGGGTGAGGCGGGAATTGAAACTATTGTATTGGAGCGCGGCCGACGCTGGAATATTACTGATGCTGGCAATACTTTTAGCCCCTACGACAAGCCTGATGGTCGCGCAGCTTTTTTAAATCCAACATCCCTATTCTTTAATGCTGGCGCTCCGATAGACATTTATACTGGCATTCTGAGTGGGAAAATAGCAGTAGGAAATACTATTAGTGCTTTGAATGGAGCTGGTGTCGGCGGGACTTCACTTGTATACGGCGGTATTACCTATCAGCCGCCAGAAAGGTTCTTTTACCAAGTTTTTCCAAATTCAATCAAGTACTCCGAACTAGATTCTATCTATTATCCACGAGTACGCTCCATCCTGAAGGCAACTCCAATTCCAGATGACATTCTCCAAAGTCCTTACTACTTATCCAGCAGCATTTTTCTAGAGCAGGCAGCCAAAGCAGGTTTAAAAACCCGAAAGATTCCGATCGCTTTTGATTGGGATATCGTTCGGCAAGAAATCGCAGGTAAAAAGAAACCTTCGATTATTTCAGGTCAATATTACTACGGTGCTGAAAGTGGAGCAAAAAACAGCGTAGACCGCAACTATCTGAAAATGGCAGAGAAAACGGGTTATGTCGAAATCCGACCCTTGCACGTAGTAACTGAAATTAGCGAATTCAGAGATAAGCTCTACCGGGTTGTTTGCAATCAAATTAACGAGAAAGGAGAAGTGCTTGCCCAAAAGCATTTTATTTGTCGGTACTTGTTTTTAGCTGCTGGTTCAATTGGCACTACAGAGTTATTGGTACGTGCCAGAGAAGAACGGACTTTACCCCGCCTCAGTTATCAAATTGGGTTCGGATGGGGAACTAATGCCGATTCAGTAACTACCGTGATTAGCAACAAACAAACCAATCCGACTTTTGGAACTCCGGGCGTAGTAGCAATCGAGCATTTTGATAACCCCATTGCTCCAGTACTACTCGAACCATTTCCTGTTCCCTCAGTACCACAAGGTGCTGCAATTATTCTCGGTCAGGGAATCACTAAGCCAGAGGGTTATTTTACTTACAATGCTTCAACTAAGTCAACGGATCTATTCTGGCCTTCTACCTCCCCTAACAATCAAAAACTGGCTAAGGCTATTCAGTATACATATCAACTAATTAATCAAGCAAACGGTACAAGTTTGGCTGGGCCGCCTGACTTTAGTTCCACAGGTCACCCCTTGGGCGGTGCAGTTATTGGACAAGTATGCGACACCTATGGGCAAGTTTACGGTTATCGTAACTTGTTTATTGTTGATGGTTCTCTGATTCCAGCCTCCTCGGCCTGTGTTAATCCCTCACTGACTATAGCGGCTTTAGCCGAACGCAGTATGGATCGCTTTCTCAATGACATAGGTAAACATTACCGCAGGTGGTAAATATGACCACGAGTGGACAACAGAATTAGCGATCGCTTGACAAGGTGAGATTATACAGGGTTGCTCCAGGTCATCAGTGCAAAAAGGTCAAAATCAGAGGATATCCCTCAATGTTCATCAACACTAAAAAATTAATTTTCCATCAGCAGTTTCAGTCAATTATTGCCCCTGCTGTTGGTATTGCAGTCATGTTATTTGTGTGGTATTTACTCAGTTTAAATCCTCAAACATCGCTGCCTTCTCCATTCCAGGTGATAACTGATACTTGGGGTTTAATTATCGATCCCTTTTTTAATAAGGGAGGCAATAACAAAGGATTCTTCTGGCTGATTCTTGCCAGCCTGCAACGAGTAGCTTTTGGCTACTCCCTAGCTGCAATAGTAGGTATTTCCATTGGTTTTATCATTAGTCTCAATAAATTTCTAAAAGAAGCGATCGACCCCATCATTCAAATGTTGCGTCCGGTCGCGCCTCTAGCTTGGCTACCTCTAGCTCAAGCAATCTTCTTGAAACCAGATCCTTCCGCCATTTTTGTCATCTTCATCACGGCAATTTGGCCGATTATCCTTAACACTGCTTTGGGCGTACAACTGATTCCCAAAGATTACACTAATGTCTCCAAGATTTTAGGACTGACAAGTTTTGAGAACTTTCTGCAAATTCAATTACCTGCTACACTTCCCTACATTTTCACAGGATTAAGAATTGGGCTTGGTTTGTCTTGGTTGGCTGTTGTTGCAGCTGAGATGTTACTAGCTTACGATGGAATCGGCTTTTTCATTATAGATGCCTACAACAACTCCAACATTAGCGAACTCATCTTGGCAATTATTTACTTAGGTGGAGTAGGTTTGCTTCTAGATAAGATGATGAATTATTTATCCTTCAAACTAACTCCACAAGAGTAAGTTATGAGAAGGCACAACAGCTTAACTTTATTGCAGAGAAAAATACTCAAGTTATAACAGTAAGGATCGTCAAATATGTCTAGTTTTGTGGAAATTAGAGGGGTGGCGAAGGAATTTAAACTTGCTAATGGTAGTAAAAATCTTGTCCTAAAAAACATAGATTTGGAAATCAGACCAGGAGAATTTGTTTCCCTAATTGGTCATTCAGGTTGTGGTAAATCTACCTTACTCAATATTGTGGCTGGATTAGATAAACCAACACAAGGCTATGTGCAAGTTGATGGTCAATTAATACTTAGGCCAGGTTCAGACCGGATGATGGTGTTTCAGAACTATTCCCTCTTACCTTGGTTAAGTGCTTGGGATAATGTTGCCTTAGCTGTCAATAAAGTCATGCGCCACAAATCCAAGAAAGAACGCCATCAATTGATTGCCCATACCCTGGAAATGGTCGGACTCAAAGATGCCATTCATAAGAAACCCACACAACTTTCTGGGGGGATGAAGCAACGAGTAGCGCTGGCGCGTGCTTTAGCTATTAAGCCCAAGTTGCTATTGTTAGATGAACCATTTGGAGCCTTGGATGCACTAACTCGTAGTAATTTGCAAACTGAATTAATGTATATCTGTAATGCAAACAATATTACTGCAATCATGGTTACTCATGATGTGGATGAAGCCCTGTTGCTTTCCAATCGTGTAGTGATGTTGAAAAACAGTCCTGGTGCTACCATTGAGCAAATTTTAGCAGTGCCATTTCCGTATCCTCGACGACCAGTAGAGATGATGGATAGCAGTAACTATCATCACCTACACCATCAACTCATGCAATTCCTGCATCAGCAGCAACAAGTTAAGTATATAGAGAGCCAAATAGTCCAACCTTCACCTGAAGCTATTTAATATTTCGCCACAGAAACTTTGAGCGGTAAACCATTTTTGAGATTGATTGTTCGCTTTTCTACTTCTGACTTGAGAATGCTGAGTAAAAATATCAGTTCCCAGTCCCCAATCCCCAGTCCCCAGTCTCTATGACAAAGTTTTCCAGACGCAGATTTCTCTTAACAACAAGTGCAGCAGCCCTACTGACTCAAACAATAACCCATCGCCCCACTTCTGGCTCTACTTTTAACCAGTTGAGTTCAGGTGTGTATGCTGGTGACAATGATACTCCTGAAGTGACAAAAGCAACACTGGGCTTCGTCCCTGTTACCAGCTGTTGTCCTGTAATCATTGCCAAAGCAAAGGGCTTTTTTGCTAAATATGGTATGCCTGATGTCCAGGTCAATAAGCAGCCTTCTTGGGCTGTGACCCGCGACAAACTGATGTTAGGTGCAGCCAATGGTGGCTTGGATGGCGCTCATGTACTTTTTCCCATGGCATATTTAATTGCTACGGGAGAGATTAGCTATCGTCGTAAAATCCCTATGTACATATTGGCTCGCATGAATGTGAATGGACAGGGGATTTCACTTGCCAATGCTTATAAGAATTTAAACTTGGGTTTAGACAGCCTTGCGATTAAATCAGTTTTAGCTCAGAAGGCCTTGCATGGAGAAATCTCTCGCTTTGCTATTCCCTATCGACGGGTAACAGGGGATTTTTTCATGCGTTGGTGGCTTGCTTACGGTGGTATCGATCCAGAACGAGATGTATCGCTGATTGTAGTCCCACCACCTCAAATGGTAGCTAATATGCGGGGTGGTACGATGGATGGCTTTTGTGTGGTCGATCCCTGGCATCATCGTTTAATCAAACAGAAGCTTGGTTATTCAGCTGTAACTAGTGGCGAGTTGTGGAACAATCATCCGGAAAAAGCACTCGCTGTGCGTGGTGACTGGGTAGATAAACATCCCAAGGCGGCTAAAGCCTTGCTTGCAGCAATTTTGGAAGCTCAGATGTGGTGCGATCGCCCTGAAAATAAAGAGGAAATGTTTCAGATTCTCTCACAGCGCCAATGGATGGGAGTCAAAATTGATTTCCTTCGCGATCGCTTACTGGGCAAGATTGATTATGGAAACGGGCGTGTGGTAGAAAACAGTCCTCATGCAATTAAATTCTGGCGTGACAGTGCTTCCTACCCCTACAAAAGTCATGACCTGTGGTTTCTAATTGAGGATATGCGCTGGGGACATCGCTCGCCAGAATTTGAAACTAAACCTTTAATTGATGCTGTGAATCGCGAAGATTTATGGCGAGAAGCAGCAAAATTGATTGGTCAGGAAAAAGCAATTCCACCAAGTACATCACGAGGTGTGGAGAAATTTTTTAATGGTTTAGAATTCGATCCAGAAAATCCTCAAGCTTATTTAAATGCTCCTACCATTAGAAAAATTAGCTGAATTCTTCACAACACAAAATTATGTCAATAAATGCAACTCCACGATCGTGATATTTTCATATGAGGCATAGGAATTTTGTCAAAGAATATCTATCGAGTTTATTCGATCGTCAGTTGATGCCAACTGCTTTTAAAGTAGCGCTATTTATCGGATCTCTGCTGTTCACAATCAATCATGGTTGGGCACTTTTGACTGGTCATATGACATCTGAGCGTTGGATTTCTGGAGGTTTGACTTACATTGTTCCTTATATGGTTAGTATTCACGGTCAATACATTGGTAGAAAAGGGCGTGTTGCCAAAAATTTGAATTAAATAGGTAGATTTGGGAATTTAAAAACGTCAAAGCCAATCTGCCGCCACAATACCCATTTAAGGTATATAACTACCAGTGGACTTAAGCGATCGTAGAAATTTTTTTCGACTCTTACAGGATAGCTCCATGAAAATACAGCTAGCTTTCAAACCAACAGGATGGGCAAAAACTGGTGTTTTAGTTACTGCCGCTTTAGTAACTGGTGCTGTGACTACTTACTCTGTAATACATTTCCAGTCAGTAAATTCTAGCCCTCCAGTTATTTCCCAAGCTGCTGTAATTACCCCCAATGCTGTGGCTGCGACAGGATATTTAGAACCTCAAGGAGAAGTGATTAAAATTTCAGCTCCAGCTTTTATGGAAGGTGCAAAAGTTCAACAACTGCTTGTTAAACAAGGAGAGCGAGTCAAGTCAGGACAGGTGTTGGCGATTTTGGATAATCGCGATCGCTTACAGGCAGCTCTTAAACAAGCGCAATCACAAGTTAAAGTTGCCGAAGCTCGTCTTTTGCAAGTCAAAGCCGGAGCAAAAAAAGGTGATATTAACGCTCAAGATGCCAAGTTTGAGGGTACTCAAGCTGAATTAGAAGGGCAAATTGCTACCCAAAGAGCGACTATTGCTAGCTTAGAGGCAAAGTTAGCAGGGGAAAGAAACGCTCAAAAAGCAACTATTGAACGTATTAAGGCTGAATTGGAAAATGCTCGGATCGATTGCGATCGCTATCAAAGCTTATATCAACAAGGGGCGGTTGCAACTCAACAGCGAGATAGTTTTTGCTTACAACAAAACACCACACAAGAAACTCTCAAGGAAGCACAAGCAAATCTCGATCGCATTGTTAGCACAAATCAAGAGCAGATCGCGGAAGCTCAAGCCAACTTAAATCGCACCATAGCCACGAATCGCAAGCAAATCAAGGAAGCACAAGCGACTCTGAATTCAGTAGCAGAAGTCCGTCCGGTGGACGTACAACTAGCCAAGTCGGAACTTGAAGCAGCGCAAGCAGCTGTGCAGCAAGCGCAGGCTGAATTAGATTTAGCTTATGTGCGATCGCCTCGAAATAGTCGGATTATCAAAATTCATACTTGGCCCGGCGAACTAATTGGTAGTGACGGAATTTTAGAATTAGGTAAAACTGACCAAATGTATGTAAAAGCCGAAGTGTATGAAACGGATATCACTAGAGTCCGCGTCGGTCAAATAGCAACTATTAAAGCGCAGGGAGTCATAAAAGAATTAAAAGGAACTGTCGAGGAAATTGGCTGGAAGATTAGTACTAAAAATGCTCTAGGTACTGACCCCGTTGCAGATGCAGATGCCAGAGTAGTGGAAGTAAAAATTCGCTTAAATCCAGAATCTAGTCAACAAGTTGCTAGCTTAACTAATTTACAGGTGAATGTAATCATCAATACAGTTGATTCTCAGACCAGTAAAAGTAATTAATTCAGTAATCCTCATAGAACAACATATAAAAAAATCTATGTAAAGAAAAATCAAATAAATTCACATCCTCCTACCTGCTCCCAATAATTAATATTCACGCCTACCGAACTCTAATCAAATAGTATGTTTAGAAAATTACCTATAGCTTGGTTACAACTTAGATATCAAAAAGTTAGGCTGATAGTAGCACTTTCAGGAGTAATTTTTGCTGTTGTGATTATCTTTATGCAGCTTGGTATCCGCGATGCTTTGTTTGATAGTGCCGTCCGTCTGCATAAAGGATTGGAGGGAGATTGTTTTTTAATCAGTCCCCGTTCTACTTCTTTAATTGCTATGGAAACATTTTCGGAAAGACGTTTAGATCAAGTATTGGCGTTTGCAGAAGTTGATTTTGTCGCACCTATATATTTAGACTTTGCTCAATGGAAAAACCCTGAAACTAGAAATTATTGGCGTAATCTCTATGTAATTGGTTTTGATTTACGTTATCGCATATTCAATTTGCCAGGAGTTAATCAGAATATTGAAGCTCTGAAAATACCTGATACAGTTCTATTTGACCGCAATTCTCGCTCTGAATTTGGCCCTATTGTTTCTGAATTTGAACAAAAAAAGACTGTGACTACAGAAGTTAATAGCAGGGGTAATAATCGCAAAATTGATGTAGTAGGTTTATTCGAGTTGGGAACATCTTTTGGTTCTGATGGGAATTTAATGGTGAGTCATGTAAATTTTTTGAGAATTTTTAGTAACCGTAAAAAAGGTTTTATTGATGTTGGTTTAATTAAATTAAAACCAGAAATAGATATTCAAAAATTTATAAAACAGGCTGAAAATTACTTACCTCCAGATGTTAAAGTTCTTTCCAAACAACAGTTTATTCAATTTGAGAAAAACTATTGGCAGAGTAGCACAGCTATTGGATTTATCTTTAATTTAGGAGTGGGTTTAGGATTAATTGTCGGGATGGTAGTTGTATATCAAATTCTCTATACAAATGTTTCTGAACATTTGCCTGAATATGCAACACTCAAAGCGATGGGATATCGACATAAATATTTATTATCGATAGTTTTACAACAAGCTTTATTTATTAGTATTTTAGGTTATATTCCAGGTTTATTAATTTCTATATTTCAGTATGAAATTACTAAAAAAGCTACGCTTCTTCCTGTGGAAATGACATTTAATCGGGCGATATTTGTCATAATAGCAACTATTATTATGTGTTTTATTTCCGGTGCAACTGCGGTAAGTAAACTCAAATCGGCAGATCCTGCTGATATTTTTTAATAATATAGATAACTATGAAATCTGTAATTGCTATTCAGAATCTCAACCATTATTTTGGTAGTGGTGCTTTAAAAAAGCAAGTCTTGTTTGATATTAAATTATATATAAATTCTGGAGAAATTGTGATTATGACTGGCCCTTCGGGGTCGGGAAAAACTACTTTACTATCATTAATTGGTGCTTTACGGTCAGTTCAACAAGGAAGTCTCAGCATTTTCAATAAAGAAATGAATGGTGCAAACGAGGAGCAAATGGTGCAAACTCGACGTTTTATTGGTTATATTTTTCAAGCTCATAATTTATTGCCATTTATGACAGCAAGACAAAATATCCAAATGTCAATTGAACTACATAGACATGTTAATAAAGAAGAAGCAAGAACTAAATCTGAAGCAATACTTGCAGAAGTGGGACTAGGAGAAAGAAGCAATTATTACCCCGAAAATCTCTCTGGCGGACAAAAACAACGCGTAGCGATCGCTCGTGCATTAGTTAGTCATCCCAAGTTAGTTTTAGCTGATGAACCAACTGCTGCATTAGATAAAAAAACTGGTCGAGATGTTGTCAACCTTATGCAGCGTTTAGCAAAAGAACAAGGTTGTACCATCTTGCTGGTGACTCACGACAATCGTATTTTGGATATTGCCGATCGCATTGTTCAGATGGAAGATGGTCGCTTAATATCATGACTGGATTTTAGACGAGTTTCCGGTGCGAAACTCCAGAAAAATCAACTTAAAAATAAATGGAGCTAAATATGGGCGTAAGATGGCAAAAGCGATTGTATACCCGCTATGGCCCTTGGGCAGTAGTGACTGGTGCATCCTCCGGCATCGGTCGTGAAATGGCATTCAAGTTGGCTGAGGCGCGGCTGAATCTCGTATTGAGCGCGCGCAGCCAAGAAATCCTGGAGCAAATGGCAACCGATCTCATGACTCGGTATGGTATTGAGGTTCGGGTTGTTGGACTCGACTTAGCTCTAGAGAAAGCAGCCGAAACCCTAGAAACTGCTACCCAAGATTTGGATGTCGGTTTGCTAATCGCATCTGCTGGTTTTGGCACTTCAGGATCGTTTCTCAATTCCCAACTCGAACAAGAGATAGAAATGCTCAACGTTAACTGCCGTGCACTCTTGAAGTTGAGCTGGTACTTTGGGCAGCGGTTCGCAAAGCGTGGTGGCGGTGGCATGGTGCTGATGAGTTCTATCGTGGGATTCCAAGGTATGCCCTTTGCCGCTCATTATGCAGCAACCAAGGCCTACGTGCAAACACTGGCTGAGGCACTGTATGTTGAACTTGCGCCTATGGGAGTTGATGTCATCGCATCCGCCCCAGCCCCAACAAATAGTGGCTTCGCTACTCGTGCTGGTATGCAGATGGGCATGGCACTAAACCCTGCGGACGTGGCTCAACCAACTTTGAATGCCTTGGGCCGTAAGCCCACAATTTTGCCAGGGCTACTGTCGAAGCTGCTTACTTACTCGCTTGTCCTGTTGCCGCGGTGGGCGCGGGTTCGGATCATGGGTGGGGTGATGGACAGCATGACGAAGCGTCAGCGAAGCAACAACGATCTCGGACTTGGCAATGGTGGAATAGTATGAGTTTTACATATTGACAAAATTAGTCACTTGTCTTTGGCTTTACTGTGATTTGCCTTCGTAAACGCGATCGCTCAAATCTTGCATCTCATCAAATAAACCCGCAAAAGCACCAGGTACGAGCGACTTTACAAAAATACCATTGGGCTGGGTATTAAGAGCGCTACGCGATACCATGTTCAACAGCTTTGTAGTCTCCAGCAGTAAGAATTGGAAATTGAAGACGAGTTAGCCAAAATGCTTACAGGTGACTGCTTTGCACCTTACATTCAGGTGTTTTCTGATTTTCGTTTTGGCGATCGCCTAACTCCGATTATTATTTCCCAGATTTACCCGTTTGAGGGGTATTTGGGAGAAGACGGTAAACCAGAAGTGCGATCGCCGACGAGTGCCAGATCTGCCAAAATGCTGTTTAAGCAGCTAGTCAAGATGTAAATTTGCTAGAGTGAACACACCAGGATTTTTCAGTCAAATCTCTGATAATGCCAGCAGACGAGGCTATTCATGCTTACAAGTACGCTACTTCTGTCGAACCAACTCCCCACCCTACAATATTCCTCCACACTAGAGCGATTCGATGAAACCTGGGAAGCCCCTCTGGCTACCCTCTTAGGACTAGGACGTGCCGCTGGCGCTGACTTCATCGAATTTTTCTTAGAGCGTCGCAACTATATTAGTTGTCTTGCAGAAGACGACGCTATTACCAGTATTTCACCGAGTCTAGCTACAGGCGCGGGAGTTAGGGTATTTCGCGGCAAAGCTGATTGCTACGTCAGCACAAATAATCTTTCGTTTTCAGGTTTAAAAGCTGCTTTAGAGAAAGGTCTTTCTATTCTAGGATTACAACTACCTAATCACAATGCTTTTATACCAGAAATCAATTTAGAATTACTGAGAGACTATGCCACTAAACGAGGTAAAGATGGATGGTTGCCTCTATGTAGTTCCATTCGAGAAATGGGAGAAATCCTACTTGACGGTACTAGCCGCCTGAAGCAAAAAGCTAGCCACGTGCAATCGCGCCGCGCTACTTATTTTCGGGATTGGCAAGAAGTATTAGTGGCTGCCAGTGATGGCACATTTGCTCGTGATATTCGCCTTACCCAGTCGGTAGGATTTAACCTCCTGTGTGCTGATGGTGCTAATCGCGCCTCCATTGGCGAGCGCGCCGGTAATACCAGCGATGCTAACTTCCTGAGAACTTGGGATTATCAGCAAGCTGCCGAGCAAATAGCAGAATCTGCTGGTAAAATGCTCTACGCAGATTATGTAGAATCAGGCACTTACCCGATTATCATGGCAAATCACTTCGGTGGAGTTATCTTCCATGAAGCCTGCGGACACCTACTAGAAACCACTCAAATCGAACGCAATACCACTCCTTTTGCAGATAAAAAAGGTGAAAAAATTGCTCACGAAAGTTTGACAGCATGGGATGAAGGACGAGCTGACAATGCTTTCGGTACAATTGACATGGATGACGAAGGTATGCCCGCTCAAAGAACCCTATTAATTGAAAAAGGCGTTCTCAAAAACTTTCTAGCAGATAGAGCTGGTTCTGTGCGTACCGGACACCCCAGAACAGGAAGCGGCCGTCGCCAGAATTATACCTTTGCTGCTGCTAGTCGGATGCGTAATACTTATATTGCTCCGGGTGAATATACAACTGAGGATTTATTTGCTTCTGTTGATAAAGGTATTTACTGTAAAAAGATGGGTGGTGGTAGCGTTGGAGCTACAGGTCAATTTAACTTTAGTGTTGATGAAGCTTATTTAATTGAAAATGGCAAAATTACCAAACCGCTAAAGGGAGCCATTCTCATTGGTGAAGCTAAGGAAATCATGAATAAAATTTCCATGTGTTCCCAAGATTTGGAACTTGCACCTGGTTTTTGTGGTTCCGTTAGTGGCAGTATCTACACCACAGTCGGACAACCCCACATTAAAGTTGATTCCATAACCGTAGGCGGACGCTAAATAATTTTAGATTTTAGATTTTGGATTTTGGATTGTGAATGAGCAACAGTTTAAAACTAGAACATAGCAGCTTGCATTGCGAGTTATTTGTCTAGTTGAGGCACTGCCACAAACCAAAACTGCTAATGTCATGAGCAAGCAATTGTTACGTTCAGCTACTTCTGTAGGTGCTAATTATCGAGCAGCTTGTCGGTCTAAATCAGTAGCCGATTTGATTGCTAAACTCAGCATCGTCGAAGAAGCTGATGAAACACTTTATTGGTTAGAGCTTCTTGTTGAATCGGGATGAATGATAGCAGAAAAACTGAAAAATCTGATGCAAGAAACTACCGAAATTCTGGCTATGACCGTTGCGTCAATAAAAACGCTACGAGAAAAGCAAAATAAGTAAAATCCAAAATCTAAAATCTAATCTCAAAAAGCTACCTAATTTCTAATCCAAAATCTAAAATCTAAAATTGACTATGCCGAATATTAATGAGATTGCAACTTATGCCAAGGACAATGCTGAGAAGCTTGGTATTAAGAAGTTCGATATTTATGGCTCAACAATAGATGAAACTAGCGTACAAGTAGATCGAGGTGAGCCAAAACAAGTTAAAGCCTCAAATCGTTCTGGTGTCACTGTTCGTGTCTGGAATGAAGACAAGACAATGGGTGTCACCAGTACTACAGATGTAGACCCCAAAGGACTGGAATTAGCTTTAAAAACTGCCTATGAAGCTAGTTTTTTTGGTGTGAAGGAAAATGTGCCTGATTTCAGTCCAGAAGCTACTATTCCTATTGACAATACATCTCACAAAAAAGCGCCCCAATCACCTGTTTCTGAAATAATAGAAAAACTCATCTTAGCTGAAAAAGAACTCTTGGTTGCTCATCCGGCTATTCAAGGAGTGCCTTACAACGGTCTAGCTCAAAGAGATATTGATAGGTTTTATCTCAATAGCGATGGCGCAGTTAGAACTGAATCTCACTCCATAGCATCGGTTTATTTATACAGCAAAACTGAGGAAGAAGGCAAAAAACCGCGCAGCGCGGGTGCTTTTAGAATCAACCGAAGTTTAGATAATTTAGACATTAACGGTTGTATCAAAGAAACTGTGGAAAAAACTATCAGCCACTTGAATTATGAGAAAATCAAGACTGGTAAATATCGAGTTGTTTTCTCACCAGAGGCTTTTTTAAGTCTGTTGGGTGCTTTTTCTAATTTGTTCAATGCTCAAAGTATTTTGGATAAACAAAGCTTATCTACTACTGACGATTTAGGTAAGCAAATTGCTTCTCCTTTACTTTCGGTTTATGACGATGCACTCCACCCAGGAAATATTGGTGCAGAAAGTTTTGATGGAGAAGGAACTCCTACTCGTCAGGTTTCGCTGATTGAAAATGGCGTTTTAACCAGCTTTCTCCATAGTGCTGGGACTGCTAAAAGAATGGATGCTAAACCAACAGGTAATGCAAGTATTGGTGCAAAAGTTAGCATCAGTCCCAACTTTTATCATGTTTTTGCAGCGGCAACTCCTGAGCAGGAATTGAGCTTAGAAACTGCTGACAATGTAATTTTTATCGATGATTTACACGCTCTCCACGCAGGTGTGAAAGCTTTACAAGGCTCTTTTTCTCTGCCTTTCGACGGTTGGATAATTAACAAAGGGGTTAAGACAAGTATTGAATCAGCAACCGTTGCTGGTGATTTCTTGGAACTCTTGAAGTCAATAATTTATGTGGAAAAAGAGGTAGAGTTAACGCCAGGAGGAGTTGCGCCTAAAGTTTGGGTTGATGAACTCTCAATTACTGGAGAGTAAAGGTTAAAAGTTAGGAGTTTTCACTTTTAAACTCCTAACTCATCATTTTTACTTTCATTCTCCTCCTCCAATACCGAGATTGATATCAAACCCTTTAACACCCTCTATGTTAGTTCCAATCATGATAGCGCCATCGACTTGAGCATTATGTAAGTGAGCCTCGCTCAAATTAGCATTAGTCAGATTAGCGTTGTTTAAAGTAGTATCAGTGGCAAAGGCTTCTTTGAGATTAGCACCTTCTAAATTAGCACCTGTTAAATCAGCACCTTCTAAATTAGCGCCTTCTAAATTTGCACCTTTTAAATTTGCATTTCTTAAGTCAGCACCTATTAAGTGAGTGCCTTTGAGGTTCACGCTTGTTAAATTACATCCCGAACATTCTCTCGTTTCTAATAAACGCCGCACGGTGATGTTTTCAGCTTTTACATGCGTAGGAACAGCTAGAGATAGAGTGCTGAGTAAAACTGCCGCCGTCAAAAAGATTGGTTTCATAGTTTTTTATATTTCGATACTTGCAGAAGTTATTAACTACTTAACTTCTACAAAACCATTTTCTCAAATTCCAGATTTTTGTCTTCATACGAGCGGACGAGTTTATCGAATCAATTGCATTAGAGTATTCTTTCTTGAGCTAGAGCAAGAATAACAAAATAGTATATCTATTACTATTGCAACTAAAGCTATTTCTAATGAAAGATGCGATCGCCAAACATTTTCTCACATCAGTTAGCACAGTAAATTTTAAATTCCCGAAGCCTTGCCGCTACCTAACAAATACAACAATGCCATGCGAACAGCTACTCCACTGGTAACTTGTGATTGAATCAGACTAAATTCCGGGTCATCCATCAATTCAGAACTAATTTCAACACCACGGTTAACTGGCCCTGGATGCAAGACTTTAACATTAGGCTGACACAGTTGTAGCTTAGTGCGTGTAATGCCAAACATTTGATGATACTCTCGCAAACTAGGCAGCAAATGAGCAGTCATGCGTTCTTTTTGCAAGCGCAAAGTCATGACGAAATCAGCATCTTGTAAGGCAGGTTCTAGCTGCCAATGTAGAAATAGTTGACGGTTGGGAATTGAAAGTGAGGGGGATGAGGGGGATGAGGGAGATGAGGGGGATGAGGGAGACAAGGGAGTGAGGGAGAATAACTTGCGACTTGCGACTTCTGCCTCCTGCCTCCTGCCCCCCTGCCCCTCTGCTGACTCTGCTGACTCTAAGACGTACTCAGTAAATAACTTGGGTAAAAGTGTGGGTGGCGCTGCCAGATGCACTTGAGCGCCACTGGCTGTTAAACTCCAAATATTAGATCGCGCCACACGAGAATGGAGAATATCTCCAACAATGGCAATTTTTTTGTCCTTTAAAAGTTCCAGTCGGGGGCGATCTGGGTCAATTAGAGTACAAATAGTAAATAAATCTAACAGTGCTTGGGAAGGATGTTCGTGTTGACCATCACCAGCATTCAGAACGCTAACTTTCACACCAAGGCGATCCATTTCAGCCGCGATCGCATTTGGTACTCCTGCCTCTTTATGGCGAATTACCATAATATCAGTTCCCATGGCCAAATAGGTTTTCGCCGTGTCGAGAATTGTTTCTCCCTTGGTCATAGAAGAAGTAGATGCAGCAAAGTTGAGCGTATCTGCACTTAAACGTTTGGCAGCGAGTTCAAAACTACTGCGAGTGCGGGTAGACGGTTCAAAAAATAAATTTGCCACCACCTGTCCCTGTAAGGTTGGTACTTTCTTTGTCCGCCGTGATAATACTTCCTGAAAACTAGCAGCTGTTTGCAAAACAGTATCGTATTCAGCGGCAGTGAAGTCAGCTAAGGAGAGAACGTGATGACGATTCCAGGTGGTAGTAGGCATAAATAGCGATCGTTGTGCGTAGAGATCCGAGCTAATTTCCTTGCTAGGGAGCGGTGCTACGCTTCTCTACAACTTTTTAATTTATATATGCAGAGGCAATGATACCACCTGTCTTCTATCAAAATAGATACATCTTTTTGGATTGGGGCTTATGTTGGTAAATGGAAAACCTTCAAAGCGATGGAAATCAGGCTGAGGAATGTTAAGAATCCAATTGTATCCAGCATAGTTGTTACTAACGGCCCGCTCACTAAGGCAGGATCTAGCTTTAGCCGCTTCAAAGCCATTGGCAGTAAAGTACCAAGAGTCACAGCAACAATTGTATTCGTCGCCATAACCAATCCTGCAACTAAGGCTACCCATCGCTCTTGAGGGTGTGCCCAAATTAAGGAAAGCAGGAACATAGTTAAGGATAAAGCTATGGCTGTGCCAAAACCAGCAAAAATTTCCTTGCGAAGAATTTTTAGAGTATCTTTAGGTGTCACTTCACCTACACCCAAGCCTCTAATTGTTACAGTTAATGCTTGAATACCTACAGTGCCACCAGTATTAGAAAAAATCGGCATGATCACCGCTAGAACTGGCACGGCGGCAATTATAGATTGGAAAGGCGCGATCGCACTGGCTGCACCGATATACAATGCCATAATTCCCAACAACCAAGGCAAGCGCTTGCGGATGGTAATTTGAGGAGGAGATAAAGCTGCTTCATCGCCACTCACACCTGCCAGTTTTTGAATGTCTTCTGTGGCTTCTTCTTCCAAAATATCAATTACGTCATCAATCGTGATGATGCCAACTAATCGGTCTTCCCGATCGACTACAGGGATAGCAATTAAGTCATAGCGCTTCATGATTTGGGCGACTTCTTCTTGGGATGTTTCTGTTCGCACCTTAATCACGCGATCGCTAGCAATATCTCGGATTAAAACGTCGGGAAAGGTGAATAGTAACTGACGCAATGAAACAACGCGAACCAAGGTGCGGTTGTCGTCCGTGACATAGGCATAGTAAATCGTTTCTTTGTCTTCGTCCTGACGGCGGATCTTGCTTAAGGCTTCTCCGACAGTCAATCCTTCCCGTAACCGCACGTATTCTGTTGTCATCACCCGCCCGGCTGTACCTTCTGGATAGCCGAGAATTGTGGCCGTTGCTTGCCTTTGTTCTGGACTTAGTTCCTGCAATAGTCGTTTGATGACTCCGGCGGGCAGTTCGTCAAACAATTCTGCTCGTTCATCAGGACTCATTGCCTCTACAATATGCACTACCTCTAGATCGTGCAGAGAATTAATCAGTTCTTCCTGGACTTGTGTTGGCAGATATTCAAAGACATCAATTGCCTGTGCTTTGTTGAGTAGCCGAAATGCGATCGCCCGCTGTTTTTCCGGTAATTGTGTGATGTATTCTCCTACATCTACAGGTTGTAAACTGTTTAAATCCCATTTGAGCTGGTTTAAATCGGTCGCCTCAATGAGGGAATTGCGAATATCTTGTGTAAGCATGATACCTCCTAATGTCTCCCCCGCGCTGGGAGACTGCCTCACCAGCTTAGAGGAGGATAATACTGCCATCTTGTGGACTTTTGTCCATAAAATCTCAACGCAACAATTTATTTAGTAATATGTAATTAAGGCGTTCCCAGGCTATAATAACCCGGAATGTTTTGAGCCGATGAATGTTGATTATTAGTATGCATAATTTGTGGTGTTACGCACAAGTACGCTACTTTATTTTATTGCCTTAATTTTTGTGTGATATTGTAAATTTTACTACTGTTATAATTTGTGTCAAGCTAATCTAGGAATATACTGGCAAACTTCACACAGTTAAAAGATTTACAAACCCATTACATCTTACACTTAGTAGTCTGCCAAAGTCTTTTTGACAGACGGGAAAAGGGTAAGGGGTAAGGGGTAAAGGTTTTAAACCCTTCCCCTTTTAAGAGCCTACACCTGTCATGGGAACTCTCCGAAGTTCGCTTGGAGGGAAACCCGCAAGAGCGACTTCTCTCTGCACGCAGTGTCTCCCCAACGCACTTGCTTGGCTATACAAATGTAGATGCGTTAGCAGCTTCTTGAAGGGTAGTCCGCCTGCGCGGAGAGAAAATCAGCTAGAGATTATTCTTTATTTAAAAATCCTCAAGGGGCTTTGGGTTTGACGAACTTGAGGGTCATGCGATCGCTCTCCCCAATGCCGAGGAAGCGTTGTCTATCCTTTTGACCTTGGCTCAAGGTCGGAGGTAGCGACCAAACTCCACCTGGATAGTCTTTAGTATCCATGGGGTTGGCGTTAATCTCTGATTTGCCCACCAATTTGAAGCCGGCTTTCTTGAGAGCAGCAATTACCCCATCTTCAGACATATAGCCAGTTTTGTTACTCTCCTCTGAAGAAATGCCCGCTCTAGCCCGGTGTTCTTCCACTCCCAAGATGCCCCCTGGTTTGAGTGCTTTGTAAGCTGCGGCGTAAACTTGCTCGGCATAGCCAGCTTTAACCCAGTTGTGAATATTGCGGAAGGTAACAATCATGTCCACGGAATTGTCGGGGGCTAGGATGAGTTCGTTTGGAGGATTAATTTGGGCTACTTTGACCTTACCAAAAACCTCTGGATCTGCCGCTAGCTTTTCTTGAAAAGCCAAGGCTTGTTTATTCTTGCTGTCAGCAAAGTTAGTAACTATAAGTTGCCCTCTTTGCTGTAAAAATGGAGCGAGGATCTCAGTATACCAACCATTCCCCGGCCACAATTCAACCACGCTCATATTAGGGCGCAGACCGAAGAATTCAAGGGTCTGGGCTGGATGGCGATATTTGTCTCGCAGGCGATTTTTTTGCGAACGATGACTGCTGGTAAGTATAGTTTGAAGTGTGGTTGTGCTGTCCAAAACTGGAGCTTTTTCGCTGGCGTTAGCTTGAACAGTTGGTGGCATTATGGATACCAACAAAAAGAAAGCCAGAATCAGTGTTTTAAGCCAGCTATGACGACGCTTGCCTGAAGTGGGATTTCGTGTAAATTTCATAGTCGTTTTTAACTTTCCGTTTCAGGATTTATGGTGGCGATCGCAGTACTTTGAATTGAAGAAGAATTCAGAATTCAGGAGTCAGAATGCAATCAGTGGCGGGTCTGAATCCCCCACTGATTGAAGACCACCAAATTTTCAATTTGGTGGGGGTGCAAAAACGCCGATTATTCATCCGCGGCTTCGTACAGAATTCATTCTGAATTCTTAACCTAGGAACCAATATGAATCCGATTTTCAACTTCTGTAAATTTTTCCTGTGCCTGCTGTTCTTTGGTCAGTAGAGATACAACAATTGCGACAATAAATGCTAGCGGAATAGTAATTAATCCAGGATTTTTTAGAGGGAAAGGTGCTGTAGCGTGCTTGAGAATTGTAACTTGAATAGTAGGCGAAAAGTAAATCAATACTAGAGCGCAAATAGTACCTACCAACATACTTGCTACTGCACCACTAGTAGTAAAACGTCGCCAAAGCATTGAAAGCAATAAAGCGGGAAAATTTGCACTGGCAGCGATCGCAAATGCTAATCCTACCATATAAGCAACATTTTGCCCTTTGAAGAGAATACCTAATACTATTGCGATCAGTCCTAAAAGCATTGTTGCACCGCGAGCTACCTTTAGTTGTTCTGACTCATTAGCATGACCCGAACGCACTACATTCACCCACAAATCGTGAGATAAAGCTGCTGCACCTGAGAGTGTCAACCCTGCCACTACTGCCAAAATTGTGGCAAAGGAAACAGCCGCAATAAAGCCCAAGAAAGCATCACCACCGAGAAAGTCTGCTAACATTGGCGCAGCCATATTACCACCAGTGCCAATTTGCTTGATTGCATCTTGACCTACTAATACCATTGCACCAAAACCCAAAATAAAGGTCAGAAGATAAAATAAACCAATCAAAGCTGTGGCGTAAGTAACAGATATCCGCGCTGTTTTCGCATCAGGTACTGTATAAAAACGCATGAGAATATGAGGTAATCCAGCCGTACCAAACATCAACGACATCCCCAAAGATATAGCATCAAGTGGGTCTGAAACTTGCTTCCCAGGAGCTAATACGCCTGGATATTTATCAGCAGCAGCCGCAAACAAAGCCATTGGGTTGAAATTAAATTGGGCTAATACTAAAACAGTTAGTAAAATTGTTCCACCTAATAAGAGAACTGCCTTAATAATTTGTACCCAAGTAGTAGCTATCATCCCACCAAAAATTACATAAGCCATCATCACACAACCAACGATGACTACAGCCAATTCATAATCAAAGCCAAATAGTAGCTTAATTAGTTCTCCAGCTCCTACCATTTGGGCAATTAAATAAAAACTGATAACTGCCAATGTCCCAATAGCTGCTGCAATTCGTACAGGCTTTTGTTGCAATCGATAAGCTATAACATCTGCAAAAGTATACTTACCTAAATTTCGCAGCGGTTCTGCAATTAAAAACATGACAATTGGCCAGCCTACCAAAAACCCAATAGAATAAATTAAGCCGTCAAAACCGTTTAGAGCTACTAGTCCAGCAATGCCTAAAAAGCTAGCTGCGCTCATAAAGTCTCCTGCTAAAGCTAGCCCATTTTGGAAACCGCTAATTTCTCCTCCCGCTGTATAAAAATGGGATGTATTTTTAGTCAGCTTTGCTGCCCAAAATGTAATACCAAGGGAAGTTGCTACAAAGAAAATAAAGAAAGCGATCGCCAAAGGATTAAAGCGACCGAAATTAGAAATATCTATTGCTAGCAGCAGATTTGACAAAAGATGATTCATGCTCATTTAAGATTTGATATTTTGGATTTTGGATGAAAATTTTCTAAGGACTAATTTCTCGATCTGTCAACTGGGCGATTTTGTTGTCATAATAATTATTCGCCCAACGCACGTAAAGAAAAATTAGTATCCACGCTGAGACAATTACTAATGCTCCTAATAAAATACCTAGACTCAGCCCAGGAATCACCAACGATCCCAACAAAGGCTTATTAAATGCAATTAGTAAGATAAACCCAAAGTAAATAAACATCATGGCTCCACTTAAAAGCAGGGATACTTGCCAGCGTTTAGCTGCAAGAACCCGCAGAGCCTTTTCACGCTCATTCATGTCTTTCTTTGCCTTGATTAAAGCTTAGATTGTCTCATTTAAATTGATTTATACATAATTTTCTTAAAAATTGTTAGTAAATATAGCTAAGTAGAAGGCAGAAGGCAGGAGGCAGAAGGCAGAAGGAAAAAGCCAAATTATGAGCGAATTTCACAGGTTGGCGTTTTACATTTACTGATGTCTACCTACTTATCAGATTTGATTCTTGAATTATTCATAGAGACTAAGAATAAGGAACATTAAAGAAGTAATAAAAGTGTATTTAGCTTCGTCAAAAGCAAATACGAGCTTTACATATCACTGTAAAGACTCAAATTAAAAAAATCATATAATAATTTAACAAAATTCTAGATTTGTGATAGCAATCTTAACTGTATATTTGGGGCGATCGCCAAGCAACTTCGATATTTACCTCAATAATTTCATCAAGAAATTTAGCTAATTAGAATGCGAAGTATTCGCGTATCACCTCAAAATAGAATATGACACGTGAGGCAACCTATTACAGCTTTGTCGGATTCCCCTATTAGCGATCGCTTATTAAAATTAGCTATCACCACCCTAGTTGTTCAATAATCCGATCGGCCAGTTGCAAAACATTGAACGGTTTAAGGATGGCTCCGGCAACGTTAGCAGGGTCAAAATTGAGTGAATCAGATGATGGTTCTGTTGCGGTAAACAAAATTACTGGAATTGATTGCGTAGTCAAATTGGTTTTTAAGCTTTGCAGCAGGGACAGTCCATCTCCATTAGACAACGTTAAATCGAGTAAAATCACATCGGGCTGTTGCGTTTGCGCTTGTGCCAGTCCTGCCTGTGCAGATTCGGTGGTAAGGATTTTCCAACTTTTGAGCTGTTCTAGAGCGATCTTGACAACGCGGCACAGGTCAGGTTCATCGTCTATCACTAGAATGCATCGATTTACATAAGAGGACATAATAAAAATTCTACTGAAATTGACTAGACTTCTTGCAGAAGTCGGTAAAAGGGTAAGGGGAAAGGAATAAAAAACCTTTTACCTTTAACATGAGTCCCTTTACCCACAAGAGTGCAAAAGTTACTTTTGCTCATAGGTCTACTGATAACGTTCTTTATTTTTACCTCAAATGGTTATTAAACAACTTGTAAGTGCAGCAGCTTAGTATACGTAAACCTAACAACAGAAATCTCAGCGATTAAAATTCAAAATTCGCTGAATCAAATCTGCTTCCACAATCGGCTTTAAGATGTAGTCATCTGCCCCCACAGAAAATGCTCGATGCAAGGTATCGGCATCGGCACGAGCTGAAAGAAATAATACAGGTAACTGACTCCAGCGCGGATCGTTCTTGACTACTTGGCACAGTTCAATGCCACTGAACCTCGGCATAAATACATCTAGCAATAGTAAGTCAGGAGTCGTTGCTTCCAGAAGTTGCCAGAACTGGCTGGAGTCTGCCAAAGTGGTGACTTGAAAGCCCCAAGGTTGCAGTTGGGCTTGCAACAAACTCAAAAATTCCGGATCGTCATCTACCATCAGCACTTTGGCAGCGATCGCATCAATCCGTTTAAATAGTTGAGTAACGACCTGAAATACTTCGGTGGGTGTAGCAGGCTTTTGCAAAAAAGCGTTAGCTCCCAGATGGGTGACTTCCACGCGCTTGGTCAAATCGCCCTGTTTGCTTAATACCAGGACGGGAATGCTAGGAAACTGGCGCTTCAACTGTGCCAGCAGGGTCAAGCTGTTGTCGCTGGTATTAGGAAAACTCACATCCAACACGATCGCATCGGGTGTAATGTACTGAAGGCGTTGGCGGGCGATGGTGAGGTCGGTGGCAATTTCTAGGCGAACGCCCCAGTTTGGTGCATCTGCCTGCATTCGTTCGATTGAGTCTGTGTCGTCATCAATCAACAACACCTGGGAGTTGGTGGGCTTGAAAAGGACATGGAAAGAAGTTGCGTGCGAAGATTTTTGAGGCAGCGCGTTGGCAAAGATAACCGGGTCAGCCGGTCTGCCGATTTGAGCGAACTGTCTGTTGGCGTTCTCGTAGAGAACTCCTGCAAACAAGGCAGTTCCTTCAATTTTGGGAACCAAAGCAACAGACTGCTCGCCGCATCTTTCCAAGGAAGTAGGCAATGGTGCAGAAAAAGTGGGTAGTTGCTGGGTGGCTTGCTTTAGTTGCTGAAACAGCAATGCTAGTTGAGCTGCTTCCTCTGATTGCACAGCAGTTGTAGGTGTTTTTAGAGTGCATTCAATTTGGCGGGCAAGTTCTGCCGCTTGCGGAATGCTAAATGCCCCCAAAGAGCCAATTAGCCTATGGGCAAGGCTATGAGCCTGCTGCCGCTGCTCAGAAGTGAGCGTGTTGGTAAAGAGGTGGGCGATCGCTTCTTCCAGCTTTGCCAATTGTCCCTGCAACCGCAACTGAAACTCCTGCCACATCTGCTGAATCGCCGCCGCTGTTTTTGCCTGTGCATCAATAGCAGTACTAGATTCAGAAGCCAACAACTCTCTAGAACAATTCTGCGATTCTACTTCCCTACCCTTGAAAGGTTCCCCCGCCCCCCTGCTTCCCTGCAACTCTGGCACAGGTTTCAACCGATACCCCAGCCCATACAATGTTTCAATCGGATTGGCATTCAGCCCTGCCATTTGGAGTTTTCGCCGCAACCCACGAATTTGGGTTGTTACAGCTTCTTCACCCGGATATTCATCAATCGACCAGATGCGATCGAGCAAAGTCCGTCGGTCAAAAATCCGGCGCGGATGCCGTAAAAATAGCTCCAGCAGTTTGTATTCTTTAGGCGTGAGATGTACGGGTCGATCTTGACAGGTCACTTCACAGTTATTCGGATCGAGCTGCAACCCACCCCAGCAAAATACTTTTGTTAATAGTGTGCCGCGCCGCCGCAGCAATGCCCGAATCCGAGCCAGCAATTCCGATAGCTCGTAGGGTTTGGTAACATAATCATCAGCTCCTGCCTCAAAACCCGCCACCCGATCTGCCACATCCACCTTGGCTGTAAGCAACAAAATTGGCTCTTGCTGATTCTTTTCCCTCAGTTGACGACACAGGTGGATGCCATCCTTCTCCGGCAGCATCACATCCAGCACGATCAAGTCATACTCTATCGCTTCAGCTAGCTCCAATGCCGATCGACCATCACTAGCAGTATCGACCGTAAACTGCTGTGCTACCAGGGAAGTGGTAAGAGCTGCTGCCATATCTCGATCGTCTTCAACGATAAGCAGTTTCATAAAACCTATTTTCAGGTATTATCACCACTAAACTATTTTTGACTTATTTCTGATTAAGTTTTGATATTGCCTATTTGATTACAAAAAAAACAATTTTGAACATGTTTACTCCTTTAATTTTGCTCTAAGAAATACATTCATTAAAAATGATTTGGCTGGACATCATTGGATTTACATATTTAATATTTTTAATTTTAAGTGAAGAGATATTTTCGATACTGCTACATCATATAGTTTGCAATAAATGTTATACAAACAATATTTTCAACGTAGAAGTTGATTCAGTAATGTAACTAAGCTTAAGTTACATACATTTAGCTATTCATCTACCCAATGGATTGAGAATAACTTATATCTAACGGTATAAATTCGTGTGTGTTGATTTCATTTTGGGGTACTTATTTAAGGTAACGTTGTAAATACTATGTAACGCAACATCAACCTGAAATTTTATTTTGGGCTGTCAAACTATGCGATCGCATTTGGGTTGTTATTAATAGACATCTGGTAATAATTAATTCTGCGTTGCCCGAAATCTTTAGTAGGGGCGCTGTTACGTTCGCCCTGACATCATTTCTAGAGATATTTATTGATTGAGGTCAGTTAACAGATCATACATGACAGCTAAAGTGCTACCATAGTCGATCGCTAGCTGAATCTGACTATGAAATTAGTTTGCGCCCAAAGCGACCTTAGTACAAACCTCTCACTCGTCAGTCGTGCAGTACCGTCACGACCGACTCATCCGGTACTTGCCAACGTGCTACTGCAAGCGGATGCTCAAACTAGCCAAGTAAGTTTAACAGCCTTCGATCTCAGTTTAGGTATTCGTACCAGCTTTAACGCAGATATATGGCAAGGAGGCGCGATCGCACTTCCGGCAAAACTGCTTGTAGATATTATCTCTCGTCTTCCAGAAGGAGAAATTACCCTAGACGATGAATCTGTACTAGAAACTGAAACCTCAACAGGAGAAGGTTTAATTGTCACACTCACACCCAAGAGTGGACATTACCAAGTGCGAGCAATGGGAGCGGAGGAGTTTCCGGAATTACCTATAATTGAAAATACTGAACCTCTGCATCTGACTACCGCTGCATTAATTGAAGGATTACGAGGTTCGTTATTTGCCACCAGTGGCGATGAAACAAAGCAAGTACTCACGGGAGTGCATCTCACAGTTAAAGAAGACACGTTGGAATTTGCAGCAACCGATGGACATCGTTTAGCAGTGGTAGAAACCATTAATGAGCGTCCCCTTGGAGATAGCGGTCAACTAGAGGTTACAGTACCAGCTAAGGCTTTACGCGAATTAGAACGTATGTTAGCTCATAATACTGCTACGGATGAATCAATAGCCTTATATTTAGATCGAGGTCAAGTTGTGTTTGCATGGCAAAATCAACGCTTGACCACCCGTACCTTAGAAGGGCAGTATCCTGCTTATCGGCAACTTATTCCCCGACAATTTGAGCGACAAGTAACCGTTGAACGACGACAATTTTTAAGTACTTTGGAGCGAATTGCCGTATTAGCCGACCAGAAAAATAATATTGTTAAACTCACTATTGATAGCAGCACCCAAGAGCTTACCTTATCTTGCGAAGCTCAGGAAATGGGTAGCGGCCGAGAGTCAATGCCAGCACAAATATCTGGACAAGATATAGAAATTGCTTTTAATGTCAAGTATTTAATGGAAGGTTTAAAAGCCTTGCCATCTTCGGAAATTCAAATGCATTTAAATCAAAACCTGACTCCAGTAATTTTTACGCCACTGGGTGGTTTGAAAATGATCTATTTAGCCATGCCAGTACAAATTAGAAATTAAGAGAAGTCAGCATAACTGAGAACAGAGGTATTTGCATTCATGAGGTAAAATATGAGAAAAAAGGGCGTGAAATATATATAAATTAAGCAAGAACAATAGTTTCAATTCTTGCCCACGCCCAAAGGCTAGTTTACACTTTCCTGTCGTTTATGCCTTCTACATACCAACAACAAAACCTAGAAGCTATGTTGTGGTTATTTTTAGAGGCGCAAGGATATCCGTTACTTGAGCGTACAAAAAGTAAGTCTGCCAGAAGCGTTATACTTTGCAGATTTAGAAGAAAGGATAACCATAGCCAAAACCACGACCATAACCGCCATAACCACCAAAGGGGCCATAGCCGCCGAATCTACCATAACCGCCATAACCGTAACCGAAGAATCCTCCAGTTACAAGCTGCTGTTGTTCTGTAGATAAATCCACAAGGCAATCATCTTTTTTGATTCGCTCTGACATAATTATTTACCTCACTTACTTACAAAGGTTTTACACGCATATGTATTTATGAAAAACATAGTGTGTAATTCCTGTTCTTTTATTTTTAAAGGACTTTTATATCTCCTAAATTATCCTAAGGTTATAAACATAAAAAAATAAATTTAATACTTTCGATGATGATTGTTAGTGTTACAAATTAATTATAATTAGATGAGTAATTAACAATAAAAAATTATCTTGGCTATTTGAACAAATTTAATTAGTTCTGTAGCTTTAGCCTGCGATCGCCTTTCATTAAACTTATGAATTAATATTTGTTTGTATATCAAAATATTTGTATCTATAAAAAAAGGAAAGCAGAAAGTTAAAGACTACAGCTAGTACTTTACTTTCTGCTATTTGGCTCTTTCATGTAAAACCTTAGAAGAAGATGCTTAACCGCGTAAACTTTCTCAAAACATAAATTTATTTTGAGGCAGTTATACGCGTCTTTTTTGATCGCTAATTGCTAAAATTAGCAATTAGGGTTTATTGAGCAATGAAGCCTAAAATACGGACAGGAAAACTTTGACCGCTAGAATCAGTGAGAACACCACGGACAGTAATATCGGGTGTACCTTGAGAAAACTGTCCGCCGCCACCTCCAGGAAATCTACCAAATTGTCCGCCAGATATAAGCTGTTGTTGTTCTGTAGATAGTTCTACAAATAATTCAGGTTGGATGGATTGAACTGACATAATTGATTGCCTCACTTACACAAATTACGATTATTGGACTGATTTATCTTGAAAAAAATGTAAGTTTCAAGAAAGTAATTCCCCTGCGATCGCTAAAGCCACCGCCACTAAAGTTGTCCCCACCACCTAACCGGAGACTTCCCGATCTCAAGCGAATATTTCTCGTGTTGTTACCAAGGTCGCTTTCATCGGAGTCACCTTCATCTTCACCAAAGCCACCGAAGTCACCTTCATCATTGTTGTCACCAAAGCCACGGTTGCCAACACTAAAGTTGCGACCTCCAGCTAGAAGTTGCTGTTGTTCTGTGGATAATGCCACCAGCAAATTAGATGTGATGATTCGATCTGACATAATTGATTACCTCAATTTCGTACAGAAAAATTCCTCGGTTTATACAAATTTACGGCTACTACATTGAGTTATGCCGTAAATATATGTTCATCAACTAATCAAAACTATTTGCATTTGAAGTCAGGAGAGAAGAGAAAGGAAAGTGCTTGTTATAGTACTTTCCTTTCTGATTCCTAAGTGATTGGTTTAATCTCTTAAGAGAATATAGGAGACTATCTCAACTTACTCAAAACCTAATTTGTTGAGAGAAAGTTGTGAGAATCTTATCTTCTCTGACGAATTGCTAAGTTTAGCGTAGTCTTCGCACGCGAACGAGGCTTCTGCTCCTAATTTTGTAAAGGCGAGTGCCTCCAATGGGAATTAAGGGAGAACTTCCATTATTGTCACTTTCATCATCTTCTGGACGACCTTCTTCGCCGCCTTCTTCATCAGGTGCTTTAGTTCCACCAGCGAGAATTTGTTGTTGCTCTGTGGATAAATCCTCAAGTAAATCAGACATCATTTGTATGGACATAATTTTTTACCTCACTTACGTAAATAGGTGCTGATCACCTACGCTTTTATTATTAACAATTAGTCTATATTTTAAATTATTCTCAGGTTATATTTTTTATCAAGGAATATATTTCTTTTGGCTCATGATATTTTTTAGATATTTTCAATAAAAGCTAACAATACAAGATTTGAGTTAATTGCATTTCTAGAAAAACTTTGATTCATACTCCATTCATTACAACTAGATAATTAAACATTAAAAATTAGATATATACACAAGATTGTAGAGACAAAGTATTTTTGTCTCTATAGCTATCTATTTTATTTCACTTATTAAAAATCTCGGTTTAAATGAGTAACTATCGAGTCATGAAAGCGAAATTTCATACTGATAAAAACTGTAAATGCTCTCCTGGTTGCGAGGTAAAAGTCTCTAAAGTACCTTGTATTTGCACTTGACCTTTATCTATTAACACAATCCAATCAGCACGATTAACTACACTGGGACGATGGGTAATTAAAATTGTAGTTTTACCTTTTCGAGATTCCAAAAGCCGATCCATCACTTGAGATTCACTAACTGGGTCTAGTCCCGCTGTTGCTTCATCTAATATTAGTACGGGTGGATCGGTGAGAATTCCTCTAGCGATCGCTAGTCTTTGTCTTTGTCCCCCAGAGAGATTTGCTCCAAATTCTCCTAAAACAGTTTGATAATTATTTGGAAGTTGACTGATAAAGCCATCGGCATCAGCAATATAGCAAGCTTTGACAATTTCTTCAAAAGCAATGTAAGGCGTACCTAAGCGAAAATTATCTACAATCGAGCGACTCCAAAAATGAGGTTCTTGAGGTACATAAACTACTTGTTGTCGCAAACAATCTAAAGAAAGGTCTTGCATGTTATACAAACCTATACGGATATTGCCAGAATTCGGTTGATATAAACTTGCTATTATTTTTGCTAAAGTACTTTTGCCACAACCAGATTTACCAATCAAAGCAATAACTTGTCCCCCAGGCAAGTTAATAGAAAAATCCTCTAGTAAGTCAACTCTGCCAGGATGATGAAACGTGATATGAGAACAACAAATATCTGCATTACTAGGAATTTGTGCAATTGGTTTTTGACTACCTCCAACTACTTCCGGAGTAGCATCAATAACTTCTAAAAGTCGAGATATAGCTGTCTGCGAACGAAAATACTCATCTGTTAAGCCAACTAAGGAATCAATTAAATTCAAAACATTAACTTGTAAAGTATTAAAAGCTAGCATTTGACCGATGCTTAATTCCCCCTGAATGACTAAGATGCTTCCTAGCCCCAGTAAAACGACACCACCGATGGTAGTCAGCAAACTAGCAACAGTATTGTTGATAATTCCAATTTGAATAGTGGTGAAATTGAGATTAGCAAGGCGACCAAAACGGCTTTGAAATTCATCCCAAAATTGAGGAGCCGCATTTGTGGTTTTTAATACCTGTGCTCCTTTAAATGTTTCTACTAAAACACCTTGATTTTCAGCTCCTAAGACTAAAAGATTGCGGGTTTTTTGTTGTAAAACGGGTAAAAAAGGCAATGTAGAGAGGGTAATTAAAATACCGAAGAGAACAACTGCTAATGTTAGTTGCCAGCTATAAAACAACATGAAACAGAAAGAAACCACTGCAACGAAAAACTGGCTAGGTAAAAGAACCACAATCTGCGATACCAACTGATTGATCTCATTAATATCTCGCAATCGGCTAGTGATTTCGCCACTACGGCGGGCTTCGTAAAAACTTAAAGGTAATTGCAGAATTTTTCGCCCAAACTCTAAGACAAGCCCTAATTGCAGCCGTTGCCCGAAGTGAGCAATCATTGTACCTTGCAGTATTCGCAGACTACTACTAAATAAAGTCATCACCACAACAGCTGTTACTACAACTGTGAGTAACTGGGTATCTCCACGCACCAAAACATCATCTGTAAGGAGTTGAATCATGACGGGAGTAGCTAAAGCCAGTAAGCCGAGGACAGCGTTAATGATTAAGACATGAGTAAGCAACCCACGATAAGGCCAAATGCGCTGAAAAAAGCGTCCTAAGCCACCCTTTGCTTGTTCTTGGGGCTGCTCAAAAAAGCTTTCTATTGGCTCTAGTAAGAGCATCACCCCATTCCAAGCTGTTTTTAACTCTTCTCGATTGACATAACGAATGCCCACAGATGGATCGGCAATGACGTACTTTTTGCCTCGTTGAGCATATAAAACAACCCAATGGTAGCCTCGCCAATGTAAAATTGCTGGCAATTGAACTTCTTTGATTCTGTCTATAATTGCCGGCGAAGCTTTCACAGCCCTAGTATTAAAACCTAAAGCCTCAGAACCACGTTTTAGACCCAACATAGTTGTTCCTAGCTGTCCAGTTCCTACAGCTTCTCGGCTGCGATTGATGCTTAAGAAGCGTCCGTAATATTTGCAAATCGAAGCTAGACAAGCTGCTCCACAGTCTTCTTCACTCAACTGTAAAACGCACTGGTAATTTTTCTGGAGTTTGAATAAACCAAACATGGTGCAAACCAATGAGGTAAAAGGGATAAGGGGTAGGGGGAGATGAGGGGGATGAGGAAGATGAGGGAGATGAGGGAGTGAGGGAGAATAACTTCCGACTTGCGACTTGCGACTTCTGCCTTCTGCCTCCTGCCTTCTGCCTCCTGCCTTCTGACTAATGACAACTGACAACTGACAACTGACTCTCCTAGATATCTGCGATTAATCTTGCTTTACGAAGAAGGAAGTGGAGTACTGTTTCTTGACGAGAGATAATATCAGCTCTGCCTTCCATCCCAGATTTCAGCTGACACTGGCGATTGCTTTTACCCACATACATAGTTTGTGGTTCAATAGTTACTTCATAAGCTTTAACCTCTGAAGTGCTTGGAGTTGCATTGTTTTTTTCGACTGGTAGAGCATCTGGTGCAATTGTTTTAACAGTCCCTTTGAGAGTGCCATAGTCTGGATAAGGACAAGCAGAAACCTGCATTTGCACTTGTTGATCGACTTTTACCTTATCAATATCTTGAGCTGGCACTTGAGCTTTGATTTGCATTGGCACATCAAGAGGAGCAATCTGAGCAATGGCTTCACTCGGTTGTACTACCTGTCCGGGGTTGCGAAGTTTTAATTGTAATAAAGTACCTGCGATCGGCGCTCGAATCACACTTTGATTCAAGTCGTTTTGTATTTGTTGCAGTTCTTTGGAAGTGCGATCGAGTTGTTTTTGGAATTCTAGGCGCTGCTGTAACAAAGTTTCTCTTTCTTTTTTCAAAGCGGCTAAGGTAGCCTCACCTTGTGCTTGTTCTTGCCTAATTTTTTCAGCCGCCACAGTTACGGAAGCGTTACTAGGAGCGATCGCAGTTTTAGCCTTGTCTAGGTTCGTTTGCGCTACTTGCAAGGCTTGGTCTTTTTCCTCTACGAGATTTTTAGCGTTAGCTTTCGCCTCTTCTAACTTCGCCTCAGCCGATTTGATTGCTTGTTCTTTTTCCTCTACGAGATTTTTAGCGTTAGCTTTCGCCTCCTCTAGCTTTGCCTCAGCCGATTTGATTGCTTGTTCTTTTTCCTCTACGAGATTTTTAGCGCTAGCTTTCGCCTCTTCTAGCTTTGCATCAGCCGATTTGACTGCTTGTTCTTTTTCTTCAAAGAAATTGCGAGAAATAGCTCCCGATGCAACTATCGGCTGCAAGCGATCGCGCTGCACTTTAGCTAATGTCAAAGCTGCTTGCGCTTCTTGCACGGCTGCTGTTAAAACTTTGTCTCGCTGCAATCTGTCTCGCTGCACTTTCGCTAAGGTTAAGCCTGCTTCTGCTTCTTGTAAGGTTGTTGTTAAGAGTTTTTCTCGCTGCAATCGATCTCGTTGGACTTTAGCTAAGGTTAAGCCTGCTTCTGTTTCTTGCAAGGTTGCTGTTAAGAGTTTTTCTCGCTGTAATCTGTCTCGTTGCACCTTAGCTAATGTCAAAGCTGCTTGTGCTTGTGCCATATCTGCTGTGGCTTTAATTTGCTCATCTTCATAGTTGCGTTGAGTACCACGTAACTCAGCTTGTGCAGCGATAATTGTCCGGTTAATTAAGCTTGTCTGGGCTGCAATCTGAGTATTGATTTCACCGATTTGAGCATCAATTTGATTTAGTTGTAATTGAGTCTGCCGACTATTGTTTTCTAATTGACTTTTTTGAGTCCGCAGGCGGGAATCATCAACATAGGCGATCGCTTCTCCCTGAGCTACTACTTGATTCTCTTTAACCTCAATCTTTTGCACAGCTCCAGTAATTACAGATTCAACAAAGCGCAGTTCTCCCACAGGTCTGATAGTTGCAGGGACTTTAACTGTAACTTTGTAAGTGAGAATAGATGTCAGGCTAATTCCTGCCACAAAGATACTTAACAGTACGCCCCCACCAATATTTGTCCATTTACCAATATGGGGGAGAAACTCATTAGCCTCAATTACAGGCAACTGCTCTAGAATCGGTTCATTTAAACTATGCCAGAAATTGTTTTCTTCTTGGCGTAGGATGTTCACAGCACTGCACCTTTAATAGGGTTTGTCAGTTATCAGAAGGCAGAAGGCAGAAGTCGCAAGTCGCAGGTCAGAAGTTATTCTCCCTCATCCCCCTCATCCCTCATGTCGTGAAACGGTAACAAATGCAGCTAAAAATAGCCGCGTTCGTTGTTGACAATGGTTTATAATCAAAAAAGGGGAACGAGAAGGGTATGTACGACGTTTAAAAATTATCTTTCTCAAGTCTCAAATGCGGGCAACGCATTGAGAAAACGGAGGAAAAAGCTCAAACTCCCTCAAAGTCCTCACTTACGTTGAGCGAGTAGTAATAACTTCCTCCAACCCCCTTTCCATATCCAAAAAAAGGATTGTAGCGATTGAATCGCAGATTTAGTTTTGTTTGCAGCATTTAGTTAGTACAGCACAGCGAAAATAAACTACCCATTTGAAGTATCTGAAACCCTTGCAAAAAAGTAATTATGAATTCACGCAGCGATAGTTTCTACTTAGATAGGCAAAAGTTTCTACTGTTATAGATGATTTCCATTTCACCTATAACAATTGTTATGGGCTAATTGCAAAATCTAAGTCTGTAATGCCTGTATGAATGACTCCATACAAGCATAAAAAATCTTGTAATCCACTGTTGATTGCATTATTCTAGCCAAGGAAGTTTGTGAGTGCTGCCTTGGATATTAAAGATGATTGTCTCATCTAAAGTTGCTATTAATGCTACCTTGAAAGTCATCAAAAGAATTTTATTATGTAGCTTTTGCGCTATTTTGTTGGCGCATAGCGGCTGACTGCAAGGTATAATAATTTGGTTTATGCCGTGCTGTACTAATTGTTAAAGTTACTCATATCTGAATTAGTACTGCCAACTAAAAATTTATGTTGCTTATCAGATAAGGTGATAAACAATACATCTGCAATTATTTGATGTGACATGATTTTTTGCCTCATTACGCGATCGGGTGGACAGACCACCTAAGTAACCAACTATAAGCACTGTTTGTCAGGAATTCATAAATCCAGAGATAGAAATTCAACCTGTACATTTACTTCTCAAAGTAGATATTAAATCTTTGATTTTCTGTAGATATATCCATACCCTAAGAGTGGGTATAGTCAATATTTGGTATTTCTGAAGCTATTTGAAGAATTTAAATAGATACTTCCAGATTTTAGCCAACTAATATCATGTTCGGATGAATGCTTATAATTAGGGCTGACGCAGGGACACGGGGACGCGGGGACAAGGGAGAATTTTGAATTATAAGTAATTAAGCGAACTTGATATTAGTAGTGGTTAGGGCATATGGGTTTCATTTGTTAGGGGTAAAACAGAGGTTACTTCTTCAGAGTTACCCACATCCCACACCCCACACCCTACACCCCAAAACCATTAATATTAATGATTTCTGCTTAACAAGCGTGCCATTCGTGTAAAGGTTTTGAACACCTACACCCCATATCTTTGCATCTTGACCCAAACCCTTGATTTTTCGTCTTCATGCATAAGTCCTATGTTATTGCGGAAAATTTATCAAACAGCTAATTGCCGACGCTGGTGTTGCTGTTTGTTAAACAGCTTTTGTTCTGGTGTTAAGATATCGTTGTCAATTGGGGGGCGCATATCCCACTGCAACTCTGCTAGTATCAGTAAATTGATTGCCATTACTACGCCCGTGGCGAGAAACTGCCATTGACTAAAGCAGGGAATAACTGCACCTGCTAATAGATGGATAAGTGCTATTAGTAAAAAGGCCCGCGATCGCAATGCTAGTGCTGTACATAAATAACCAATACTGCTTAATCCCAGCCACAACGGACACAAACGCATCAATACTTCTCCCCAACAAAGAAAAATACTTGCGTCAGTGAGAACAATACCCCCAACCATCAAAATTATCCAAGAATAAACTAGCCAACGTACCCGTTCTACACTCACCCAAAACCAAGTCAAAACCACCATAGCAATCGTGCCGACAAAGGTAAGGACTGACCACCAAATTGCTTGTGTATACCAACTGATGGGTAGAAATTGAGCTGTCACAAATATACCCGCACATATTAGACCCCAAAGGATAAATACTTGATCTATACGGGTATAAAATCCCGAAAACAGTCTAATCTTGCCAATCTTCAATTCAAGACGTAATAGACCTTGCAAGTCTTGAAAATCTAAAGCTTCTTGTTTATCTCGCAATAGCGGCTGAGAAAAAGGTATAACTGTCATCCTAAATATATGTCTAAAGATAGTGGCGATGATAAACAATTTTAAGGTATAGCTTGAAAAATCTTCACAAAAAATCAAGTTATTTACTGATAAATCATTAAAAAATCGTTAGGCTTTGATTGCTACTAGCGATCGCACTCAGCCGTTACGCCAAGAAAATGGCCCATCAAATTAAATCAAGAGTGCTGAGTAATCTTCTTGTTACTCAGCACTCAGCACTTTGCTATATCATTCAAAGGGTGTAGGGGGTGGCGCAACGAGTGTGGGGAACCCACGTTTTAAAATGTGGGATTGTAACAAGGACACTGTTTTTCTCGTACCCTTCGGGTGACGCTCGCAAGCTCGCTAACGCTACGCTAACACCAGTCGCATACATAAGGAAGCCTTCTTGCAGCGCTGGTTCACTACGTATCTCGAAAAACATCTTTTTTTAAACGGTGCTGTTACTCACAACTGAAGTTTTTATTTAAACGCCTACACCCCACACCCTACACCCCACACCCTGTTTTTGTAATTAAAAAGACAATAGCTCAATTAACGCAAACGCTAAAGCAGCAGTACCTAAAGGAACTGTCAAATTATCAATACCCAAAAATGATACAGCTTCTAAAGCAGTAGCGACTAAAGCGATCGCCAATGATACTACCCAGCTTTGCCACACATTTCCTTCTACACCCAGCAAAATCAAATTACTGACAGCATAGCTGACTGCGGTCATAGTTAACGAGCCTTCCCAGCTTTTTTGACTTCCTAAGACTTGATACTTATGTTTGCCAAATTTTTGCCCAATTAGGGCTGCTAATCCATCTCCCCATGTCATCACCATAATTCCGATAACTGCGTACTGAGGCTGGCGCAAGTACCAAAAACAAGCGACTAAGATACCAAAACTGACAGCATAAAAAAAAGTTCCTAGACTTTGGCGGCCTACACTATTAATTGCAGGAAGAATGGGGAATCGATATGACAACAAAGTTATAGCACTCGCTACAATTGAAGCCGTAATACCTACACTAGCAGGCATGTCTAACCACCAAGCCAGCAAAATTACATTGCCAGTGCCAATGTGAACTATCTTACGTACTATTTCTGGTTCGTCTGTGGCAAAACGCTTGACTAACCAAGCAATTAAGAGGATGAGTGATACCCAAGCTGCAACTATGATAATTTGCAGCCATAAGGGTGGAATAAAGCTTAAATCGGCAACTAAAGTCAACAACGATGTTACAGGATAGGGATTTTTTACCTTTGTTTCTAATTTATAAGATATGGGTAACTGCAATGAAATTATTATTCATTAGTCTGATTCGAGGTTACAGAATGTTTATTTCGCCAATGTTCCTGCCGACTTGTCGCTTTCAACCAACTTGTTCTATGTATGCTATTCAAGCAATTGAAAGATTTGGCGCGTGGCGTGGCGGATGGATGGCAATTAGGCGAATTTTGCGTTGTCATCCATTTCATCCGGGCGGTTACGATCCAGTGCCAGAGATTGTAGCAAAAGATACGACAAAGCATTGCTGTAGTAACAATATCTTGGATTCTGGAAAAGAGCAAGGGAAGTAAGGGATAACGACTAAACAGCATGAAATGGCAAAAATTAAAGCCTTGCCCCACCCACGAAACGGAAATTGACGATACAGCAGCGTTAACTTAGCCAAAATAGAATAACAGTTACTACTCTACTTATTCAACTGATAACCTGGTGAAAGGAGCACTAATAGCATTGCAACTTCTCAGCCTCAAAGATTGATAGCTCTAGCTCCCAGTTTTTTACTGCTTTTGTCGGAATACAATTTTTCGCACTTAACTATAATCATCCATTCCAATCCTCAGCTTTTTTTTACTATTTTTTAACTGCTCCCACAACGCCTCAATTTGATTGTAAGCTTCTTCAGGAGAGAGTTTTCCACCTGTTTCTAGATTAGTAATGAAGCTAATTTTTTGAGCAAATTCTTGAAGATTTGCATTGAATATTAAGTTTTCTGGCTTGACTTTACCGTAATAGCGATTGTAAGGGTAAAGAAATTTGTTTTTGCTTTCCCAACTTGAATGTGCCATTTAGTTTCTCTATTGATGTCTTTAATTTTTAAATTTGTCAAAAATTGTAGTTTTTCATGTATTAATAATTTACCAAAAGCTTGATAAATATACAAGAAATTTGAGAGGCGTATTCTTTAAATAAGCTGTATGAGAAGGCTCTTTTCTCTTACTACTGTATTAGTATCATTTAAAAAATGAAATAGCATATTTAACACATATGTCTAAATGATATGACAAAGTGTTGAATTATGAGTGCTGAGTAAAAACCCAGTTGCTTTATGGCTTTTAGCGATCGCAACTGTCCTAATGTGACTACGGCTATATATTTTGATATCTTCACCAAACATATTTATTAAAATAGTTAAGAATTTGAGATATCAAATTTTAAATATTCCTTTAAAGTTTAACTATCTCTGAGATTAGAAGAAGATTCTAATAATAGCTGTTCCTGCTTTTTGAGATTATTTAAATAATTATCAGCGTAGCGATAAGCTGCTGCTTTATCGTAAGCAGCAATAGCTAGAGCTTGCAACAAAACCTTTAACGGAACTTCCAACTCTGAAAGTTTTTCAGCTAAAGCTACCAAATCATTATCTGTTGCAAGTACACTTGTCTCTAATGGCTGAGATCCTATTTGTTGTGTTTTTTCTAGGTTGAGTTGGATATTCGATATTGCACAATAGGTCATAACTACATCCTCATAACTTGAATGAGTGTAATTCTCCTTAAAAGCATAATCTAATGTAACCGTGTTTTTGCGGTATTTGCTAATTGGCAATCTCAGACGATCCGCGTAATTGCAGTCATGTATATCAATGTTGTTTGGTAAACCATTATTTGTGATTGAGGAGCAATTAACCGAGTTTTTATATACTTACTTAGTCGTTTATTATGCAATATGACCGCAGAATGGCATGAGGGCTTTCGTCCATTCTCAAGCTGGGAGTATCAGCCGTTAGTAGCAGATATCCCAGCTGGTGTATCTGACTTTTCACGGTATGTGGACGCATGAGCGAGGGTGTGGGGTGTGGGGTGTAGTCCGGCTTTCTTGTTTTCCCTACCCCCTACCCCCAGCCTTAACAAGAGTTTGAGGACTTCCCGTGAAAAGTCAGGCTGGTGTATGAGTTTCTAAAGGTGATGTGTCGCTAGAAAAGCTTCAACTTCAGCGGTAGTAGGTTGGGATGCGATTGCTCCTGGTTTGATAGTAGTCAGCGCCCCAACAGCACTAGCATAAGTCACAATTTGTTTTGCTATTTCTGCATCTCTTAATTTTTGGATACCTTGTTGAGCTAGCTGGTTGATAAAACCTGCGAGAAAGCTATCACCCGCACCAGTTGTATCAACTACAGAGATAGAAAAAGATGGTAATATGCCTTCATTTTCACCCAAGCAATAAGAGCAACCGTTTTCTCCATCTGTAATTAGCACTCCTTCAACTGAATCTAGACGGTAAGTGATAGCTCCTGGATCTGTGGTATCAAATAGCCATTGGGCTTCTTCTTTGGCAAGTTTGAGAAAATCGACTCGCTTAAATGCGGCTTGAATTTTTTGTCGAGCAGTGTTTTCATCTTTCCAAAACACAGGCCGCCAATTTACATCTAGCACAATCTTTAAATCGTATTGTTCTGCTAGTTCTAAAGCGCGGTTAATTGCCTGTTCGCTTTCAGGATAGGCTAATTCTAAAGTACCCAAAACCAGAAAATCTGCCTCTTGAAACAGCAAATTTGGTAATTGTTTGACTTGCAGACGAGTATCGGCAAATTCAGTGGTATCATACTGACCAAATCCAGCAAAAGTGCGATCGCCCGCTAGATCCCGCGTCACATAAACTTGTCGCGTTGGTGCTGTGGGATGGCGCTGCACTCCAGTTATATCGACACCTACTTCTTGTAATAACTTGACTAGCTCATTTCCTGGTTCATCTTCACCAACAGCTCCGATAAATCCTGCGGTCGTTCCCAACTTTACCAAAGCACAAGCTACATTAGCTGGTGCTCCTCCTGGATAAGGAGTCCAAGATTTTACTTCTTCCAACTTTAGCCCCAATTGATCGGCTAAACAATCAAATAAAATTTCACCGAGGCACAAAACACGGGGATTGCTCATCTGATTCTAGATATTAAATTTTCGATGTTGAATTAGAAATTCCAGTATAAAATCTATAACACTCTTTACTCTTCTGTCGTCAGTTTTAATAGAATTAAATAGCAAGTTTTGCTACTACCAAAAGGTACATATCATCTAATTTTCTGTTTTTTTATCTCAGTAGTTATGTAATTTTTATCTCCAAAATAGTACTTATTGTTACTAATACTGGTTTATATTGCCATTCAACTGAAATCTAAAGAAAATATTGTCAATTGCATTACTGTTAACACTTGAAACGCCTACAACAAAAGAATCTTCTAGAATTAGAGAGAGCGATTAAGTACATATACCAAGGGAGGATAGAATAAGTCATGGCTGGTGGCGAGTCTCAGACCCCTGTTAGTCTGTCAGACAGAGAACTGCAAATTATCGACTTAGTGGCCGCTGGCTTAACTAACCAAGAGATTGCAGCGAAACTGGAAATTAGCAAGCGAACAGTTGATAACCATATCAGCAATATTCTCACCAAAACCCAAACGGACAATCGAGTGGCTCTTGTCCGCTGGGCTTTGCAGTGGGGCAAAGTCTGCTTGAATGATGTCAATTGTTGTCCATTGCCCAACCAGAACGATTAGGCCGTTTGCGAATAGAGATTGGTCGATAGCGTTTGGCAGACGCTAGCGATCGCATCTAGTATTGCGATAAATTTCGTCTGGTATGCAGCAAGCGCCAATTTTAACGGTTTACTAATTGTTCTCCTCCTCACGCCTTTATTTTTGTGTGAATTGATAGCGTAAATTCTCATTGCTGTGAAAAAGAGAATGGGGAGATTAGAGAGATGAGGGGGATGAGGGGGATGGAGATAAATTATCTGATAATTGTCTCCTGTGTCCCTCTGCTCCCCTACCCCTCTGCTCTTACTCTCCACCCTCCAGCCCCCTAGCATAGATATTTTTCAATCATCAACAAAAATTAGCAACAATCCACTGCCTCAAGCGCTACATTTGTAAGAAATCTATATTGCTCCATCGACTAGGGGAGCAGTGTTCTTATGAATACTTCTGCTTCTGTTCAAAGTAGCTTGTCTATTTTTGACTTTTTTAAGTTTGATTTGACTACACCTCAACCCACGCAAGATGCCGATTTACTTAAGAATCTATCGTTTGTTCCAGGGTTGAAAGAAATTATCATGCTACGGCAGGTTCACGCCCTAGAACATGCTACAGTTTGGGTTCTAAGTGAATCAAAAAGCCCTCATAATCCCACACTACTCACCAAGGTTCAAGTAGATAACGAACTATTAGGCGGGCTGTCTACTGAACAGGGATTTTACCTCTATGGTGAAGTAAACATCAGTGATTTACGGCGTGCAGTCACACTAGGTCTACATCGCCTGACTAGTGGTGAGTGGGATTTAGCCGTACATCCTCGCTGCGGTACAAATTTATCTGTAGCGATGCTATTGACTGCTGGATTAGCGATGGGTGTATATTTTTTACTGCCATTTCGACCAATCGAACAACTGATAGGTTTGGGCGTAGCAGCTACAACAGCCGCTGAAATTTCACCTGATTTAGGTTCTATGGCACAGCGGTACTTAACAACTGCTATTCCCTTTAATTTAACAATTGAAAATATCACCCGTACACACGATGTTTGGGGGCGCGAAGCACATTTTGTCAAAGTAAACTGGAAAGAGTGAAAAGTAAAAGATTTTGTTAATTTTTGCTTTTTTATAATCTTGAGTATAGAAGGAAACAGTCATGCATTTTGATACCCATATCAGCCTGAAGAAAGTACTTCGTAACCAGCATCGACCGGGCTTTACCGAGCCTTTTCACAAAGTTGTGTTTCAAGTAAAATCAGACGGAATTGATACCTAAGATATTGGTATATGGGTGCATCGCTGCTATCCAGATGACGAACTCATTAAGGTTGCACGTACATTTCTGGCTGGGCGGCTTGCTGACATGACTACTGCGGCATCGGCAGACGCATATACGCCATCTGAAGTTGATACTTTGTGGCAAACGGTGAAGCCAGCCTAAATACTCTAATTCAACTTTTTTGGTGAAAGTAAACAGGGAAAGGAAAATTTACTCTACTTTTCCCACAGCGCAAGCGAAATTGTAATACTAGCAAGTAACGTTGGGCATTCTGTCCGCCCCAAAATATTAAAGACGGGCAAGATGCTCATCCACAAAAGTAGTAAAATTATCCCACAAAAATGCAACACTAACTAACTGCTACATGTCTGTGCGTTCATACATTTGAAATAATTGTGTAATGAGAAAACTTTACTTTTTACTCCCTGGAACTGACGGTAAATTTGCCTGTGGTGGTCTTTGGGCAGAGTTGAAAACAATGCATCTCGCTCAACAGATTTGTAGTGCTGATGTTGTAACTTATCGTCAACGAGAAACAGGCAAGCTATTTATAGACGATTTGCTCTTAGAAGACAATTTAGATAATGTAATTTTTGTGATTAGTTGGGGATTTGATATCGCTAAACTTGTTACCAAGCTCAAATCCTACAATGTCGTTTATCATGCCCACAGTGCGGGTTACAATTTCCAACTGCCTGCGAGTATCCCAATCGTCACTGTTAGCCGCAATACAATGGGATATTGGGGGCAAAAATCTCCTAATTCTCCAATCTATTATTTGCCTAATCAAATTAGTAACGAATTTCAAAATCTGCATCTCGAACGGGATATTGATGTTTTAGTTCAAGCTCGCAAATCTTCTGAGTATTTAATTAAACAATTAATTCCAACATTGCAACAGCAATGTCAAGTATGTGTTGTTGATTCCTATGTAGAAGATTTACCCGGACTCTTTAATCGGGCTAAAATTTACCTTTATGATTCTGCTGAGTATTGGGCACAAAGAGGTGTAAGTGAAGGATTCGGGCTGCAACCGATGGAAGCTCTTGCTTGTGGTTGTCAGGTCTTCTCTAGTGTTAACGGTGGACTCTCGGATTACTTAGATCCGGGATTTAATTCCTACAAAATTGCTGCATACTCAAAAGAATATGATGTGCAACGTATCCTCAAAGTTCTGAAATCTTCAGTATCCCTAACTTTACCCGAAGAGTTTTTTGCAGAGCATCGGACTGAAAATATTATTCAGCGATTTCAAGCGATCGTAAATGAATTAAACGATTTTTTTGACCACAAAGCACATTATGAATCTAATATTAAAAGCTTGTCAAAAGGTCATCTGACAAAATTACTCGTCCAACAGCTATACAGTAAGGTAAAGAAGAAATATTTTCAGAGCTTGTCGCGGTAATTTATACCAATTGTGATTTTAAATTTTGGAGCTACTGTCTTGCTTTAGTTGGCAAAATTGTAGCAAATAATGCGATTGTGAAAGATTTAGCAAAAGCTATTTTAAACTTTTCATTTGTCGCAATCATTCTTCAAATTCGGATAAATTTCTTAAGTATAAATTAAGTTACGCAGTGAAGCGCGAGTCCTCGCGTGATTACGAATGACAAATAAGTATTTGCTGCGGATAACATGGAATTGCACCCGCATACCTGATTTAGAGGTTTAATTATGAAATGTTCGCTTCTAGCTTTACTTGTTGCGATCGCACCCTTCGCTCTGGCTTATCCTGCTAATGCTAGTGAAGAGGAGATTCTTCCGGCGATCGCTGATGGCGCTCAAGCTGCTGCTTTAGTCACTAAACCAATTACCATTAATACAGGAGCAAGTAATACTCTCGACCGAACAAGCAATTTTAGACAAATCGCTGGCTCAATTGGTTCAGCACGCCAAGGAGAATGTAAAAAGATTACTCCTTTTGATTTAATTAACGATCCGTCTGCTATCTTCAAGCAATGCCAAAAGCCAACAAATCATCAAAGTTCTCAAAGTAACGCCGAACCCATAGAATATTTCAAGGTTCCTCGACTTGATTCTGGCATTAGTGTGACAGTCACCAAATTTTAATCCAGAAAATCTCTTTTTAGCTGCCCTAAAAAAATGAGTAAGTTTCAAATCGATATTGATTTCAGCAATGTAGACTTAACCTCTCTGGAAACAGATGATGATTTCAAAAGAGAAGCAAAAATATTACTGCCTCAAGCTCTGGTTAAACTAGGCGAAACCGTGGGGGAAAAGACTTGGGATGAACTAAATAAAACCAAGGGAGCAGGAACTAAACAAAAATTTTCTCAAAGCGAAAAACGTAAATTCGTTCAAGAAACAGGAAAAAACTATCAGCGCCAAGCCAGTAATCGAGAAAGGCAAGAACTAGAAAATTATATAGTTGAGCAATTACGTACCCACAAAGAAGGTACTTAATACTAATTCGTAATTTGTTAGGCTCAATCGGCGATTTCAAAGTCACTTGAGAAATTGTTAGAAACACACCTCATTTAACTTCCTGTAATCCCGATTGAGATATACAGCAGAATTGGGAAGTGAAACTGGCTTGATGCTTGGCTTTGAGACTGAAGTAGTGTACTTCATCGTTTATAAAGGATGCTGTAGATGGTTGCCCAAATTCAAGAATTAGATGCCCTGCATTGGGTGAAAACTCGTTCCTCTCTTGACCCTAGTCAATCCACATTCCTCATGTGGACAGGTAAGATTTACAGTTTTATCCCTACAGAGAAAAGAAAACTTCTATTTAAGATCCTGGGGTTAAGTATTAGTAGGTGCATTCCCATAGCAGAAGGTAGCTGGTATTTTACTTCTAGAGAACTAACTTACTACCTTGACCCTGAGACAGGTGAAATGCTGCGGAAATGGGAAAATCCCTGGACAGGTGAGATCGTACCAGTAATACACGTTGCCAATAATCCGGTGCAGGGTAAGTTTCAGGGTAAATTTCCCGCCCATGTAGAAGGTGATACTACAACTTTTGTTTTTGATATTTTTCCCACTTACCCCAATCTACTGGCAGAAGATCCGAAATTTGCTGAATATAGCCCTTATGCAACATATCAGGCAGCGGAATTATTTAAACTGACAGTGCCAACCGCAGATTTATTTAACTCAGAACTTCTTTCAGTTTCTCAACTCAGACTTAGTTGGGATCGGATTGGTCAGTGGCTTCCTTGGATGAAGATGGGCGATCGCCCTGGTAATCTCATCTACAGTGCTACAGGAGGTAAAGTCGGTGGTTTAACAGAATTACCTCAGTTGTTGCAAGATGAAATTAATAATCGCATTCCTTTATATAAGCAAGCTCCAAAAGCTTATCTAGAAGGTGAAGATATGACTTCTTGGTTGTACTTTCAAAAACACTTTCAGGCTTACTTGGCTGGCGAAATCTTCCCAATTCCCGAAACAGAAGATTTTTGAGTGCTGAGTGCTGAGTGCTGAGTGCTGAGTTAGAAGTAGAGACGCGATGAATCGCGTCTGTACAAGAGTCAGTTGTCCGTTGTTTTATTTCTTCTGCTCCCCTACTCCCCTGCTCCCCTGCTCCCCCTACTCC
>NZ_JAECZA010000227.1 GCF_016056275.1 Dendronalium phyllosphericum CENA369 | reverse complement strand
CGAGTAAATGGAATAAGATTGAGCATCGCTTGTTTTGTCACATTACCCAAAACTGGAGAGGTAGACCATTAACCAGCTTGCAAGTTGTGATTAATCTAATTCGCAATACTACCACCACACAAGGATTAGAAGTTGAGGCTAGATTAGATCCAAATCTCTACAAAACGGGAATCAAGGTTACAGACCAAGAGCTTGATACTATCGCAATCGAACGAAATTCTTTTCATGGTGAGTGGAACTATATTATCAAACCCAAGCTGGTCACTTAATTGTTCAAGTTATTTTTACATAACTCCTAAATAGGCGTGAAGCTCTACATTATTCTGAAAATAAAATTTTTAATCAATCGCAACTATGACATCAGATGCCTTAATTACAACATAAGCTTCCTTACCAATTGCAAGTTGAAGCTTTTGAGCTGATGACTTTGTAATAATCGCAGTCACTTCTACATCAGGCATTATTTCTAGTATGACTTCAGTATTAACCGAACCAGGTAAAATATTTTTAACAATACCTTTGAGACAGTTCCGAGCACTAATATCCATAGACTTAATTTCCTATCCCAGCAGGAATACTAGCACATACTGGACAAGAGGAATCATGATAAGAACGGCGTTTGGCAAACTCCATTCGGCTCAAATCGATTGTCAGCAGTTGTGATAACAGGGGCTGACTAAACCCAGTAATTAACTTTATAGCCTCTAATGCTGTTAGACAAGCTAGTGTTCCAGAAACAGCACCCAGAACAGCAAAGCCGCGTTTATCCCAATCCGGCTTTTCTGGAAACAAGCATGATAAACAGGGAGTTACACCAGGAATAATCGTTGTTAGGTAAGCCTCCATTCCATTCATTGCAGCTTCCACCATTGGTTTTTGCCAACGCACGCAAGCTTCATTCAATAAGTCACGTTCAACAAAATTGTGGGCGCAGTCAAGAGCTATATCGACTCTTTGCACTAAAGAATCCACATTTTCTCTTGTAATGTAATTATCAATTGCTTCTACGTGAGTGTCAGGATTGATAGCTTGCAAAGTTTCTTTAGCTTTGAATACTCTTGGCTTACCTACCCAATCATCTGTCATCAGAACTTGACGGTTGAGATCGTCCAACCGCAGACTGCCACCCCTAACCAGAAGTAGCCGTCCAACACCTGCTATTGCAAGGTAAAGTGCTGCTGTACCGCCTAACCCTCCTACACCTGTAACCAGAACTGTTGCTGACTTCAGGCGTTTTTGAGCTAGTTCGCCAAAATGAGGGAGCATCATTTGGCGGTGATAGCGTTCTAACTCGGTAGGCGTTAAGTCCATTGTTTTTTACTTCATCATCAGTAGTAAAAGCTATCACCTATTAGATGACGACAATTGTAACCGCATACACATTTTGTGAGTTTTTGCCAATTTAGTAGGTAAAAATAGAGCACAGGTTGGTATTATCAATAGTATTTATTAATCAATCACTTTTCTACTATGTACTTAAATAAATCATTAATCACTCAATTAGCTGTGATATAGCTGCCAGAAAGCCAATATTCCCCAACCTCATAAACTTTACCTTGTTGGACAACCTTTAGTTTTGACCACAGAGGTTCTGTTTGGAGTTGCTGAATTGCTCTTTAGGACTTAAGAGGGCTATTAAAGCGGGAAGCTATTAAAAACAAGGCATCCCCATCCAATTTAGTGAGCAATTCTGGGGATATAACGTAATTAACAGGGTAATCTGATAGCTTACGGGTTGCATTTACGAGTTGTGAAGCGTAAAGCCCCCGTCATTCATGTGGGGGATATAAGCGAACCGGATGAATTTATTCATCCGTGATGCGGGTCATTCATATACTCTAGGACTTTTTGGCTACTAACCTTGCCCGTCGTATCAAACATATACGAATGTGTCCACAAGCTAGGAAGCTTCATTAATTCTGGAAATTCTTGTCTTAGATATCTAAATGACGTTAGCAATCGCATTTGGTATCCCTTGTGATAGAAGAGAAAGAGCGAATGCAAACAAATAACTGGTTACAAATAGACCGCCCAAACAAAATGTAGATATTTTCTCTTGATTTACTCCTTTACTCTGCTTGGGGAAACCCTGGTAGAGCAAGTAGCTAGGATGAATGTAGAATCCCCGACCCTTTAGGGCAGCGAGTGTCAAAACATTAGTAGTTGGTAAAATCGTACTAACGATAGTCCAATATTTTTTAACTAATTTGGTAACATTATGCCCAGAAAGGAACAAGGGTGGGTTACATTCCAAACGTCGGAGGAAGAGCGGAAAATTCTGGAGGAGTTCTGCGAGCAGTTTCAGCGAACCAAGACCGAGATTCTACGGGAACTAGTGCGTAGTCTCGCTCGGAACTCTTTACCAGTATCATTAACAACTCAGATTGCGGAAATGGAAAACGCTTACACTCAAAAGCCTGAGATAGAAAATGGTATTCAAAAAAAACCGCTAAAAGTTAGCTCTCGCAATGTCCTTAAGGGTGTTGTCAAAAGGATTGTAAAAGACTCAGTTAATAGCGAGGTAACACTGGAGATTGTCCAAAAAGTTGAGTTAACCTCAATTATTACCAGAGTGTCCGCAGACGAGTTAGACCTATCCGAAGGAAAAGAAGCATATGCCGTTATTAAGTCCAACGATATTGTGATTGCTATGGAATAGAGATAATAATTTAGTCTAGAGTTGGGGAGTAATATATCATTCGGTAACTCACATTTAATCCATAATCTTCAAACAGTCAACTTATAATTTTGCTATAACTACCAAAACCTTCACTGAGTTTAATCAATATTTGAGTGATTCAAATACTTCTCCTTTTATTGTCGCTCATTCAACAACAATGCCTCCTGAAGTCTAAAGGCTCCATGAGTTTCCCTACCGGGCCATTTTTACCAAAAAACAGCAGCAGTAAAAAGCTGACAACTGTGAGCAGTAAAGTCAGAGGAGTAACAAAAACACCTTCAATCAACGATATACCTCTGCCACGATATCCCAGCATCCAGTAAGCTTTTAATGAAGTTAAGACTTGTTAAGCGTATTGTCCTGCGAGGTTAGCAGTTGAGGATGGGTTAGATGTAGTGGTTTGACCACAGCCGACAATTACTAGAAACGAGATAAATACCCAACTTGCAAAAGTCAGGATTCGTTTATTAATCATTCACAGTCTATCAAGCGTTTTTTATTAATTCACGTTCAATGTGAATTAAGTCTTGAAACCCTTGTAATTTCGTAGGTATTACCAAAAGAATTTGCTCAGGGTATTCGCGGTCATTGGAGTATAGAAAATCGACTTCATTGGGTTAAGGATGTAGTTTTCAATGAAGATCGTTCAACTATACATCTTGGTCATGCCCCAGCCAATCTCTCTGTTGTGCGATCGCGCCTGAACAACTCCCGGAATTCTCTAAAAGCAGATGGATATAGCTTGAATGCTAGAGATGCCATGAGTGGAACCACAAGCAGCATTCGCATGAACATCAGTAAGAATGAATTCTGTAAATCCGGTTTAACGTATCCACCAAGTAAAAATAAACCCAGTACGAGATGTTCTGAAAACAAAACTCGCACAGTAATGTTGTGAAACGCCAAAACAAAGGAGGATAGAAGAACCGTCAACATTATCTTTAATATTCTGGTTTCGTCACTTGCAGGGACGGTCGCCCAGAAAATTCATCATACCATTTTGCAAGCTTGGGGTAGCTTAGTCGCCATTGCAGTTCAGGCAGACGACTCTCTAACCCTAGCGCTGATGCGATGATGATATAAGCAAGCTTAGGAGTTTGGTCGAATTTATCAGAAATCTTCTCAAAGTATTCCAAGATTCTTAAAGCACGCGATCGCTCTAACTTGATTACCCCTGATGATTGCTCACTTGAAGAACGCCGTAACTCCCGTACCCAGACAGCAATACCATCTATGAACCCACTAGCTGTACCTTCAAGTTGCTGTAAAAAGCCATCAGAAATGTCAGCAACTAATTTGATTTTGGGATTGAATTGATTTAAATAAACGCATATTATGCGTGTTTCACTCAAAATAAATCCGTCATCAGTTGCTAGAGTTGGGACTTTACCTGTAGGGTTGTAATTCAGTAGCTCGCTGTTCGGATCTCGTACAGTGACTTTTTGCATTTCGATCTGTTTGCTAAGATTCAGTTCTACTGAAGCTATTCTTGCTATACGTGCATACGGGGAGTTAGGTGTGTAAAAGAGTTTCATGAAAAAATGCAATAGTTTTTTTTATACTTTCTCCCTTCGCTCATAGAGAGCTAGGGAATTAGGTTGCAATGATTTTAATGTTTATAAAATTACGTACAAACCCTTACTAATTCAGGAGATACAATTTGTGTAAATTGGTTAACTGGACGGGCTGAACCAAGATTTTCTTGTATAACCCGTCCTTCATATTGCTTCCCAGCCCTCAATTCTTTTTAAACTAAAGCTGGCTCGCGTCGGTTATATGTGGAAGAATCTCCCTTAATAGCCTCACTTTGTTTGCCATCAATACCAACGGGAGTATCGCCAACAATAGTCACACGCTGAACGTGACGAGCTTGGTTGCCGTAGTCAGCAATAGCATAATGTTGAGTAGCGCGATTATCCCAAAAAGCTACATCGCCGACTTTCCAACGCCAGCGAACTGTATTTTCTGGACTTGTAACATAAGCCTGCAACAATTTCAGGATTTCATTGGATTCATTCTGTGATAAACCGCGAAGGCGGCGCACAAAACCACCGATAAATAGTCCTCGTTCGCCGGATTCAGGATGAATGCGGACAACTGGATGCAAGGTTTCATATAAAGTCGAGGTGAAAACAGCCCGATGCTCTAAGATTTCTTGGGATAAGTCAATTGCAGCAGCTGCATAATCGTAGGCGTTGCTGTGTACTGCCCAGAGTTGGTCAGCAAGATTACGCAGAGGAGTTGGTAAATCTTCGTATGCTGTCACGGAGTTTGCCCAAACCGTATCACCTCCCGATGGCGGAATGACGAGCGCCCGTAAAACAGAACCAAGGGGAGGACGGTCTACAAATGTGACATCGGTGTGCCAAATATTAGCGCGGTTAGCAGTTCGCCCGTAATTCAGGTCAAGAATTTCTAGGTTTTCTGGAAGTGATGGAACAGTGGGATGAGCTGTAGTTAATTCTCCAAAACGACGGGCGAAGGCTATTTGTCCTTGAGCGTCAAGGTTTTGCTCCCGGAAGAAGATGACTTTGTATTTAACTAAAGCTTTACGGATATCGCTGATGATTTCATCACTGAGGTTATTACTCAGGTCAACACCAATGATTTTTGCTCCGATACGACCGGCAATTGGTTTGATGTCAAAGTGTTGTGAACTCACGATCTCTACGTCTCCTATATGATTTTTGTTGAATGAGATTTACAGATTTGCCGAAATTAAGTGTGCCATTTCACCCCTAGTTTTTGTAAAAAACGAATGCCCGTAGTTCGATACTTTCTCGTGGAGGAGCATCTATTGGACTAGTGGGGTCTTCAAAAGCTGTATGGGCTGCAAAACGCGCGCGTCCGTCTTCTGCGGAGTCAAAACACTTGATAAATAGTGCTTCGTCTCTGTGCATTTGTGGAAAATAAAACCATTTATGTTCGGCGTTATATGTAACTGCGTAGGTTTCACCGACGCGATCGCGGTACACGAGATCGCCAGCTACAAGGTCTGTTGCTGCAATGCTTCGCGCGTCACACAGTGCCAATGGCGACTCTTGGATTGGTTGGGCGATCGCCCGCCAAACATTGATTATGGCAAACCGTTGTTTTAGTAGCGCATCAATGTCATCTATGCCTCGCGCTGCTAATTCCAAACGAGCGCGAGTATATCCAGATTTAGCGGTGAAGTCGTTGTGTACGCGCTTGGCTGGTTCTTTAATGTTATTTTCACTAGGTTTGGACTTACCAGCATTACGGACGGTGTTATCGAATATCACTACCTGAGTTCCGCCTGTCACCTCTTTTAATAATTGCTCGGCTTCTGGGTAGTAGACGCGGCGAACTTCGTCTTCATCATAAAAATCACGCACATTAGTATGATGTCCAGTAAATCCAAATCCTTCTCGATCTAATGAGATGTTATCTGAGATCGAACGAGCATTGTAAATTGGCAGTTTGTGCGTCTGATAAGTTCCATTGGTGCGAGGAATTCCTACTGGGGGTTCGTAGGTGTAGTTAACAGGTTTTTCTGCCATTGGAATTAGATAAGTGAGATTAGCCTCGACGTATGGCAGATCCTGGGAAATCGGTCTATCTAGAACTTGGTTATTTAAGCTCATAGGTCATCCTATGTTGGATTTTAGTTAATTGTTGTTAGTTGTCGAGACGCGATTAACCCTTGTCTGTACAAGAGTCATTTTCTTCATCTCCCCTTGCTTTTTCGTTCATCTGTCCTATTTTTGAGTTGCACCAATGGGAACAGGTTCGCCGAGAATTTTGGCGAATCTTTGCAAATAAAAGTCCACAGGGTTTGCTACTGCTTGAATTGACTCGCGTTGGCGCAATAAATTCCACCATGTCTGCAAATGAGGTGTTTGCGCTGGTAGTGTGAATTTGCGGAAGTGTTCTAAGAGTGGTAAACGTTCAAACCAAGGATAGAAGCTGATATCAACAAGGCTAAACTCATCTCCTAACCAGTAATGACCGTTAGATAGTTTGTTTAATCCTTCCTGCTCAATATATAAAAGTGCTTCTGTAAACTCTCTTCGTCCCTGTTCTTGTTCTTGGCTATCTTTACCGCGAAGAAATTTGTTAAACGCAGGTACAAAGCGAGTATTAGCGTAGTCAATCCAAATCCGAGCGATCGCTTTGCTTGCAGGATTGTGCGGTAGTAACGGCGGTTCTGGAAAAACCTCATCTAGATATTCATTGATGATGGCAGACTCGTAGATTTCTACATCTCCATGTTTGATAGCCGGAACTTTGCCATAGCGCGAAATCTGGGTGTACCCATCTGGTTTATTTTGTAAGTCAATTTCAATGGGGGTGAAGTCAATACCTTTTTCTAGTAAAACCACACGAGTACGTTGCGAGAAGGTGGAAGCTTTGGCGAAGTAAAGTTGTATATTGCTCATGAAATCCTTTGTTAGTAACGATTGTGAAGGCAAGACTATATGAGATTGCACAACTCAAACGATAGAAGCCAAATGTGTCGCTCAGTGCGATTAAATAATTTGACTAGCAGGTATCTATGTTGGCTAAATGCCATATTACAGTTTATCGGTCGATTTAGTGTAGTTTAATTATTATACAGTTTTTCTGAAACATGTATACCTAATTATTAGATTATCTAAATAAATATTTAGACAGGACTTAGGCACAAAGATTGTCTGTTGAGATTGGGTGCAAGGGATATGGCACGTTTGTAAACGTGTCATACGCTGCTTATAAGAGTAATGAATCAATGAAGAAGCCGTTTCCAATCAAGCAGATAGTGTGGTGCAATATATCTGTCGGGATTGGAGCCAACAGAATGTTCCGATTGAGTTAAGTTAATAAGCTGTTGGGCTATCTAAAACTGTAGTACTAGTTTAGCTGTAAATAAATTACAGTTGGTACTTATGATTTATTAACTGTTTTAAATATTTTAATTATCTACTTAACTGTCTTAAATATCTTAATTGTCTGTATAGTTATTTACTTAACTGTCTTAAATATCTTAATTGTCTACTAAACTATCTATTTATATTGTTTTACCTACTATTGCATTTTATTGATAAAACTGAGATTATTTGAAAGCTGAGATTAAGAGTGTTAATTCTAAAAGAATCGCTCGCTTTGATCGAGTAACTAACATTTTTTTAAACAGACCTATGATATTTTAGTAAAAGTTATCTATAATTATTTAAAATTTACAGAAATGAATACTTCATAAATCACAAGTAATATGAGTTTTTAATATTGGATAAAGTCTTCATTATCAAGCAATTATAACGAGAGTATTTAACTTCTTAATTTCTCTTTTATAGTTTGCACTTATATCGATGGCTCAAATAAATCTTAATGCATTGTTATTAGTTAAATAGCCAGCAATAGAGACATGTAATCTTGATTGATAAGAAGTTAACTAAATTATCAAAACTTTGGAAAATGGAGAATTTAAACATCAGAAAATGGCATTTTTTGCGATTTTTTTAATAGCGATCGCCTAAAGATTAACCCTGACTCAGTTCAAGTGGGAAAACACAACGACTCTGTTTGATTTGTCACGAAACTCCTCAAGAATTGATAGGAGAATGGAAATATGATGATTTAGCTGCTCAACCCAATGACCAAGCCCGCTGGGATCTAGCGGCAGAGTACTTATACCGATATAATGTGCTACTGGAGGCTTATCATTATGTCCTAACCTATGTAACTACGGCGATAAAAATATATCCAATCGCTGTAGAACGAGGGAGGAAAAAGACAATTTTTCCTAGTCCTAATTCCAAAAAGATGTTCAGCTTACTTAGAGAATATGTCAACCCAAGTTTCTTTTCTTCAACCCATATGGAATGCTTCTTCAGCTTTGAAGAAATTTTGGGATAATGTAGGAGCGATCGCCGGCCCTTACTGGTATCCCACAGACTCAAAGGATAGAGCATTTTCAGATATAATTCGTGCATGGGCAATGCTTTTTCTCCTGGTCTTATTAATAATTTTACTTGTGGGCGTAACTGCCTTTAATAGCTTTGTTAGTCGCTATTTAGTTGATGTTATCATCGGAGAAAAAGATTTTTCTAAGTTTGTTAATACATTATTAGTTTACGGTGCTGCCCTTGTTGTAGTGACACTTTTAGTAGGATTTTCTAAATTTGTTAGAAAACAAATTGCTCTTGATTGGTATCAATGGCTAAATAATCACATTTTAGAAAAATATTTGAGCAATCGTGCTTATTATAAAATCAATTTTCAATCCAATGTTGATAACCCAGATCAACGTCTATCCCAAGAAATCGAACCCATTGCCAGGAATGCTTTGAGTTTTTCAGCTACTTACTTAGAAAAAGTGCTGGAAATGATAACTTTTTTAATAATTCTTTGGTCTATTTCACAATTTATTGCAGTTGTTTTGGTTATTTATACTATTGTAGGCAATTTGATTGCTATTTACTTGGCTCAAGAATTAAATAAGATTAATCAAGAAGAACTCGAACATGAAGCAGACTACACCTATAGCCTAACTCATGTTCGCAATCATGCTGAATCGATAGCTTTCTTTCAAGGAGAAAATCAAGAAGCAAATATCATTCGTCGGAGATTTAATAATATTATTAAAAGTACTAAACGTAAGATTAATTGGGAGAGAAGTCAGGATATTTTTAATCGAGCCTATCAAGCTGCTATCCAAATATTTCCATTTATAGCACTTGGGCCTTTACATATTAGAGGTGAAATTGATTTTGGAGAAGTTGGTCAAGCCAGTTTAGCTTGTAATCTGTTTGCCAATGCTATGGCAGAATTAATTAGAGAATTTGCGACTTCGGGACGATTTTCTAGTTACGTCGATCGGTTAGCTGAGTTATCAAATGCCTTAGAAACTGTTACCAAACAACCAGAAAATGTTAGTACTATTAAAGCAGTAGAAGAAAACCATTTGGCTTTTGTGAATGTTACCTTACAAACGCCGAATTACGAACAGACAATCGTCGAAGACTTGTCAGTGTCGGTTCAACCAGGAGAAGGTTTATTGATTGTAGGCCCTAGTGGTCGAGGTAAAAGTTCACTGTTAAGAGCGATCGCTGGTTTGTGGAATGCGGGAACTGGTCGCTTGGTGCGACCTCCTCTAGAAGATATCTTATTTTTACCCCAACGCCCATATATAATTTTAGGGACTTTGCGCGAACAGTTACTCTATCCCCAAACAAATCGTCAAATGAACGACGTAGAAATCAAAGAAGTTTTGCAACAAGTTAACCTACAAAACTTGCTTAGTCGTGTCGATAATTTTGATACAGAGGTTCCTTGGGAGAATATTTTATCGCTGGGAGAACAACAGCGCCTTGCTTTTGCACGACTGTTAGTTACTCGTCCAAGTTTTACTATTTTAGATGAAGCAACTAGTGCTTTAGATTTAAAAAATGAAGGCAATTTATATCAACAACTACAAGAAAACAAAACAACGTTTATCAGTGTAGGACATCGAGAAAGTCTGTTTAATTATCATCAATGGGTTCTAGAACTTTCACAAGATTCAAGTTGGCAACTTGTGACCATTGAGGATTATCGACTCCAAAAAGCGAAAGAATTTGCGATAAATTCTCCTGAAAATACTGAAACTAAAATCGATATTTCACCTAATAAAGAATCCCCAAGTCAATCAGAAATAGCCTCAATTTCAGGTCTTTCTCATAAGGAAATGCAGGCATTAACAAACTCTCCCATTAATACTGTTAGAAGTAAAGCTAGCCTTGGTAAATCCATCACTACTAAGGATGGTGTTACCTACCGCTATAATAAAGATCCAAAGGTATTGAAATGGGTGAAAGTTTAGCATCTCATATTTTTTATCATCAGTGTCATGCTTACTAAACAGCAAAGACGACTTATTACTTACAAAAAAATTTCAATTTATGAACAAATTTATAAATTACCTATTGTCAAAAATATCAGATTAAAAAAGATTCAAAGAAAAATTAAAGAACGTCGAAGATTAATTAAAGAAGGCGTTCAATATCATCATATTTTTGGAAAAATAATTAAATGGAAAGAAGAGATTAGTCAAAGAGAAATTTTTGTAGAGTTTCAATTATTAGTTAGAGAATACACTCTGTTAGTTGATTTTTTAGAAAATTATAATACTAGTTACCAACATTTTTTGTTGAGGCTGACAGATGACTTAAAACAAATGTTTGTGCAAAAATATGTGGAAATAAAAAATTTGGATAAGGAAAGAAAAAAATTAGAAATAAAAAATTATAATAACCAGAAAATACTAGATAAATTAAAATGGGAAAAACAAGAAAACTATAAATCAATTTTACTATTGAGCAATGCCTCTTTTTTGATGTTAGAAAAAATCAAATTACTTAGTGAAGGTCTGAAAACACTGTCAGAAGATACCAAAACTCAAAAACAAATTATCCAGCAAGTAGTTAAAGAATTAGAAATATATCAAGAAATTTATGAATATCAAAAAAAAGCTCAAAAGCTTCGTCAAGAAATAGTAGAAATAGCTAAAACAGCCATTAATTTTGAAAATTATCTACAAGATTACTTTAGTCCATTTCAATCTTTAATAGATAAAGTAGGAGAAGTAGATGAGGATTTTTACGCAACTGTGGGAGATATTAAAAATTTGGCAGAAAATATTTTAAACTCTCAGTCTAATTTATTAGTTCCCAAAAACGTAGAAGCTATTTCTGAAACTTTTCTTGATTTTATGGTGACAAGCTATGAAAAAAAAGAAAGATTAAAGGATGCTTTTATTCAATCTACATTATTAGATTGGCAAATCCATAATTTTGAGGCTGACGAGCGAGTATTTTTAGATCGATCGATTGACTCAATATCTAATTATATATCAGAGCAATTTGCTGACCGAAGGCTAGGGATAGCTAAAGCCAATTTTATCTCTATAACGCCTCTATTTGCTGTTGCAGAAACGAGTTTGATGAGATTGGACAAAACCACATCTCCACAAAAATTTCAACATAATAAAATCGACTATACCCAACTACAGGATTTGCTCGCACAGCACAAGTGGAAAGAAGCTGATATTGAAACCACTAAATTAATGCTACAAGTTATAGGGAAGAGTTATTGGAATGAAGTTTATCAAAAAGATATTAATAACTTTTCTTGTGAAGCTTTGTACGCCATCGATCGCCTTTGGCGAGAATCCAGTCATGATTATTTTGGCTTTAGCATTCAGCAAAATATCTGGAGCGAAATGGGCGATAGAGTAGATTATGAAGCAGAAAAGAGATTCGGCGATCGCCTTGGTTGGCGAAAAGATGGAAACTGGTTAGACTACGATCGACTAACTTTTGAATTGTCCGCTACAACACCCATAGGACACCTACCAGTCCAATGGTTACACTACGACCAAGATATGTTTGATTTATCTTCATCATCTGCGGAACACCTTTCAATGGGAGCTTGGCGGGTAGGGTCTTGGTTAGTTTGGCAAATGCACTTATTCTTTTCTCGTGTAAAAACTTGTAACGAAACTTTCCTCTGCGGCGATCGCACATCTGTTAATAATAGGGAAAATTAGAGCCAAAGCTAATTTGAGAATAGATATAGCAATCGATTTAATTTTCGATCGCTCGTAAAGTCAGAAAACGGGGAACAGCGAATAAAAATCTACCTAGCTTCGCAAAAATTACATAGGAGTCTTATATGAGTAGTAGTAATTTATCTGATATAGATATAGAAATTTTACTTTTTGGCAAATGGCGTTTTGATAGGTCTTGGGAAAAAATTACTATTTTCTTTAAAGATGATATGACCTACGAACAAACAAAAATCCAAACATTCCTGTTCTCGAAACCTAGGGAAGTTCTGACAGGTAATAAATTTACTGGCGTATGGTACGTAAGTGACAAAACATTGTATTTAAAACTTAAAACAATGCCAAAATCACTTTTGAATTTAGATATACCATTATTACCTAAAATTTCTATTGCAGATGCGATCGCTACTTTAGGTTCTGTGTTTGCCTCAGAAAAGTATAAAGTCATTGAAATTGATAGTTGTAACTTTCTCATAAAAGATGAAGAACATTTAATGGATGGCAGAAAAATCAAAACTTATTCAGTACCTAATAAATATCCGTTATAAATTACAATGCCTTATATCGCTGATTATTAATATCCGTAATTCCTGAATAAAAACAAAAGAATGCAAGCCCCACGGATTCATCCGTGGGGGTATTCAATTTTAAATTTTAAATTTTGAATTACCCTGAAAGGTTGACTGCACTACCTCCTTAATTCTGCTGTGTCTCTCAACTCTTAATTTGTCCTATTCGGACGTTGAATAATCGTTTCTACAACCCGCCGCTTTGCCTTCGGATCTATCGCTACTAACCGCACATATTCATTGCTATATTCTGCTAGAGATGATTCCAAATTTGATATTGCATCTGACTCTGCATCAATGTGGCTGTTAACACAGCTTTGCCAAGAACCTGTACGGAAACGTCGTTCATCTACATGTTCAATACTAATTTTATAACCTTGAGACAAAATCTGCCGGATCTGTTCTTGTGTCTCTAAGGTGACATGCAAATTTGATGCTTCTTGTTTGTGAGATCCATTGGTTGAAGGCTGACTACTAAGTTTTTCAGCAGGGGGAACAGGGGGAGGTGCAGATTGATAATTTCTGCCTCGATTGAGTCGATTATATTGATCGACTAACTGGGAAGTTTCCACTCGTTTTTGTTCGGCTACCATTAATTTACCAGACTCAATTAAGTGAGATAAACTAAAATTCGGTTTTTTAAATTCTGGTGGCCCTTCTGTGCTGTTCACTACACGCAAGGAAACTCGCTCAAAACCTATTTGATGGATAAACTTACGAATTTGTTCGTCATAAATTCGGGAGCGCAAAGCGCTAAAAAAGTCTACAGACTGATTGGCAAAAGTATCAACTAACTGTTCTATTTCCTGCTGCGAAAGTCCGTCTTCTACAAAAATCCCGTTGACAATTCCTACTTTGTCATCTCGGTTTGGTTCCCAGTAGAATTTTTCCATGCGTCCATCGCGAATTAATGGTGCATAGAGGGTGGAAAAATCATTGCCTGTGACAATAATCGGGACGCGATGTAAAGGCGTAGAATCATAGCTTCCAGGCAACTGCACATCTGTAGGATTATCCGCAATATTCATCAGTGTGGCATTCACCAACTGGGTATTGACTGTATATTGAGTGCCTTCGTCAAAGCGTCCAGCACCCGCGTCTAAATCATTAATCATCAGCACGCACATTTTACCGCGCACTTTGATTAATTCTGCGGTTTCCCGATAGCGCAGACGAATCAAACGTGCTGGATCTCCTGCATCTGGACTTTCTAATTCCCCACCAGATATTAAGGTCACTTCGATACCCATTTTCTCGAAGACTAACTCACATTGGAAAGATTTACCCTCACCTTTTCGTCCGTGAATGCCTAAAATCAAGGGAACTCGCACACCAGGTAGATTTAGAAAGTTTTTAGTGATGTGGACGGCAAGTTTGTCCAAAAAGCGGGGAGCGATGTAATAACCCATGAGCCTGTCTTAATTAATAGTTAGCACTTCTAAAGTTAATGTTAATTTTTTCTGGGGACAGCGATCGCTTATTCCTTGCTTGTGATTCTGGCATTGCATTTTTTGGCGAAAGTAGTATCGTACTACTAAACAATATAGGCTCTAGCTGATATCTTTCTTTGGTTATAGTTTTAAAACACGCTCTCCTATCTTGTTAAACAATTGCCGATAGTTGTTTCACAAAATAAGCGTGGTAGAGTTGGCAACGCGGTAAGATGCGATCGCCCTCAAAGCGAATTAATCCCAAGCTGTCAAGTTTAGAAGTCTCAATCGGATTCAGACAACTACTTTGCTTTGTTATCAAAAGTTCAGTATATGCCCTTGCCATACTGGGGTTTTTTTGCAGTTTTTCCCAGTGTCGCCATAAATGATTGCGGTAAATGCCACCATTAGCCATAGCCTCTTGTACTAATGCTTCTAGAGTCATACCTTGACAGGCTAGATAATATAAACCAATCCGAATCAGTGCTGGATGTCCACCTACAAGAGATATGAGCTGCTGGGCCTGTTTACCAGAATTCCATTTTAGCCCGTGCCGATTGGCTAATTCTTCTACCTGTTCTTGAGTAAACTCGCTCAGACGCAATGGTAATCCAATGTTGAACGGGGATTGGTTGATATCTAAGGAGACACAGACTTCTGTAGAGTAAACCACTACTAGTCTCAGTTTCTGCCAGTTAACATCTTGACGTGCTTCCTCATACCACGAGCGCAACAAAGGAAAAAACTCTTGAGCTATTTGCGGATATTCAAAAAAGCGGCCAACTCGTTCTAATACAATAACTATTGGACGTTTGATTTGCCGCAACAAGTAATTTTTTAAATAGAAACTACAACTTAACTTACTGCCAATTTCCTCATCCCAGTAAGTATCTAGTTGGGGGTCGATACCTAATTCTGTTGCTACTCGCCAGCAAAAACAACGGAAGAAGTGGTCTAAATTGCTAAAGCAGAGTGCATCCATTTGGTCGCAATCTAGTTTTACCGTGTAATACTCCTGTTGCCGAGCAAAAGCTAATAACCGCAGCACTAGAGAACTTTTCCCCATTTCTCTGGGAGCGTTAATCCGAATCACGCAACCAGGTTGAGTTATTTCTCGATAGGCAAGTTTCTCAACAGCAGGACGTTCGATATACAGCGGAGAATCAAGAGGAACAGGACCATCTGGATATGACCAACAATACTCAAAATTCTCATACTGTTCCTCAGCCAAAGAGCCTTTGATTATTGATGGCCAAGAATATATATTTTTTCTGTCCAAAGTTGGCAACAAAGCTTCAGTGGTTTCATCAAAATCCGATTCTCTATCAATGGTGTAATCTTCTGTGGATAATTCCAGGTCAAAGGTGTTAAAGCATAGTTTGAGCGTTCGCTGATCCACACTTGCATTCAAAGACCATAGCCGACTCAAGGTTTTTGTACATACCTTCACACGAGTGCTTAATTCTTCCAATGTGAAGCGATCGCCATTGTTCTGAATTACCTCCACCGCTCGGATTGCTGCTTGTAAACGCTTTACACCAGCAGATGTCAACAAAACTCCCCGTTTTCGTCTGATTTTAGGTGATTTCATATCGCTAACTATATAATGTACGCTGAGAAAAGCTTTTTCTTTCCATTTTTGCAGCTATCCTTGTAGCTAAGGATGACTAAAATATGGAACATTATTGTTGTCTGATGTCAATTCAGCCAGCTAATACTTTTTCATAGTGCTGAAATTATTTTTCAATAGCGTATTTTTGAAACCTACATTTTAAGATACATGTATTTGATTGATCGAGCAAGGCTTTATCAGTAAAGTTACGTATTTTTTTTATAATTACAGTTACTTTTCCTACTTTTCTTACTTTTCCTACTTTTCTTACTTTTCCTACTTTCGTGGTAGTCAGGCTGGTAGCAATACTTTTCGGATACCCACTATTTACTTCTGATGTGAATGCCACTAAGTTAAGCGCAAACCCTTGATATGGTTGGCTTGGAGGGTGTGGGGTGTAGGGTGTAGGGAATTAAGAAGATGTTGAATTCTTGGGCGCAATCCAAATTCAATTTTCTTAAACACTACACCCGTTGCGCCACCCCCTACACCCTGCCAAAAGCGAAATTTCATCTAAACTTAGTGCTATTCCCCTCTAAATCCTCATACTCATATCTTGCACCTCTACGTACAACCCCAGGTAAAGTAAAAATACACGCAATAAAACTACCTCATTTTTATCGTTTTTTATAGCTAAATCAAGGTTTTTGCTATTTTACTGAGTAACAAAATTCCATCAATTTTTCTTGGTGCAAGAAGTGAGCATAGAGAATCCCCCAATTCCTTGCGCTTGGGCAGACAACATCAGAGGTAAATGGCACTAAGTTTAGATGAAATTCTTACTAGGACTGGGTGTAAGGGCGTACGGGTCTTGCTCAATTCTCACAGCCTTATACCGCTACACCTTTGTCGAAACCCTTGGTTTTTCGCATCACTGCGTAGTCCTAATTCCCTTTACGAATTAGTATCATAATATGTCTCACATACTTGTCGAAGACCTCAAGAAGACTTTTTTTATATCTGAACGCTCCTCTGGGCTTTTCGGTTCAATCCGAGGGCTTGTGCAGCGAAAAACTATAGAAGTTCAGGCGTTGAAAGGAGTTTCGTTCTCGCTGGAGCGGGGAGAATTGGTAGGATACATCGGCCCAAATGGAGCGGGTAAATCGACTACCATTAAGATTTTAAGCGGTATCTTAGTACCTTCGAGTGGAAAATGTATAATCGGCGGACAAACTCCTTGGAAAGATAGAATCCGGCATGTTGGTCGAATTGGAGTAGTGTTTGGTCAAAGAACGCAACTATGGTGGGATCTGCCAGTAATTGAGTCTTTCGATTTGCTACGAGATATTTATCGCGTTCCCCATTCAGAATATCAAAAGACGCGCCAAGAAATGATTGATTTGCTCGACCTTTCCAGCTTTCTCTCTACTCCTGTGAGACAGTTAAGCCTTGGTCAAAGGATGCGATGTGACTTTGCAGCCGCAATGCTGCACAGACCTGAGATTCTATTTCTCGACGAACCTACGATTGGGCTTGATGCAGTTTCAAAGCTTGCGGTCAGAAAATTTATCAAAGCGCTGAATAAAACGCATCAAGTAACTACCATTTTGACAACCCATGATATGGATGATATCGAGGCATTGTGCGATCGCATCATTATTATTGGTGGTGGTGAAATTCTTTGTGATGGAACTCTGGCAAAGCTGCGTTCTCAAGTTTCCTCGCGGCGGTATTTAAGAATCGATTTGGCGAAAGATGATTTTTTGTTTGAGGAAGAAGGAGTCAATATCATCTCTAAAGAAGGTCGCACCGTAACTCTGGCTTTCGATCCCACAAAGCTTTCTGCTGCATCTCTGATTAGCCAAGTTACTGCAAAACACGAAGTAGAGGATCTATTTGTGGAAAATCCACCGATTGAGGAGATAGTTGCCGAACTTTACGCCAATTCTGGAGGGACTTTCAGATGACAGCATATTGGTCGCTGTTTGTTGCTAGATTTGCACTGCTTTTGCAATATCGGACTGCTGCTTTAGCAGGGGTAGCAACTCAACTTTTTTGGGGATTTGTGAAAGTAATGGTTCTTGAAGCATTCTTTACTCATGCAACCTCCGCTCAACCGATGACTCTTCAAGAGGCTGTAGGATATGTATGGCTTGGACAAGCATTTTTGATGGTAATTGTTCCTTGGTCGGGCGATCGAGAAATTCAAGAACTAATACGCTCCGGTGCGGTAGGATACGATCTGCTGCGACCCACTGACCTTTATAATTTTTGGTTTACTCGTGCTTTGGCGCTTCGCACAGCACCTCTGCTCCTACGTGCCGTTCCGCTTCTTAGTGTAGCAATTTTTATTTTACCCCTGTTAGGATTTTCTGAGCGATCGCTTGCTTTTCCACCTTCGTTTGCTTCTCTTATTGCCTTTATTGTTTCCTTTATCGGTGCAATTCTACTTTCGTCTGCATTGACTATGCTTTTGACTGTATCAATGATGTGGACAATCTCTGGAGAAGGAATTAATACTATCCTCCCGACTTTTATCATCATCTTCTCTGGAATGATTGTTCCTCTGCCACTTTTTCCGGAATGGATTAAGCCTGTTCTCAATGCACTTCCTTTCTCAGGACTTCTCGATCGACCTTTTCGTCTTTTTAGTGGTAATTTGTTGCCAAATGCGCTATTTAATGTATTGCTGCATCAAACTTTCTGGATAGTTGTCATTATTATCCTTGGGCGTGTTCTTGTGAAACGTGGCATCAGAAAGCTGGTAATTCAAGGAGGATAAAGGAATAATTCGTAATTCGTAATTCGTAATTTTTAATTTTTAATTTTTAATTACTCAAGGGTTGGCTGTGAATGCTTTTTTGCTTTACTTCCGATATATTTCTGTATCTTTCAGATCGCAAATGCAATATCAAGTGTCCTTCTTACTTCAACTTGTAGGGCATCTTCTAGGAACTGTTGTTGAATTTTTTGGAATCTGGGCGCTTTTTAGTCGTTTTAATAATATTGGTACGTGGACTTTGGCTGAAGTTGCTCTGTTTTATGGAACGATTAATATTTCCTTTGCTTGTGCTGATGCTCTTTGTAGAGGATTTGATTCATTTGCAACTCTCATTAAGAGTGGTAACTTCGACCGTTTACTTCTCCGTCCGCGCACTACAGTACTTCAGCTTCTAGGTACAGAATTTACATTAAAACGAATAGGACGATTTTCTCAGGGAATTGTTGTTATGGGATGGTCGCTTTCAACTCTGCACATTCCTTTTAGTTTTAAAACATTGTGGCTTTTGGCTACTTCATTTATTGGCGGAATTGCACTCTTTGTTGGCATCGTCATTGTGCAAGCAACCCTGACATTTTGGACTATTGAATCTTTAGAGATTATGAACATCCTCACCTATGGAGGAGTCGAAACGGCTCAGTATCCGCTTTCAATTTATAGTAAATGGTTCCAGCGATTTTTTACTTTCTTGATTCCGCTTGGCTGCGTCAGCTATTTTCCTTTGCTTGCAGTACTAGAAAAAGAAGATAATTTTTCAGTGCCTTTGTGGTTTTGTTACGTCTCGCCAATGGCAGGTATTCTTTTTTTGATAGTTACACTTCAGCTTTGGAAAATAGGAGAGCGATACTACTGTTCTACTGGCAGCTAAGTTTTATTAAGTTACTGGTACAGTCTGCTTTATCTTAAAATTATTGATAATTTTATTCATTTTCTGTGAAAACTAAGATAGTAAAGTTCAACACTGCTCATCAAATGTATAAAAGTAGTGAGCGCGTTGAATCAAAATCGAGCATCAGGGTAAAAAAATATGAACAAAGAATCAGATAGCCTTTTGAAAAAACAGAAAGAGTACTTTATGTTACTTGGAGTAACTGTTTATGAAGGTCAAACAATTGAATATAAACTGAAAAACTTAGTAAATTTATCCCTTATCAGCGCGATCGGATATTTAGTGACATTACTAAAGAAGATTTTTTAGCCAGAGAAGAAATTTTAGATAAAAAGACTCTTGGTTATATTTTTAATAATTTTAAGACAAGAGGATTTTTATTAAATGATGACGCAGAGTTTTTAATCAATAAGTTTGTTGAAGAAAGAAACACTGTAATTCATCATCTTTTGAAAGTACCTGGCTTTAAGTTGAATACAGAAGAAGGAATTGATATAGGAATAAAATTTTTAGAACAATATAGAGAAACAATAAAAGATATAAATAGGATTTTTGAGCCAATACTAATTGCTGCATATATAATATGGTCTGAAAATGTTCAAATTATAGATGATGTAGAAAAATATCAAAAAAATTTAGATAATCTGTACTCTCTTTATAATGAATCATTAACAAGAGCAGGTGGTTCTCTGAGCATAGAGTTCTCTAATAATCTTGATGAATATTTTGAGTACATAGTCAAAAGTCATTCTGCTGGTAATGATTTGTCTGCAATGAACTCTCAAAAAGACAAGAGGCAGTTATGGCAAAACACTGAAATAATTCGTGCATTAATTGATATTGGGGCAAATATAGCAAATAAAGACGGATGGATTTCTTTTTCTGTTTGCGAACAACGGTTAAAAACAGAATATCCTGAAATCAAACCTGATAATTATGGCTTTAGCAATATTCTAGAAATAATTAAAACATCTAATTTATTTAAAATTAAAAAAGTTAAGCTAAAAAAACACAACAAATATAAAATTTATTTTCGATTAAATAAAAAAAATTAAAATAAAGAATCATGTTGGATTTGCTGATTCAAAACGGGTTAATTTTTGATGGTTTGGGATCTGCGCCTGTTCGCGGTGATATTGGGATTCAAGATGGACGGATTGTGGCGATCGCTCCCTCGTTATCTATCTCAGCCCGTGAAGTGGTTGATGCTTCTGGGCTTTGGGTTATGCCAGGATTCATCGATATTCACACTCATTACGATTTAGAGTTAGAAATTGCACCGGGATTGAGCGAATCAGTGCGTCATGGTGTTACCAGCGTTGTCATTGGTAATTGTAGTTTGTCGATTGCGATCGGCGAACCGCAAATGCTGGCAGATATTTTTCAGCGGGTAGAAACGCTTTCTCATCGCTTAATTGAGAAATGGCTGCAACAGTCATTTTCTTGGCAGACACCAGCAGAATATTTACAGCATTTGCAACAGTTACCGCTTGGCCCTAATGTTGCGCCTTTGTTTGGGCATAGTGCTTTACGCGCTTCTGTTATGGGGTTGGAACGCAGTTTAACAGTTCAACCAAGCAAATTCGAGTTAAAAATCATGCAGCAAATTACGGCAGATGCTTTAGATGCTGGATTTGTTGGCGTTTCCATTGATATGTTTCCCTGGCATCGCATGAGTGGAGCATGGCGGGGCTGTACAATACCTTCGCAACATGCAAAATTTAAAGAATATGCGATGTTAGCCAAACTCTGCCGACGAAGCGATCGCGCCTTTCAAGTCACTCCCAATTTACAAAAGCTGGCTTCGTTTGTAGACATTCTGCGTATGGGGTTAGGCATTGGACAAAAACCCTTACGGCTAACTGTTCTCTCAGCTTTAGATGCCGTACACGATCGCAAATTGTGGCGAATCTTTTCCCCCATCCTCAACTTTTGGAACCGAATTCTCGGTGGTAATGTACGCTTTCAAACCCTTACCGAACCCTTCACAATTTACTCTGATGGCCCTGTGACTCCCTTATTTGAAGAATTCTCAACAGGGGCACAACTTAACGGCTGTGAGTCACGACAGGAACGAGAAAGATTGTGGAAGTCTGAAGTTTTTCGCCACCAATTTCGTCAGGAATGGCTTAATAAAAGGCGCAAATCATTCCATCGTCAGTTAGATTTGATCGAAGTTGTTCGCTGTCCTGAAACGAGTTGGCAAGGCTTGAGTTTTGCGGAAATTGCCCATCAAAAGCATCAGGAACCAGTGGATTTGTTTATTCAAGCGTTGCAGCACTACGATACTGACTTGCGCTGGGTAGCTACAGGAGCGAACGATCGCTTAAAACCCCGTTTGGCTATGATGCAGCATCCTTATATTTTCCCTGGTTTTACTGATGCTGGCGCTCATGTACGTAACCTTGGCTACTATGATGGAGCTTTATCTTTGCTCAAACAAGCAGTTGCAACGAAGTTTCTTTTACCGGAAGCTGCGATTTCTCGCGTTACAGGAGAACCCGCCCGTTGGTTTCGTCTCGATACAGGAGTTATGAAAGTTGGTGCTAAAGCGGATATAGTTTTACTCGATCCCAATGCTTTAAATCAGCCAATCAGCCCGCAAGTAGAAATATTAGATCCAGTTCTGGATGGCGAACCTCGGATGGTGAAGCGCGGTTCGGATGAAATTGTGCAAGCAGTTTATATTAATGGAGTTCGGGTTGTTAGTAAAGGTAAAGTGAGCGATCGCTTGGGGCGCGAAAGATTGGGAAGCGTTTTGTCTCCGTGTTAATGAAAGTATCTCACGCTTCAGACACAGAGGAGCACAGAGAAGTTTTATTAAATTCTATCTAACCACTGTTTTGGATCGCGTTTTGCATGGAAGCAAGCAAGTACAAAAACCGTATCTCGATCGAAAACGTAGAGAATTATGTATGGGAATCGACGGATTAATGCTCTTCTTGCCTGTTTATGGATAACTTCGTAAGCAAGGGGTTTTCTTCCAATTCCCGACAGACAAGCATCGACTGCACGGATAAACTCGGAACCCAAACCTGGATTTTGGGATTCGTACCACTCAAAAGCATCCTGAATATCGTATTCTGCTTCTGGCTGGATAATCAGGTTATAGTTCATCGAGAAAAGCCCAACCGTTTTTTAACCTCTTCCCAACTAGAACCATTTGCAGGGTTTTTCTGGTAATTTTCTAACCGTCGATCTAATTCTTGTTGTTGCACTTCACTCAAGAGAAGCTCTTCTTGCCGTTCTAAGATGCTGTCCCATAAATCTTCAGCAAGTTGGATACGTTCTGCAACGCTGAGTTCAGAGATGTCAACTTTCAAAAGAGGATGGGAACTCATGATTACAGAGTTAGGGTTTAGCTTTTACCTATTTTACAACATTGCGGCTTGAGGTAGTGGGAAGGTGGTTGGCGATCGCTTGGGGCGCGAACGACTGGGAAGCATTTTGTCTCCGTGTTAATGAGGACAGAAAAAGTTTGTATAATGTCCAGACAAGGGCGTAAAAAATTACGTATATTCTGACATAAACTAGTTGAAAAACTTGATATATCTCGATCGAGAAAATGATTCTATGAAAAATTAAATGTAAAAATAGTTAAATTATATACAATAAAATATTATGTGGATACTAATATCTGCGGTTATTCTTATCATCATCATTTATCTGCTGATACGCCTTGTTCAGCAAGGGGGCGGAACGATAGAGCCAACCTCTTCCAAAAAAATTTTTAGTGGATTTGAGACACATGCAATTATTGTGATGGATGATGAGATCAATTCAATGGAAACTGTTGTAAACACCCTAGTAAGGGTTATTGGTATTTCAGAAAAACAATCAGTCAATCTTATGTTTAGAATCCATAAAGAAGGAATTGCGATCGTTTGGACAGGTGCTAGGAATGAAGCAGAACAATATTTACAACATATGAGGGAAGCAGGGCTGCTATGTTTTTTAGCAGAGATTGTATCGAAGAATTTTTGACACAATGTTCTATCCCATTGTCTGTTCCCAATTGATGCTGAACAAAACTCAAGCTCTAATGACAGTTGATAATTTAGAGGATTATATTTAGAGAGTTTATAACTCAACTAACTAAATATAAATTCATCCCCAGATTATGAGTAACATCAATTCTCATCCTCAACAACAACTGAGAAATCGCATTAATAATCAAATCCTGGAGCATCCTTTTACAGATTATTGGGATGTTTTTGTTCTTAAACACCAGCATCCAACTAATATTGCTCTCCATATTATCGGGATATTCTTTTTTTACGGTTTGCTCTTTTCTGTCTGGAAATTGCAAAACTTCTATTTACTCTTAGGTTTACCACTTACTCAGGTATTGGGATTAATCGGACATTTATTATTTGAGCGCAGCCATATTGATTTCCAAGATGCTGTATTCTCTTGGCGGGCTTCTTATTGTTTGGGTAAAATGCTATTTAGAGTTTTAAGAGGTAAATATCACAATGATGTTTGCCAACGACAAGATATATTAAATAATTATTCAACAAATTATGCAAATATTCAATAACTGGAATGTAATAGCTAAGGGTTGGTATATTGCCTGTCCAAGTAATGAATTACCTAAAATAAAAGCAAAATCTGTAGAAATATGCGGTCAAAAAATTGCGATCTTTCGCGGAGAAGATGGGCAAGTACGGGCTTTAGATGCTTACTGCCCTCATTTAGGAACAGATTTAGGAATTGGGCAGGTTGATGGTAATTGGATTCGTTGTGCTTTTCATCATTGGGCTTTTGATGAAACAGGAAATTGTCAAAATATTCCCTGTCAATCAGAGATTCCTATGAAAGCGAAAGTACAAGCTTATGCAACCCAAGAAAAATATGGATTTATCTGGATTTATCCTGATGCTGTAGCACCAGAAAGTGTAGCTGGTTTTGATGAATTGCAAGGTAAAGAAATTGTTGTACAACCCGATAGAGCATTTGAAAGAAACTGCCATCATCATATATGTATGATGAATGGCATTGATGCCCAACATTTAAAAACAATTCATCATTTAGATATCAAAATGGATTTGTCCCTACATTGCAGCGAATTAGGAACACAAATTGACTTTACAATGCAGGGTAAGTTTCCCCAAACAACCTTTCGAGAACGGTTAGGTCAAAGATTTCTTGGTTCGACTTATGAGTATTCCATGCGGTATGCTCATGGTTGTATTGGCTTGTTAACAATGATGAAAAATGTGCGGCTTTTTCCGCCATTGCACATGATATATGCTTATACTGCGATCGCACCTGGAAAAACGCGCATTCAACCGATTTACGTGACTGAAAAACGTAAAGGAATCGGAGGATATCTGCTCAATAGGTTTTTACTATTCTGTACTCGATTGGCTTACTATATGCTCAGAGATGAAGATGGCAAGATTTATGACAATATTCGCTTTAATCCGAAGTTGCTCTTGAGTATCGATCGGCCATTGGCTCAATATATAGAGTACGTGAACCAGCTAGAACCGTCTCGATGGTCAAAAAAAGAAGTGTAAGGGTGCGGAGTCTAGCGAGTCTTTCTTGTTTTTCTCATCTCCCTAGTCCCAGATTCGAGACAAGAGGTATCAAAAACAGCAGAGAGAAAAAACTATGCCAGATTCATCCTTATTTATTCCAGTTATCCTTGGCACTCCGCGTCAAGGTCGCCAGAGCGAAAACGTTGCTAAATTTATCGTCGAGCAAGTTGCAGCACGCGATCGCCTAGAAACCGAACTAATCGATATTAGAAATATTGCGATCGCTACAGATGATGCAGGCGAATCGCTCAAAGATCCTCAGTTCTCTGCAACTATGGAACGAGCAGATGGATTAATTATTGTTGTACCAGAGTATAACCACGGTTATCCAGGTATGCTCAAACATATACTTGACACCTGCCTCAAAGAATATATTCATAAAGCTGTGGGACTGTGCGGCGTTTCAGCTGGTTCTTTTGGTGGCACAAGGGTTATCCAAAACCTCTTACCTGTAATGCGGGAGTTAGGGTTAGTAACCATTTTCTATGACCTTAACTTTAGCAACGTTAAGCAATTATTTGATGAATCGGGCAATTTAATTGACAAACCAACCTACATTCGCCGCATGGAAAGGTTTATGGATGAGTTAGTTTGGATGTCAACTGTCCTAAAATATGGACGGCGAGAAGTCAGCCTAGAAAATAAAGTATAGTGTCCGAGTTAACATCCATACTAATAAAATCCAGCCCAGAAATAGCTGCTCTGATAGTTGCAAATGTAATGGACTGCGTTATGAAAGTTAGTAAGAATGCTCAGACTGGTGGAGTAGAAACTACAGTAATTACTTTATCCAAAATACAGCTAAAAATTATCGGAAGTGGCTTTGCGTAATTAATTTCCACTATTCAAGTAAGTGAGAAAATTACTATGACAGTCAATCAACAAGGACTATTTCACCAACCGGGACAAGGTTCTTCCTATTGGGTACTTGGGGATTTGTATACTTTTAAAGCTGTAGGCGAAGATACTAGTCAAGCTTATGCCCTAGTGGAGATTACCGTTCAACCACAAAGCGGTACACCTCCCCACATTCATAGTCACGAAGACGAAGCTTTTTATATTCAAGAGGGAGAATTTGAATTTCAGCTGGACGAGCAAATAATTTTAGCTAATCCTGGAACCTTTCTCCATTCTCCTAAAGGACAACTCCATAGATTTACAAACATCGGTTTAGAGCCAGCAAAATTGCTCTGCTGGGTCACTCCCGCAGGCTTAGAAAAGTTTTTTATCGAAGTAGGTGTGCCAGTCTCAGAGAGAATGTCATCACCTGCTGTCAGTCCCGCAGACATCGAAAAGATTATGGTTGCTGCTCCAAGGTACGGTTTAGAGATTATTCCTCCACCTGCTGAAAATTTACAGGTATAATCTCGTCTGACAAGATTGGAAGCGATCGCATCCAAAATTCTCCAAGCTTGGGTTTGCAGTTCGGAGTTGTTCGTTATATTGTTCTTTTATTAACTATCAATGCCACTCTCAGCACACAATAGGATTCATAACTGATAATCCAAATATCGATCGCCAGAAAGAGTGTTGACTTATGTGTATTGAATTTGGGCGGGAAATTTGTGGTAATCTCGACACAGCAGAGTCACGAGAATGGTTAGTTACTAACGGTATCGGCGGTTACGCTTCTGGAACCGTGGCAGGTTTGTTGACCCGCCGCTATCACGGCTTACTAGTAGCGGCATTGCGACCGCCTCTAGGTCGTACCTTACTGCTGGCAAAACTCGATGAAACAGTCTCTTATGGCGATCGCTCTTATTCGCTACACACCAATCGCTGGGCAGATGGTATTGTTAGTCCTCATGGTTATAAACATATCGAACGTTTTTCTTTGGAAGGTACAGTTCCTCTATGGGATTTTGCGATCGCTGATGCCTTGTTAGAAAAACGAGTATGGATGCAGCAAGGAGCTAATACAACCTATGTCCAATATACGCTGCGTCGTGCGACTCAACCGCTGAAGTTGAAGCTGAAAGCAATGGTCAACTACCGCGATTATCACGGAGACACCCATAATAATGGTTGGCAAATGACCGTTGAGCCAGCTACCCAAGGGATTTGCGTCACTGCTTATCCCGACGCTGTACCACTATATTTAGTCACAGATTGCGGCAGTAAATCTATTGTCCACAGTTGGTACTATAACTTTGACCTCGCAGTTGAACGCTATCGCGGATTGAGTGACAAAGAAGACCACCTCCATGCTGCTACCTTTGAAGTTATGCTCGATCCTGGGGAAGCGTTGACGTTTGTTGCCAGTACCGATAAGCAACCACACTTGAATGGTGAAGCAGCACTCAAACAGCGTCGCGTTTTCGAGCAGAAGTTAATCGAACTCTGGAAATCTCACCAATCCTTCACCGCTTCCGATTCTCCTAGTTGGGTCAATCGTCTAGTTTTGGCGGCTGACCAGTTTATCGTTAACCGCTCCGTACCAGAAGACCCTAATGGTAAAACTATTATCGCTGGTTATCACTGGTTTAGTGACTGGGGACGCGATACAATGATTAGCCTACCCGGTTTAACCCTTACCACTGGTCGTCCAGAAGTAGCACGCTCGATTCTTCGTACTTTTGCCAGGCATGTAGACCGGGGAATGTTGCCCAATCGTTTCCCTGATGCAGGTGAGACACCAGAATACAATACAGTCGATGCAACTCTCTGGTATTTTGAAGCGATTCGTGCTTACTACAACGCCACCGAGGATAATGATTTGCTGGTGGAACTATTCCCCGTGCTGGCAGATATCATCAACTGGCACTGTCGCGGTACGCGCTACAATATTCATCTCGATGCCACTGATGGTTTACTTTATGCTGGGGAAACGGGCGTGCAACTCACTTGGATGGATGCCAAGGTAGGAGATTGGGTAGTAACACCTCGCATTGGCAAGCCCGTGGAAGTTAATGCTCTGTGGTATAATGCTCTGCGGACAATGGCAAAGTTTGCTCGTCAGCTTAGTAAACCACATCAAGAGTATGAGGCGATCGCTGACCGCGCCCAAGTAAAATTTTCTCGTTTTTGGAATCAACAAACAGGCTACTGCTACGACGCGATCGACACTCCTGATGGGGACGAGCCATCGTTGCGTCCCAATCAAATCTTTGCTGTGTCATTACCCGAAAGTCCACTCACCTCAGCCCAACAAAAAGCAGTGGTAGATGTTTGCGGGCAGATGTTACTAACTTCCTATGGATTGCGATCGCTGACTCCCGAACATCCCCAGTATCATGAAAAATACGGTGGCGATCGCTATCAACGCGATGGAGCTTATCATCAGGGTACGGTTTGGGGTTGGTTATTGGGGCCGTTTATTCTAGCGCACTTGCGCGTCTACAAAAATCCTAAGCAGGCGCGTCATTTTCTCCAACCGATGGCTAATCATCTGACAGCACATGGTCTTGGCAGCCTGAGCGAAATTTTTGATGGTGATGCCCCGATGACTCCACGGGGATGTATTGCCCAAGCGTGGACAGTGGCAGAGGTTTTGCGTGCTTGGCAAATGACACAAAGTTGAGATATTCGAGTTCGATGTTTCCACCACTGATGCAGTCAAGATTTACAAGCGTGCCATTCGGACATAACCCTCTGCTAAAGGACGTAGTTATTAGAAATTCCGAATAATTTTTAGGTGCTACTGAAGGAGCTTTCAAACTTCTAACTATTCCTTGTAAGATAACCGCACAATTAAAGCGAGTTATCTTTATGCAGAATAACGCATCACAAAAGCCTACAATTGACTACTGGCATGTCTGGACAGATCGTGATGGTATAAGTCATCAGTCCCGTTGCCAAATTGAAGACTTTATCCAGAAAGGCATAGCCCCTGATACTTCGCCTCAGTGGCTTTCTCAATTGAAACAGTCTGGTGCTACCATCACTTTTACTGTACTACCCGTCGGATGGATTGGAAACTGGCATGAGAACCCAAAACCACAGTGGGTGATTCCTCTGTCTGGACGCTGGTTTGTAGAGACTATGGACGGGCAGCGAGTAGAAATGGGGCCTGGTGAAATTTCATTCGGAGAAGACCAGGGCACGAAAGCAGACGCGCAAGGTCATAAAGGTCACTTATCTGGAACAGTCGGCGATGTGCCAGCTGTTCTGATAATGGTGCAATTTGAAGAAACTCCGACGATGGAGCAACCTTGTCGCTTTAAATAATATAGCTGGGGGTCTTTGTTTTGCAGAATGCAGTCTGAAAAATGCATCATTTTAGCTGTGTCAGTCCACTACAATTTAAGGTTGACTTTATAAATCACCTCTAAGCGATCGCAATCAAAGTGAAAATTTTATGGTCAAAGCATTAAGAGTTAGCGGGCTACTGCTTGCCGTCATGGGATTAACATGGTCATTTAGCGCCAGAGCAAGTTTAAACGGCAACCTCAGCGTGGAAATTGATGGATTAAAAAACAAACAAGGACAAGTCTGCGTCAGTGTATTTGCTAGCAGCCAAGGATTTCCTAGTAACCGCGATCGCGTCATTCAAAGACAGTGTACTAAGATTACCGAAACTCCGATGAAAATTAACTTTAATAACTTGAAAGCAGGTAATTACGCCGTCGCCGTCTTCCACGATCGAAATAACGATCTCACCCTCAATCGTAACGATCTAGGTATGCCCATCGAAGGCTTTGGATTTTCCAGAAACCCAGAAGTTCGCACCAGCGCCCCCAAGTTTGGTGATGCAGCTTTTTTAATAGCAGGCCCAAACACTAATATCCAAATCAAGTTGAAATATTTATAAAGCGCTGAGTTAGGAGTAGAGACGCGATTATACTCTTACGAGAAGCCCTCCGGGTTCGAGAGTGACGCTCCTTCTCCCAAGGGGAGACGCTTACGCGAACGTCGAAGATCGCTCTTGCTAACGCAATCGACGGGAACCAAGGGCTAGCAGTGTCTCCCCAAGACCGCACTTCTCTTTGCACGCAACTTCTCTTTGCGTCTTTCTAAAGCAAAGGATTGTGCAACTTCAAGGCAGATTAGCTTACTGGGAAGCACCTCAAAATTTGCTGTGGGTCAGAGCAGAATTCCACATCTTCAACATAAATTGAAGGTGCTGTTCGGAGTGCAGCAGCAAATGAGGGATCTTCTTGCGCTAACCATTCTGGTTCTAATTTCCAGTTAGCTCCTCGCACATCTGGAATATCTTCATTTCGCCGCCAACAATAGCCAACTTGCCCCAATTTAGTTTGAGGATTTCTGATGTAGAGAAAACAGCGATTGGCTCGCTGTGTGCTTCTAAAATATCTCGTATATCTTTATGCAAAAATAAATTAGTCATCGGTAGGCAGGTTGTTTTATTTGATATTCTCTCAATGCTCTGTAATTGAAAACATCATCCTACTGATACAGAAGTTTGTTTAATATATAAGAAATTTTCCAAAATATAAGTTTTATTAAGTTAAACTGGGTCAGCTTAGAGGTTGTTTTAAAAGCCTAATTTATTATTTGCTTTGGCGACTATAAGTCACGGTTCATCTTGCATACAAACAAAAACCACCTACCCTTCAAGAACGTCAAGGGCGGTACGTGGGTTAAAAACCTTGATTTTTCATTAGTCCACGTAGGCTGATTTTGCCTATGTAGTAATGAATTATATTCGCTCAAAACTTGACACCTTAATATCCGATCCAAAAGGCACTACCTGAAATAAACCTCAGTAATTTTTCAGAAGTCATCGATAGCTGTTTTTTGTAAAAATTAAAGTCTCCATCCCTCAGTAATTTTTTAGAGCATTTTTTGAAAAGCATTAAGCCAAACTGGTTTTCAGAGAAAATATATTAAATTTAAATATATTTATATATTTTGAAATACAGTCATGTTTGATTTTTACTAGTTTGAATTAATGAAAATAACAGCATATTTATGAAATTAATCATAAAAGTTAATAATGAATAAGTTTCATGGCATTAAAAATAAAGCTTTCCCATTACAGCTTGTTCTCGTGATTCCGTTTGTTATCCAAACATTTGGAGCCGTGGGTTTGGTTGGTTATCTTTCATTTAAAAATGGACAAAAAGCTGTTAACCAACTAGCAGATCGGTTGATGGATCGAACAAGCGCTATGGTGGATCAATATCTGCATTCTTATTTATCTATTCCTCACAAGGTAAATCAGATGAATGCTGATGCCATTGAAATGGGTTTATTGAATGTGCGCGATCGCAAAACCGCCAGCAAATATTTCTGGAAACAGATGCATACTTATGATTTGTCTTATGTCGGTTTTGGACTGACCACAGGTGAAGGGGTAGGAGCCGCCCGTTACGATGAGAAAAATATCACGATTGATGATTGGGGGCCTAAGCCGCCAAAAAATTGGTACAGCTATGTTACAAATAACCAAGGCGATCGCACCAGCATTCTTAATATTCTTGATTGGAACAACTTCAACGAATCTTGGTACACCGAACCAGTGAAAGCAGGTAGACCCATTTGGTCAAGGATTTTTACTATCAATTACCCCAATCATCCATACATCGCTGCTTCCGCCGGTCGCCCTATTTATGACTCGCAAAAGCGATTGCTGGGAATGGTCGGCGTAGATATCCATCTATTGAAACTTAGCGAATTTTTACGGCATTTGGATGTCAGCCGCACAGGACAGGTTTTTATTTTGGAGCGCAATGGTAAGCTGATTGCTAACTCTAGCACTCAGCAACCTTTTACAATAGTTAAAGACGAAGTTCAGCGATTGAAAGCTACAAATAGTCCAGATCCAGTCATTAAAAGTATTGCCCAACAGCTAGAGCAAAAATTCAATGGGTTCCAATCTATTACTGAATCCATAAAGCTGCAATTGAAATCGCAAAAAGAGCAAAATTTTGTGTACGTCACTCCTTGGCGCGACCAATATGGACTGGATTGGCTAGTAGTAGTAAGTGTGCCAGAACGCATTTTTATGGCACAAATTAATGCCAACACTAAAACTACCATTTTACTCTGTCTAGGAGCATTGACTGTAGCAACTTTAATGGGTTATCTGACCTCTCATTTGATTACACAGCCAATTGTGCGGTTAAACCGAGCAAGTCAAGCAATGGCAGCCGGTAACTTAAACCAAGTAGTTGATGTGAGTAAGATTCAAGAACTCAACACACTCGCTCACTCTTTTAATAATATGGCAGGGCAATTGCGCGAATTGTTTAGCGCCCTAGAAAATAGTAAGGCGAAACTAGAAGACCGAGTGGAAGAACGCACAGCCGAACTCAAAACCACATTAAGTGAGTTGCAGCGTACTCAAGCACAAGTAGTCCAGAGTGAAAAAATGTCTAGTCTCGGTCAACTGGTAGCTGGGGTGGCACATGAAATCAACAACCCAGTGAACTTTATTCACGGCAACATTAATCATCTGAACGAATACACTCACGATTTGCTGAGGATAATTTATCTTTATCAACAACGCCATTCTAGTTACGATCCAGAAATTCAAGCACTTGCTGAAGAAATCGATTTAGAATTTCTCATTGAGGATTTACAGAAAATGCTGTCTTCAATGAAAATGGGGACTGAGCGGATTCGCAACATTGTGTTATCACTACGGAACTTTTCGCGCATGGATGAAGCTGAATTTAAAGTAGTTGATATTCATGAAGGAATTGAAAGTACGCTCTTGATTTTGCAACATCGTTTCAAAGAAAAACCGACTCGTCCAGCAATTGAAATAATGCGAGATTATAGCAATTTGCCTCAAATAGAATGCTATGCCGGACAACTCAATCAAGTGTTTATGAATATTCTAGTAAATGCCATAGATGCCTTAGATGAGATGAATTCCCACCATACCAGCGAACAGATAAAAGCAAATTTCAGTCAAATTACTATTCGTACCTTAGTTATTGATTCGCAGTGGGTAGAAATTGCGATCGCAGATAACGCCATGGGAATGCCAGAACAGGTTAAAAACCGAATATTCGATCCTTTCTTTACTACCAAACCGGTGGGCAAAGGTACAGGTATGGGTATGGCCATCAGCTATCAAATTATTGTCGAAAAACATGGCGGCAAACTGGATTGTTTTTCTACCCTCGGTGAAGGAACTGAGTTTATAATTAAACTGCCTATCCGACAACAAATAGTAAAGCAGCCTAATGGTTTAGCTTTATCATCTTTTTAACTTTCCAATGTAAAGAAGCATCCTGCCCGCCCTCAATATGGGACAGGTGATGACAACTATCCCACAAGAATATTTGGGATATTTTGTATTTAGAAGTCCCTAAGTAAACGAAATATATAGATATTTAAAACCCCTCTCTTTAAATAATAAAAAGTCTGAGTGGAGGTTTGTTCCGCTCAGAACTTTTCAATCCAAAAAAATATGAGGAAAGGGCAAAATCCACCCATCAAACTTACATTAACTAAATACGGCTACGCACAAATTTATCCAACCTATCTAAGCCTTTTTCAATTGTTCCCAAATCTGTGGCGTAGGAAAGGCGAATGTTGTCATCAGCACCAAAAGCAATTCCAGGAATGACTGCAACCTGATGTTCTTCTAACAGCGCATCGCAAAATTCTAAGGATTTCAGACCTGTTTTGCTGATGTCAGGAAACAGGTAAAATGCACCATCTGGTTTAGGACAACTTAATCCAGGAATGGCGTTGAGTTTGTCTAACATTACCTGTCGCCGTTTGGCGAAGGCTTGACGCATTTCTTCTACACAGTCTTGAGAACCTTCCAAAGCAGCGATCGCACCATATTGGGCAAAGGTACAAACGTTAGATGTACTATGCCCTTGAATGGAACTTGCTGCTTTAATAATCTCCACTGGCCCCGCTAAATAACCAATTCGCCACCCCGTCATTGAGTAAGCTTTAGCGAAACCGTTACTAATTAAGGTGCGGTCAAAAATTTCCTTTCCTAAAGAACCAATGCTAAGATGTTCTGCACCATCGTAGAGAATCTTTTCGTAAATCTCGTCGGAAACAACAAAGATATCTGCATCAACTATTACCTCAGCCAGTGCTTTGATTTCAGCTGGCGTGTAAACCATCCCTGTAGGGTTTGATGGGGAGTTGAGGATAAATAACTTTGTTTTCGGCGTGATTGCTTGACGCAGTTGTTCGGGAGTAATTTTATAACCCGTGGAAGCATCTGTGGGTACGATCTTCGATACGCCACCGACCAAAGTCACCATTTCCGGATAACTCAGCCAATAGGGAGCAGGGATAATAACTTCATCACCCGGATCGATTAACGCCACTACCAAGTTGTATAGCGAATGCTTACCGCCATTGGTGACGATAACATTCTCTGCTTTGTAATCAAGACCGTTATCAGTTTTAAGCTTGCGGGCGATCGCTTCCCTTAACTTTGGTTCTCCAGCGGCTGGGCCATACTTGGTTTTGCCTTCGTCCAAAGCTTTCGCTGCTGCGGCTTTGATATGCGCTGGAGTGTCGAAATCTGGTTCTCCAGCGCTAAAACTACAAACATCTATTCCTTCTGCCTTCAGTGCCTTAGCTTTAGCTGCGATCGCTAAAGTCAACGAAGGTGTTACCTGACTTACTCTTGCTGCCAGTTTCATTCTTACTTTCTTCGGCAAATCTCTCACTCATTTTAGGATATCCCAGAATCCTGACCGAGATTTGCTTTATTTTGCTAACCAAGACAATTAAGTTGAATTCAAGCCTTCAGTTATCCAAAATAATACTTGCTGCATCTGTAACATTTCTATATATATTTAGCCTTCTTAATCTTTTTTTCAGCTTGGACGCGAACAAAGAAGACAAGCTGTGCTTAATCTTAATATAACCAAAATTTATTTATTTATTAACCTATTAATCCTAGCCTTAAATGTGGAAGCTTCAATAAATAAATTACCTACGTCAAAGTTGTTGGCTATTAAAGTTTGCGTAGTGAGATTTTTTTATTTGCAAGTATTTGCTGTTTAGTAAAAGGTTAAATGCGTAACCTAACTTTTGGGTGTAGCTCTCTAAATTGTCATCATTTCAAAGGCAATTTATAGCTGTAACAGTTTTTACAAAAAACTTTGCTTATTCTAAACCGCATTTTGTCATTTTGTCAGGAGTACAGAATGGAAATTTTCGGAGAGTCATTAACCGCAAGCACCGGCTTTTTTCTGATTTTGGCGTTGGGTCTAGCACTTAGTTTTGAATTTGTTAACGGCTTTCATGATACCGCAAATGCAGTTGCCACTGTCATTTACACTAACACATTAAAGCCAACTGTCGCAGTCATCTGGTCGGGTACTTGGAACCTCATAGGTGTGCTGACATCAACTGGAGCCGTTGCTTTTGGTATCATCGCGTTACTGCCAGTTGAGTTGGTAATTAATGTGGGATCGGGTGCAGGTTTTGCAATGGTGTTCGCACTTCTGATTTCCGCCATCATTTGGAACTTAGGAACTTGGTATTTAGGTTTACCTGCGTCGAGCTCGCATACTTTGATTGGCTCAATCATGGGTGTAGGTTTAGCCAATTCATTGTTATCTGCGGGTCATGTCTTTGGTGAAGGCGTGAACTGGGCAAAAGCCCAAGAAGTGTTTACTTCTCTATTGATTTCACCAATTGTTGGTTTTACTTGCGCTGCACTGCTGCTATTGTTAGCAAAGGTGTTAATCAGACGACCAGAGTTATACCGTGCGCCGGAGTCGGGTAAAGCACCGCCTTTGTGGATACGTGCATTGTTAATTTTGACATGTACTGGTGTCAGCTTTGCCCACGGTTCTAATGACGGGCAAAAAGGTATGGGTCTAATTATGCTCATATTGGTTGGTATTCTTCCAGGTATATTCGCACTGAATATAAATACTAATGCACAAACCATTGCTCAGTTAGTGGCTACTTCGCGTTCGGTGATTCCAGTATTGGAGCGACAAGCACCTATAACCTCCTTAAGCGGACAAAATTCTGCTGACGAGCTTTCCAATTTCCTCAAACCAACTGGTAAAGCTAACGATAAAACCTTTGCTGCTCTGGCTTTCGAGACTAAAGAAATTGCAGACAGGTTGACTGGTAAGAAAAGTATCACCGAACTTGCCAAAGATGAACGTGGCTTATTACGAACCGACATGTATTTAGTTGCCGGCACAATTGGCAAGCTTGATAAGCAGAACAAATTCACCGATGCTAAACAAGAAGAGTTACTTTCTAGCTATAAAACTCAGTTGGAAAAAGTAACCAAATTTATTCCCAATTGGGTAAAATTTGCCGTTGCCAACGCATTAGGTTTTGGCACAATGATTGGTTGGAAACGCATTGTAGTTACAGTCGGTGAAAAGATTGGCAAAGATCACCTGACCTACGCTCAAGGTGCTTCAGCTGAATTAGTGGCTATGACAACTATTGGTGCAGCAGATTACTTTGGTTTACCTGTCAGCACTACTCACGTACTATCATCTGGTGTAGCGGGTACAATGGCGGCAAATCATTCTGGTTTGCAGATGGATACGCTCAGAAATCTTTTATTAGCGTGGGTGCTAACGCTGCCAGTTTGCGTGCTGCTTGGTTCTGCAACTTATGCTGCGGCACTATATATGGTATTGCAAGTTTTTGGTTTCAAGTAGGAGATTAATACTAGCGATCGCTTATCTTAACTTTGGTTCTTCAGCTATTGTATTTTAGTTGGTTTTGCCTTTGTCTCAAGGTTGCTGCTTTGATGTGCGCTGGAGTCTCAAAATCTGGTTGTTTCTCTAGGTTAAAACTACTTAAATGATGTGAGTTGCCAACCCACAACATGTAGGCGGCTCATATCATTACTGTTACTAGTAACTGTTTTACCGCTAGTGATTCCAGGCAAAAGAGCAATGGAAACAACAATCAGTGCAGAATCTATTAATCTTACAAGTTTCATAAAATTATCCTCAAATATTTTATCTGAAATCTAAATTAAACCTTTTATAAAATAAATGCAGCCTGAAAAAGACATCAATAGCATTCTCTTGCCTCAGATAATTCAAATGTCTCTGTATTATTTAGTCAGAAAAAGTCTGATTTTTGTGACAGCGAGTGGAAAAAACTCCTTTTTTCATTTTTGTGGAGTCTTTGGGCGATCGCTTGACTAAAAAAATAGCCAGCAGAGTCACATAAACAGTTAACTCAGCTGACCAATAAAATCAAATAAACGCTCAAATAAATCTGCTCTAATTCTGCACTAATGTGGAATTTTGAATTGATTACTCAAAATTACCTTGATCTGCTTATTTTATAATGCTTCACCAGATATTTTTAGCAGATTTATGATATTTTTCTAGTGTCTATTACTGTCCAAATCTCTAGGAATTGCTTCTTTTACTCTCCTAGCATTTTCGATGCGATCGCTAGTTTCTGGTTGATTTCTAATGACTTTTCTCTTCAGATGTTCTTTACTAGCGTAATAAGGCTTAAAATGCTCGTTTTGTGCTATTATACGGTTTCTGACAGAAAAATAAGGCTTAGTTGCCTCTACTTGACGTGGCTTTTCTGAAAAATAACCATTTGCTTGAACTGAAGGAGTAGGTAAGCTGATTATCCAGACTAAAGCAAACAGTAATACAATCCCAATTTGGCGACGAAATCGATCGAATATTCTTTGAATTTCTAACATAAGGAAAACATCCTCTGAATTCTCTAGCAACTGTCCGAATGCTAAAAAACTTTTATGGGGCTAACGTCTTCCTCTAGGTTGGGTTGCCTATATATAAAAAGTAAGGTGATAAGGGGGTAGGAGTTAGGAGTTATTAATTATTTCTCCTGTCCCCCCATCTTCCTATCTTGGTCTAAGCTATGGTTACATCGGGCGATAAATAAACATCCTGGATGGCATGAAATAACTTCACTCCTTCCTCAAACGGACGCTGGAATGTTTTCCGTCCAGAAATCAATCCCGTACCACCAGCTCGTTTGTTAATTACAGCGGTACGAACTGCTTCTGCAAAGTCATTCTTACCAGATGCGCCACCCGAATTAATCAGTCCTGCCCGTCCGTTGTAACAATTCAGCACTTGATAACGGGTCAAATCAATTGGATGGTCGGTTGTCAAGTCGGTGTAAACTCGCTCATTGGTTTTGCCGTAACTCTCACCAGTAGCTTTAGCAACAGCACTATAACCGTTATTAGTTTCAGGTAACTTTTGTTTGATGATGTCAGCTTCAATCGTCACACCTAAATGATTTGCCTGACCAGTCAGGTCGGCAGCAAGGTGATAATCTTTATCTTGTTTAAAAGCATTATTCCGCAGATAACACCAGAGAATAGTGGCCAAACCCAGTTCGTGGGCGCGTTTAAAAGCTTTGCTGATTTCTTGAATTTGCCTAGTAGATTGTTCTGAACCAAAGTATATTGTTGCACCTACCGCCGCTGCGCCCAAATTCCAAGCTTGTTCTGGATCGGCAAATAATACTTGGTCGAATTGATTGGGGAAAGTCAGCAATTCATTGTGGTTGAGTTTGACAATAAAGGGTATTTTGTGAGCGTATTTACGCGAAACGATGCCTAATACCCCTAAAGTGGTAGCTACAGCATTACAACCTGCTGCTATTGCCAATTTGACAATATTTTCTGGGTCGAAATAAATCGGATTAGGTGCAAAAGACGCACCTGCTGAATGTTCGATGCCTTGGTCTACTGGAAGAATAGACAAATAACCAGTATTTGCCAGACGACCTGTAGAATAGAGTTGCTGGAGATTACGCAGTACTTGGGGGTTGCGATCGCTACTTGTCCAAATGCGATCGACAAAATCTGGCCCTGGCAAATGCAGTAAATCTTTAGAAACTTTTGCTTTGTAGTTCAGCAGGTCTTCTGCCTCTTTACCGAGTACTGACTCGATGGAACTAGCTTCTTTGAGTGTTGTAGTCATAGCGTTTTCCCCAAATTCGAGAATATGACCTTGTTTTTACGATAGCACTCTTACTATTTTTACCCCACTTGTAAATACATTCATCACTATGTTTAATTTTGAATTAATATTATCTTTTGTGAAAAAAATGCGATTAAATTATGCTCGAATCCACAAAGATACAGAGAGATTCTAACGTTTATCTGGACTTTTCTTGTAAATAAATGAATATATAAAATATCAATCATTATGGAGAGAGATTGATATATGTGATTTTAGTGATAACAAGTACCTACAATTACGCAATACCGAACAATAAATTAAACCGCAAAAATAAAAAGACATTTAGGTTGCGTTAGAGGCTATGAGCTAATTGAAAGGTAATATAACAGTTTTGATCGCAATAAAAATGTACATTTATTAGTTATCCTAAATGAACTTATCGCCTTAGTTGATAGTAATGCGATAATCTGCTCGTTAAAAGGCAATGATGTATCACATTATGGCTGGGCAATTTGAAAGATTAAATGATTTAGATTCGTTCTGATATCAGCAATCGGTCGGGATTACTTAACACCACCAAATAAAGAATGGGCAAGCAGGGCTGCCTGAGTGCGATCGCGCAAGTTGAGGTGACTAAGAATATTTGTAACGTAGTTTTTAACAGTGTTTTCTGAAAGAAACAGCGATGCAGCAATCTCGCGGTTATTAGCTCCAGAGGCAATTAAATGCAAGACCTCTAACTCTCTAGCTGTGAGTTGCGCTAATTCTGGAGGAGGTTGAATAGACGGGGCGGATGCTGGGCTAGGTACGAGCGCTTTTTCAAACAGTCCGGGGCCAAGTTGAGTATGTCCCTTGTAGACGGCTCGAATTGCTAAAGCCAGTTCATCTGGTTCAGTGTCCTTAAGCAAATAGCCCTTAGCACCTAATCGCATCGCTTGCGAAACGTACTCATCATCATCAAACGTAGTCAGGACAAGAACTTTAGCGTCTGGATAATTTTGAGCGATCGCCTTTGTTGCAGCAACGCCGTCCATCACAGGCATCCGGATATCCATTAACACAATATCGGGTTTGAGTGCGGGAATCTGTTCGAGCGCCCGTTGTCCGTTCTCTGCCTCGCCAATAACTTGCATATCTAAATTGGACTCCAGCAGGCTCTTAATTCCCTGGCGAATCAGGAATTGATCTTCAACTAATAAAATCCTAATCATCGCAACAATTTTGATAGTGGTAATGAAACATCGATACGGCAACCTGTTTCAGGTTGACTGTGGATATGAAACTGACCGCCCAGCGCTAGCGCCCGTTCTCGCATTCCTTGGAGTCCAAAACCAGTTGTATTTTGAGTGGGGTTAAACCCTTTTCCATTATCCTCAATCGACAGATGAACCATTCCAGCCTGCTGTTGTAGTTGAATAGTTACAGCGATCGCCTCAGCATGTTTATAAATGTTTGTCAGCGATTCTTGCACAATCCGGTAAAGAGTTGTGTTAACTTCTGTAGGTAAAGAGAGTGGTAAATCAATTTTGTAAGTAGGTTGTATCCCTGTAGTTTGCTGGAAGTCCGTCAAAAGCTTTTCAATAGCTAATTCCAGAGATTTTCCCTGCAACGGGTTCGAGCGCAAAACAGAAACTGAACGCCGGATTTCTAGCAGTGCATCAGCTCCTAGTTGCTTTGCTTGTTTGAGGAAAGCCAAGGCTTTGTCTTGATTTGATTGCCAGAACAACAGAGTATTATTAATCTGAATGGTTTGGGCGGCGAGAGTGTGTCCGAGTCCATCGTGAATTTCGCGGGCAATGCGGTTGCGTTCTTGTAAAGTCGCCTGGTCTTCAATGCGTAGTGCATACTCTCGCAATTGCTGATGAGCAATTTCTAATTCTTGGTGGGCAATCTCCAGCTGTTCTCGACTCTGCCGTTCTACAAGCAGCGCATTAATCAACAATAAAGCGAATACCAACGTCAAGCTAAACAACAACAGATTACTCAATCGCCAATCCCAGACTATGACTGCATACTTCCCAGGCACAATCGGTTTTGATAAGAGGATTGTTCCATAGGAGAGTAGAGATAAACCTAAGACAGTTAATTGTCCCGATCGCTTAAATATCAAACAACTCCGCATTACTAGTACCAAACATAGTAGAAAAACGGAGCGAGTAGATAAGCCAGATTGAGTTGCAGGCAGCCAAATCAAACTGAATTCTAGAGTAGTATAAAGTAATTTTCCTCCTAGTTTGAGCGTGGGTAGTAAAAAGCCCATCAAACTAAAGGCAGCGATCGCAAAAACTCGCAGCAATAAAGACCAAGAGAGATGGAATGGCAATAAAACTTCCATGAATACTGCTGTAACTAACAGCAGCCACTCTAGGTAAAGTAACAGCCGAAACGATCGGTAGCTCAAGCGAAACATAGAACTGTTCCAACTCAATGGCTGGAGTGACGAAACCAGAGGTAGTTTCCCAATTTTAGAAGGGAACAAGTAGTCAAACAACACATCAGTCCTTTAGAAGTTGCAAAGCGTGAATCAGGGCTTAAGATCCGAATGGCACGCTCGATAAGCGCAAATCCTTAATATGGTTGGACGATCGAACTCTTCTTTCTATATAACGAATTTGTCTGAGATATAGTTAGAGCCGTTTTGACTGATTCACTATTTCTCAACTAGGACAAAAGTCACAATCAGCTTAGTACTTTTTTCCTAGTCAAGTTAGGAGCTTTAATCCATGTACAAATATATTCCAACTTTTAAAATTAGCTGATGTGAGCAAGATTGCAACTTTTCAAACACTCTCTAATTAAATACAACACCAAATGGAGCAGCAAATGTTAAAGAAACAAATAATTGCACCAACTTTTCTACTTGCAACTATCCTCATCGCCGGAATCACAGGTTGTACTGGTTCTAATTCTCCGAATGTGTCTCAAGGGGACAACTCTGGGACAAATGTTTCCGAAAACGCACCTACGACAAACAATTCTAAACCAGATAGACAAGAACGCGCTCAAAACCGCCAAGCAGTTCTTAAGCAAATTGAGACGGTTTTGACCCCAGATCAGACAAAACAATTAGAAGCGAAATTACAACAAGGTGAAAAAATGCGTCAAGCCTTGTCTAGCCTAAATCTCACTGCCGATCAAAAGACTAAAATTCAGGATATTTTGAAGACTGCTTATCCTCATCGTCAAAGACAATCCAAAAATAACTCTCAGTAATTATCTGGTTATTTAAATATAAGCTTGAAAAGGTTTGTAGTAGTTTTTAGCCTAGAACACCAATTCTAAATACTGAATAATGACAAAAAAATCGGTTTGTTTTAGTTAAACTCCTGAAAATCCGGTCTTTATCGCTATAGAAATTGGGTTTTCGGAATTAGTGAATCGGTGTTCTAGTTTTTGTAAATCTATCCTTATTCTGTTGAAGTATGTTAAAGCAAAAGTTACTTACCACAATAGAAATTGTCGTTACAGCAGCAATTCTCACAGGAACTAGTCTTTATGCTTCAAAAAGCTTAGGTCAATCCCAAAATAACCCCGAAAAACTTGTAGATGAGGTGTGGCAAATCCTAGATCGAAATTATGTAGATGGCAGCTTTAACAATCAGGATTGGAAAGCAGTTCGACAGCAGTATCTTAGTCGCTCCTACAGCTCGCAACAACAAGCTTATACGGCGATTAAAGAAATGGTTGCGAAATTAGGCGATCGCTACACTGAATTCTTCGATCCCCAGGAATTTAAGGAATTAGATAACGATCTTGCTGGCAAACTCAGTGGTGTCGGTCTGGAACTAGCGGAGAATGAGAAAACCAAAGCGTTAACCGTTGTTGCCCCCATTGAAGGAACGCCTGCTTTTAAAGCGGGTATTTTGCCAGAAGATGTGATTGTTAAAATTGATGGTCAGCTGACTCAAGGAATGAACATCAACGATGCTGTCAAGCGAATTCAGGGTTCGGTTGGAACTAAAGTTACACTCACAATTCAACGAGGTAATCAATCGCAAAATTACAATCTAACCCGCGCTAACATCGCTTTATATCCTGTGGCTTATCACACACAAACGACAGTAACTGGCAAAATTGGTTATATTCGTTTGCCAGAATTTACTGATACTTCTCCTACCCAGATGCGTCGGGCAATTCAAGCATTAGAAAAACAGCAGGTACAGGGCTATGTTTTGGATCTCCGCTCTGACCCAGGCGGACTGCTGAATGCGAGTTTGCAAATTGCGAGTATGTGGTTGAAGCAAGGGGCGATCGTGTCTTTGGTAAATCGGGATAAAGTTAAAGAAAGCTACAATGCAACGGGACATCCTCTAACCGATAAACCCTTAGTAATACTAGTTGATGGAGGATCTGCCAGCGCTAGCGAAATTTTGGCGGGAGCGTTGCAAGATGATAATCGCGCCACGTTAGTAGGAACCAAGACCTTTGGTAAAGGTTTAGTTCAATCTGTAGAACCATTAGAAGATGGTTCGGCATTGAAACTTACTATTGCGAAATACTACACCCCAAAAGGTCGAGATATCAATCATATTGGCATTGCACCAGATATTACGGTGCAATTAACCGAGGCGCAGCAAAAGGCATTGGTGCAAAACCGAACTTTGGGAACGTTAGCCGATCCTCAATATGCTAGTGCCGTTGCTGACCTGAGTAAATTGATTCAGGTAGGGATAAATCATGTAAATTCCCAGTCTGGAAAATAAGCATACCAATACTGAATAGCACCCAGTTGAGATGAAACCCTGACTAGAACTGGGTGTAGGGAAAACTATAACAATTAGATATCTGGTGAAATGATGTCAGGGCGAACAACCGTACCCTGCGGGTTCCGCTTTAGCGGTACGCCCCTACTAAGGATTTCGGGCAACGCAGAATTAATTATCACTCCTATGTCTATTGCATAGCAGTAGTTTTGCTAATACAGCATATTTCTAGTAGATGAGGTACAAGTTGACTGGTTTTGAGGCAGGAGGCAGGAGGGAGAAGAAAAATTTTTATCTTTAATTCTCTAGTTGTGTACCTCATTTAGTTGCAAACTGCTGTATTTACTATCGTCAACAAGTCAGGAACCGTATGTTTCAATCATGTCAATCCGCAGCAAAGCCCAAACACATCAAATTTGCGAACCCGTTCAAGGTCTCCAAGTCTTGGTTCGACTTAGTACTATTCCTTTAGTACGGAAAGTAATAATGGCGCTTACCCGGCATCAGCTAGGGATTGTAGGATGTGTATTTGTTGTAACTTTGGCTTTTGCCATACGGGGAAATGCTCCCTGGGTAACGGTACATAAAGATGTGGCGATAGAATTCTTTTCTGCTGTCTCTCAATCTCTGGCTGCTTTATTAGGCGTGTTAATCGTTTTTTTAACTTTTACTAGCCAGTTGATAGCTCAAAGACGATATGAAGACTATTATGCGCTTCAAATTCAGATTGACCAACTAATTCGTCTGACTCAATCTCTTCCTTCGGAATTAAATAATTTCGAGGAAACTCTGATATTAGCGATTAACTATTTAGTTCCTTTGCAGTTGAAAGATTTTCCAATTTGCGAATCTAATTTTGAAGCGCTTTCCTTAGATAGGATGCTAGAAAATTTCAAGAATAAATCTTCTCAAATCCAGCAACAATATTCCTTGAGTACACATTTGCACCTACAACAGATTTTACTTGTCATTAATAACATGGAAGAAATCCTGGAAAGGTTTTCCAGACTTGACAATCGGATTTTGGAGGTGAGCCGTTTCATTTTGGCGATCGCTAAGTTATCTTTTCTGTTGGGAGTTTCGCTTTTGTGCTTGCTGTTATTTGGCATTGTCGATTTGCAAAGGAAGTTTCCCGATCTTAGCCTACCTGTAATTTTTTCCCTAGCAATCTGGGTACTGATTGCGTTGATGGAACTAGTACTTGATACTTGGTTTCTTTACAAAAACATCTATGGTTATTCTAGTCACTACCTGCGCTTTTTCTCTAATCCCAAACACGCTACAAAATAGAGTAGTTAAAATCTTTATGACCAAGCCCCGTTGGGGTGGGGTGTGGCTACGGTGTACTTTAATTTGGTAGTGGCATGTCTAGACATGCCAGTAGGGTGCGTTATGGACGGAACGTCCTAACGCACCGGAAATCTACACCCCTAATTGTTGACCATTTGATGTCATTAATTAAATTTCTCTCACTTAAACATTACTTAGCAAAAATATCTCGAAGCATCGTTGTTGCCTGGACGATCGCAGCTCGTGTTGCAGGTGTATCAGCGATCGCATTTAACATGACGAAATCATGAATTGTGCCAAGGTAACGCGTTGCTGTAACTGTAACGCCTGCCGCCATCAGCTTGTGAGCGTATGCCTCGCCTTCGTCGCGCAATACGTCAAACTCATCTGTGATAATTAGTGCAGGTGGCAAACCTTGCAGCTGCTCGATTGATGCTTGCAGTGGTGCAGCTGTTGGTTGCGTTCTTACGGATTCATCTGGCGCGTATTGGTTCCAGAACCATTTCATCGCTTCTCGTGTCAGCCAGATACCTCCTGCAAATTGCCTATAAGACTCAGTATCAAAATTTGCATCTGTGACTGGATAAAACAGTACTTGAAAGGCGATCGCCGGGGTTTGTCGTTCCTTGGCTAGCAGGGTTACTGCTGCCGCTAGGTTCCCACCTACACTATCTCCCACAACCGCAAGCCGCGAACTATCGACATTGATGGCAGTGCTGTTTTCAGCCACCCACTTGGTAGCTGTATACCCTTGCTCAATCGCTACTGGATAATGCGCTTCTGGCGAAGGTGTATAGTTGACAAAAACAACTGCTGCCTCTGCACCGTTGGCAATTTCCCGAATCAGGCGATCGTGCGTATCCTTGTCGCCCAGCACCCAGCCGCCACCGTGGAAATACACCACAACAGGAAGCGTATTTGTGTTTCCTTGAGGGCGAACAATGCGGATTGAAATCTCATCATTTGAATTACCGGGAATTACGTGGTCTTCAATATCTACAGGCAGCTTATCCACCTCTACACCCGCTTGTGCGCCACGCAGCACATTTCGAGCATCTTCAGGGGACAATGTATAAATTGGCGGGTCTCCCTGAACCGCAAGGGCTTGCAGAAAGTTCTGGGTATTTTGCTCAATGCCCGAAGATGAACTCATAATTATCTCCTGATACTTAGTGAATTGTCGCAAAGAATGGCATGGCCTCAAACAATCTATCCTTAAGACTAATTAATTGATACAGTATCGAATGGTACGCTCGTTAAGCGTAAACCCTTGATATAACTGGATGAGCGGGTGTTGGGTGTGGGTAATTAAGAAGATATTGAACTCTTTAAGCAACTAAAATTTAATTGTCTTAAACACTACATCCTACATCCTACCCCCAATACCCTGCCCTGACCAGGTTTCAAGTTTTCTTGGTGACATTCAATGCAGTATCTACGATCGCTTTTAATTCTTTTGAACCTTTCTCTGACTCATCCGGTCTAATAATTACAAGCCATGAAACGGATGCAGGAGAACGCCTCAGGTGTTAATTGTGCCAACCAAGGTTTCCCAGGATAGCCAATTCAACGGCAAATCAGAAAACGAAATTGATAATTACTTGGTACAGCGGTGTCTGCGGGGTGATACCCAAAGCTACAAGCAGCTTTACTATCGCCACGAGCAAAGGGTAAGGTCAATCCTCTATCAACTATGCCATCCATCCTGCCTTGATGATGTGGTGCAGGAGGTGTTTTTGCGAGCTTGGAAAGGATTGCCCAAGTTTCGCCAAACTGCAAAATTTTCCACTTGGCTTTACCGGATTACTTGGAATTTGGCAGCTGACGAACGACACGCAGCTATGCAGCGGCAAACTCAATTGCAGTCTCTAAGCGAAAAAACTCCGACTCAACAAGAAGCCCCAAATATCCTAAATTTGCACTATCAAGATTTAGTGCAACGGGGATTGGCAAATCTTAGCTTTGACCATCGCACGATACTAGTTTTACACGACCTAGAAGAAGTGCCCCAAAAAGAGGTTGCGGAAATTCTCGACATTCCCATAGGAACGGTAAAGTCTCGCCTATTCCATGCCCGTGCTGCTATGCGCCAATTTCTTCAGCAACAAGGAGTACAGCTATGACTAAGTTTTCTGATGATGACCGAGACTTAGTTGATTTTCTATGTCAACATCGCCCAAAAATTCCCCCGGCTTCCCCTGATTTGTCACAGCAAATTTTACAACAAGTAGAAAATTTACCAATTCAACCTTTACCTCACCGTTCGCGGCTTTGGCTAGTTACACCCGTTATAGCGGCTGGATTAATAGCTGCTTTATTCAGCTGGGTCTTAGTGCCTGCCAAACCGAGTGAGGCTGAACTTGCCACTCTGCAAACTTTTATTGAAAGTAATTGGCAAGGTACTGTTAGCGAATATCCAAAGAGCGATCTCTGGTATTTTACGGATTTAACTAGTGATTAATTTGTCTAGTATTTACGGGAGATAAATTCGATGTTGTTCAATCGTTTTGCGATCGCAGTCACTACAATCGTTGCTCTTGGTGGTAGTGCGATCGCTTTGACTAAACCAACTCTATCACACCAAGTCATTGCTCAAACCCCTACAAATTCCCTTCGTCAGCATCGCGCTCAATCAGGGGGATGGCTCAAGGAATTGAACCTGACACCACAGCAAATACAACAAATGAAGCAGATTCGCACTCAATCTAAAGAACAAATGACACAAAAAAGACAGGCAGTACGCCAAGGACAACAGGAATTACACGACCTGATAGCAGGAAGAGCTTCTACTCAACAGGTAAGGGAGAAATACAACCAAATCAAGGTCATAAAACAGCAACTCGCTGATGCTCAGTTTGAAAATACTCTTGCCATCCGCGAAATCTTAAATCCCGAACAACGGCAGAAATTTGCCGATCGCATGTACAAGAAACCCCCACAAAATCAACCGCCAAAGCAAAATTAACTCTATGACTGTAAAGCCGAAATATTTAGTGTTGCTGCTATTTATCTCACTTGGAGGAATTGCTCCGAGTCATGCAGCTAACGCACCTATTGACCCGAAAGTATTACATGCAATTAATCGCCTCAGTTTTGGGCCTCGTCCTGGCGATCTCCAAAGAGTGGAGTCGATGGGTGTAGAGCGTTATATCCAAGAACAACTCTCACCTAATTCGATCCCGGAATCGCCAAGCCTTAGCAATCAGCTTTCACAGTTAAAGACTTTGCAGTTGACTCCTGTAGAACTCCTTAACGAATACGGCAAAAATCTGCCTCCAGGACAAAAACCCACCCCAGAACAAAGGCAAGCTGCCCAAAAAAGAGCTAGACAAGTATTTGACGAGGCAGTGCAGGCACGTTTATTACAAGCAACAACAAGTCCGCGACAGTTACAAGAAGTGATGGTGGACTTTTGGTATAACCACTTCAACGTCTATGCAAATAAAGAACGCGATCGCCTGTTGGTGGGTGCTTACGAACAGCAAGCAATTAGACCTTACGCCCTCGGTCGCTTTCGCGATCTGTTGGGGGCAACGGCTCGTCATCCTGCCATGCTATTGTACTTGGATAATTGGCAAAATACGGCTCCTGGTAGTCCCGGTGCTCGCGGTAGATTTCAGGGTTTGAATGAGAACTATGCCCGTGAGTTAATGGAGTTACACACCCTTGGCGTAGATGGTGGTTATACTCAGCAAGATGTGATTGCCCTAGCGCGGATTTTCACTGGTTGGGGATTTAGTCGTCCCAACCAGCAAAATGATAGTTCGGGATTTTTCTTTGACCCGAAGCGCCATGATTTCAGCGATAAAGTTTTCTTAAAGCAGACAATTAAAGGCAGTGGTCTGGCTGAGGGAGAACAAGCTTTAGATATTTTGGCTCGCAGTCCCGCTACAGCACGTCATATAAGCTACAAATTAGCACAGTATTTTGTCAGTGATAACCCACCTAGCGCTTTAGTAGACTATCTGACAGAGCGCTTTCTATCCACTAATGGCGATATTCGGGCTGTCTTAAATACCCTGTTTTACAGCAAAGAGTTTTGGGACTCGAAAAACTTCAATGCCAAATTCAAAACGCCTTATGAATACGCTATCTCTGCGGTACGGGCAACGGGTAGCGAAGTGAAAAATACTAAACCCATTTTCAATATCTTACAACAATTAGGGATGCCTCTCTACGGCTACCAAACTCCAGAGGGTTATAAAAATACTCAACAAGCCTGGTTGAATCCAGAGGCAATGAATCGCCGTATCAGCTTTGCTACTGCGATCGCTTCTGGAAGTTTCCGCCTATCGCTAATCCCGATGAATCAAAACAAGAATGACCAAATTCGTCCCAGGCAATTTGTCGATGCTTTGCAACTAGCCAATACCCTGGGTAATTCTTTTTCTCCCCAAACCCAAAGTGCGATCGCATCCAGTCCCCCGCAACTTCAGTCCGCTTTAATCTTGGGCAGTCCCGAATTTATGCGGCGTTAAAATTCGTTTCAGTACAGCTAAGATTAACACTTCATAATTGGGCTTTTTCAAATATGAAACGACGTAATTTTTTAATTCAATCGGGAATGTTTTCAGCTACAGCCCTAGCAGCTATCGGTAGCAATGCTTGGATAGCTAGATCCTCTACTGCCAATAGCGACCCAAAACGCTTAATTGTCATCTTTTTGCGCGGGGCTGTAGATGGCTTAAACGTGGTAGTTCCTTATTCAGAGACAGCTTACTACCAAGCACGACCCAAAATTGCCATCCCCCAACCAGGAAAAGAGGGAGGAGTTTTAGATTTAGATGGTCGTTTTGGATTGCATCCAGCGTTGGCTGCTTTGATGCCCTTTTGGCAGCAAAAAAGTCTCGCATTTGTTCATGCCTCTGGTTCCTCTGACCCAACGCGATCGCACTTTGACGCTCAATTCTATATGGAAAGTGGTATCCCCGGTCTGAAACGAACTGGAGATGGTTGGATGAATCGGCTATTGGGCGTTCTTTCCGGACATACACCAATTCAAGCGGTGAGTGTCGGCCCAACTACACCTGCGATTTTGTCTGGGCGAATGCCTGTAGCTAATTTAGCATTGGGTAGAAATGGCGATCGCTTGCCATTGGATCGTCCCCAAATCAGAACCGCCTTTGACAAACTTTATAGTAGTAATGATGCCTTGAGTCAAACTTATCGTGAAGGCAAAATAGCACGTCAGGCTTTAATGAATGACCTAGACGCAGAAACGAAAATGGCGAATAATGGTGCGCCTTTACCCAATGGCTTTGCTAGAGATGCCCAACGCCTGGCACAATTGATGGTGAAAGACCCCAGAATTGAGCTAGGGTTCATGGCTTTGGGTGGTTGGGATACCCATGTTAATCAGGGTAGTAGTCAGGGACAGTTGGCACGAAACTTGCAAAAACTAGGTGATGGTTTAGCAGTTTTAGCCAAAACTCTAGGCGCTGTTTACCCAAACACAGTCATTCTGGTAATGTCCGAATTCGGTCGGACAGTGCAAGAAAATGGTAATGGTGGCACTGACCACGGACATGGAAATGTGATGTGGGTTTTGGGTGGTAAAGTTCGTGGTGGTAAAGTTTATGGTGAATGGCCTGGGCTAGGAACAACCCAACTCTATCAACAGCGAGACTTGGCAATCACTACTGATTTTCGAGATATTATTTCTAATGTATTGGAACGTCATCTGTATATGAATGATGCAAAACTCGATCGGGTTTTGCCAAGTTATACTCCGAGTCGAAAAGTGACTTTGATATAAATAGGACTTACGCAAAATTATGAAAAAACGAACCGCAAAGGGCGCAAAGGACACGAAGTTATAAGAGTTTCAGAGAGTTCTTGCGTCAGTCCTAATAAATATCGCAGCCTCAAACCCCAACTCTTTTAAAATTGGGCATAAAGTAGAAAATAGAAGCAAAAAAGCACAAAGGATGAAGAAATTTTTATAACTCAGTATTCTCAAAAAAATGTGTCCTATTGGTGTCCGTAATAGTCGCTCAACTCATGCCCTAGAAACAGGTTTGGCAAAGCTTTGGCTCATTTTAGTAGGTGTTAATCAATACCAAGATGAGCAAATACCTTGTTTGCGTTACTCTGCATTAGATTGTCAGAGTTTGGCAGAAGCATTAAACGCTGCTATTCAGGGATTTCCGCAAAAGGAAGTGAAAATTTATCACGATTTTGCCCAGTACCCGCCGCTGTTAGCAAATGTTCGCGCCAGCCTTCAAGAAATTGCAGCTGCTACTAAACCGATTGACACCGTTCTATTTTATTTTTCTGGACATGGGATGCTAGAGCGATCGCGTCAGGAGGTAGTATTGTGTCTCCAAGATACTCAAAAAGACAATTTAATAGATACTGGTCTTCCGTTGCAAGAATTATTGCAATTGTTAGAAAATTGTTCTGCCGGTCAGCAATTAGTGTGGCTGGATGCTTGTCATAGTGGCGATCTGACTTTGTTGGGTGCAAGAGGAGAATCAGATCCGTTACTCAACCCCACACAAGAATTAGTGGAAGTTCTGCGGCAACGTGCAGCCAAGAGAAAAGGATTTTATGCTTTATTATCTTGCGATCGCGGACAGCAATCTTGGGAATTTCCCCAACTCGGACATGGAGTATTCACTTACTACTTAATCCGGGGATTACTAGGAGAAGCTGCTGACTCTCAAGGCATCATTGAAGCCGACGGACTATATCGATATGTCTATCATCAAACACTTGCTTATATAGATAAAGCTAATCAGCAATTGCGGGTGATTAATCAGCTCAAAAAAGGTAGGGGAGAAAGTTCAATTCATTCCGAATATCCCTCACAAACACCCAAGCGCATTGTCGAAGGGGTAGGAGAAGTCATTTTGGGACTCAAACCAAACAACAAGGGAACTTCACGACATCCAAGACAAGCATTAATTGTAGAGGGACTGCCCAAGAGTAAAAGTACTTCGGCTTTGAGTAAGATACTAACTACGGCTGGTGGTTTTGAGGCAAATTATTGGACTGTGGGAGAAAAAACTCCTAGTTCCGATGTTCGTAAAGCGATTCAAAAGTGTTTGCTGTCTGAATCTTTTTCTGAGTCACCCAAAGACTCCACTAGCTTAGAAGAAACTGCAACTGTCTTTTTATACCTGCGAGGACACATTCAAGAGACCGAACAAGCAGAAGGAGTATTCGTACTTTCCGATAATATTGTACTTAATCGCTCCTGGTTAAAAAAACAGCTGCGTCGTTGCCGATCGCAACAAATAATTATCCTCGATTGTGTTGGGGTATCTGGTTGTGCCAGCCTGCGTGATTGGGTAGAAGAACTACAACTAGGAATAGACACCGGACAGTGTTTGATTGCTTGTATTACACCAAGTCACGAAAACGAACGCTTTGCTGCTTCTGTTCTAGAAACCCTCAGTAAAGCAATTGGCCCATCTGGATTAACCGCAGCAGCTTGGATTACACAATTACAAGTATTAGCATCCGCTGACATTGAATTATATTTTTGGTTATCTGGCTCTCAAGGTATTATTGAAGTTTTACCAGAAAATACTAACCATAAAAGTAATAATTTAGACCAAAACTCAGAAGAATCAGATGATTTGAGTTCAGCCGTAGGGGTAGATTACACCCAACTACGGGATTTACTCCAAGCTGGGAGATGGTTAGAAGCTAATGAAGAAACGACAACTCTCATGCTCAAGATAGTAGGTCGAGAACAAAAACGCTACCTTGATGCCGACAGTTTGGCAAACCTTCCCTGCATTGACTTACGTACTATCGATAGTCTCTGGGTCAAATATAGTCATGGACGCTTCGGTTTCAGCGTACAGCAGCGCATCTGGGAAAGTATTAAAGGTAATTCTGCTGCCGATCCTGTGCTGGGTTTGATGATTGGCAGTGCGAAGGTTGCTGCCGCTGAAACTTGTATTGATTTTGGCAATCGCGTTGGATGGCGTTTAAAAGACTCTTGGGTTGATTATAGTAACCTGATTTGGGATGAAAATGCACCTATAGGACATTTACCTTTTTTTGGTTTTTTTGAACAAGTTTGGCGAATCAAAGTATTAGGTGTTTGGGAATGGCATAGTGCGATCGCCACAGCTTCTTGGTGGCAATTATGCCTAAGCCTGTTTTCTCGCCTAGAAAGTTGTCAAATTGGCGATCGACAATAGATTGAAAGTGCTGAGTTAGTTGTCAGTTGTCGTAGAGACGCGATTAATCGCGTCTGTACAAGAGGCAGGAGGTAGGAGCAATTATTATTTCTTATCTCCCTCATCTCCCTCATCTCCCCCTGTTTCCTCCTTAAGACTGAGTATTGTTTCCTTTACAAAAAGACACAATTCGGTAGAATTAGTTAAAGCAATCTCTGCTCTTATTGAACAAAGGCATCAGCAAATCCATGCAGCTGAAACTCAGTTCTATTCAATTTCCCTTCGCACCCCTACTGCTAATCGCCCCATTTTTCCTGTGGGGTACAGCAATGGTGGCAATGAAAGGAGTAATTCCCAATACCACACCATTGTTTATGGCAGGTGTGCGTTTGCTGCCAGCTGGGGTATTAATTCTGATCGCAGCAGCATTTATGGATAGACCGCAGCCCAAAGGTTGGGCTGCATGGTTGTGGATTGCCTTATTTGCCTTGGTAGATGGCACTCTGTTTCAAGGTTTTCTGGCAGAGGGATTAGTCAGAACTAGTGCTGGGTTAGGGTCTGTGATGATTGACTCGCAACCTTTGGCTGTTGCTTTACTGTCGTTGTGGCTATTCCAGGAACGCATTGGTTTTTGGGGATGGCTGGGGCTAGGATTGGGAGTCACGGGCATTAGTTTAATTGGTTTGCCGGATGAGTGGATTTTCCATTTGTTTGACTCAGGCGTAAATGCCACAATCGGTAATTGGCAAAGTCTGTTTGCTAGTGGTGAGTGGTTAATGCTGTTAGCGGCCCTATCGATGGCAGTGGGAACAGTATTGATTCGGTTTGTAACTCGCCATACCGACCCAGTGACAGCTACAGGATGGCATATGATTTTGGGTGGATTGCCATTGTGGGGAATTTCAGCAGTTGTAGAATCTCAGCAGTGGCAGAATCTTGGAAGTTCTGATTGGGTGGCTTTAAGTTATGCCACAGTATTTGGTAGTGCGATCGCTTATGGGTTATTTTTCTATTTTGCCTCTAGTGGCAATCTCACCAGTCTCAGTTCCCTTACCTTCCTGACCCCTGTTTTTGCTTTGCTATTTGGCAATCTCTTCCTCTCAGAAGTCCTTAGTCCATTGCAATGGGCAGGAGTCGGTTTGACTTTAATCAGTATCTATCTCATCAACCAGCGCGATACCTTGGCAGCCCAAAAAAACATAGTGACTATCGAGGAAAAAACTACTACACAGCCACAACTTTCAGAAGCATCTGCTAAGAAGTTGAACCCCGTAACTCTATCAGTCAGAGAATCTGAGCCTGAAATCTAACAGACAAAGGTTAATCGCGTCTCTACAAGAGTCAGCTGATTTTTTTGTCACATCAAAACTTAACATTTGGACATCTTAAAGTTATTGTGGTATCCATGATTTCAAAAGCACGTTCGGGCTGCAACTTCCAATATGAGGCTATGTCATTCCTCAATCCTGATATTTACCTGTTTTACTTGCCTGGGTTTTTATCCAACTCGTGCAAGCACAACTACACCTAACCTAGCACCGACAGAACTTGCACAAGCTAGTTCTAAAGTAACTACTAAGCAAGCTGTTCTAAAACCCGGTAGTCAAGGGTCGGATGTGCGGCAACTGCAAACCCAATTAAAGAAGTTAGGATACTACAAGAGTTTAGTAAATGGATACTACAGCCCAAACACGCGAATCGCTGTAGCTAAATTTCAGAAAGCACAACGTTTAAAAAGAGTAGATGGTATAGCCGATTTGACGACTAGATGGAATCTGCAAGCAGCTTTGGCAGCAAAAACTCAATTGCTCCTCTCTGCTAGCGTTCCTTCTGTTACGCCAATGCCCAAATCAACTACCAAGCCCAAGCAAACCCACAGAGGTTTTATTTGGTGGTCGCTACTTGGCCTAGGAATTTTAGGAAGCCTTGGCGCAATCATTTTTTTAATCAGATGGTTTCGTCAATTAAAGCGATCGCAAAATTCCCAAACTTCAGAACTAAAAGCTTTGAGTCCAGTTAAAGAAGACTTAGTTAGACCGCCATTACCATTGGACACTACACCAAAACAGCAGGAAAACACTGGTGTGACTAGTCCCCATACAGCAACAGCATCAATCTCCACAGCAGTGCTACCACCAGAAAAAACTTCTCGTCTGCCTAAACTCAATGTGGTTGACGAATTGATGAAAGACTTACACAGTACAGAACCAAAGAAGCGGCGCAAAGCTATTTGGAATTTGGGTCACCAGGGAGACTCACGAGCAATTCAGCCATTAGTAGATTTGATGCTCGATGCAGATTCTCAAGAACGCAGCTTAATTTTGGCAGCTTTGGCAGAAATTAGCACCCGCACTCTCAAACCACTCAACCGTGCTTTAGCAATCTCCATGCAAGACGAAAGTCCGCAGGTGCGGCAAAACGCTATCCGCGACCTGACTCGCGTTTATGACATGATGAGCCAAATGAACCAGATGTTAAGCCACGCCCTCGAAGACTCTGATACTGAAGTGCAGTCAACAGCAAGGTATGCTCTGACTCAGATGAATAAATTACGTAGCTTATCGGCTCAACAAAGTCTACCAGAAAGTCTACCAGAAGATACCCATAGAGAGCAGGGGAGCAGAGGGGCAGAGGAGCAGGGGGAGTAGGGGGAGCAG
>NZ_JAECZA010000226.1:334-4383 GCF_016056275.1 Dendronalium phyllosphericum CENA369 | reverse complement strand
GTGTAACCGTTTCCGCCGTCATTTGACAGTGCGGTTCAATCACCCTTGAAAATTCCACTTTTGGGTTAGCAAAAATTCATAAGCTCTCTTGAGTACTGTTCCACTACTGAAGATTTCCGACAGTGCTTTGCCAAATCCAAGACTGAGAGCATAGCCTATCGACATTGCACGCTCATTTAATCGGCGATCGCCTAACTCACAGGTCGCAAAATTTTTCTCCCACCAGTCCAGCATTGTTCGTCACCTTTAGCACCGGATTTCAATTACTGTACTGTATATGCTGTGGTGTTTCCCAACTCCTTTGTGAGTCTGCTTTTCGAGACTTAACGGGAAAAGTCAGGTTGATGATTCACGCTAAAACTTGTTGTATCAGTTCGTGCCACTTCTGTTGGTAATTCGTAGGCACGAATCAGATGTCGTCCTAACTTTACTTCTATTTCCAGCCTCGCCTCTGATTGCAAGCCTAATTCTTCGACTACCCTTGCCAGTCGGTCGTCAGTGGCATCTTTTTTCCCTATCGACCACCCCGTAGTTAGCTCTAAAATTTTTCGGTTTGCTTCTATCCAGGGTTCTACCGCCGACAACCGATGGTCTGACTGGGTGATTATATATGTCAATAACAATACACTCAATTCTCCGTAACTCAGTCCTTTGTGATTTCCGTGTGGTGGAGTGAGTTTTTGGTCAATCCAGTTGCCTATCTCCATCTTGTTTAGCCATTCCACTATTACCGGAATATCATCAATTCTCTCAGAATAAATTTTTACCTGTTCGTTTATTGCCATACGCACACCCCTCTCCAGAATCTGTCTTACAGACTAACGGAAAATGGTGCTATTACTCCTTATTGCCCTATTCCTTTTCCCTCAAGGCATTAATTCCTCTTGCCTTCAAAAATAAGCGAATGTACAGTTAATAGTTTTGATGACGTTTTTTATTCAATTTTACAAAATTTGTATTTTGTCTCATTCCTTCTTAAGCGGGATAACACTAGAACGAGATACCCATCTAGCCTTATTCTCAATCAAAATTTTTACTTGAAGCTGATAAGGTTTATCTCTTGGATTTTCATCAAGGATTTGAGTTGTAATTCTTCTTTCTAATTTATGCCCCCAATCATCGGTATATTTTTGAAAATAAATTATCTCTGTCCCAACTGGAATTTTAGGTTTAAATATTGGGTCAGCAACATTTTGTTCTTTTATTCTTTGCTGTTTTGTTCGTGAGGGGTAAAAACTCATATTGTACAAAACTCTTATTTTGTCTCAAATGTTGTTTTTTAGCCAAGTTATGAGATTATTTAGTTCTTGTTCACTTCCTGGCTTTTTACCATGATAAGCACTGCATAAAGTAGTTGGGCGTATACCAATTTCTGGAGCAACTTCTCTAAAAGTTCTACCTTTCATTTTTAAACGAACTCCTAAAGCCAAAGACTCATCAACAGGTCTTAGAATAGGATTGTATTCTTTGGTAAATATTACTTTCTTTCCTGTTAAATCCATATTAATCAAAAGTTATATTTTGTCTCTGTAAGTAAATTCAGGTATTTTGTTGGAAGATTCCACAAAATGGTTTAAATAAGATTTAATTATTTTGATATCTTCTTTTAGCTGTTTTCTTGTGGATTTTATGCGAGACAACGCCGCATACAAGTAAGTATCAATTGATTCTTTGTCTGTTCCTTCTGCAAATTCTTCTTTTAAATCTTCTAGGTTTTCAATAGAAAAATCTAAATGGCTTATATGGCTGCCAAAGTCTTCTAAGTAGAGAGATACTCTGACTACTGCTTCCCTAATATCAGTGGCTATCGTTTCATCTATGCACATAATCAAAAGTTAGATTTTTTCACTTTTATTAATATAAGTATTTCCGGTTACAAGCTGTTAACACCAGCTTGTATATTTCTTCAATATATCACGTAAATTATCAACTTTTACTAGCTAGTTCTCACTTTTAAAAATGCCTAAAGAAATATTTAATTTTCTCATTATTATTTGATGGGTATTTCTGAAAATTTACCTTAAGCGTTCGCCTCAATGAGCGTCATTTGTCACATCAATATCATCAATATATAGTCAAACCCATTAGAGGATGTTTGAAAAGTCTGAGAGATTGTAAAAAAGCTCTCTCAGTATACGCTGTGAATAGATAGTAGACAGCACCGAGAGAGCAACATGAGTAAAGCATACCCCAGTAACCTGACCCGCGCCCAATATGAATTTTTGAGTGACATGATTCCAGAAGCCAAAAGAGGTGGTCGTAAGCGTGAAGTCGATATGTGGGAAGTACTCAACGCCACCTTCTATGTCCCAGTCGGTGTGCAAGCGGATTGTTATGCAGCGCTTTTCCTAAATGCTTTACGGAAAATGATCTTGTCATCTCCTGCTTTGTAGAACTCCCGAATCCGAGCTTCCTCGTCATAACCATTCTTTCGATAAAATGATCGGACATATTCAAAGCTCTCAAGACCGGACGTTTCCACTAACAGCACACGTTCACCGCGATCTGCTAGTACTTGTTCAACATGACTCAGCAGGACACCACCACGTCCAAGTCTTTGACGATCGGGGTGAATAGCAATCAGATAGAGATTCCATGTCCCTTCGGTCATTCGTTCCGGCGCAACATACGCCACGCCTACTACTCCATTATCATCGTCGGTAAACCACAAGTCTTGACTTTCCAGTTCGCTATTGAAGTGTTGCTCCAGCATTTGGGCGAGTTCCTCGGTTTGATTTGGCTCGAATAACCCAGACGCTTCCGCCAAAGCGATCAAGGCAGGTGTGTCACTGGGCGTAATCAGTCGAATCATAGGTTTTTGGTTAAGGAATACTCAGCACAAATCATTGATGGCTGAATTTATTAAGTTGCAGACAGGTATAAATCAACCTCTCATCGAGAATTTTAGCAGTATAACGTTCCGCTTCACCTGCTGCTAGCAACCTCAAGGACTCAACCAAGCATTTGTCAGCAGTCGGGTGCAAGCGGGTTGTTCTGCCACTGGCAACTACTTTCAGGCTTTCCTAAACAGTTTAGATACAACTCCTTTGAGAATATATGGTAGTAGCTTCGGAGCAGGTAAGAAAACAATCCCTAACTGCTGCATCAATCCGAGTGCATCGCCAAGCCCCCAATGCTCCACAATCTTTCCCGACTCGACTCGATCGATGTGCATGATCGACAAATTGATTTGTTTACCTGTTGGCGGAAGACCTTGAAATTCTCCAAGATGTTTGGCTGTGAATCTTCCATACGTTACAACCCTGTCACCTGAAACAATAACCTCATCAAAAATGTGCTGTCCCTGACCGAAGGCTAAATAAAACGACATCCCAAACTGCTTAAACCCTGCCCCGTCCAATGGCTCTGCTATACCCGCTAGATGAGCAACAAAGTTTGGAGCCAAAAGCTCTAAGGCTTGCTCCATTTTGCGTTCGTCAAAAGCTTTGTAAAACTGGAGAACGAGGGCTTTGTTTTGTTCAGTCAGCATACAGAATTTCGTTTTGAACTAGATTGTAACGCGGTGATTACGAGAACTTAACCGGGCTTTCTAGGCGACTTGAAAACACTACCTCAGCGATCGCCTTCAAAACACGCTGGCTTTATGCAGCATTACACGATTGAGCTAATTCGTGTAATGAGGCTATTGACTGCACTGTCAGTCAGTTGATTGGTTGTTCATTAGCTGTGTAGACAAAAGAACGAAAAATTTTTGGTAAGACTTACTTACTAAACTTACTTCCTGACGTAGCTGTAATAACAGCAGCAGAAAATCTTTTGTTTAGACGCGTATAATAGCGTTTAAACAAAACTTCTAAGCTATAGGAGCCATAAATTTTTATCCTCAGTACAGGTAAAAACGAGTAATAAAACTGCACAGTATACTATGTCAGTTTTATGTTAAATCCTTGGTAAATCCATGTCAGTTTCATGTCAGATTGACGTTAAATCCATGTCAAATTCATGGAAAGGATAACTGTGACGAGATGAAAGCTATGTTAAATCCTTGGTAAATCCATGTCAGTTTCATGTCAGATTGACGTTAAATC
>NZ_JAECZA010000226.1:0-234 GCF_016056275.1 Dendronalium phyllosphericum CENA369 | reverse complement strand
CATGTCAGTTTTTTCAGTCCAACTTCTCGCACAGTACGTGTAGCGACCTGCAATGCTAATCGCTCAAACCTGCAATCAAGACATTTACAAACCAGGATTATTTGCAACTATAATTACGCTTCAGCCAGGATTAATTGCAACTGAGCCAGGATTAAATGCAACCAACCTGCAATCATCCGTTTGAGCCAGGATTATTTGCAACTAACCGAAAGTCCCGTCAAACGGTAGTTTGAC
>NZ_JAECZA010000225.1:4520-4849 GCF_016056275.1 Dendronalium phyllosphericum CENA369 | reverse complement strand
GAGACAGGGGGATTGGGGAATAGGGAGATGGGGAACTAATTCCCTGACTCCTGACTACGCCAGGAGCGGATTAATTTCTCAATCTCCACGGGTGATTTACCATCTGCGATCGCATTCTCTACCATCTGCTTTCTGCCTTGAGCAATTTGCGATCGCACATTGCCACCAGGTATGTGAACATGGTGCAGCTTCCGGGCTGACATCCACAGGTAACGGTAATAATAATGTTCTTGGTGATATCTAACCACTCTGTACTTTTCTATCCAGTGTGACTGTTCTGGAGCAGATTTATTTGTGTCGGTTATTGCTTGCTCCAGAACAGTAGAATC
>NZ_JAECZA010000225.1:0-4486 GCF_016056275.1 Dendronalium phyllosphericum CENA369 | reverse complement strand
AGGTTTTGACGGTTCTGATGTTTGCTCCAGAACAGTGTCTATATTTTTTTGTGGTGTGTCGATTGCATCCCAGGCTGGATCGTAATTCGTAACTGGGGATTGGGTGAAAGCTTCCAGGTCAAACAGTGTAGTTTGCTTCATTTGTCCCCCTGCCCCCGGTCAAAAGGTACAACTTCGTGACTGACTTCTTGGGACAGTTCCTTAAGGGCAGCTGACCACGCTAGGGCATCAACAGCGCTTAAATAATGAAAGTCAACTTCTGAAATAATCCGCGCTCTTATCCAGGTTTTGAAATGCTCTATCCTTTGTGGATTTAAATGATTCATAATCACAACACCGTTAATTGACACGCCGCCAAGTGGGTGGCTTTTTTTATACATAGGAATTATCCAGATGGAAATAATTCATCCCACTCTGTAGAATTCCCATAAGCTTGTAGTAAGTGATTGTAATTTCGCGGGTGTTCCCACCATTTACCACGCAAACAATCACGTATAAATCCTTCGGGATTTTTAATCTCTTCAAATCCACCACGAAGGATGAATATTAAAATTGCAAGTTTTATTTCGTTAGTTGGACGATGTAACACTTGGGTGATGTCATCGTCATAATAGATACCGTTGTCTAAGAGAAGCTGCTTGTTAGTGGAATGCTGCTGCTGTAAAGACTCCTTAACGGCGTTACTATCATTTGAAGGCTGTAAATTGTAACTAGAGTTACTGTTTTGTAAGTTTTTTTCTCTCCGTGGTTTCAACCAGTCAAGCGGTCTAACTAATAACTTGTAAATCTGCCAACTGTACTGCTTAACTACTTGCACAACACGATGGTTTAGCAGTAATTCAAACATCTGTTTGAGGTAATTATGCGAGTAAGCTTTACCTCGATGTTTTTCTATCCAAGCATTAAATTGTGATAAATCTGGCTCTATCTCTGATGCAATTTCACCTTGCCGTATTAGCCATTGCCAAAGCGATTTAGCGGCAGGTGGTATGTGATGTTGATAGCAGAATGCTTCGTGTTCTTCCGTCCACGGAAGATTGATTTTATTCGTATTTTGTGACATGATTCTATTAGTTAATTGATTCAATTAGCCACCCGGAAGTGCAATTTTAGGTGGCTTATTGCTTTTCTTAGGTCATTGATTATTAGTTGCGATCGCAGTAGCGCGAAACTCAACTCCAAACGCTCAAGGGAAATCGCAGTGGTGTAGTGAATGCGATTGGCATAAACAAAACCGTCCCAACCCATACAGGCAGGACGGTTTATGGATTTTCTTCTATTTCTGTTGTTTCTGAGTCAGAGAATTCCTTTTGTTCCGGAATCAAGGAATTAATGTCACGCTCAAGCTCTTTAACAGCTGATAAAAACTTTTCTTCTAATATTCGACTTTCATCAAGACGTGCTTCTAAGCGTTGCTGATGACCGTGCACGTAAGACAAAAATGCTTGTTCTATTAACTTGAGACGTTCTGAAATTTTCCCAGGATCTTCACCTCTGCTGCCGATACTGACTGCTGCATTTTCTCCCTGATGATTGCTTCGATTACTTCTGACTTGCTCGTGTTTTGAACTTTGGAAATTGCCTCCAAGTGGTTGGCTGTTGTTGGAGTCAGCGTCAGGTTCATGCGCTGTTTCTTCTCTTCGTACCAACCGTGTCTCTTGGATTCCTTCTTGGGGTCTTCGTTGCTCATTTGAGGAAGTGCGATCGCTCCTGAAAAATCGTTTAACTACTTCAACCTGAACATGTAAAAAATATCACAACACATGTTTGACTACAATCATCCAGACGAAATTATTGATGAGGACATCTTTAAGTTTGACGATCTGCCCCCCTATGACGATTGCTACAACTGCATGGGCAGGGGGTACTTACAACACGGTGGAGCCTTTGAGTGTCCTACTTGCGGTGGAAGCGGACTATTGTCAGCAAAGTGGCCCAAATCAAATTTAGACCCAGACGATCCAGATGCTCCACCTTTCTAAATTGAAATGCGATCGCGCCTAAGGAAACATTTGTACTATGCCGAGTGGTGCGATCGCAATTGCTCAAAATCCACAGCCACGTAGATTTCAGCGATTATGCAAATCATATCAGTTCCCACCGTGTACACATGTAAAACACCGACAGCCGGCTGGGTCAACTTGGCCCAAATGCGGCAAGTCATGGATGACGAAGACCAGAAAGTAATTATTGTGTATTGGCTTAACGGCGACACTTCAGTTTTCTCTGGAGAAAACGCCGATGCTATCCTCTCTGCCTTGAAGGAAGCACAACAGCGTTGCGAGTGTGAAAATTACCGTTTGAAAAATCGAAGAAAACAGTATGACCAAACATGACACTTGGGTAGAACTTAAACCCGGAAATCCTTACGAACCAATACTAGACCTCTTCCCCGACGGTATGATACCCATGCGCGATCCGTTCCCCCTGGAGCGAGTTACCGGCCCAGACGGTGAAGAGGTGGCCCTGTGGATTGTGGATTTAGAGCGCCTTAGCAGTATTCAAGCTCAAGCAATGGCTCAAATTATTGCTAGCAATCGCGGTGCATCAGCACATGAGGTTGCAGCAGAGGCAGTCGCGACTGGTGGCTTTGCCATGAATAATGAGTGGATTGAATCAATGAAATGCTGGTCAGAAGGTTTCCACCGCGGCGCGGAGATGGCCGATTTTTTGGATACTGCACCGCCAATCGGAACCCCCGAAGTTGCTAGAGCATTTCGAGAATTTTATAACAGCCAGTATGACCGCTGGATCGACGGCAACGAGCAGCCAAGACCGATAAATTCAATTGACGATATCGACCCCAGGTTAAGAACTCCCGGACTCGAACAGATTCTCAAAATGCAGCTTGCAGAGAATGCGATCGCAATTGGTGGCTACTCCGTTTTTGATGTTTTAAGTGGTCGAGCAATGGTCGATGCTCTTAACAAGATTGACCCGGAGAACCAATATTCATTAGTTAGTGACGATGACGATTTTGAGGACGATGAAGTTTATGAGTCATGAAAATTTAGAAACAACTAACAATAATTGACAACCCAAAATCATATCAGATTATTACACTACTTGGCACGAATTAATTCACGCCAAAGGCAAAATTGAGGAGGGTTTAAAGCTAATAAAAAATAATGAAATTAAAGGAGATGACATTGAAGATGACATAGAAAAAATTCTCAAGCATATATCTCTCACATTCTCAAGACTTGCTAAAGAAGTTACTGGAGATTTTCGTAACAGCTAACCGCCTGATGATGGCTACCCGACACAGTAGCCGAAACGGTGGCGATCTACCACCGTAGCGGATTGTGTCCAAAGCAGTCCGCCCCACTGTTTCTAGGAAGTGGGGCGTTAATCCTGAATCGCACACCCAAAAAGTGGGGTGTTGTTAATTTCAAGCGCAACCTTCCTAAAACGACCGGGATAAACCCAGCGTTAAGAGTGAATCGCGCCCTTCTTTTGGTGGGGTGTTAGGGGATTCAAGCGTCAAAACTGGGCTTTCAATCGTGTTGCAGCACGAACAGCAAAACCCCAATTTATCGGCTGAACCATGACAATTAAATCAATTACATCCTTGGGAGTTGATGTTAGTAAATCGAGCGTTACTTGCCATATTTTAACATCTTATCCAGTTGGAGGATTAAAGAACTATTGGCAGAAATCAAGAAGTAAAGCGTCAACCTTGTTCCCTAGTTTCTACTCAAGTCCTAACCCAAAAACTAATCAAAAATCAGCTTTTGATTTTGCTGATTATGTCAAAAATCATAGTCCTGATGTTGCCGTCCTTGAACCAACAGGTAATCATTATTCACGGCTTTGGGCACGGATTTTAGAAAGTTTGGGAATTAAGATACTTTGGGTAGGTCACATAGAGTTACGCCGCTATCGCGGTGGTAAAAACCTCCCGAATAAATCTGATGCAGCTGACGCACTCGCTATGGCTGCCTACGCCTTAGACCAGGAAAATCAGTTAGAGTCTGGCGAACTCAACGAACGCGCCTTTCTCATGCACCGTCCCGAACCAATCGACCAGCTAAGAGAACTGGTGCAACAACTCGAACACCTCAACCGCGTACAGTCACCAATCATCAACTACACCCGTCAGGCGCTGGCGTGGCAATTCCCAGAAAAGGCACACAGTAAAACTGAAAGTACCAAGCTGGGTAACGTGCCGCCGTTGTGGGGATGGTTAGCGCAGCGCGAATTAGAAGTACACCCAGCAAGTTATAAATCATTGACTAGGCAATACCAACAATCCGCAGCAGTACAATTTGGATTTTCCATAGATCCATTCGTGCGGCTGCACGCCTATTGGCTGTGCGATATCGCCTTGGAGGAGCAACGACTTGAGGCTGTTCTCAAGTCGTTGGTCAACGACGATCAGTTTGCTAAGTACAACCAAGTTTTTGATTTATTCAAATTTGGGCTGAGGATTCGCGCACGCCTCTTGAGTCGCATTTACCCGTTTGAGGCCTTCTTAGTCGATGGC
>NZ_JAECZA010000224.1:74803-93833 GCF_016056275.1 Dendronalium phyllosphericum CENA369 | reverse complement strand
ATTAGTTAATAAATACCAAGCTTCCTTTTCTTGTTTGTCTTTCTATCTTCACCTGTTTCTGATTTTGTAACAACCACACCAACATTTTCAGAGTGATTAACTGTGCTTTATTTAGGTATTTTTCTAAAAAGTTTTGGTAGAATGATGCCAGCATTATGACGACGGTCTTAATTAAATTACGAGACCGTTCTTTTTTACCATTAAACTGTACCCTACAGGTAGCTGCTTAATAACTGTACAGTTCATTCTCAATAAGTACCCACATTTGTTAAGGGGTCTGTGCCTCTCAAACCTTTATCTGGCTAGGTTTAGAGGCGTTTGTCGCCCCTTGAAATAAATCAGTCTAGATGAATATTTTTTTCATTGCATTAAAAAGAATAAACATAAAAAAATAATTAATAATAGAAATATTAAACAATAACTTGCTTCAAACCATGGCTACCAAGTTTACTGCCTCTCAATCGGTAGAAATTGCTGTGCCACAACAGCCTATTCCCATTCAGCATTACTTGCGTCAGCCTCAACGTCTGGTGAATGCTTTGGTCGATAACAAGCGGATTCAACAACTTTCCGAGGAAGTATTTCGGTTGAAAATGCGTCCTTTAACTTTTATGTCTTTGAGTATTCAACCCACTGTAGACATGCGAGTTTGGGCAGAATCAAATGGTGCGATCTATTTGCGATCGGTAGGTTGTGAAATCCTTGGTGTTGAATATATTAATCAGCGCTTTGCTCTAAATTTACAAGGACATTTGTCTCCCTACCAGTTCAGCACTGGCACTCGTCTGCAAGGAAAAGCCGATTTAGAAGTGCAAGTAGAACTGCCACCACCATTTTCCTTTACCCCCAAACCAATCTTAGAAGCTACTGGCAATAGTTTGCTCAAGAGTGTACTGTTGACAGTTAAGCAAAGATTGCTTCATCAACTTTTGGCAGATTATCGAAACTGGGTGAGTTCGCAAACCAGACAACAAGCTATAGGTAATAACAGTACTGAACTGCAAATTTTAAATATAGAGTAATTTTTGATTTATTAAGAGTAGGCAGTAATCAGTTATCTTATCTTCTTCTGCCGCTCTGTCCCTACACCTCCGATTTCTCTTACTTAACACTCAATTTGGCATGGACGAAAGGATTTGCGATGCAGAGGGGAGGGCCCGTATTTCCGTAGCGCTAACAAGTGCTTTTGGCTACTATAACCTTTGTTACTCGCGATATCGTACATAGGATACTTTGCTGCTAAACGCAGTACCAACTCGTCACGCCAAACTTTAGCCACAATACTAGCTGCGGCAATATTAAGCGATCGCTCGTCCCCTTTAACTATTGTTTTTTGAGGTAAAAGTAATTCTTTGACTAACTGATTGCCATCAACCAAACAAATTGCAGGCTGTACCTTCAACTTCTGGACAGCCCGCTTCATCGCTAATAACGTGGCCTGCAAAATATTTATTCGATCGATTTCAGCAGTGGAAGCAAATCCAATTCTCCAGTCAATAGCTAACGCGGAAATTAACTGTGCTAGCTGAGTTCTGCGAGAACTAGACAGCTTTTTACTGTCTTTAATATCAGCTGCCATCAATTCTGGAAAAGCACAAGTTGGTAGAATGACTGCTGCTGCAACTACAGGGCCAAATAAAGCACCTCGCCCGACTTCATCCACACCTGCAATCAACCCTGGAATAATTGATATAGCAGACAATTCCAGCCAACTGAATTCGCTGGATGCTGACGCACCAAGAGCAGTACTTGGTTCTGTTACCATAAAATTCAGTTAACTGTCGTCTAAGGAGCTATCCTCTACCGCAGACGAACGACGGCGACGGCGACGGTTCTCAGTAGGGGTGCTAGCCACTTCAACTTCTTCGGCGATCGCTACACTTCCCGAAGGATCCGCCGTCACCTCTGCTGACTCAGACGCTTTTTCGGGTAGGGATTTCTTTTTGAATTCAGCTTGTAATGTATTTGTGTTTACTTCACTAGTTTCTATTTCAGCAATTGAGTTGGGAGTTGATTCTATTGGGGCTGTTGGCAGTTGCCCAGGCTGAACAATGTTAATAATTACAGACTTAGGATTTTTGACCTCCTGCTCTAACTTCACAAGAGGAGAAACTCCCATCAAGGCGAAAACATCCTGTTCGTCTAGCGTCATTTCTACAGTCCTAATCTCCGGTGGTTCTACCACTGGCTTAACTGGCTCTACTTTGGTAGTTTTAGGACGTTCTGCCCGTTCAGCCCAACCTGATTTACCCAAGCTGGGTGAGGGAATATCTGGTGTCGCCCCTGATTCTACTTCACTATCTAAATCTAAATCAGAGTCGTTGTCAAAACCTAAAGGATTAGTAACAATCCGTGGTTCATCCTTGCCATTCCCTCCATTAATACCAATTCGTTTGCGACGGTTGCGGATGCTACGCTTATTATGCTCGCCAAGTTCTTGATAGCTGGGATGATTGATTAAATTTAAAGCACTTAGATCGGAGTCGCTATCAAATCCCTCTGCAAATGCATCGTAGGTTTCCCGTGTTTCCGTGACGCGAGCAGCAGGCAGACGTGGTTCTCGGTGAGGCAGAGATATAAAACGTTCTGGTATTTCTACTGGTGTTGGTAATCGGCTTTCGGTTTCTCCAGGCAGACGCACAACGTGACCTAAACCACCACAAGTGGGGCAAGTTTCACCAAACAATTCGTAAATGTTTTGACCTTGGCGCTTGCGGGTCAATTCTACTAAACCTAGTTCGGTTAGTTGAGCTATCTGGGGACGAGCTTTGTCTGCTTTCAGTGCTTTGTTAAAGTGTTCGAGGACGTGTAATTGGTCGCGCCGCGATTCCATATCAATGAAGTCTACGACGATTACCCCAGCAATATTTCGCAACCGTAACTGACGAGCGATTTCTGTTGCCGCTTCACAGTTCGTCCACAAAACTGTTTCTCTAGCTGTTGCCGATCGCGTAAAGGAACCAGAGTTAACATCAATTACTGTTAATGCTTCTGTCGGTTCAATAATAATGTAACCTCCAGAAGGCAAGTCTACTCTGGGTTTGAGAGCTTCTCTAATTGCTGCATTGATCCGGAAGTACTCTAAAATCGGCGAGCGATCGCGGTGATGGTCAATTAACAATCCCTGCGGTGTCTGGCCCCCACTCCAGTTTTGCAAATACTGCTTGACCCGCTTTAAGCCGGTGCTAGAATCTACTACGATCCGATTCACATCCGCGCCATACATATCTCGCAATACGCGCTGGATAAAATCATCGTCCCGGTTGAGCAGTGCTGGCGCACGGGTGGAATGTGCTTCTTGCTGAATGGCTTCCCATTGCTTTTGCAGCACTTCCAAATCTTCCATAATCGCTTCTTCTGGCTTGCCTTCGGCCTCGGTACGGACTAGCAAACCCATCCCAGCCGGTTTGATCAAGATTGCCAGCGCCCGCAAGCGGTTACGCTCGCTTTCACTTTTAATCCGCCGCGATAAATTTACACCTCTGCCATAGGGCATTAGTACTACGTAACGTCCAGGCATAGTGATGTTGCCTGTAAGTCTCGGGCCTTTTGTCCCCGTTGGCTCTTTCATCACTTGCACCAACACTTTTTGCTGTGGTGCTAATAATTCTGTGATTGCTGCTGCTGTCCGCTTCAGTTTTAACGGCCCCAAGTCAGTTACATGAATAAAGCCGTTACGTTCTGGGTCGCCAATGTTGACAAAAGCTGCATCTATCCCAGGTAATACATTTTCAACTACACCTAAATAGATATCACCTATTTGGTGATGACCCGTAGCTACAACTAGTTCTTGTATTTGATCTTCAGAAAAGACAGCAGCAATCTGATGCTGCTCCGCGATAATAATTTGTTTCGGCATTCAATTTCCTCAAAAACTGGCAGCACCAACGGGCTTGGAGGTTAGTTATGCCTCTTGCCCCTGTCAGCCCCAAAAGGCGCTGCTGATAATAAAAATTGTGAATTTAGGCTCAAAGTTAAAGAGCTATTGACCAGGGAATTGCGTTGACACGCCTGATTATTCCAGAACGGCTGCATATTGTTTGAGTAAATAAATCAACCGTCCATGGTTGATTTGCAATGCCATACCTTCACCATCTAGGGATTAGGCATTCAGCAGTTGTTTTAAAAAGCATAGGTAAGAGTTGCCGACGGAGCCTGCGATAGTTACTAGTTCGGTAGCTATAAACAGAGAGTGTTCTTTAATCTGCCTGTTGTTTGTCTGGGATAAAATCCTAGAAGTTGCACTCTAATATCTTTGCTTTCGCACCCTGAGTACCAGGGTAGTGAACCAGTTCATTCAATGCAGCGCCAGAAAATTTCTCTTCACACCATTCTAACGCAACCTTGCTAAAAATCAATTCCCATGATGTGCTACATCAGGATAACTACTAGCAAGTTACCCTTTAGGGATTATACTCCTAAAATTAGCTGATTGCGATGAATGTGTAGAAGTTGAAATTCCGTCCCAGATACTATTTCTAGCATAGACACGATATGTTCTGGGCGCAACAGCAAACCGTCAGGGCGACAGCTACCCACATAACGTAGGATAACTGTAGACTCGTCCTTGCTACTGTTAGTTTCTACTAACTCCAGTTCAAACAAGCGCGAGCGCAGATTTACTAATTGACTCTTGCCTGATTTAGTTGTTTGTTCCAACCATAGTTCATCTTTTGCTTTGATTGTATTAATCCAGTCCTGCCATTGTACAAGTGTTGCTTCACCAAGTGCTGCCACAGTTATCAAATACTCTGCTGCTTCTATCACTTGACTAGCAGCGGGAGCTTTTAAATCCAGCTGTAATACATTATATATGGGTATATCTGTGGGTAGTTCTTGAATCAACTGTTCTTTGAAAGTATCAATTTCCACAGGTTGAGTCAATTCAAAGTCCACAATTTCTCCACTGCTAGTAGCTCCTAAAGCCAAGGCATTGGCTACAGAGATCCGCGGACTTGGATGAAACCCACCAGTAAAAGCAACTGGCAAACTTGCTCGTCTGAGAACTCTATCAAACAGACGCATTAAGTCTAGGTGACTCAGCAAAGCGATATCGCCTTGCTTGCCAAACCAGACACGCAGCCGTTGAACCTTGGTGGTGTTGGGGACAAATTCGCCAGCAAATTGGGGAATACCAGGCGGATCGATGACAATATTATGACCGAAGTCTGTACCGCAAACCCCACAGTGAGAACAACCTTCAAAAGAGCAGTCTGGTACAGTTGCAGCTTCTAGAGCGCGTTGTAAGTCTTCCACTAACCACTTTTTGTCAATCCCTGTATCGATATGCTCCCAAGGCAATGTAGTGCTGAGTAGAGTGCTAAGTGAGTTAGGAGTTAGAAGTTGATTTTCTTCTGCTCCTCTGCTCCTCTGCTCCTCTGCTCCCCCGCCTCCCTCATCCTCTGTGTGAAATAAATTCCACTCGCCGTTTTCTACTTGGCGATATTTCCAGTCTAGACCTGCTTCGGCGATCGCATCTCCCCAAGCGGTGAAAGCTTTATCTAAATTGTCATACCAGGAATCCATGCCAGCACCCAATTCCCAAGCACGTCGCAGCACTTTGCCTAAAGTGCGATCGCCTCGTCCGATAAAGTCTTCCATAGCTGAAATCCGGACATCGGTGAAATTCACTTTCACTCCTCTCATCCTACGGAATTCATGGCGCAACAAGTTTTGCTTGCGTTTAAATTCCGCAGTGGAAACTGAGTGCCATTGAAATGGGGTATGGGGCTTGGGCGTAAAGTTAGAAATCGTCAAATTAAAGTTAAGGGGTTTTCTCCCTTGACCTCGACATGAGCGCTGCAACCAACTTACCGTTTCCGCAATGCCTACAACATCGGCATCCGTTTCACCCGGTAAGCCAATCATGAAATACAACTTGATTTTGTCCCAGCCTTGCTCCCAAGCAGTTTTCACACCCCGCAGCAATTCTTCATTGGTCAAACCCTTATTAACGATATCTCGCATTCGCTGGGTTCCAGCTTCTGGAGCAAAGGTCAGCCCACCTTGCCGCGTACCGCCAAGGATGTTGGCAATATTTTCATCAAATCTATCTACCCTTTGGCTAGGTAGAGATAGAGAAATATTCTCATTTTTTAAGCGATTTTTGATTTCCATCCCTACTGCTGGCAGAGACAAATAATCAGAACAGCTCAGAGATAGTAGAGAAAACTCGTTGTAACCAGTTGCCCGCATTCCCTGTTCGATCGCTTCTACTACTTTCTCTGGTTCCACATCTCGCGCTGGTCGGGTAAGCATACCTGGTTGGCAGAAGCGACAGCCACGAGTACAACCGCGACGAATTTCAATTGTCAAGCGGTCATGTACCGTTTGTACGTAAGGAACTAGCCCAATGGAATAAGCAGGTATGGGAGTTGCTACCCGTCGCAAAATTCGTTTTGGCACATCTGGGCGATTTGGATGTACTGAGCCATCCGCTGCCATGTCGTAAAATTGCGGAACGTAGACTCCTGGTATTTGTGCCAAGTCCAGTAGGGTCTGTTCTCGGTTCAATCCTGCTTGTTTGGTTTCTTCTAATACCAAACCAATTTCTGGAAGGAGCTCTTCGCCATCTCCAAGGGCGAAAAAGTCAAAAAAGTCAGCGTATGGCTCTGGATTGGATGTTGCTGTTTGTCCGCCTGCAAAAATCAATGGAAAATATAAAGAAGATTTTGCTCCCTCGTCTCCTTTATCCCCGCGTCCCTGCGTCCCTACGTCCCCGCGTCCTCTATTCTGCCTTTCTTTCCATGTCAGGGGAATACCAGCTAAATCCAACATTTCTAGAATGTTAGTTGCTCCCAGTTCATAGCTGAGGCTAAAACCTAAAATGTCGAATTCTGTTAGCGATCGCTTTGACTCTACAGCAAATAAAGGTGTATGTGTTTCCCTGAGTTTGCCCGCCAAGTCTTGTCCTGGGAGGTAGGCGCGATCGCATAACTGTCGCGGTTGGGCATTCAAGATGTTATAGAGGATGATATGTCCTAAATTAGATGCCCCGACTTCGTATACCTCTGGGTAAGTTAACACCCAGCGGATTGTAGCCGTATCCCACGGCTTATGTATTGATAAGCGTTCGTTACCCAGGTAACGTGCTGGCTTTAAAATATCCGATGTTATTAATTTTTCAACTGCAACAGCCACTGTGCTATCTTCTAGCTACCTTAATTACAGCTAATCACCCTTAACTTAGCATTGATTAGGTCTATTAATCAGGTTCGTTCAAGCAACTTACAACTCTTTTACAAAAGTTTGCGCTCAAGCCACGTTATATGTTAAATTACGGTATTTTAAAGAATTTTAGGCAACTGCCAACTGAGCTTCGTCTTCAGATATTTCAAAAACGCCATCTAGTTGGGTTAGTTCAAAAATTATCTTAACTGATGGCGGCACAGAGCAAAGCTTAAAACTCCTTCCTAAACTCTGAGATAGCTTTAGAGCAGAAACCAATGCCATCAAGCCGGAACTATCAAGGGATTCTACTGCTGCTAAATCTATTAACAAGATAGAAACATCATCTTGTCTTAAGGCTGCGGTCATGTCTCGTTCTAGTTCCAAGGCATTAGTGGCATTCAGGAAGCCTTGAGGACGAATTACCGTAATTTTTGGATACTTTATTAATGCTTGCATTATCGATATTAGAGTTATTGAATGTAAAGTCTAGATTTATTTGAACATAAACTCTTTTTTACAACATCGACCATACGTCTTATAACTCTTTGCTGAATCTTTATTGCTTTAGTACCTCTGTTTAAAGATTGTCATAAATACAGGGTGAAATGTATTCATATATACTTTTTTTTTGCTTCGGTTCAAAAACAATCAGCATAGACAGTCACACTGAAGACCAATTAACCGTAACAATGCTCGGAATTCTTGATTGGTCTATAAATAAAGCCGATTCAGTCAAGATATAGCGGTAGATTAAATGCCCTGACTTACACAATCGATGGTGGTATGTGGTCGGGTTAATGGCAAGTTAACATTTAATCGTTATGTGATCTAGATCACATAAGAAATGGTATTTAGATCGCATTATATACTGAGCTTTATCTTGGATAATTAGTACCATATACAATTGGATTATTACTGATGAGAACTAAGTATGCTATTCGTCGATTAGTAGAAAAAGCTCTGGACATAAAAAAACTAACTCCTGAGATAGAAAATGAAATCAATTCTGAACTGACTGAAAACGGTTATATATCTGATGTTGACTATGAAGCTTTGGAATTATTAATGGCAGAGATGGATGCTGGTAGAGTGAAGCTGGTTCCGAGCTGGGGATATTAGTCTAATGGTCGGTTAATGTTGTAATCTTTTTCTATCCAAAGTTTATATTGACAAAAACGTAGCTCAAAGCTTCAAAATAGTTAACACTAGTTGCAATAACAGCAGTACCGATAAAAAGCGCGATAGAATTGCTGGTATTTTTCTGCAATGTTTACTATTTAGTTACCTGGTGTGGCGTAAACTGTGCTAATGAGCATCTACAATTTGCATTAGTAGTAAGTCGCCATGCAGCCCGCTAAACGCTTAGAAAAAATTCCTCCCTATTTGTTTGCTGAAATTAATCGCAAACGAGAAGAACTAGAAGCCAAGGGAGTTGACATCATTAATCTGGCAGTAGGCGATCCGGATAAACCTACTCCTGCTCGTATTCTCCAAGTAATGCATGAGGCGATTGATGACGCTTCTAACCACAATTATCCTCCCTATCAGGGTATGCAAGAATTTCGGGAGGCGGCGGCTAAGTGGATGGAACGTCGATTTGGGATAACGGGCTTAAACCCATATGCAGAGGTAATCTCTTCTATCGGTTCTAAGGAAGCAATACACAATACCTTTTTAGCCTTTGTGGAAGCAGGAGATTATACGCTGATACCAGATCCTGGTTATCCCGTATATCGAACTTCCACAATTTTTGCTGGTGGCGAGCCTTTTACTATGCCTTTGAAGGCAGAAAACAACTTTTTGCCTGATTTGAGCGCAATTTCTGAAGAAATCGCCTACAAGACCAAACTTTTGTGGATTAACTATCCTAATAATCCCACAGGAGCATTGGCAACGCTAGAGTTTTTTGAGGAATTGGTAGCTTTTTGCAAGCGGTACGATATTTTATTGTGTCACGACCATGCCTACTCTGAAATGGCATACGATGGCTACAAACCACCGAGCGTGCTACAAGTTGCAGGAGCGAAAGATGTAGCTATTGAGTTTCACAGTTTGTCAAAGTCGTATAATATGACAGGTTGGCGGATTGGTTTTGCAGTTGGTAATGCCATCGGTATTCAAGCTTTAAGACAGGTAAAGACTAACGTAGATTCTGGGGTATTTAAGGCAATTCAAAAAGCTGCGATCGCAGCTTACTCTACTAATGAAGCAGAACTGCAAGCTGTGATGTCTGTTTACCAAAAGCGTCGTGACATCATAGTTAAAGGACTGCAATCTCTAGGCTGGCCGATTGAACCTCCAAAAGCTACCCTTTATGTTTGGCTACCCGTACCTCCAGGATATTCTTCAATGGAATTTGTGACTTTGCTTCTTGACAAATGTGGCATTCTCGTGCCTCCAGGTAATGGTTACGGTGCAGCAGGAGAAGGTTTTTTCCGAATTGCTTTAACTATTCCTGACGAACGGATGCACGAAGCTATCCAACGTCTTGAAGATGCTGGTATTCGCTACGACGGTTAAAACCGCTGAACACTGGGTATTGGCAAAGGTAAGCAAAATAGGCTAGTCTTCAGTACCCAGTTCCTCTTGATATGCTTGCCAAAGTTGATGAATAAATTGATTAAGTTGTTGTTTGGCAGCTAAGTCCAGTTCAGCTTTTGGTTCTTTTGCTAAAACCTGACTCAAAATGGTAATTACTTCTGTGTCTAAGGCTGGTCGAAATAATTTCACGGGCCAAAGTAGGTCAGGCGCATCTCGTAAATCGGTAACTAGCGGTAAATCTGGGGTATGAGTAGTTAGCAATAAGGGACGCACCCAGCACAACTGACGGGAAACCACGACTTGAATGACTTCTGCATATAGATTCTTGTCGCCATACTCTAAAGACACAATTTGTCCTGGTTGAAAGTCTAGGCTCATGTCCATAAATTACACGACTAGGGCATTGACAAGGATTTTATTGCAGCTTTTTTAAGCTTGTAAGCAGGCAATGGCTTTGAGAATGTATACTTTAACATTAACTTTAGCACTCTCAGGGCTGTAATGTCATACACATAAGCTGTTACGCTTTGAAATTGCAGATTAGACCTATGAACAAAAGTAACTTTTGCATTCTTGTGGGCAAAGGGCAAAGGTTAAAGGTTTTTTTATTTCTTTCCCCCTTACTCTTTTACCGACTTCTGTAAGAAGTCTATTGACCAAAGTTGACTGTTGACCGCTGTGAGTATTTCTGAAAATTAAATGCGCTTTAGCTTATGTGTTGCGATCGTACTGTCTCTTTAGCAGGAGATTGTGATGGTGTCATAAAGTTTAGTATGGAGATGCTATAGAATAGGTAAATAACTGTTAAGTAAACACTAAACAGAAAATCTGTTGTAGTAAATCAGCGAGAAAAGAGCAAAAAGCCGTGTCAGTCGAAACTATTGAGAAGCGTTCTACATCCCGCAAACTCGCGCCTCGGTATCGTGTTTTGCTCCATAACGACGACTACAACCCTATGGAGCACGTGGTACAGGTGCTATTAACTACAGTGCCAAGTCTTACCCAGCCTCAAGCTGTTAGTATCATGATGGAAGCCCATACTAACGGGCTAGCTTTGGTAATTACTTGCGCTCAAGAACATGCTGAATTTTATTGCGAAACATTGAAAAGTCACGGATTAAGCAGCACCATTGAACCTGATGAATAGTTATTAGTCAGTGGTGAGACAGCGCTGCGGGAGGGTTTCCCTCCGCAGGCGACTGCGAACCCGAAGGGTCAGTTGTCAGTGGTGAGTGGGAAAATCAACAACTAACGACTAAGTTATTAGTCAGTTGTTAATGGTGAAAAATAACTGACAACTAACAACTGACAACTGACCAGTATGAAAATCAACCTTGTCTCTTTAGCCCAACGCCCTGCCCCTCTAAGGCTGGGTTATTTTATTTTGACTTTGTTGCTGCTGTGGTTGCCTTTCGCTGCACCAATTTACTTACTAGTACGTGATTCAAACTTAGTAAGTATCTTGACAATGGTGTTGCTATATGTGGAGTTTATTGTTCTACTCAAACTTTGGGGTAAGCATGTCTACCAGCAACCTCAAATACTAAAGCAGTATGGCTTAGAACTGACACGGCAAAACGGTGTTGATTTACTGCGCGGTTTAGCTCTAGGGCTAATAAACATTCTCATACTTTTTGGGATACAAGGCTTTTTAGGTTGGCTAGTGTGGCAACAACCAAAAGTTTTTTTGCTGAAAATAGTTTTAGAGGGTTTAATCGTCGGTTTAGGTATTGGCTTTGCTGAGGAACTGTTATTTAGAGGCTGGTTGCTAGATGAGTTGCAACGAGATTACAGCCCGCGTGTAGCGCTTTGGACAGATGCTATTGTATTTGCTACATTGCATTTCATTAAACCGCTAAAGGCAATTATTCAAACACTGCCGCAATTTCCAGCTTTAGTACTGTTGGGATTAACGCAGGTATGGGGAAAGCGTTGGCGGCGGGGACGCTTGGGCTTGCCAATGGGTTTGCATGGTGGTTTAGTATGGGGCTATTACATTATTAATATTGGCGAATTAATAAAATATTCTGGTAAAGTTCCCGATTGGGTGCCTGGTATAAATAATAATCCCTTGCAAGGGATGATGGGGGTATTACTGATGAGTGTGCTGGCGTTGTGGATACGAGGGAGAACTCAGCGATCGCGATAATACGAGTACTGGCTGATTTGGACATTTAAGACTTGTGGAACCTAATGATTTCTATAATCAGTGATTTGAATCTCAGGATGCTATGAGCTTTAATATAGCTAACTTTCAAATCGACAATGTCACCACTGGAAAAATTATTAAGCTGGAGCCTACAGGTGTTCTAGTGGATTTTTATACCGATAAACTAGCTTATGTTCCAATAATAGAGCTATCATTCGCTGAGATTCAGGCCCCAGAAGAAGCCGTGCAACTAAATGAAATCCGAGAATTTTTGGTTGTGGGAAATTACGATGGCGAACACGATATTTTCTTCTCAAATTGTTCGCCTGAGACACTAAAAGATAGCGATCGCTTGTACGAGATTACATTGGATCTGGCTTCTGAAAAATGTGGCCATCCCATAAATAGCCCTCTTCTGTCACTCTCCGTGAGGGCGATTGCTAGAAGTCTCACGAGGCAATCAATACAACCTATACTATTAGAAAAAAATTGCTCTTGAATTTGTTATTAGAAAATAATCGCGCGATCGCTTGCTGTACAAAAGCTCTAGAATTCAGAAATGGCAAATGTTTTCGGAGACTGACAGAAGAGGGATAGAGAAGACTTGATCGTACACACTAAGATTCTTGATGTTCGTGGACACGGCTTCTCAGTAAGAATTTCCTGGTTCTTATGTTCTCAAGAGCATCCAGCAACGGTTTCTTTTTCAATTCGCAAACTAGAACTGCGAATAGCATGGGAACGGGTACGACAATTGCAAGCTGAGGATGTAACAGTATATGGAAAAATCTTTAAAAAAACTTCAAGGGGTGCATTAGTGAAAATAGAGGGTTTGCGTGGAGTAATTCTTACTCATGTTGATAAGCATAGAGAGGAATTAGTAGTAGGGGAGGAACTTCCGCTCAAAATTATAGAAGTGATAGAGGAGTATAATCGCTTAGTACTGCTCCATCGTTCTGTTTCAATCAGACTCAGGCAATTACAGGTTGGTCAAGTTGTAAGCGGCACTATACGGAGCATCAAAGATTATGGTGTGTTCGTTGATATTGGAGATTTATATGCTTTGTTGCCAACCTCAAAAATGTTCCATCCATCTGTTGACCATCCAAACCAAATTTTCAAAATTAATGACCATTTAAAAGCAATAATCGCCGAACTAGATCGTAAAAATGGTCGAGTTGTTCTAGAAAGTTGTGAAAATTAAAGAATATTGGAATTATTTGCGATCGCATCTGTCCCCAAAGGAACTACAACGGCAAATGCTAAACTACATTTATCAAGCTTGAGAAGCAATTATGACTGCCCTAATTCTCAACTTAAGTCCTACTATTGAGCTAACAGATGACCAGTTCTTCCAACTTTGCCAGAATAATCGCGATCTGCGCCTTGAGCGCACGGCAGAGGGAGAACTGATTATTATGCCACCAACTGGATGGGAAAGTGGAAATCGTAATTCAAAACTGACAGCCAGGGTAGAGTTTTGGGCTGAAGCTAATGGTACAGGGCTAGCTTTTGATTCTTCAACAGGTTTCAAACTTCCCAATGGTGCTAACAGATCGCCTGATGCATCTTGGGTAAGTCGCAAAAGATTAGCAGCCCTCAACCCAGATCCGGCGAAGTTCTTACCAATGGCTCCTGATTTTGCCGTAGAATTACGCTCTGCTAATGATAGTTTGAAGACTGTACAACAAAAAATGCAAGAGTACATTGATAATGGTGTACGTCTAGGTTGGCTAATTGACCCCCAAAACCAGCGAGTAGAAATTTACCGTCCAGATCGAGATATCGAGGTTTTACAATCCCCCACTAGTTTGTCTGGAGAAGATGTACTACCTGGGTTTGTGCTGGATTTGGCCCAGATTCTAAATTAAGCGATCGCCTGACTAAAAAAGTGTTAATGCTCGATACAAAAATTAGCGTTGAAATAGCCTGAAAACCCCTCCCCTCTGCACCTCTGCCCTCCTGCGGTCTTAATGATAAGTCTTTAACCGAACACAATATAACGCCAGTTAATACAGGATTATTTGCGTTATTTTATTAAGTCCCGATATGGTCAAATTTGTTGTTCTTGTGTTCCTACTGATACTTTCCTGCTCAGTGGCGCTTCCAGCTTTGGCATCCGTATGCCGTAATTACGGAGGTCACAGGATTTGCATTATTAGTATTAATCGCAGTGCCAAAAATTATTGGGAATATAGAGCAGTGGTTAGCGTCGATGGAGTGAAAAGACCAATGGAAGTGTACAACTGTCGGGCTGGGGTTAAAGTTCAGCGAGATGGGACTGTTTTAGCATTTAAACATAACGACCCTGGCGAACTGATATGCAGTTTTTTCCAGAAGTCGTGATGCTTTAAATTTAAGAAGCTGCCTCTGCTGCAATTGTACCTACCAAACATGCTCTATCCATATTAACGCCGTTCAAATTTGCTCCTTCTAATTCTGCACAAAGCAAATTTGCCCCTGTCAAATTCGCTCCCGCCAAATTCGCCCCCCTTAAATCAGCTTCTTCAAGATTCGCTTCACTCAATAACGTTCCTTGCAAATCAGTACGGCTCAAGTCTGCACCTTTGAGATTTGCGCCAGTTAAGTTAGCACCCCGCAAGTCAGCACCCCGCAAGTCTACACCTTGCAAGTTGACGTTCATCAAATTCGCACCACTCAAGAAAGCTCCTGCTAAAGACACATCGCTAAGTCTGGCTCCCATCAAGTTTGCACCGCGCAAATTGCTACCTCGCAAATCAGCACTCGTCAAATCTGCTTGCATCAAGTTCGCTCCCATGAGGTTTGCTCGCAAGTCAGTTGCTTGTAAGTTCGCTCCCATTAAATTTGCTCCCTCCAAATGTCCACCTTCTAGTTTGGAAGCATTGAAATTAGCACCAACAAGGGTAGCGCCAGCAAGGTTAATGCGGCTTAAATCGAGTTGGGAAAGTTCCTCATCTTCTAAATTTGCTCCAGGAAGTTGTTTGAGTTTTCCTGATTTAATGGCTTCAATATTCATTTGGGGTAACTACTAATCTCCTCACTAGTCTTGCTGTGGCTATCCCATTGGGAATCAAGCAGCCAGATGCCGGTGCTAACTTTTGGTATCATTATGGGCAAGTCGAGTCCTTGCTGCAAACCCATAACTAACAAAGCTAGGGTATCTAAAAGTTTAGGGTCAAAGCGGGTGGATTGTTGTTGTCTGCACTCATCCAAAGCTTGAGTAAATATTTGTTCTCGACTTTGATTCGACGATTTTTGCTGATTTACTCGCCATTGAAAGTCTGCCAATAATGCCAAAATTCTCGACTCTAAAGGAATTTCATCTCCAGCTAAACCTGCTGGTTCTCCCGTTCCATTCCACCACTCGGTTTGGTGAGTAATAATTTGGGCAACTGCTCGCAATCGTGGCATGGTTCGCAATACTTGCGCGCCTGGTACGAGAGGACAACTTAAGGCAGTATTGGAGGCATCTTCGTGGTAGCGTGTGGATGTACCAGGAGTGAGAATGCTTTCTGCTTTTTGTAGCGGATCTATGCGATGCAGTAAACCTGCTAATCGCAGTCTTTTAATTTGCCATGCAGGAAGATCCAAAAGCTGCCCCATTGTCTCGGCAAGTACGACTACTTCTGCCGCAGCTAGGGGATTGTTGACATCTGCTATGTCCATGAGTTGTGCCATCCGCAAAAATGCTTGGATTTCGTTAGAAACCAAGTTACGGTCTAGCGATTGTTGGCGCAGGGCTGTAGGGATGGTTAAATTATCCTGACCGATCTGGAGATAGTCTACTACGCGGGAGACAACGGCACTCAAATTTTCCGGTTTAGCGATCGCAGGTACAATTTCCTGTTTGTAAGTTGTCAGTTTTTGCGCTAGTTCTGGATTGTATTGTTGAATGTGAGCGATCGCTAATTCTGCTGTTTCTTTGACTAACTCTGGTTCAAATGTCCATAAGCCATAGAATTTACGCTCTATGTCCGAAGCTGGTAGTCCTGCTTCTCCATAATCAGCTTCTGATATTTCTTGACAAAGTACCATTGCTGTGTATTTAGACGACAGAATAATTAAGTGCCACTCTTGTGCCACTGGATCGCTTGTATCTAATGCTACTAAGTCTACATTGGGCAGTTGGCTTGTGGGATGTTCGACAAAACCTGTATCTGAAGATGCCATGATAACGATTTCACGGCTGTACTTAGCGATATCTGCGTATCGATCTGCTTCTTGCAGATACCATTTACCCCGTTGAAAAGCTGTAATTACTAAGGGTGTACTGTCGTCACTTAAAATATGATCTTCTAAAGCATGGCACAGAGATACTAGGGTATTTTTGTAATACACCCCAAATCGGATTGGTCTAGTACTATGGTTATGTGTTGTTTTTAGCTGTTGTAAAATCGAACCTTCTAACATAGGGCTTGTTTAAAGGGATTGGCAATTGGGGATTAGAAAAGGCAAAGGTAGGGTTCCCTCTGGGGATAAGGGGCGGGGGTAAGGGGAAAAGTAATTATCCTTTGCCCTTTACTGTTTAACCTTATCTCCAGCCCCTAGTCTCTCGTATTGTATTCTATAATACACTTGCTAGCTGTTTATCTTTCGTTATTATGGGAGCAGAAAGAGCCGCTTCTAAGTCAGCACAACCCAACTTTTCTTCTAATATTTTCATAACTTCGCGTCCGAAATCGTTGGGATTTTGTTGCCAAGCTTGCAAGCAGACTTCTCCAAAGAAGGAACCGAGAGGTTCGGGATTCCAAAGGAGTTTTTTAGCTGTCCAGGGCATTAAACTCATAGGATTGTACCCTGGTTTGAGGATACCTTCTTTGAAGGCATATTCTTCTAAATGGGTGTGAGGTTGTAGTCCGATAAAAAAGATAGCAGGTTCGACTTTATCTGCACCAAAAATTCTTTCTAGTTCGCGGTGATAGGCGATGGTTTGGCGAATGGTTTCGGGACGTTCGTCAATGACGTTAAACGAGTAGTTAACGGAAACTAAATCTTGAAACCCAGCTGCTTTTAAGTCACGGCAGTTTTGCAAGACTGTTCTCAGGTTGTATCCCATCCGCATTTTCCGCACGAGTTCTTGAGAACCGCTGGTAATGCCGATTTCAAAATAGTTCATTCCCGTCTTTACCATCAACTCACACAACTGGGGTGTCAAGTTGTCGGCTCTGATGTACGCTGCCCAATGGATGTCTGTCATACCAGAATCAACAATTTTCTGCAACAGTTCCACAGCATCATCGATAAATTTGCGTGCGGGAATGAATTGGGCATCGGTAAACCAGAAGTTGCGAATACCGCGCTTGTACAACTGGCGCATTTCAGCAACTACTTCCTCGGCTGGGTTGATGCGTACTTGTTTACCTTCGACAACGGTGTAGACACAATAACAACAGTTATGCGGACAACCACGTTTGGTTTGTACGCCGATATAAAAGTCTCGATCTTGGAGGTAATAGTTAAATTCCGGCCAAATGTTTTCTATATAGTCGTAATCGCAGGCGGTTTTTTCTAGGGGGGTGGGTTGTTCGTGAATTAACCGTTGCCGTGGTTGACTTTCTCCCACAATGTAACAGCGTTCATCTCGAAAGTCTCTGTTACTTAAGAGTTTTTCTAGTAGGGTTTCCCCTTCACCTACAGAAATAATGGTTTCTTGGGGTAAGCTTTTACCCAACTGTTCGTAAAATACGCTGACTGCACCGCCACCGACAACTGCACGAGCATCAGAATTATATTTTTGGGCGCGTTTTAAACCGCGCTTGATTAATCCTAAGTTGCGCCATAACTCTACATAGTAGGCAATGAAAATTCGCAAACCGCCTAATGCCCCGCGTAATTTTACCAAGGGATTTTTAGCGTAATAAAATTCAAAGGCATTTTGCAGTGGATTTCCACCACGCCCACCGACTGGGGCATAAATTTGAATGTCTCGCCAAGAAAAGACTAGCAGTGTCGGCTGAAATTCATCAACACAGCGATCGAGGGCAAAAGTGTAATCTAGAGGTGGTACTGTTCCCAAATCAAAAATGCGCTGTTCGATTTGAGGAAACTGCTTGTGGACATGATCTGACAGATAGACAACCCCAATAGGAAAAATGGGGTTACAGGGAAGGCGAACGTAGAGAATTCGATTTTCCATCATGGGGTTTTTAACTTCCATCTTGCCGTTCTTGAAGGGGAAGCGAGACATCTAGTTTTAAACTATGTTTCTTTTGTTTATCCTGACTTGCTGCAATCGTGCTTGACATTTAAGCCGACTTCTGAACCAAGTCGATCGGTTACTGACAACTTTGGTAATAGCTAAATTTGCAAACAAGACAGATAGGTTTTATGAAAAAATTTCATATATCTTTACCATAACATTGAGTCTATTCATTAAGCGACGATCGCTGCCGATAAATCTAAGGAATTAGGTGAAACCGAAAAATTCTCAAATAGAAGGTGAGATAGCGTAACTGAATTATATTTACCTCCGCAAAAAATCTGAAAATTTATCTGCCATAATGTATAATTTTCAAAGAAGCGAGTTTTTTTATAAAATTTTCATAACCTGAACATATCTTTAGATATAAATAACGTAGAAAATTTCAGTTGGTAGTCGGAGTTACAACATCTGGGGATCGCCAAGTGTTAGCTTTGGTTGTGTAATGTAAAATTGTGGCGTAAAGCTCCTCAGCAGTTATGGCTCAAATATTAGATCCACTACCACCTGAACAATCGGGGAACATTCTCTGCTGCTACGTTAATGCCACGAGCAAAATCCAGGTGGCCCGCATCTCCAATATTCCTAACTGGTACTTTGAAAGAGTTGTTTTTCCTGGACAACGTCTCGTGTTTGAAGCACCGTATGAAGCTCATATGGAGATTCATACGGGGATGATGGCAAGTGCTATATTATCGGATAAAATTCCTTGCGATCGCCTTGCGATTAACGATCCTAACAGTAGAGAGTTTAATACAGACTCCATAGGGAACGACCCTATCAGTAAAAATCCAATGGTGCAATCAATTAAGACAACAACTGGAGATACAACAAGATCCTTAACAGTCGCTGGTTTAGCATCCGTAGATTAAAAAAACAATTTTATTTCATTTTAGGGTTGCTGAAATTCAGCAGCCTTTTTTATTTAGGTGTCAGTTGTCAGAAGTACAAGGCAGGAGTTATTATTTCTTGTCTCCCTCATCTCCCTC
>NZ_JAECZA010000224.1:33654-74795 GCF_016056275.1 Dendronalium phyllosphericum CENA369 | reverse complement strand
CATCCCCCTCATCCCCCTCATCCTCTTCATCTCCTAGTCTCCAATCCCATCTACAATCATTTTTATGAATCTACCTTCTTTCCTTTGGTTGTGGAAAATAGCTGCTTGGTCAATGGGTTTGTCGCTGTTGGCGTATTTGCTATTAGCGTTGACTGGCGTTTGGATGTGGCAAAGGAGAAATTTGCAGAATCTCCCTAGTTTTTTACCGTTTGCAGGAGGACTGGGGGGAGTGCGATCGTTCCACTATACAATGGGCATTAGCATGGTCAGCTTAGTACTGCTGCTGTTAGCAATTGGCATTGTAGGCACATTGGGACACTTTGGCTCTTTGGGGCACTCATCGCACTTAACTGCTGGCTTAATAGTAGTAGTATTGGTTTTAGTGTCTGCTTTGAGTGCAACACAAATTCGTGCTAGACGACGTTGGGCTAGACCTTTACACATTAGTGTGAATATTATTCTGTTTGTCGGATTTGCCTGGGTGTCCTTAACTGGTTGGAGTGTAGTGCAAAAGTATTTGCCTTAAGGTGACATCTCTTATTGAGGTACTAACACAACTGATGGCTAGAACAAACGGCTATCTTACAATAAATAAAGAAAAGCACTATGATTAAGTCGTGACAGCAACCTCAGCCAATAACTCAGCTTCTATTTTTCGCCTTTCTCCGTTAATTCGGGTGACTCTGTTGAGTCTGTATGTGGCACTCACAGCACCATTACCTTTTTTATCACAAGTAACATCTGCACCCGTACCACCAGGATTGTTGTGGGTAGGAATTAGCGTCGGCTTAGTTGCTTTATATGCGGTGTTGACCGAACGAGTAATTTTAGATGACCGAGGAATTCAGGTTACTTATCCTACTTGGGTGTCTCGCTTCTTTCGTAAAGGTTGGTTTTTGCCTTGGTCAGAGGTAAAAGAGTTAAAGCCCCGCTCGACTGGTCAAGGGGGGCTAGTTTATTATTTTCTTAGCAAGGATGGGAAAGCTTATTTATTACCGATGCGGGTAGTCGGATTTGCCCGTTTAGTGCAAATTGTGCAAGCCAAGACTGGTATTGATACTACAGATGTTCGCCCTTTGGCACAGCCGTGGATGTATGCAATTTTGCTAGTATTTACGTTGCTGTTATTTTTGGTGGATGCCTGGATTATTACCACAGCTTTGACTATCTAATAATTATTGTTAGTTGTCAGTTGTGGTAGAGACGCGATTAACCCTTGTCTGTACAAAAGTCAGTTGTCAGGAGGTAGAAGTATGGATTCTTCCTCCGTTAATTTTGAATTTTGAATTAATTTGTTTCCCTCATCTCCCCCTGCTCCCTCATCTCCCTCATCTCCCCCTACTCCCCCTGCTCTCTTACTCCCCGGTGAACTTGGATAATCTTACTTCACAAGCCCAACTGCGGCTTGAGCAAGTTAATCTATTTACGAGGCTGAATAGCAATCAGCAAGGATATCCTATATTGCAGGATATTTCCTTTGAGGTAATTTCAGGAGAACGCATTGCCATAGTAGGCCCATCCGGTGCTGGAAAAACTTCGCTATTACGTCTGATTAACCGCCTGAGCGAACCCACTAATGGCAAAATTTATCTAGAGAATCAGGAGTATAGCCAAATTCCGGTAATCCAGCTACGCCAAGAAATAACACTGGTATTACAAGAATCAAAGCTGCTGGGGATGACAGTCTTGCAAGCTTTAACTTATCCTTTAGTTTTGCGCGGTTTGCCAAAACAAACTATTCAGCAAAGAATCGATTGTTGGACAGAACAACTGCACATTCCTAACGAGTGGTTGGGACGAACTGAAGTACAACTTTCGGCTGGACAGCGACAATTAGTAGCGATCGCTCGTGCCCTGGTCATCCAACCAAAAGTTATACTGTTAGACGAGCCGACCTCTGCTCTAGATGCTGGTACAGCTACTCATTTGATACAAGTTTTAACTCAGTTGTCTCAAACTCATCAAACTACAATTTTGATGGTAAATCACCAACTTGACTTAGCCCAAATGTTTAGTACTCGGTTGTTATATCTACAACAAAGTCGGCTATTGGCAAATCAAACTGCTTCTAAAATAGACTGGCTTAACTTACAAAATAGCTTGATGCAAGCAGAAGCTCAAGCTACTGAGGAATGGAGTTAGTCACTTTGCTCCAATTAAAAATTAAAAATGTAAAATTAAAAATTAGATTATTCTTTTTAATCTTTAATTTCTAATTTTTAATTTCCTCTACGACCGTTGAGTACTCAGTGTGGAACGTTGATTGCTGAATCTCTCTTTTGCTAACTTGGTTTGTGACTGGGGAATGTTGGCATTCAAAACTTCCATGTTAAATCGATATCCGACGTTACGGATAGTTTGAATCAAGCTAGGTTGACGCGGATCGAGTTCAACTTTTTTTCGTAGCGATAAAACATGAGTATCAATGGTGCGCGGGTTGTCGATAGCATCAGGCCAAGCACGACGCAGCAATTCTGACCTACTTAGTGGCACTCCCCCAGCTTGCGCCAAAACGTAGAGTAAACTAAATTCCTGGGGCGTTAAGTCGATGAACTCGCCTTGGAATCGGACGCGGCGCTGGACTAAATCGATTTGCAAAGTGCCATAATCCAAATATGCTGGTGCAGTAGGCGTGCGTTTGCGGCGAATCAATGCTTCTACTCTTGCTAAAAACTCTTGCATCCCAAAAGGTTTACTCAGGTAATCATCTGCTCCCGCTTTCAAACCTGCGACGATATCGGCTTCGTTACTACGGGCTGATAGCATCAAGATCAGAGGCTGCTGCTGACGATGCAACCAACGGCAAAACTCAATACCATCACCATCAGGAAGATCCGCATCTAGAATGACTAGAGTCGGTTGATGAGCTAGAAACTCTTCTCTTGCTTGATAAATGCTAGCGGCTTGATGCACCCTATATTCCAACTGTTGCAAGTGCCAACCTAGCAACGACCTCAGATGGGGATTCCCCTCAACGATTTCAATACAAACCGAACCCACGGTGGTAAGACCCCTTAGCGTCGATGAATTTCAAGGTAACAAGCCCATGCTCTAGGTTTTGTAGTCTTTGTTACCTCAATTGCAATTAGGTTTATATTTCCGCAAACAAAGAGTGAAAAAATCTTTAACTTATGCCTTGTCCAAAGCTAAGTTAGTCATATTCTTTAATTTTTTCTTAAATTTTTGTTAGACTTAATCACAAGTTCTTTGGGTTTAACACTCCACCCCTAGAAGGATGCAATGTCCTCAAAGAACTATCACTAAACGAGCTATACTAATACCTCAGCTAGCTTTTAGCCTGATGGTGTCAGTCAATCTACTTAAGCATAACAGTTGTCTACTGCCAATACCCTTAGGCAGGAGATTGAACAAATCATAAGAATAGCTTACTAAATCATCTTAATCCGAATTTTCTGGAATAGGATTTAGTTAAGTTGTAGCTGCTGGAGGATGCTCTCCAAAGGAGATGTAGATATTATCGATCTTGAGTTGATGCCAAAAAAATGGAAGTAACACTTCACATTTGAGCGTGAATCATTTACAATTCTCATTCCAAAGAGATCAATAAAGCAGTTATGCTCCAAGACACACAAACCATCCGCTATTACCAAAGAATTACCGACGCCTTCGTCGAATTATGGAATCGCGGTTATCGTACGGATGATATGCGGATGTATTTGGATGGATATCTAGCCGCGCTGCGACATAGTAACGCTATTGAACCTATTCTGATTCATCGCCTAGAGGAGGAAGCCAGCCGCTATTTGTACGATGCATCAAATTTTGTCATGACGCAACCACAACCAGATTACTACTAACGTCTGCAATTAGGCAGCTTATTAGGAATCATATGATTAACGCAGATGATTGTAACATATCATTTGCCTCAATCGATGGTGCAATAGTGTAAAATTTTGGAGATATTTTTTTTGATACAAGCGTCCCCTGAGAGGAATTTTGATTATGCCAATTCCTCTTGGGGGATTTTTAATTATTTCCTGATAACGATCGCTAAATCCAAGCAAAGTGAAGACAATCTTGTGTCTTTTGTTTTTCTCCTGTGTTCCTCTTTGAGACTGAATCTTGCTTTATAACCAGGGGGAGAGGTACAAAAGGTTACTAACGTGGAATTTTAAATATTAGAGATGAAATTAATTTCACATCTCTGGTAGTCAATGAGAATACCATGCAAAGCAATTTAGTCAAGTTCCCTAGCGTTGAGACTGAGAGAAAGAGCGCGCAGAGCGGGGATACAACAGTTACCAAGTACGACAGTGCCGAACAGCAATTTATAGAACTGCTGATAACGGAAGATTTGGATAATCAGTTGGATAGCGAAAATGCGAAAGTCAGTGAGTTTGAACGAACTCTTGCGGCTGCTATTCGTATTGCTTATCAAAACGATGATGGTGACGCACAAGCCCATCGTTTTCTTCAGCGAATACTTTATCGCATAAATCGGCTGAAGTTGTTTTGGTACGATGATTTACAGCATTACACTAATGAGCGATCGCTTTATTTATCCTCATGTCGTAACCAAATTGAAGCTGCTTGGCAAAAATGGGAACTGGCACAAATTGATGTTGCAGCACTAAAACAACTAAATGTCAAACAGGCATTATTAGAACGCGGGGCTGCCGATTTAGATCCGTCGCTTTCAGAAGATAGTCGCTATATCCGCGAACAAATGACTGAAACCGGCTATCGTCACTTGCTGGCGATCGCTTCTTTTGATGGTTTAGTCGAAGGCAGTCGGCTTTCTCGGATTTTGGGCGGTGCTGCTAATGAAGTCCAGTGTATGCTAGTGCGGGTATTACTCGAAGAATACGGCAACGGCCGCTTATCTCGCAAACATTCGACATTTTTTGCCCAAATGCTAGCTGAATTTGGGATGAATACCGAACCAGAGGGGTACTTCGATTTAGTCCCTTGGGAAGTTCTAGCTTGCGCTAATCATAACTTTCTCTTAACTGAGCGCAAACGTTATTTCTTGCGTTACAGCGGTGGACTAACTTATTTTGAGGTGGCTGGGCCTGCGGCTTACAGAAATTATCTCACAGCCGCGCAACGATTGGGACTATCAGAAGCAGCAATGGGTTATTGGGAACTACACATCAGAGAAGATGAACGCCACGGACGTTGGATGTTAGATGATGTAGGTTTGCCTTTAGCTCAACAATATCCTGATGATGCCTGGGAGTTGTTGCTAGGTTATGACCAAGAAAAACTAATGGGCGATCGCGCCGCTAGTGCTGTTGTGCGATCGATACGCGAAGCCGAACTAACCGCCTTACCTAGAGGATAAATCCAAAAAATTAGAAATTAATCATAGCAAGTTTTTTACTTGCTTAATTAATTCGTCATTCTTCAGTTATCCTATCAGCCTTTTTTCATAGTTAGATTTCTTTAATGAGGAATTTCTCACTTAAAGAAGATTTTTTGTTGCTTAAGAAAAGGTAGTAACACTAATTATCTAAAATCAGGCAACACATTCAAACCTCCAAAGCCATACCATATCTGACTTTCTTAATTACGAATTACGAATTGGTATAACTCTTGGCTTTAACTATCATTACGATTGAAGTGCAATCACATGAAAGATATATTTTTCTGTCCTGAAGAATCTAATTTCTACTCAAATTGTTTAGACAACTTTGTGCTCAGAGATTGTAGAAGTTCCGAGTCTGTTGTGGAATTTGGTTCCGGAGACGGAAGTCCTGTCATTAACTCTCTACTAAAAAATAAGTTTGATGGATTAATCGAAGGATTTGAATTAAATACCTCTGCATGGAAAACTGCAAATTTAACAATAGATGAATACAATCTTGCTAATAAATATATAATTCATAATTCATGTTTATTCAAATCTTCTAAACCCAAAGCCAAATATCTTGTAGCTAATCCGCCGTACCTTCCCGCACCAGATAGAGATATTTACATGCCGCTATTATTCGGAGGTATAGATGGAGCTACAGTTACAAACGAGCTTTTATCCTTAGATTATGAAAATGTACTAGTTTTAGTTTCTAGCTATTCTAATCCAAAAAGTACAATTAACCAAGCTAGGGAAAATGGCTATTTTGTAAAAAGTTTTATGGTTTTACCTTTAAAGTTTGGATACTATAGTTCCGAGCCAAAAGTGAAAAACTATATAGAAGAATTGCGAAAAAAACAAATGGCCTTTTATTCAGGAGATTATTATTTTTTAGCTGGCGTTTTATTTCAAAAACAACAAGAAGGTGCTGTTGATTTATCTAATGAATTAGCTCAAGTAATGACGAGTTTGTAAATTAGCGGAGACGCGATTAATCGCTTCTGTACAAAAGTAATAGAGAAGCGATTAATCGCTTCTCTCTACAATAGTCAGTTATAATTTATCTTCCCCTACTCTCTTATCCCCAGTTCCCAGTCCCCAATTGCGTTAAGCTGAATGCAATGATTAAATAACCATTATTGACTAGCGGATATGTTTTGGAAGCAAGGATTAGTATTACTTTTCGGGATTTTGACATTTTTCCTCGCTTCCCCAGCGCGGGCAGCAGACTGGACTCATCCGCTGTCGTTTAGCAATGCAGAGTTATCAAGACGCGATTTTTCGGGTGAAAGTTTGCAAGCTGCTGAGTTTTCTAACGCCAATATGGAATTTGCTAACTTTACAGATGCTGACTTGCGAGGAGCAGTCATGAGTGCTTCGGTGATGACACAAGTAAATCTGCACGGAGCTGATTTAACTAATGCCATGGTGGATCAGGTAAACTTAACTAAAGCTGATTTGAGCGATGCCGTTTTCAAAGAAGCTCTTTTACTCCGCGCCATATTTACTGATGTCAATATCAACGGTGCAGATTTTACTGATGCAGTTTTGGATAAAGCACAAATTAAAGAATTGTGCAATATAGCGAATGGAGTGAATTCTAAAACTGGCGTAGAAACTCGTGATTCTCTAGGATGTCAATGAAGCGTGTTGGTGTAATTGGTGGCGGTCAACTTGCCTGGATGATGGGGGATGCAGCAAAAAAATTAGGGGTGGAATTAATTGTACAAACTCCTAGTAAAGACGATCCTGCTGTAGCGATCGCTCAGGAAACTATTTTTGCCTCAGTTGATGATGCTAATGCCACAAAGATTTTAGCTCACAAAGCTGATGTCATCACCTTTGAAAATGAATTTGTTAACTTAGATGCTTTGTCTGTATTGGCACAACAAGGGGCTTGCTTCCGCCCTAGGTTAGATGCTTTAACTCCTCTTTTAGATAAATATCACCAGCGCCGCTATTTACAGGATTTGGGATTGCCCGTTCCTTATTTTTTCGCTCTTGAGCAACAAGAACATCTGGAATCCAAAATAAAATCTTTAGATTTTCCGGTAGTCCTCAAATCCCGCCGTCATGGTTATGACGGTCAAGGTACTTTCATTATTCAGGATTTGACTACTTTACAGCAAAAGCTATCCGACTACACTCTATTTTTAATCGAGGAATTTATCCCATTTGAACGGGAATTGGCGATAATTGCTGCGCGTTCAACAGATGGTGAGGTTGTAACTTACCCAATTGTCGAAACCCAACAAGAACAGCAGGTGTGTCGGCGAGTCATCGCACCAGCCGATCTGACACTCGACCTAGCAGCAGAAATAGAAGCGATCGCACATACTCTATTAAATAGCTTACAAGTAGTCGGAGTCTTTGGCATCGAGCTATTCCTCACCAAGAATGGTAAGGTGTTAGTCAATGAAATTGCGCCTCGTACCCACAATTCTGGGCATTTTTCTTTAGATGCCTGTAAAACTTCTCAGTTTGAACAGCATTTAAGAGCTGTTGCTGGTTTGACTTTGGGCGATCCTAGCTTAAAATGTGCCAGTGCTGTCATGGTCAACCTCTTGGGATACGAAAATTCTCAAAGCGACTACCAAAACCAGCGCCAACAATTAGCTGAGATTCCCCAATCTCACGTTTACTGGTATGGCAAGACAGAATCTCGTCCCGGACGCAAGCTCGGACATGTCACCGTTTTGCTGGGCGATCGCAATTGGGATACGGCAAATGCCACAGCCCACACCATAGAATCAATCTGGTATTCCAGGTGAATTTGCCAGAAAATTCCGACTTCAAACACACAACCCATCTTTGAAAGCTATAATGAGTTAGTTGCACTACGACGTTGGTGACTGCCATCAAGTTTTTTGATCTATGTCTTTAAAGAAAAGGGAACCAAACAGTTCTCGTGGCAGTAGACCGGGCATGTACCCGGAAACTTTAAACGAGACACATCGGTACCCACCTGGTTTAACCAGGTCATAAACTTAGGTAAAACGGCGTCGCGGTGAACTCAAAGTTATTGGCTCCCAAAGTTAGTAAAAACTTGGGAGTTTTAATATTGAAATCAAAATTAATAAGTCAGAACAAGCGGGTACGAGTCCGACAGTAGCTACAAATTCAATTGGAGAGTTCTGACAACTGAGTGCTGAATTCTATTTTGAGAAATATTAGCGTAGCTAATAGCATAAATTAGTAATTAAAAAATAGAAATAACAAATATAAAATCAGTAATATTCAACTTTTTGCTTATCTCTCCAAGAGATTTAATTTTCAGAAACGATATTAAGTTGGCTATTGTAAATCAGGAAAATAAAATCTGTATAATTTGATTCTAATTTAGCGATCGTTCAGAGTTAAGATGACAAAAATTAGATTAAATTGTGGTTAAAGCTACAAAAAATTGTCACAACAACAATTGATTCAAACTTCATTTCCTGCCTCGGTTCGCCGACTAGACAATGGTTTAACGTTTATTCATCAAGAAATTTCTACTACCCCTGTAGTTGTAGCTGATGTTTGGGTGCGTGCTGGAGCAGTCCTTGAGCCAGAACCGTGGTTTGGCATGGCTCACTTTTTAGAACACATGATTTTCAAAGGCACAACGACGCTAGCGCCTAGAATGTTCGATTACAAAATCGAAAACAAAGGTGGTGTGAGTCATGCAGCCACAAGCTACGATTACGCCCATTATTCCTTAACCACAGCTGCTCCTGACTTAGCAGATACATTACCTCATTTAGGGGAACTACTGCTCAATGCCGCAATTCCAGAGGATGAATTTATCCGCGAACGGGACGTAGTGCTAGAAGAAATTCGCTCTTGCCATGACGATCCCGACTGGATAGGCTTTCAAAGCCTGAACAAAAGTATTTACCAAAACCATCCTTACGGACGTTGCATACTTGGTACAGAGCAAGAACTCATGCAACAGTCACCAGCAGCAATGCGTTGTTTTCATCGCGCTCACTATCAACCGCAAAACATTACAGTAGTAGTGGTGGGAGGAATTGCCCAACAGCCAGCCTGGGAATTAGTAAATCGCTCATTCGCTGATTTTGCCGAACCTAGTGATTGTCCGCAATCTCAAGAAGTTGCAGAACCAGTCATTGCTGGAATTCAGCGTCAAGAACTTTATTTACCACGCATCGAGCAAGCGCGGTTGTTGATGGCTTGGGTTGTACCAGGAGTAAAGCAAATTCGTACTGCCTACGGTTTAGATTTGTTGTCAGTCTTATTAGCAGAAGGGCGGACTTCACGTTTAGTACGTCATTTGCGAGAAGAACTACAATTAGTCCAGGGAATTTGTAGTAATTTTTCCCTACAAAAAGAATCAAGTTTATTTACAATTACTGCTTGGTTAGAACCAGAAAACCTGGATAAAGTAGAGTATCTAATTCGCACGCATTTACACGATTTGCAAATAACAGGAATTAGCGAACAGGAAATTGCGCGCACCCGCAGGTTACTGTGTAATGAATATGCCTTTTCTATCGAAACGCCAAATCAGGTTGCTGGGCTTTACGGCTACTACAATACTATTGCCCAAGCTGAATTAGCGGTGACATATCCTCAACAGATTCAATCATTTGATGCCCAAGAACTGCAACAATTAGCTAAACAGTATCTTTCACCGCAGAATTACGCGGTTACTGTACTGAAACCTTGTCAGTAGTCAGTAGTCAGTGGTCAGTGGTTATAAGTAGGCGAACACAAATACTTGTCGCAAAGGCAAGACACAAAAGGCGAAAGAGCAGTGGAAGAAATAACTAACTCCTACCTATTGACAAATGACCCTACTCTACCCTTGTCCTAACGGAGACGCTACGCGAACGGGAACGACTTCGTCGAACGAGAACGGCTTTGCCGAACGGGTGACGTTCGAGGACTAGCTAACGCTACGCTAACGTCAGTTGTTCGTGGGGAGGCACTGCGCCCTTCGGGTTTCCCCGCAGCCTTTGCAAGTGTCGGGGAAATCCCCAAAACCACATTGACTGAACAACTGACAAATAATAACTCAAATCGTGAAACCTTCCTTATCTCACTCGACTGACAACTGACAACTGACAACTAACAACTGACAAATAATAACTCAAATCGTGAAACCTTCCTTATCCCACTCTCCTATCCATCGCACTGTATTGAACAATGGCATTGTAGTACTAGTGGCAGAAAATCCAGCTGCGGATATTATCGCAGGGCGGATTTTTATTCGTGCTGGTAGTTGTCACGAAAAGCAGGAACAGGCGGGGTTAGCCTATTTGCTCTCAGCAGTCATCACAAAGGGATGTGATGGACTTTCGAGTTTAGAAATTGCCGAACAAGTCGAGTCAGCAGGGGCGAGTTTGAGTGCGGATACCGCCACTGATTATTTTTTGCTGTCGTTGAAGACAGTAACATCAGATTTTGCGGAAATTTTAGCATTGGCTGGGCGGATTTTGCGATCGCCCACATTTCCAGAACTCCAAGTGGAATTAGAACGGCGTTTGGCATTACAAAATATTCGCTCTCAACAAGAGCAACCGTTTACTATTGCCTTTGAGCAAATGCGGCAAGTAATGTACCAAAACCATCCCTACGCGATGTCGGTCTTGGGTAACGAAACCACCATGAGTAACTTAACGCGTGCGGACTTAGTAGAATACCATCAAAATTATTTCCGCCCAGATAATTTGGTAATCAGCATTGCTGGCCGAGTCACACAACAAGATGCACTCGCACTAGTAGAACAAGTCTTTGGTGATTGGCAAGTTCCCGACCAAACGCTGCCAATTCTTGATTTACCCCAGATCCGAGTCGAACCGCAACATCAGATAAAGCCCATGCAGACACAGCAATCAATCATAATGCTGGGTTACTTAGGCTCGTCGGTAATTTCTGCTGACTACGCTCCACTCAAGTTACTTTCTACCTACTTAGGAAATGGGCTTTCCAGTCGCTTGTTTGTGGAATTGCGAGAAAAACGGGGTTTGGCTTATGAAGTATCTGCATTTTACCCAACACGGCTGTATCCAGGATCGTTTGTAGTTTATATGGGCACAGCACCAGAAAATACCAGTGTAGCCGCGAACGGATTGCGTACAGAAGTGGATCTACTCTGTACCACAGAAGTATCAGCAAGCGCACTACAAGCGTCTAAAAATAAGATACTGGGACAGTATGCCTTGGGTAAACAAACTAACGGGCAAATTGCTCAAATATACGGCTGGTATGAAATTTTAGGCTTAGGAATTGATTTTGATAATCGCTTTCAAGAGTTGATTGCCTCTGTGAGTGCCAAAGATGCGATGGCAGCCGCACAGCGATATTTACAGGAACCTTATTTATCTTTAGTCGGTCAAGAAGAAGCAATTAATAGTGTTGTTGACTGATAACCGATGACAGTTAACAGTTAACGAGCAACAGTCATCAATTACAAGTAATTAGATATATACGCTATGTATGCTAGCTTACCAGCTGTTTTATAGACTCAAGCGGCTGTAATATTAGCATCAGAAGATTCTGGGAACAAATTCCATGAAAGGCAGCCTGAAAGCAAGTATTTTGAACTACTTAAGGTCTCCGAAAGCATTTCGCTTCTTGAGTGTAAATAAGTTTTATTGGTTACTCCTGGGCTTGACATCTGTGCTCATTGGTTCCTCTGGTATCGTATCAATTGCTGCACAAGAAAAAATTGCTCAAGTAAATGTCGGAAATAACATTAATCGTCCTACTCTCAAAGTTGGCAGCCAAGGCCAATATGTATCAGAACTTCAGGCTGCTTTGAAGCTTTTGGGCTTTTACTCAGATACAGTAAATGGTAGCTATAACGAAAATACAGCCAACGCTGTTTCTCGTTTTAAACAAGCAGTTGGTTTAACTCCAGATGGCATTGTTGATGCTGCCACTTGGCAACGGCTGTTCCCAAACGGGCCAACGACTACAGCAACTTCTGGTAACTCGGCATCCAATTTGACTACATTTCCTGTTCCGACCCAGCCTAATACAGTAGTTCCAACTCAGACTAATACAACTCAAGGTGCACCTCCAAAACCTGAGCCAAGACCTGCTAAACGCAAACCTAATACAACTCAAAGAACACAAACAACACCTAAACGTCCAGCAACACCGACTCGCAACACATCAAACACGCGCAACACAACAACTGCAACTACAACAACTACACGTACTAACCAAATTCCAGGCGTTCAATACACTTCAGAAGGATGGCCGATTTTACGGGTAGGGATGCGTAATTCAGAAGTTACTAAATTGCAACAACGACTGCAAAGGCTTGGTTTTCTGGATGGCGGTATAGATGGAGACTTTGGGGTGGCAACTGAGGAAGCAGTGAAAGCAGCTCAAAAACGCTATGGTCTAGAGCCGGATGGAGTAGTTGGTGGGGCTACTTGGGAAGTTCTCTTGCGGCGATCGCCAAGGTAACGGTAGGCTAAATACACAGTTGACAGTTTATTTAGTCACTTCGCTGGTGGCTAATTGGTAACAGCTAATGCCATTAGCCATAGTTGCTCAGTTTAAGCTTTTTCTTAATAGTTGAAATTATGAAGCATTTTTTATTAACTTGGCTTGGAACTACGGTTGCTTTGCTTATTACTGCTAATATTGTTCCGGGGTTCTTTGTCAAGAATTTTGTAGCTGCCCTGATTGCTGTAGCAGTTATTGGGCTAGTTAATGCATTTATTCGACCAATTTTAAGTATTTTGGCATTTCCAATTACCTTACTTACTTTTGGCTTATTTACATTTGTAATTAACGCTTTAACTCTCTGGCTAGCAAGTATTCTGACACCTGGTTATGGTTTTGAAATTCAAGGATTCTTACCTGCTTTTTTAGGATCGATTGTGTTGACGATTGTTTCTAGTGTAATTAGTTATTTCCTCAGAGTAGTTGTAAGGTAACGTAAATTGATGCACGAGAAAGGGTGTAGACATGGTATCGCGGTCTACACCTATTGTCCATTAAAGGTTGTGGTTGGTGTTTTAGTTATAGCCGTAGTCACACCCTTTAGGACAATTGCGATTGCTCAAAGCCTTACTACAGCAAATGGGTTCTTACTCAAGACTCAGCACTTTGCTATATCTGATTCTTGAGTAACAGCTACCGTTACTGCTCCTAATTGACCCTGTAAACGAACGATTTGTTTAGGAACCAAAAACCTTACTTTTAATGTCGCAGGTAGTGGGAGTAACTCGGAATATTCAAATGAATTTGCATAGGAAGCTGCGATAATGGCTGCTGCTTCTGCAACGCTGGCTGTTACTACTTGTGTTGCGACAATTTTCGCTGGGTTGGGTACACAAACAGTAGATAGAATTTCTGCACTAAAGGTTCTTAAAGGCAAATTTCGCAGACAACAAAATTCTATTAAACCAACTTCTGTAGCTTTGGTATTGATGGTAGCAAAACCTGCGATCGCACTTTGGTGAAGTTGATTCTCTGTAAATACTTGCTCAATTGCTGTTTCAATCAAATCCAACGAACTACCACGCCGACAGCCAATTCCTACCCACAAATTTCGTTGCGGCCACTGCTGGTCGCTAATTTTTTCTTTTACCAAAGCGATCTCAGTTGAATTTTAAACGATGAGATTAGCCTTTTCATTTCCCCGTTTACTATGATACTGGGAAACTGATCGTTAGAATACTGTTCTAGGAAATCAAAGCCTATATATTAAGCATATCTAGCACAGTAGGAAACACCGAGGGGGAGACAAGGTAAAACATAAAAGGTAATTTCCTTCTTCATTTTGGCTTCTTTGGTATCTTTAGAAGCAAAAACTTTTTTACCTGTGCTTTACCTCGGTATTCCAATTTTTTGTATTCTCCGCCGCAGCAAGCTCACAACAGCTGCGACGGAGTTTTGCTATTTTTACAATTTTATATTTGGATTTGATTATTTATACCTCTTTGGTATTAAGATATATTTTCATAATTAAGAGTATTACCATCTCTATAGGAATCCGGTTTGATTTCTAAAATTATTTGTGTAGGGAGGGAAGAAGAAACGGGGAACAGAAAACAGGAAAAAAGCCTCTTGAAGTTGTACTGATTTTTTTCAAAACTCAAATAGGATTCCTATAGTGATGTAATATTATCTAAAAATCAAATGAAAACTGACTCTATTTTTTATAAATTATTTCAAACGTTTCCAAGCGCTTTTTTTGAATTAATTAATTTAGAAGCCTCAGAAGCAAATGTATATAGTTTCGCATCAGTAGAATTAAAACAAACATCATTTCGGATTGATGGAGTATTTCTTCCTATTGCTAACGCTGGCGATGGCTTATTAAACGACTATCCTAGCCTTACCCAAGCGGCACAAACCCCGTCTACAGTAACACCAACAGCAAACAGCGATCGCCCAATTTATTTTGTAGAAGTTCAGTTTCAAAAAGATGTCGAATTTTACGCTCGTTTATTTTCTGAAATATTTCTATACTTACGACTTTACACTCCTACAAAACCTTGGCGAGCAGTAGTAATTTTTCCTCGCCGCAGTATTGAACCAACAAAAGTTGAACCTTATCAAGTATTGCTTGATAGTCAACTTGTCACGCGATTATATCTAAACGAATTGGGCAATCAGGCTGAACAATCTTTAGGAGTTGGTATCATCAAATTAGTGGTTGAGAGTAAAAAACAGACCCCCATATATGCAAAAAATTTGATTACCAGAACACGTACAGAACTAGGTAATACAGCACTCATGCAGCAAGTGCTAGATTTGATAGAAACAATTGTACTGTATAAATTGCCGCGTATCAGTCGTCAGGAGTTAATGAAAATGTTTGGACTAGATACTTTTGATATCAAAACAACTAGATTTTACGAGGAAGTCCGCGAAGAAGTTAAAGAAGAAGTCCGCGAAGAAGTTAAAGAAGAAGTCCGCGAAGAAGTTAAAGAAGAAGTCAGACAGACACAGACTTTAGAGGTGGCAATGCGTCAGCTACGACGACGCATTGGTGATGTAGATCGGCAATTACAAGAGCGTATCAGTCAATTATCTGTTGAACAGCTGGAGAATCTAGCCGAGGCACTGTTAGATTTTACAACACAAGAAGATTTAGCTACTTGGCTGCGAAGCAATTACAATCAACCATAAGTAACTAACTAAGCTAAAGCGCATTTATAGCAAAGTGCTGAGGAGCCAGTGCGTTGCGGAGGTTCCCTCCGTTGTAGCAACTGGCGTTGCTGAGTGCTGAGTAAAAAACCAGTTGCTTTAAGCCTTTGAGCAATCACAACTGTCTTAAAGGTTGTGGCTACGGCTATTATTTTCAGAAATACTCATAGTGGTTGTTGACCGCTGACTATTGACTGTCAACAGTCAACTTTGGTCAATGTGCAATTTAAAAGCGTAACAGCTTATCAACAATTTTGCTGAGAAATCGGCAACCTTTCTCGCGCCTCTAGAATAACTATTCCTGTGCTCCAGCCTTCTTTAAACTGCTGACTATATCTCTATAGCCATTAAATTCCGCAATCATCAAGGCAGTATAACCACCCCGATTTTTCACATTTATGTCTGCCCCAGCTTGAAGCAATATCTGTACAGCCTCACCATAGCCTCCAGAGGCAGCCCACATCAATGCCGTCGCTCCTGCGGAATCTTGAAAGTTTACATCTGCTCCTTTTGCCAATAATAGCTTGATAATTCCTGTGGAGTTGCGTTCGGTAGCTTTAATCAAAACTGTTTTGCCATCATCTCCCAAAATATTGGCATCAGCCCCATAGTCTAGCAATACCTTTACCGTCTGGGTATGTCCCTGCGATACAGCCAGTCTCAAAGGTACTTCACCTAGGTTTTCATCATTTACATCTGCACCACAACGCAGTAGTGCTTCAACGATTTGGCTATGTCCTTGTAATGCCGCTACAAGCATTGGCGTATCACCTAGGTGGTTTCTAATCTGGACATTTGCACTCCGGTTCAATAATACTTGCACTACATCAATGTAACCTTCGACAACAGCAAGATGGAGGGCAGTTTCACCATCTTTATCTTGAAGATTAATTTGGGTATCTCGATTTAGTAAAGCAGATGCGATCGCACTATGTCCGGCTGCTGCCGCTGCAAATAGTGCAGTTCCACCATCCGCATTTGTCAGGTTCGCATCAGCTCCAGCTTCCAGTAATGCTTGTACAATATCCAGATTTCCCAAGTCTGCTGCTACCATCAAGGGTGTCTCGCCTTCTTCATCTTGATGATTGACATCTGCGCCATTTTGTAATAACGCTTTTAAAACTACTGTGTGTCCGTGTTTGACAGCTAGTTTTAAAGCAGTATCATCATCTTTGTCGCTAAAATTAACTTTGGCATCAGCAGCCAATAAAACTCTCACCACATCAACATAACCTTTGAGTGCTGCTGCCATCAAAGCTGTGCTGCCATCTTCATTAACTGCATCTACATCTGCTCCTTTGGATATTAAAAGCTGTACAATATCAAGCTGATTAGCACTGGCAGCTAACATCAAGGCTGTCAATCTATAGCGTTTTCTAGGCAAGTTAATATTGGCCCCAGCATCCAGCAGCGATCGCACAATTTCGGTGTAACCTAAATTGGCAGCAAACATTAAAGCCGTGGTTCCATTGCGATCGCACGCGTCTAACTCAACACCAGCAGCCAGTAGCGCACCCAGCCGCTTGATATCGCCACTCTTAGCAGCTTTCAGCAGCAAATCGTTGTTTTCAGTCATGAATCATTCCCGCACCAACGGGTTTTGTTCGTCTAGTCTCAAAATTTAGTCTGAGATCGTTTAACCACTTTTGCAAGCAGCTTAGGGAGAAGCACAGGAAAAAGTTTTTGGATAATTATTCCTTGTTTCTTTTTTGCCATCTCAATATCTTTTACCCCAGGCCACTTTAAGCACTAAACTTAGAGTTATGCTAATTTTTATGAAGATTTAAGAATTCAGCGAGAACACAATGAATCCGGTACTGTCTCCCTCGATTAAATATTGGCTGAACTTTTTTCACCCACTGCTGATGTGGGTATTATTGGCAATCTCACTTTACGCTGCTTATTTAGGGCTACAAGTACAGCGTACCAGAAGCGCTCAAGGAGAAGAAAAGAAAGAACTAATTAAAGGTAGATATAACGTCAGACACTATCAAATTGGGTCAATACTTCTAGCTTTGATGGTGACAGGTGCGATTGGTGGTATGGCTGTCACATATATTAACAATGGTAAGTTGTTTGTAGGGCCGCACCTGCTAGCAGGACTTGGCATGACAGGTTTGATTGCATTTTCTGCCGCCTTATCTCCTTTTATGCAAAAAGGAGCCAATTGGGCGCGGGCAACTCACATTTTATTAAATTTCACGCTTTTGGGACTATTTGCTTGGCAGGCTATCACTGGCGTGCAAATTATCCAAAGAATTCTCACTAATGCATAGTGGCTAGTTAGTTGTCAGTTGTTAGTAGTCAGTTGTCAGTTGTTGGTTATTTATCTTTGCTACTGACCACTGACCATTGACCACTGACTCACCGCTTTTTCTTGAAACTGCCGGGAAAAGCTATATCCAGAGATTGATGAAAATCCTCTTGGACTTTACGTGTTAAGCGGCGAGAGACTTGACGGACAATTTGGTTGAGGACGCGATCGCCTGTAGATTGAATTAAAGACTTGGGCAATCGCTGAATAAACCGAGGAAAGTGAAGGTGAACTACTAAATCTAATTCCCATTCCACTCGTGTTACTTCACCCAGATTGTTGGAAACATTTTTAGTCGCATTTGTTAGCTGTAACGATGCTCGGTAGTCTACATCGTAACCAGGAGATTGATAATCAGGAATGGGGATTGTCCGAATGTGGTAAACTCCTTCATCTGGCGGTAATAGTTCTAAACCAATTTTTGGCTCTACCTCATAACCAAAAGAGCCAAAACGACCGATTGTCAAAGCATAACCATTTTCACCCAGAGGTTGCACCTTCATTGGTTCGGCACAGCGCGTAAACCACGAACTGTGAGCATTAAGATACTTAACAACTGTATCTACTGAAGCATACATTTCCATACAATCGCTATAACGACCGTAAAACTTGGTCGGTATCCCTACAGATGCTTCCTGGGATGTTTCCTCAGTTTCTGGTTGGCTTGAGGCTACAGGTAAAATAGTTTCTGGTATTTCTAAAGAGTGAAATTCGCCGTTTGTTGAAAGCATCAATGCATTCCCCTCTAAGTTGGCGTTTGTCTATATTAATAATTCCCAGCTTGTTTGGGTTGTTTAGCAATGAGACTCTATTTTGACTGAAATCTCAAGAATATGTCACGAACTTTATAAAATCACTAAAATAAAGAACAAAACAAGCACATATTAGTTTCCCAGGATAGCGTGTGTTATGAAAGCATTTGTAGCAGGGGCAACAGGTGAAACAGGTCGCCGAATTGTACAAGAACTGATAGCGCGGAACATTCCCGTTCGTGCTTTAGTGCGGGATGTAGAGACAGCTAGAGCTGTTTTGCCAGCTGAGGCTGAACTAGTGGAAGGTGATGTGTTAAAACCAGAAAGCCTGACTGCTGTTTTGGGAGATAGTACAGTCTTACTATGCGCCACCGGCGCTAAACCCAGCTTCGACCCCACCGGGCCTTATAAAATCGATCTTGAAGGTACTAAAAATTTAGTCGATGTGGCTAAAACCAAAGGAATTGAGCATTTTGTCTTTGTTTCTTCTTTATGTACTTCCCAATTATTCCATCCTCTAAATTTGTTCTGGCTGATTTTAGTTTGGAAAAAGCAAGCGGAGGAGTACATCCAAAAAAGTGGTCTTACTTATACCATTGTACGACCTGGCGGTTTGAAGAATGAAGATAACACAGATGCGATCGTCATGCAAAGTGCTGATACATTATTCGATGGTAGTATTCCTCGGCAAAAAGTCGCTCAGGTTTGTGTTGAGTCACTGTCTCAGCCTGCTGCACGTAATAAAATTGTTGAGATTGTTGCCAAATCAGAGGCTACCTCTAAAAGCTTTGGGGAGTTATTTGCTAACGTGGCCTAATTAGAGAATGCTGAGTTAGGAATTAAGGCCCTTCGGACATCTTAAAGGGGAATAGTTAATTAGAGGAGTAAATGATTACATATTAGAGGGCAAAGGGATCGTTCCCCTTACTCCTTCCTCTTTTCCCTACAGGAAACCCCACCTAGCACTGTGTTGGCGAACTTTACCGAAATCAGTGCGTCGGTTATTGTTGTTAGCAAATATAGTGAATTTGAAGGAGTTTGACTCTGAAAGGCTTTGAATTCAAGGGCGTTGAAAAACTGATTGGGCCAATAGCCGCACTTCTCGCTTTCATATGTTTGTTGCAGTGGTATATATTTGGAGACTTGCGATCGCCTTCCGATCCCATCTTTAATGTCAAACAACCACCTTTAGTTATGAAAGGAGGCGATCCTTATATTCGCGCCTTAATGCGAACTATCTCAGCAAGTGAAGCAAATAGCAACCGTCCTTATTCTCTGTTATATGGTGGGCAACAGTTCAACGACCTCAGTCACCATCCTGAAATGTGCATCACAATTGTCACAGGCCCCAACACGGGCAATTGTTCCACTGCTGCTGGCAGATATCAAATTATCAACACTACTTGGTATAATCTTGCCCCCCGTTATCATCCAAACCCAAAGCAGTTAATGTTTTGGGTTTCTTATAGTTTTGAACCGGAAGATCAAGACTTAGTAGTTTACCGTTGGTTAAATGATTCGCAAGTTTGGGGAACTGATATTAGTCAACTGCTGCGTCAAGGAAAGTTAAATGAAGTTTTGCGGCGACTATCTCCCACGTGGACAAGTTTGGGATATGGCATAGAAACTAATTCTGTCAGCAGTTCTTTGCCTAAAATTTATCAAAGGATGTTGCAAGAAGAATTAAAAACAGTGAATAAATCACCAGCACCAAATTTGACGGCAACACCAACATCACAACCTAAGAAAAAGTAACTATAGTCTAGTTTTCTGGCTGCTTAGTGAAAAATTCTCTGATATTTTGCACAAATTCTAAAGTATTTTCAAAATGAATGTTATGTGCAGAATTTTTGATTATTTTCATTTGAGAAAATTTCCCTATTTTAGCCATTTGTGTATTTATATCTATAAATTTTGCATCATATTCACCAACTAGCAAAAGTAAAGGCGTTTCATGATTTTTAAGATTTTCCCATAAAGAAGGTTGGCTACCAGTACCCATAAATTGTAATGACTTAATCAATTCATTTGGATGATTCTGTAACCGATTTCCTAGCATATTCTCAAATTTAGGATGATTCTTTATAGAACCAAAAATTGGTTGATTGTACCAAGTTGCTAGAAAAGTGGCAAAATCACTTTTGGTAAAACTTCTTGCTAGTTTCCTCGCTATTTGAACATCTTGTTTAATTCGTTCTATTCTTTCTAGTTCTGTTGCCAAACCTGGAGAAGCTGACTCCAGAACAACTTTAGGAAACCTTTCTGGGAAATGCAATGTAAGATATAAAGCCAATCTACCACCCATTGAATAACCAACTAAAAAGCATTGATTAATCTTTAATTCATCTAATAAATGAATCAAGGCATTGGCAGTGTTTACCATTGTGTAACCTTCATCAGCACCTAAGACTTGAGTTTTACCGTGTCCGGGAAGGTCAATTGTTAAATAGGAAAAATCATTCGTTAGTAATTCTATAGCTTCGTTAAATTCCTGAATATTGCCCATGAAGCCATGCAAGAATAAAATGAGCGGTTTATTTGTATTAGATATTAAAGAATAGTTAAATTGATAATTAGTACAACCCATATAATTAGTAAATCAGGCAAGATTCTCAATTATTTACTAATGCTAAATTAATCTGAAAAAACTATGCGGAAAAGTAGTTTATTCATTGCTTCTGGTCTCGACAGATAAATTAGTTCTGTTGCCACAATATATATTGTGGTACTAGCTGATTGTTTGTATTTTGGAATTTTTAAGGTAAAAACCGATCTAAGGCTGCTTTTAGCTGTTCAATTTCAGTTTCCATATTGCCTTCTTTAGCTGCTCTAGCAATACACTCAGTTAAATGTTCGTCTAAAACGATTCTTGCTACTCGATCCAATGCACCCCGCACAGCAGCAATTTGTAATAATACATCAGGACAAGGGCTACTTTGTTGCACCATTGTTTTAATACCGCGAACGTGTCCTTCTATACGTGACAGCCGATTGACAATTCGCCGTAACGAATCTTCGCTATGGACGTGAGGATGAGCTGCATTCTCGTGGTTTGCATCATGAGTATGGGAGTGTTCTGCTTGCTGGGATATGGGCAAGGATTCATTGGCTAGTGAGTTCGATCCATTCATGGTTATCAAAGCACTGGTAGTACTAAGATCCTAGCCTAGACCACAATGGTTTATTTATAAAAACCGAAAGTCAGGTCTTTTCCCTGTCCTTATGGGTAAAACCCGAACCTGCAAAGGGGGAATCTCCATAATAGCTATGGAGCTAAATATTCAATTAATTTTAATTACAGGTAACTTGCATCCCACTCTCACTCCAGTCATGCAGGATGAGGCGCGAAACCTAAAATAGACAGCAGATATTTAGTCGGTTGGGATTTTCATCCAAGCTGTAAAAATAACTGTAGATAGATTTGTCACCGGAAATATGAAGTATAAAATATTAGCTTTTAACCTTTACGTTTCCTCTTGTCATGAATAATTAACAGTTAAGCTGATAAATTTAGGTTGTGATTATGCGATCAAAACTAACCCGTTCTCTACGTCAACTCAGTACTCATGTGCTAGCAATCTTTTTAGGAGTTTTGCTAACAGTAAGTTCTCTGCGGGTGTTACCCTCTCAAGCAGAACCTGCGCCCAATCCTATAACTAACGCTGATGCACCAGAACTGATTGCCCAACGACAATCACCAGCAACCGCTGCTATCGGTAGTACTAGCTTTGTGACTGCGGCTGTAAATCGCGTTGGTACGGCAGTTGTCAGGATTGATACAGAACGTACAATTACTCGCAGAGTCGATCCATTTATGGAAGACCCCTTTTTCCGCAGGTTTTTTGGTGACGGCTTACCTCAACAGTTACCTGCCGAACAATTACGGGGTCTTGGTTCTGGTTTTATTATTGACAAGAGTGGGTTGATTTTGACTAATGCCCATGTGGTAGATAAAGCTGATAAAGTAACAGTCCGCCTCAAAGATGGCCGCACTTTTGAAGGAAAAGTTCAAGGTATTGATGAAGTCACAGATTTAGCGGTTGTAAAAATTAACGCTGGTAACGATTTGCCAGTAGCTTCTTTGGGTTCTTCTAGTAATGTACAAGTAGGAGACTGGGCGATCGCAGTTGGTAATCCTTTAGGATTTGATAATACTGTGACTTTGGGAATTGTCAGTACCCTCAAACGTTCTAGCGCCCAAGTCGGCATTTCTGACAAACGCTTAGACTTTATTCAAACTGATGCGGCAATTAACCCTGGTAACTCCGGCGGGCCACTATTGAACGAACGCGGTGAAGTGATTGGGATTAACACTGCAATTCGTCCCGATGCAATGGGTATTGGCTTTGCTATTCCTATTGATAAAGCTAAAGCGATCGCATCTCAATTGCAACGTACTGGAAAAGTTGCTCACCCTTATTTAGGCGTACAAATGCAAACTTTGACTCCTGAATTAGCAAAGCAAAATAACAGCGATCCTAATACTTCAATCCAGATACCAGAAATTAATGGTGTAGTTGTAATCCGAGTTGTAGCCAATTCTCCAGCTGCAACAGCTGGTATCCGGCGCGGCGATGTTATTGTCCAAATTGATGGCACAACAGTCACCAGTGCCGAACAGTTGCAAAACATTGTAGAAGATAGTCGCCTTGGTCAAGTGTTACAAGTGAAAGTGCGACGAGGTAATCAAACACAGCAGCTATCAGTACGCACGGCTGAGTTGCAAAATGCTTCTTAGTTAGTCCTGATAAGGGTAAGCCTTAAACATTAGGTAAATTCAGGATCGAGACACCCAAATAAGCTGAGTCAAAGCGTTAATTTCTCGATAACGCTGACACTCAGCTTTAAAAGCTTTCCATAAATTTAATACATTTGTGCATCTGCTGGCGCATTGTATCGGTATCAGCATGGAACCTGCGCCCATGACCTGGTAGCACCCATTCAAAAGAGTAATTAGCCAATTTACGCATCGATTTAATTTGTTCTGACCAGGAATACCAGCAAAAATCGTGGAATGCTACCAATTGATGCAAGCTTTCTGACCAGGCGAGATGGTCGCCAGTGAAAAGAAACTTATTTTTGTAGAGTAGAACCGTATGTCCTTTGCTATGACCGGGAACTGGAATAATTAGCAAATCTGGAGTCAGGGAAAATGGTTCTAAACCAGTTAGCTGTATTTCCACATTCCGAGTCCCTGCGGAAATTTCATCTGCATGGAGAATGCGCTGACAGTGGAAATGTTCGGCAAACTTTTGATGATCCGCTATATCATCCTTGTGAGTTAGGTATAAATAACGAATTCCCCCCATATCTTCTAAACGTTTAACTAATGGTGTCACAAAGCTGGGAGAATCAACTAAAATGTTCCCTTCTGGAAGTTGAATGAAATAACTAGCACCACCATAAGATTTTTCTGAATGATAGCCGCAGTGATAAACATTTTCGTCTACTAAAATCGGAAAACTTTGTTGAGCAATTTTGATATCGTCTGGCTTCTCAACTGTGCCAATAGAATTAGTGGGACAAGCTAAAAGCGCTTGGAGTGCTGCTAATCTTTCTGCTTCATTGTTTGGTTGATGATATACTGCCGACTGTTCGTCAACACTATAAAAAACTTCAGGAGTCATCCAGCGGCATGTATCGCAATCAATACAAGTGGTATCTACATAAAAATCGCCGTTGACATTTTGGGAGCGACGAAGATTTAAATGAGCCATATTATACCTCTCTATCCCTAGCTACTTGCTGGGCGGGTAATAAATCCCGATATCACCACGCTAGCAAAAACAAATCTCGAATAATGAAAAAATTTCACTACTAAGTATGAGAATTCGGTTTTACCGTATACTCACTTGCAAGCTTAGATATACCAGGGGGCTAATTTGGGATTGCGATCGCTATATTCTAACTATCCAACATGAGTAACTTAATAGCAGCTTTCACTGAAGCGATGGTTGCTTTTATTGCCACAAATATTGATGACATTTTTATTTTACTGCTATTTTTCTCACAGGTAAGCGGTGATTTTCGGCGGCGGCATATTTTTATCGGTCAATACCTTGGTTTTGCTGCGATCGTTATTGCTAGCTTACCAGGATATTTTGGTGGCTTGGTAGTGCAACGAGAATGGATAGGATTGCTAGGACTATTACCTGTCGCCATTGGTTTTAAGCAATTAATAGATCGAGAATCAGAAACTATAGAAGTTCAGACTGTGAGTAGTGATTTTAAACAATCCTCACATAGGAATCCGACAGTATCTTTTCTTGCGAGTATTTTGCATCCTCAAACTTATAAAGTGGCAGCGGTAACACTTGCTAATGGTGGCGACAATATTAGTATATATATTCCCTTGTTTGCTGGTCATAATCTTGCCAGCTTGGGAGTGATTTTAAGCGTATTTTTTGTGATGTTAGGGGTGTTGTGTACTGTGACTTACTTATTAAGCCGACAAACTGCTATTGCTTATGTATTAAGTCGTTACGGTAAGCGTGTAGTTCCTTTTGTATTGATTGGCTTGGGCTTATTTATTATGTATGAAAGAGGCACATTCAGCTTATTACCTTGGGTAAAAGATTAACCTATTTTGAATTTTAGATTGGGATTGATAATCAATCCTTCACGAACATTTAATATGTCTGCGATCGCATCAGATAAATTTTGTTATTTTGCTTTAGCAAAAATTTAATAATTAAATTGCGTATTCAGCAGATTTAAATACTGATAAACCTAGTATCCAAATAGACCAAGGATATGATTTAACTACACATAAAGTGCAGCAAGCTTTCGTTTTGCTGAAGGTAGCATGGCACTTAAAACTCTCACAAAGTAGTTATACGTAAACTAATCGAAAGTAATCGAATCAAACCTATAAAATACTCTTCACTCTGTAAGTAAATTTGTGTCAAGGATAAGAAAAAAACATCAAGAAATATGAAGAATAAAATTTTAGTAGTGTTTGTATTATAACTTAAATGCTTGCCACTGCGTTAATAGTGTATTACATTTTTAGGTTGTGGGTGAAGTTGCATCTGGATATTAATTAAGTTTTTTAGGTTGAACCAGAAGCCACAATCAGTTAACAGCAGTGCTTACAAAGATATGTACTTACAGTTATAACGACCTGTAGACTTCCAAAAATCTAATTAGATATTTAGGTGTTATATTTAGATTACCGAGAAATATTTTTGGTCAAGTGATTGACTGACACCTCTCCAAATTTAAATCTCTACATCATCTGAATTGGGAGATACTCTATGTCAGTTTATATTGGTAATTTATCCCATGAAGTTGAAGATAAAGACATCAGGTATGTATTTTTAAAGTACGGATCTATTAAGAAAATTCTACTATCTACGACCCAAAAAACAGGTGCAAAAATAAAATTTGCTGTTGTAGAAATGGAAAGCAACAATGAAGAAATAGCAGCAATTCATGGATTAAGAGGTACTGAATGGATGGGTTATAGCCTCAGAGTTAATAGAGCTAACAGCATCACAGATATAGCTTCTTCATGCTAGTTTTAACTACTAATGTAAGGATCTAATTTTTATTTTTTGCTTTCAAAGAATATTGTGTAATTTACGCCATGATTACTCGCTCGCATCAGGTGGAACTTTAACTATTTAATCTAGTAGGAGAATTTTGATGTCGAAGGAAAGAAAATGTAACCGAGAAACTAAAAAACTCAAAAAAGACCCAAATAGATATGACAGTTAGGCTAATATAGTGTATCGGGATGCAATCCCATTACCCTAAATTGACCAACTTAATAAAATAATCAGAGAATAGCTCCAATTTTCCCTATAAGTGGAGTAATGGAAGCGCAAAGCTTTATCAAGCTAATTATTTAATGAAGTGAAGTTGAGTAGAAATTGAAAATTCAAGCATTGAATGTCAAGGCTGGCGATCGCATTATTGCTTACTGCAAGAATAAAAGGCAAATCTGCAAAGTCAAACAAATTTTAGATTTAGGTCAGACGAATATCACACTCTCAGTATTCACAACTGAGCATTATCGCGGCTGCTTGGTCTCATGCGTAGTCCGGTTCCAGTGGGACGCTTTAGTTGAATTAGTAAGTTAAAGCTTTTCTGGCTTTATTCAAACTTGCATTTTCGGGAAAATTTGTTACATTACTTTACAGGCAGTGGTAATTGTAATAACGCTTGAACGAAGGAAATTTAATCATGTCAGGATTCAAGACTTCTACTTCTACTGTTTCAAACGATCGTAATGGCGTACGTTTTGGATTCACTCCTGAGAGTGAAAATTGGAACGGTCGTTTTGCAATGATTGGCTTTGTCTCTATTATTTTGCTCGAAGCTTTTTCTGGGCAAGGATTCCTTCATTTCTGGGGTATCCTGTAAATTATAAATTTAATTCTTTGAGCTAATCTGTTAGTCCAGCAAATTAGTTTGATGTATTAACGGCTCAGGTATTTATGCTTGAGCTTTTTTGATACAAAATTCAGACTACGAACGAAAATATAAGCTTGAAAAGTCAAAACCTTTTTTCTGGAGTTCTCCATGACAGACTTAACCTTTCCCGTCCAACCCGCCGTTCTTATCACAATCATAGGTGAAACAGTCTTGAAAGAACGGATTATTAAGCTGCTAAAAAGCCATAATGTCAGCGGTTACACCATTAGTCAAGTACAAGGTGAGGGCGGACATGGAAGACGCTTGGCAGATATGGCAGGTTACAACACGAATATCGAAATCAAAACTCTTGTTTCATTAGAAGTATCTGATGCTATCTTTTGGGCACTAAAAGATGAGCAAGGCAAGCACGCTTTAATTGCCTTCCGACACAATGTAGAAGCTTTCTATTAATTAACCCGTTTTTATCAGTTTGAGCTAAAATATTGCGTCTTTGTTAATTATACTGATTTCAAAAATTCGCTTTTTAAATTTTAGTTTAGCTGTGAAGAATTAAACTTGATAAACTAACTTCCAACTCACCATCATTAGGATGGCGTAAATAATGAATCGTAGAGGGCGTTGAGGAGTTAGTTCGCAAATTTTCGCACCTAACAGCACACCTGGAACCGAACCTAACCATATTGGCAATACCAGACTCCAATCAACTGTTCCCAAGGTGAGATGTCCGAGGGATGTAAACATTAACAAAATTGCTGCTTGAGAAATATCTGTACCTACTAATTTACGGGCATCAAGACGAAAAAAGGCAATTAGCGCCAAAGCAAACATTGAACCGGAAGAAACGCTAGTTAGACCAACTAAACAGCCTAAAACCGCTCCTAATGCCATTGTGAGAAAACGCCCTAAATTAGTTTTTAAATCTAACTTTGGCAGTTCGGGTAAAGTGAACTTGGGGAAAAAAGTCAACAGCAACAATTGTATAAGAGCTAACATTGTGATTAGCAGAATTGTTACTCCTAGCAAGCGCAGCAAAATATTGTCTAGGTTATGCTCTCCTGTACGTTTGATCCAGTGCAAAATTCCTACTCCAAATAGCGAACCAGGAACACTTCCTAGTGCTAACCATTTGACTGCTTCTGTATCTAGAGTTTTTTGTTGCCAGTGTTTGACGCTGCCGACTACCTTCATTAAGGTGGCAGCCACAACATCAGAACTCACAGCGATAGAAGGCGGCACTTGGAAGATGAAAATCAACATTGGGGTGATCAAAGATGCTCCACCAATTCCTGTCAAACCAACAATAATGCCAACAAAGAAGCTGAAGAGTGGTAGTAATAAATAGTGCATACTCCTATCCAGAAATGGTTTTTCAAGTGGAATCAGCTCGTTAAAAATTCAGTTTGGTTTTACTGCTAGAACACAGCAAAGCAGGCAAACTAAGGCCCTTTGTGAGACAAAGTTCCTGGTAGTAGGTTATTGCACCTTTGCATTTCTAAATCCAAAAGGCGGTAAGTTCATCGGCTTACCGTATTTTACTCATAATTACGATCAAACGTCTAGCGTAGTCGTTTTCTCTATAGCACTCAATTTAGAGGATGCTACATAGCAGCAAAATAGAGCAATCTGCAATTCAGTACGTCAAAAACTTATTTCAGAGTGCCGATTGGGTTGTGTATCAGTCTGTTTAACTCAAATAGAATAGACTTGATAACACTAAACATCGCTAAAGCATTACTGAGCGATGAGTTCTATGCACTCTTGCGGACTCAGTACTTGCGTTAATTGAACTTTACTTACTTAACATGGAACATGCGAACAAAGAGCGTCGATCGCTTCTTTCTTTTCTAAAAAACCTATTTATTGCCCGTTGGCGATCGCTCTTACTTCTTTTGCTCGGAGTATATTTACCTTTACAGGTCTTTGAAATTCTGGCAGTAAAGATTTGGCAAAATGCAGGTGGCTTTCCGTGGGATTTGCCGATTCTTTGGGCTGTTCACTCTACAGCCAACCCGCAACTGGATGTTTTGGCGGTAATGCTGGCTAGATTTGGATCGTTTTGGACAGCCTTACCGATTTTAGGTGCGATCGCACTAATATTACTATTCCAAAAACGCTGGAGAACGTTAGCCTATTTACTCACCACTTCAATAGGCAGTTCCATTATTAACCGCACAGCAAAAGAATTCATGCATCGAGTGCGTCCTAATCTCTGGGAGTCCAGTGCGCCTGAGTTTGATTTTGCCTTTCCTAGCGGTCATGCGATGACAAGTATGACATTAGTAGTAATTTTGTTAGTTTTAACTTGGGCTAGTCCTTGGCGCTGGTTGCTTTTGGCGTTTGGCAGCTTGTATGTAGTGGCTGTTGGCTGGTGTCGTCTTTATTTGGGGGTTCACTTTCCTAGTGACATTCTTGCAGGCTGGATGGTTGCATTAGCTTGGACAATTGGCGTAAGTCTAATTATCAAACCATATGTGACTAAATCAATTCCCATAAGTAGCGATCGCCCTGAGGATGAAACTTCCTTACTCCCCGAAGAAAAACAGTTAATTCAATAATCAGCGTTCGAGTTGCACATTTGAATTTCTTGGAGTTCCCTTACACCCCTACACCCATTTTTAAGAAATCAGGAACTAGGGACTAGGGGCTGGGAACTGGCATTTTTACACGCGTAAGTCCTGTCAGTACTCAACACTTTCAAGTAGTGAGTATATACTTCAGCTTTTTTGTATTAAAGGGCGATCGCTAATTCTTTAACCTACTATACCAATAGTTTGATGCTTTTTATTGCGATTAAATTAAGTGCTTGACTTTAATTAACAAGTAATATCATGTCCGCCCAATTAGTTATCAAAAAAACTCTCCGCGTCCCCCCGTCCCTGCGTCTCCGTGTCAGTCCTAATGATAAGTCTTCAACCGGACATGATATAACTATCTGTCAGCAACATTAATTTTAAAGTTAAGTTTTAAACGATACAAAAAATATTTTTGTATCTTGATATACATATAAAACTAAAGAGGAATAAAATTTGAGTATTCTGGAATTTTCATTACTAATTTGGATTGGCTCATTTAGTGCGGGCTTAGTAGGAGCGCTAACTGGGCTAGGCGGTGGAGTAGTAATTGTTCCTTTATTGACTTCAGTATTTGGTGTTGATATTCGATACGCTGTTGGTGCTTCATTGGTATCTGTAATTGCTACTTCTTTAGGTGCGGCATCTACTTATATTAAACAAGGCTATACAAATTTGCGATTAGGAATGTTTTTAGAAGTAGCAACTACAACTGGCGCGATAATTGGAGCCTTAATTGCTACTTTTGTGTCTGTAAAAGCGCTGACTATAGTGCTGGCGATCGTCCTGATGTATTCAGCATATCTTTCACAACGACCCAGAATTGAACATACCGAAGATGAAGCAACAGATCCCTTAGCAAACTATTTGAAACTGAATAGTACTTACCCAACTCCTGAAGGATTGGTATCTTATCAAGTTCAGTCTCTACCAACAGGGTTTGGCGTAATGTTAATCGCTGGAACGCTTTCTGGGTTGTTGGGTATTGGTTCTGGAGGATTCAAAGTGTTAGCAATGGATCAGGCTATGCGCCTACCATTCAAAGTTTCTACCACTACAAGCAATTTTATGATTGGCGTAACAGCCGCAGCCTCCGCAGGGGTTTACTTAGCACGGGGTTATATCGATCCAGGACTGTCAATGCCAGTGATGTTAGGAGTGCTTCCCGGTGCTTTTTTAGGCGCAAGAATTCTTCAAGGAGCTAAAACGCAGATGTTGAGAACTATCTTCAGTATTGTGCTGGTAGTAATGGCTTTGAAGATGGTTTACAACAGTCTCATAGAGGGATTATAAAATGTCTAAATTTATTTTAGTTTTTGCTGGGACTGCTCAACACAGTCAAAATTCATGATGCAGCAAGAACCATCTGATATGGAACAACTACAAGAACAGTCTATCAGTACTGTGGCACAGATGCTAAACGATTGCGGGATTGATGCTGATGAGAACTCAATCGAAACGCCAACTGAAGGGCAATTGGCAAATTTACTTAGTAATCTCTTGAAATATGGTGTTTTAATAGCTAGTGCAATTGTCTTGCTAGGAGGTATATTGTACTTGATTCGCCACGGTGCTGAACCTGCTGAATATAGGGTTTTTCGAGGAGAACCGTCTGAGTTTAGCTCCCCAGCAGGCGTGTTGAGTGCGGTTTTATCAGGTAGCCGTCGTGGCATTATTCAACTTGGACTGCTGCTATTAATTGCCATTCCAATTGTGCGCGTACTCATTTCCCTTGTAGCTTTTTTACTACGAAGAAAATTTATTTATGTGAGCGTTACTCTGTTAGTACTAGCTAGTTTAATTTACAGCCTTGTAGGAGCTTACTATTAATATTTACAGAGCGATGCTTGTACAAGCCAATAAGATTGTAGTGTCATTGTTCGCACTGACTGGAACCATCGGAAGGTAAACTCAGTTGCTTGCGAATTTCTGGGTCGTAACAAGCATCATCCCAATTTTTAGCGGCTTTTAGCTGTTGCAGAGTCAGGTTTCGGACACCTTCAAAGTTTGCACCTTCAAAGTTTGCACCTTCAAGTTTGGCTCCTTTAAGGTTAGCGCGTTTTAATTTGATATCTTTAAGGTCGGCATGTGCAAGGTTGGCATTAGAGAGGTCAGCATTAGAAAGGTCAGTATTGGAGAGGTCAGCACTGGAAAGGTTGGCATTAGAGAGATTGGCTCTTGACAGGTCGGCACTGGAAAGGTCAGCACTGGAAAGGTTAGCACTTTTAAGGTCGCTGTATTCAAGCTTGGCATTGAAGAGGTTAGCACTAGAAAGGTCAGCATTTAGAAACCTAGCCTTAGAGAGTTTAGCCTTAGAAAAATCACTGTGTTCTAGATTCGCACCTTCAAGATTAGCCCCTTTAAGATTAGCGCTGAAGAGCTTCGCACTTTTAAGGTCAGCATTTTCAAGGTTTGCATCTTCAAGATTGGCACTAAAAAGGTCAGCATTTTCCAGATTAGTATTAGAAAGCTTTGCATCTTCAAGGTTGCCATTAGAGAGCTTGGCATTTTCAAGGTTAGCATGTTCGAGATTGACATCATTAAGTGGAGTAAGACTTAGAGAAATACCTTGCTTAACTAGTTTTTCCAACGCGTCAATTCTTGCTTTTGTATCATTTTGACTTTTAGCGGCTTCAAAATTATTCCAAAGTTCTTGTAGTTGCGTTTCTTGTTGGGCAACGTTTACAAAGTATATCGATAAAGCCACAAGGACAAGGGTAACAAAACCAAACCCAATCAAATAAAAGCGATGATTTTGGATATACATGGTAATTTGCTAAATAAACTTCCACCTTCACTCGATAACAAAAAAGTTACAGGTTGATATTTTGAAAACGCCTTGGTTTAATTTAGTAATTTCTTGGGTTAAATTAGTAGTTGTGTGAGAAGATGTATTTTTCTCAGCATCAAAGATTAAAGGTAAATGTTATTACCTTATAAAGATTTAGCATCACACGTCATATTGGCAGAGATATTGCAAAACTATGACGAAAATATGACTAATGTGAGATTAAAAGCTGAAAAAGTAAGTTAATTGATAAATGGCCTACCGTGTATACACAAGTCGATTTTTCGACTTGAATTTAGGGTGCGTTAGAACGTTACGTCCACAACACACCGAAAATATTGAGTGTTGCAGTACTCTCGGCGATCGCACACCCTTGTATCTTAGAAGAAGTGGTAGAGCGTAGCTTTTTAAGGGGAGATCGATAAGTGCCTAAAATCACAGCAAACCACTTTTCAAACAACCTCTAACATGTTCAGATGATGTACAGTTTGGCAGCAAGCCTTTCGTGCAGCGTCTCCATCAGGAACAGAAAAAGATAGGTCATCTGATAGTGGTAAAGGAGTAATTTTCAATTACGAACCCTGTAAAAGGTCGTTGAGTGCACTAATATTTTGTTGAATTTCGTTTGTGAAAAAATTTCTAAATAAATCCAAGCTTTCTACAGGAAAATTTCCTAATCCAAAAGCAAATGCTAAACTCAAAACTCCAATTGATAAAGCTAAGAGTCTGCCAAAACAACCTGGGTTAATTTCTAAAAAACCTAATTTAGATTGTCCGATAACAGCAATTGTTAAAAAGACAATTCCTGCTATTAACAAAGAATTTGTTGAAGTCAAGTTTGTCATTTTATTATTAAAATTATTTGTCATCCTTATTGTAGCTATTATTTCGGCTGAGTTTCTGTAATTACCATGCAGAGAAACTATTATTTTAATAAATTTAAACTATTCAAATGCTAGTACTAAACTTTTATAGAAGTCTCACATTATAAATAAAGCAGCCTTTATAAGTATCGAGCGATCGCTTTGAACTAAGTATACTCCTTCGGGGTGACACTACCGGATGTTATTAATTAGCTCTACTTCTGGAAAATCTGAAATTGTATCGCTCTAGCACTAGACTTTTGTCTCGTTTTCAGATTAAACTACACTAAGTCGGTAGAGTATATAGGTTTTATGGAAAGCGTCCAAAAAGTGAGTCAAGACTTAAACTTAGCAAAACAAAAAATTTCCCAGCAGTTAGAATCAACTGCTCCAGAGGAGTTCAAAAAAGACCTTTTCACAAAACTCAGAGGTGGATTCTTTCTAGTATTAGGATATCTGTTGTCACCACTATGTTGGTGGAACGATTTATTATTTAACTTGCCAATTGCTTACGGTTTTGGGTATGTATGTAGTTTACTTTCACCTAAATTACTTATACCTGGTTCTATTATAGGATACTGGCTCACTAACATTGTGGGTATTCTTTTGATGCAAGTAGGCTCTGCTGATATTTTCCAAAATGAATCTAAAGAGCGTAATCTGAAAAAAGAATTACTCACAGGTCTGATTTCCTCAACTATTTTTACACTTGTGGTTATAGTATTAATGCAATTGAAAATTCTTGATGCTCCTGCTTTATTTTCTAACAATTAATGAAGATAGTTAAAGTTTTCAAATAAAAGCGATCGCTACTGAAAAATATCAGCTTAATACTCTCCAAAAACCTCAATTTTCATTCAATTCTAATAATTCAGTCAAATTCATAAATTTTGGCACATCCTTACCAACTATTAATGGTAGTTTGCCGTTCCATTTTTCTATTGTTTGCCTTTGCAATATTTCTGAAGTTAAACCATCGCGTAGTAATCTGTGTGCTTCGGCCTCTCCTCTTGCTAAATTGACTTTGGCTTCAGCCTCTTTTGTTGCCTTTAGTGCAATGAATTCTGCCCGTTTTGCCTCTTGTTCGGCAATTTGTTTTGCCTCTACCGCCTCACCAAATCTTTCAGAAAACTCAACGCGGACAAGAGAAATGTCATCAACTGCAATATGATAGCTGTGCAGTCTTGTAATTAATGCATTATCTACTTCTGCTTTAACCTCTACTCGTCTCGTAATAACTTCTTCAGCAGTATACTTGGCAATGACTGCTTTGATAACTTCTTCAACTGCTGGATTAATAATTCGAGTAATTACACTTTTCTTCTCCCCAATCTGTTGAAAAATAGTATTTGCTTCTTCCGGGATAATATGCCAATTAAGTGCTACATCCGTAAATACGTCTTGTAAATCCTTTGAAGAAGCTTCCGCCGAAATTTCCTGATTTTGTACGCGAATGCTTAGTTTTTCTACAGTATTGACTATAGGAATAATGACATGAATTCCTTCTCCTAATATTTGGTCTTGTACTTTGCCAAACTGCATTAATACTCCGCGTTCTCCTGCATTGACAATCACAAAAGGCGTAAGTAATATCGTTATCAAACATAAAAGTGCAGTCAGCTTACCGGCACTGTTAAGATTAAGAGCTTTATTTGTTTTCATCGCTCTATTAAAAGGAAAGTAAAGAATAGAGAATGGAAAGGGATGCAAGGTCTTGTGACTATATAGTATTGAAGAAGAAGAATTTTTATAAGCTGTAAATTAGTTACCTATCAATAGAATGCATTTAACAAGATAAATTTTTAATTTAATTTGTCAAACACACAAAATTGGTAGGAATACAGTATTTTATGTTCCTGAATAGCAGTATGTCATAGCTGTGCTTACCAAACAAGCTCGTTGAAGGCAGATATTTATAAGATTTACGCAGCGATACGAAAAATCAAGGTTTTGAACAAGGGGTGTAGAGGTATAAAGGTGTAAGTGGGGAAAATCTTTATACCCAGTATCAACACAGGAGTTTTTTGCGTAAGTCTTGATTTAAACGAAACTAAACAGAAGTGCAACACTTCCAAACTACGTATTTATTACAGCAAATTTCAAAATTCTGCTGTATATCTAGCTATTCCTAGAAAACTCCAAGAAATTAATTACCCCGCACCATCGGTTGTTTGCTGTCAACCGTAAACAGTCATTAACTGTTTATCTAATTCGATGAGATAATCTCTGCCGTATGGGCCATTTTCTAAATCTGTGACAAGATGGCTGGGAATGTCTTGGGTAATTTCCTCGCTGCATGAACCAGCTCCCAGTGCGATCGCCGCTACTGTATCCACATCGCCTGTAAAAGCGATACAATCTTGTAAAAGTTCGCTCATACTGTCATTTCGCATCACCGCAGTAATAGCTGCCCTCACACTCATCCAACCTTTAGACTTGACTGTACCCTCCCAAGGCTGAGACCAATTCCCAGAGACATAACCTTCTAGAAACTGTCCTAATTTGTGTTTTGGCCCTAGTCGATAAATAAAGTAGTGTGACATCAAAGCGGCTACTACAGCTGCATCGATGCCATCGGGTGTATTATGGGTAATTGCGGCTTGAATTGTTGCCGCCTCAATAACTTTTTCTGGCGTGCGATAAATTCCAATTGGTGCTGCACGCATTGCCGCCCCACTTTTATCACTATCGGGGCGAATTTTAGCTAAAAACTCTTTTCCATCTGGGATTTCTAGCAAAAATTGGTAAAAACGGCTGGCGTAACCTTCTCTAGGGTCGCGTTTAAAAGTTTTAACGAAACTGTTAGCTAAAACTTCTGGTGTCCACGGCAATTGAGCCACTATGACTTCGGCGATAGCAATGCTCATTTGCGTATCATCTGTATAGCTGCCGGGGGTGAGTTGATGACGGGGATGCTTGAAATATTGACTTAAATCATTGTCAGCGCTCATTTCGTTGGCGTATTCAAAGCCTGCGCCATAAGCATCCCCAATTGCCAACTCTAGTAACATAATTGTCGGTTGTTAGTTGTCAGTTGTCAGTTGTCAGTTGCCACTGACCCTACTCTACTCTTCTCCTAATGGAGACGCTACGCGAACGGGAACGGCTTCGTCGAAGGAGAACGGCTAGTCTTCGGCAACGCCAAGGGCGAACGCCGAACGGATGATGCTCCTGCATCCCTAACGCCAGTTACTTATGAGAGAAATCCCTAAAACTACATCGACTCACCACTGACCACTGACTACTGACCACTAACTAAATTAAAAAAGACCGCGCCAGCATAAAGCTAGAAATTGATTTAGCATCTACTGTCTCTCCTTCAAGGATAGCTCTTTCTAGTTCTTCGGGAGTTAACAATACAGTCTCAATGTCCTCGTCCTCATCTCCTGGTGGCGGTGTTTCTAGCTTTTGCAAATCTCGTGCGAGAAAAGCATAAATTATTTCGTCAGAATAGCCAGGAGCTAAAAAAAATTCGCCTAGTTTATCCCATTTTTGGGCACTATAGCCTGTTTCTTCTTCAATTTCACGTTGCACTGTCTCTAAGGGATCTTCATTACGTTCTACAGTGCCAGCAGGAAACTCTAATATTCGGCCTTGAATTGCAAAACGATATTGGCGCACAAGTACAAGTTTCCCTTCTGCTGTTACAGGTACAGCTAGAGCGCCGCCAGGATGGCGAACACACTCCCATTCTCCCTCTATGTTGTTGGGCAAACGCAAGCGATTCACTTCAAAATCAAACTTACGCCCCTTGTAAAGTAAGCGTTGTTTTAGTAATTGTGGTAATTCTCTACCTAATGGCATAATAAAATTTTGTAATTTTTAAATACACAGATAAACACTGCTGTTGACTGTCAAATCAGCGTTTTGTGCGTTTATGGGTGGTAATTTTAATTGCCCTTCACCAAATGTACATCAGAACAGTCTACCTCTTTTACCAGCTCTTTAATTACTCTTCCGGAAACTGGTTCTATCCAATTTGCGGCAATTTCCGCTAGTGGTACTAAAACGAAAGCTCGCTCTCGCATTCTGGGATGGGGAATCTGGAGGGTTGGCGTATCTAGTATCAAGTCATCATATAACAACAAATCTAAATCAAGCGATCGCGGCCCCCAATGTTGCTGACGCACTCTGCCAAATTCTTGCTCTATTGCTAACAAAGTATCTAACAATAGCTGCGGTGGCAATTCTACCTGCAAAACAGCGCAGCCATTCAAGTAATCTGGCTGGGGTGGCCCTACAGCTTTAGTTTTATACCATCTGGATTTTGCTTGCAGAAGAATACCCGGTGTGTAGACTAATCTTTCTATCGCTGCTTCTAAAATTGTATGAGAATCCCCAATATTACTACCAAGAGCAACTGCACATCGCGCCTGCATCACATCGATCCCACTAGCTTTTAATCAAATATTCTTTGGTACAACAGTGCATTTTTAGTCACAGTTTGACAGAGTATTTTTAATAATCTTATTGGTTTAATTAATTACACAAAACCCTGATATTTTTTCTCATAAAATAAAAATATATAAATTTAAAAATACATTGTATAGTACTGAATTCAGTTAATATTTTATAGGCTATTATACTAACACGAACGTGGTACGCTAATCCCAAAATCATTACATGGTGGTTAAGTGTCAGCTACTTTGAGCGAGGAACTGACGTAGGGAAGTTTACCTCCTAGTTCAAGCAACGAGCAACTAATTTAAGTGACTCTGACAAGGAGGAACCACGATTGCGGCCTGGTAATCGTTACGAAAGTGAAGAATCCACACAAGAAAGCTTACCCCCAACAAGACCGGCGAGGGGAAGGCAGTTTTTGAATCAGATGAGCGGTATTTCATCTGGGATCGTTAGTAGGTTTACCAGTCGCGATAAACCGTTTTATCGTCGCCTCTGGTTTTGGACTGGCTTAAGTGTAGGTGGTGGGATCGTTGCCCTAAGCTATGTTTTAGGGTCAGTAGATCGGAGTTTACCGGATAAATCGGAACTCAAAGCCCTTGTCCGAGAACAAACATTGACCATCAAAGCTAGCGATGGCACTATCCTACAACAACAAGGAGAAGCGACTAGAGAACAGCTAGCCCTCAAGCAGATACCTGAGAAGTTGAGAAAAGCTTTCATCGCTTCAGAAGATAGAAGGTTTGAGCAGCATAGTGGAGTCGATCCCCAAGGAATTATTCGAGCAGTTTGGAATAATTTGCGATCGCAGGATGTAGTTGAAGGTGGTAGCACCATAACTCAACAACTAGCGCGAATTCTCTACCTCAAACAAGAGCGGACAATCTGGCGCAAACTTAAGGAAGTCCGTCTCTCGCAAAAAATGGAGCAAGAATTGACCAAAGACCAGATTCTAGAGCGTTACCTGAATTTGGTGTACTTGGGGTCTGGGGCTTACGGTGTAGCAGATGCATCATGGGTATACTTCAGTAAGCCTGTAGATAGCCTTTCTCTAGGGGAAATGGCCACAATTGCTGGATTAGCTCCCGCCCCAAGCTTATATTCTCCAGAGCAGAATCCACAAGCAGCTAGACAGCGGCGGAATCTAGTATTGCAGCGAATGCAAGAAGATGGAATTATCACAGCAGCCGAAAGACAAGCAGCGGCCGCGCAACCAATCGTTTTAAAAAGCAGCTTACCCAAGCGACTGCAAGTAGAATCTCCCTACTTTACCAGCTACATCCAGAAAGAATTGCCGAAGTATGTTTCTGCCGATGTGCTAGCCAACGGGGGTTTAGTAGTAGAAACCACCTTGAACCCAACTTGGCAGAAAGCAGCAGAAGATGCAGTTGCCAAAACCTTGCGAAATCAAGGTCGCTGGGAAAACTTTCAGCAAGCAGCTTTAGTAGCGATCGACCCCCGTAGTGGTACGATTCAGGCAATGGTTGGGGGGAAAGATTTTGGTAAAAACCAGTTTAACCGCGTTACCCAAGCACAGCGTCAGCCAGGATCGACATTTAAAGGATTTGTTTATGCCACAGCTATAGCTACTGGTAAAAGTCCTTACTACAGTTACTTAGATCAACCGTTTGTAGTCGATGGTTACGAGCCAAAAAACTATGGTAAAAACTTCCACGGCTCGATGACTATGCGAGATGCTCTTACCCGTTCCATCAATATAATTGCGGTAAAGGTCTTAATTGATGTGGGATTTGAGCCAACGATTAAACTAGCTCATGCTATGGGAATTAAATCGGAACTCAAGCCCACTTATTCCCTAGCTCTTGGCTCGAATGAAGTAAATTTGCTGGAATTGACCAGCGCTTATGGTAGCTTTGCCACTCAAGGATTGCACGCAGAACCTCATGGCATTAGCCGCATCCTCAACCGCCAAGGTCAAGTAATTTGGTCTGATAAGTTGCAGACCAAGCGAGCGCTTGACGCTGATAGTGCTGCCATCATGACCTGGATGCTACGCAACGTAGTCACAGATGGCACTGGTGGTGCTGCTCAATTAGACGATCGCCCCGTTGCTGGCAAAACAGGTACTTCCGATGAAGCCCGCGATTTGTGGTTCATTGGTTATATTCCTCAATTAGTAGCAGGTGTTTGGCTGGGTAATGATAACAACCGTCCTACTTCGGGAAGCAGTAGCAGTGCTGCTTATACTTGGCATGAATTTATGGAAAAAGCAATTAAGGGAATGCCTGTAGAAAAATTCCCCACAAGACCCAAGTTAGACGGTCGTAAAGCCAGCATTAAGGCACAGCCTGTCAAGCCCAAAAGAATAGAAAATCGTTCTATTTCTTCAGACGATGACGACGAGCAGGAAAATACTCGAAATTCTGACGATAGTGGCTCATCTAGAAGAAGTAGAAGACGTTATCAGCAAGATGACAATACATCTTCAGATTCAGAGTCACCTAGAAGACGGCGGCGTTATCGTAGCCAAGAATCAAGTTCTAGTGATTCTTCCTCAGAGTCCTCTCGTCCCAGAAGGCGATATAGACGAACAGACTCAGATTCACAGCCTAGTAGGTCTTCTAGGCGGTCTTCATCTTCTGCAAACAATAGTTCTGGTTCGTCAGCTTCTTCACAACAACAATCTTCTTGGCGGGACAGACTTAGACCAAGCTCGTCCTCTTCACAATAAATCTGGCTTGAAAGTGCTGAGACGCGATTAATCGCGTCTGTACAAGAGTTATTCTTACCTCCCTAGCTCCTCCGCCCCTCTGCCCTCTGCTTGTAATTACATAAAGTTTGTCTGGTACACCAGTAGTACTAGGCTATTTACTCGTAAGATTTTAATATCTGAATCAAAAGATTACATTTGGTGATGCAATTACAGATTGCTGAGGTAAACTTGCAAGCAAGGTAATGCAAACTATTACTCAGCTGCTTTTTGGTCTGGGCACCACTCACAATGGAACACTGGCAATTTCTGATTCAGAAACAGGGCGATCGCTCTTGGCATGTCCTAGAGTCACCAAACTTAGACATTTTGGAAGGTCGGTATAGAGTTTTGGCTCGTTCTAACCTTCCACATACAGATGTGGAAGTGAGGGTGATTCACTCTTCAACCCAGGAAGTTCCACCAAAACGGCGAATTCAAAAGCGATCGCGACGCACTAATTCAGAAGGGTTAATGGCGGTAATTCCCTTCACTCATCTCAAGCCAGGAATTTGGCAGTTGCGATGCTCCGGCGACTTGATGTCGGATATTTTCGGTAAATCCTGGCAATACAGTATTCATTTGCAAGTTTTGTCTCAATCAGTATACGAGCCAGTAGTGGGCAATTTGGATACAGGCGAAACTGTAGAGTTCAATGTACCCGTTCACCCAGATTTTGTTGCCTATGACAACTTGATATTTGCTGCTACGACAGTGGAAGCGATCGCTACGCCAAATAACGCTGCAATCGCCGATTTTTCAACTGACAAAGAGGAAGAAGCTGTTACTAGCAACTTTGAATTTACTGAGGTGATAACAGAAGCGATCGCCTTACCTAATAACTCTGTCATAGACGATTTGCCAACTGACAAAGAAGAAGCTGTTACTAGCAACTTTGAATTTACTGAGGTGATAACAGAAGCGATCG
>NZ_JAECZA010000224.1:33263-33554 GCF_016056275.1 Dendronalium phyllosphericum CENA369 | reverse complement strand
CCTTGCCTAATAACTCTGTCATAGACGATTTGCCAACTGACAAAGAAGAAGCTGTTATTAGCAACTTTGAATTTACTGAGGTGATAACAGAAGCAATCGTCTTGCCTAATAACGCTGTCATAGACGATTTGCCTACTGAGAAAGAGGAAGAAGCTGTTATTGACTACTTGGCATCTATTGAGGTGACAACGGAAACAATCGCCACGCTGAATAACGCTGTCATAGACGATTTGCCAACTGAGAAAGAGGAAGAAGCTGTTATTGACTACTTGGCATCTATTGAGGTGACAA
>NZ_JAECZA010000224.1:23261-33163 GCF_016056275.1 Dendronalium phyllosphericum CENA369 | reverse complement strand
CGGAAACAATCGCCACGCCAAATAATGCTGCCATAGACGATTTGTCAACTGACAAAGACGAAGAAGCCATTATAGATCAGCCTGTTAGCCCAGTCTGGCTTAAAGGAGAAACGACAGAGCAAATTTTACAAAATTTAATAGATTTAGCTTTACCAGTCTCAGAATCTTTGTTAGAAGATGAAAAAATTGAGGATTCTCCAGCTATACAACCAGCACCTCCTCTTTTGCTGACTCTAGAACAAGAAAATTATATTGCTCCTTGGGGGCAAACACTAAATATTAATGGGCGCGTGGAGCTTGGGAACAAAACTAATCTGGAAAAGGATGCAATATCTCCAGAAAATCTCCATGCACTAGAACTAATAATTGAACTGCGATCGCCTTTAGAAGCAGAAATTTTAAACCAAGTACGGCAAGCCTTATCAGATCGGTTACTACCTTTTACTATTAACTCTTCAATTAATATTCCTGCTGATTGTGAATCGAAGTTAATTTTGGCAGACATTAGTTTGTTTGGCGCATTCGCTCATGAAAGTGAAGTCATGCTGTTAGCTAGCCAATCTTTCACAATTACAGCCGATGTCACAGAATTACTAGCGATCGCAACTGCAAAAAAATCTCATCAGCAAAACTTATTGGATGAGGCTAGTACATCGATAATGTCGGCTGCTACTAAAAAGCCAGAAACCCCTATAGGTCTAGATTTACAACTTTTCAACTTAGTCAAAACCTCAAAAACAACCCAAGTTCAGCCTATTCATTCATTCCCCAATCAGCCTTTACCACCAACTAACCCAGAAATTCCCCAAGAAGCGAGCGTTCAAGTATCTAAACTGAGTAAATCAGGAGATTTGCGATCGCCACAGTTGCCCAAGCTGCCTGAAATTAAAATTACGCAAGCGATTGCCACTGATGCTGTAGTTACGGATGTTGCTATGACAGAACCTTCTCCACAAGAATCTGTAGAGAAGAAATACATCACAACCCCTGCCCCTATAAACTTGGAGCAGCTTGTCATTAGACATAATCGAGTGTCGATGTTGAGCAAGACTTTTCCCTACTTGAAACGTCTCGAAACTTTGCCTAACAATGAAGAAGAAGTAAATAGTAATTTACCAGAAGCATTCGATACATCGGGATTTCCGCCTAGTGAAGATTCGCCACAGATAGACACTACGGAAAAGACATCTGAATTAATGTCTGATGATGCCCAGTCTCAAGAGGACTCTGTAGCAGAGGTAGCTATAGTTTCACCAAGTTCGCAATTAATAGATAACTTTGTGGAAGAAGCACCTTTAGTTCCACCAAGTTCGGAATTAATAGATGATTCTATGCCAGAAGTATCTATGGTTCCACTGAGTTCGGAAATGCGCTCATCTCCCTTAATTAGAAAGTGGATGCAGAGCCAAGGATACTCTTTACCAGAATCCATTGATTTTTTACAGGATCGAGATGATGTTCTAAACCATCAAACAACACCTGAACAGCAGGCTTTTATTTCTCATAGCCCTCAAACTCCTGTTGACGATCTCAATTTGTCATTTGACTTAAATTTGGAAACAGAGATTGAGGCAGAGACGGACGTGGTGGAACTAGAACAAACAGACACACCAGAATATGGCGAGACAGAGACGCAGGAAAGTTTCCTGACTGAAACAGCGACTGATTTACTCATTAGCGATCGCATTTTTGCAAGAGAAGTTCTTGAAGACACAGAGAATTCTTTCACCATCTCATCACCGCTAGAAGTGCCACAACTTCCGCCTGCTCCTCATATTAAGACACCATCAGCTTGGTTGGCGCAAGAAATTGTTGTAGATGATACATACAGTGAAATCGAAGTTGATGCACCTAGGAGTCAGCATTTTCAAGAACAAGAGCAACCCATATTAAATTTATCTAGTCCCCTACCTCTGAGTGCGGCGATCGTTGAACCTTTGGCAATTCCACAACTACATGTGCCAGATAGCGAATTAATTGCAGGCGAATCTGTAAGAGTACGCGTCGAACTGCCTGAAGTTTCCTCGCAAGTTGTAATCAAATTATGGATTGAAGATTGTCAAACTCGCGCTTTACTAGACGGCCCGCATTTATTAAGAGATTTGTTACCCAGTTCTTCGGGAACCTTGGAAGTCATGACTCAATTGATCGTTCCCTTTGGCTGTTTAGAGATTCGCATCGAGGCGATCGTTTTAGATATGGCTACCCAGCAAGAGAGTCATAAAGTCACAATAGTACGGACTGTGATTCCTCCAGATTTGGCCCAGTTGCAGCTAGATGAATTACTGAGTATGGATATTTAATCCTAGGTGGCAAGCAAATGAGAGTGATTGGAGATGAGAAAGAAGACCAGTTGCAATTTCTCCTCTGCTTCTGTGCCCCTTATCTCCTAATAGGGCTGTGTTAAAAATCTTTAGAATTAAAAAAAAATAGCACGATTTACAGTAAGCTCGTCTTGAATTGTAGTGTAATTTAACAGGAAACTTTGCTATGGCAGCTTCATTTTTGCCCTCTATCCTCGTTCCCATAATTGGTTGGATTTTGCCAATTTTGACATTTTCGTTTCTGTTGGTATACATCGAAAACGACAATGTCGCTTAATGTACTCAATAGTCAGTGGTCAGTAGTAAAAAACAACTGACCTTTATGAGTTTGCCAGTTACTCATAGGGAGCCACTGCGCCCTTCGGGTGACGCTCCTTCTCCCAAGGGGAGACGCTTACGCGAACGTAGCTAACGCGAGTCAGCTGCGGAGGAGTCAGTGCAGCGAAGCACTTGCTGTCTTGGATGGCACTTCCTTTAAGTCGGGAAACCCGTCCAATGGAGTGCCTTTGCTTTCCGTCGATAGCAAAGTGCTGTCAACAAACAAATGACAAATAATTAATACCGCCTATCTCATGAAGACAGGCGGTTTTTTAATGCTGATTTCTAAACAAGTGCTAGAAAGTTCAGACTAAATGATATTTGGTTCAGCCTATTTTTTACATCGAAGAACCGATTCCAGCGTAGGCTCCATAGAAGAAAATGCCTACAACAGTGATTACACCTAATCCTGCGACCGTAGCAACGACCCACAGGGGAATTCTCCCAGTTCCTATAGACACAGCTTTTTCTCCTCCCTTAACAACAAATCAACACAGGTTAAATAAACAAAGTTTCACAACAGTTCCAGTTAGTTAAAGAAGTAACTGGAAAATAGAATCCCTAGAACAAAAATCATTAGTAGTCCCAGGTACAGAGAAGTCCGGTTTAGTTCAACCGGCTGATTATTAGGATTGGGCGTTCTTTCCATAAGTTGCTCCTAGCGTTGAATAAACTGCATTGAGGCGATCGCGCCCAAAAAGAATACAGTTGGCACACCTAAAGTATGAACTGCAAGCCATCTAACCGTAAAAATTGGATAGGTAACTGGTTGATTAATGTTATTACCGCTAGTCATGATTTCAAACTACTTTCCAATAAACTGTTCAACTTGTTTTTTAGCTTCAAAACGGTTCTTCACAATTGGCACTTCTTGCCGTACTTGTGTGTAATATTCATTAGGACGGGGTGTGCCAAACACATCATACGCCAGCCCGGTGCTGACAAATAACCAACCCGCAATAAACAACGCTGGAATGGTGATGCTGTGAATTACCCAGTAACGAACGCTGGTAATAATGTCCGAAAACGGACGTTCTCCAGTGCTACCTGACATTTAGATCCCTACCTTCAAAAAGATTGTTATTGAGTTTATTATCCTACAAAGTTTAGAAAGAGTTACAAGTTGCAACGTTATTCTCAGAAATCGGCACGAATACCTAAACTGAGAGTTGCACTAAGCTGGCTCTGATTGAGCAGCTTTTTCAGCAGTATTTGGCTGGTATTTCAGTAAAACACCGTGGTCGCCGATGATAAATCCGCGATCGGGCTGCAAAAAGACGATTTTGTACAAATTAGCAGCTACTTCTTCAACTGCACGGTCTTTTTCCCAAGTCTTGCCGCCGTCACTACTCCGCAGCAAATTACCACTACCGCCACCGATCCAAATTTCGTCAGGTGTACGATATGCCAAATCCAGTAAACCCCAACTTGTAGACAATTCAGGGCTTTGTGCCTCTTCCCACTCATCAGGTTTATTGGGGTCGCTAAATTGAATTTGACCTCCCCGCGCTAACAACCACAATTGCCCGTTCTCAGCAAAGCCCATATTTTCGAGACGGCGAGAACTATTGCGGTTATGAGGAACCCAAGCATTTTGCCCTGGTTCCCAAGTCGAGTAGAAGCTACCTTTAGAGGAGACAGCAATATATTTACCATCAGCAGAACGGTTCAAGCTACGCACCACACCAACAGCTGCTTCTACCTGGGCTTTCCAGTTTTTACCGCCATCTGTGGTTTTGTATATCGCTCCTACATTAGTCGCCATTTCAGCAGTATTTTTACCTAGAGCCTCAATGGCGATCGGACTACCGGGTAGCTTTTCGCTTAAGGGAATGCGCGACCAAGAACGACCTTCATCAGTCGTGTGTAGCAGCAACGAAGGCTCTCCGACAATCCAGCCTTCGTTACCAGCAAAACTGACCGAGTCAAAGCGAGACCTGGATTCATCCAGTGCTAGGGTTATTGGTTGCCAAGTATCACCACCATCTTTTGTTTCCAAAAGGGTGGCATTGCCACCAACTATAAAGCCATGCTGAGGGTTATCAGTGAAACCAATATCCAAAAGTTTTGCATCTGTCGGCACAGAAATCACTTCCCAAGGATTGTAGCTGGTAGAAGGAATTTTGCTACAACCTATACATATGAGGACTACCATTAACAGGGCAAATATTTTTTGCCCACTTTTTACAACACCCATGGAATGCATCAGTATTTCTTAGTTGTTTCTAAATTTGTGTAGTGGTTTTCTAAATTTTTGACCTTAAGGACAATATGCCAGTCTCCGAACTGGACAAAAACTGAGCGGGGCTTATTGTAAGCCGTAGAGACTGAGAAAAAACAAGAAAGCAAGAGCCAAAGCGCCAAAAATCAGGATATTCTTTTGTCCTGGTGTCAACTTATTAACACCCAAACCGAAACCGAGATTTTCTTTAAAACCTGATGCTGTACCCGCAGGCCCGACGTTGGCAAAAGCGGTTTTCTTAGCAGTACAAACTGGACAGCACCAATCTGTAGGCAGTTCTGCAAAGGGTGTGCCAGGGGCAATGTTATGGCTATCGTCTCCCTTCCCAGGTTCATAAATGTAACCGCAGGCGCGACACTCATAGCGGTCTAACGCCTGAGTTTCAACAGCTTGTTCGCTCATGGCTAAGGTCTCGCAGAGGAGAAATCTTAAATATACGTTAAAAATTATGACATAACTGTTAGACTTTTCTATCACTAGTAAAAACGAATCAAATACTTGAAATGCGTTTGTTTCCCAGATTTCAGAAAAGCCAAAAAGATATAATGTAAAAGAAAGTTACGCAGTTAAGGGATTGAGGATTGGGGATCGGGTACTAGGTATTAAGGACTGCATAGAGAGTGTAGAAAAGAATTCAATTTCTAGTTCTTAGTCCTCACTTCCCAGTCCACAGTCCCTAATCCCCAGTCCCCACTTAACTTAGTCCATAAGCGGTAGATATTCATTGTGTTTGTCCTCAGCGGTTACGAATACCTTCTAGGCTTCTTAATCATCTGTAGCCTAGTGCCTGCCCTAGCGCTTTCAGCATCCAAGCTCCTACGACCCAGTGGTAACAGCCTGGAACGTCGCACCACCTATGAATCCGGTATGGAACCAATTGGGGGAGCCTGGATTCAGTTCAACATCCGCTACTACATGTTTGCACTAGTCTTCGTCGTCTTTGATGTGGAGACTGTATTCTTGTATCCTTGGGCGGTTGCTTTCCACCGTTTGGGGCTATTGGCATTCATTGAAGCCCTAGTTTTTATTGCAATTCTTGTAGTCGCCTTAGTTTATGCATGGCGTAAAGGAGCTTTGGAATGGTCTTGAATTCTAATTTAACAACCCAGGATAAAGAGCGAATCATCAACCCGATTGAAGGCCCCAAAGTAACTCAAGACCTTTCAGAGAATGTTATTTTGACTACGGTTGATGACCTTTACAACTGGGCACGGCTTTCGAGTCTTTGGCCGTTGCTGTTTGGTACGGCTTGCTGCTTTATTGAGTTTGCAGCTTTAATCGGCTCTCGGTTTGATTTTGACCGTTTTGGGCTAATTCCCCGTTCTAGTCCCCGCCAAGCCGATTTAATTATTACGGCAGGCACAATAACTATGAAGATGGGGCCTCAATTGGTGCGTCTTTACGAGCAAATGCCCGAACCGAAGTATGTAATTGCCATGGGAGCTTGCACCATTACAGGTGGAATGTTCAGTGTAGACTCGCCTACTGCTGTACGTGGAGTCGATAAACTGATTCCTGTGGATGTTTACTTACCTGGTTGTCCTCCCCGTCCAGAAGCAATCATTGACGCAATTATTAAACTGCGGAAAAAAATAGCTAATGATTCGATGCAAGAACGGAGTCTAATTAAGCAAACCCACCGTTTCTACAGCACGACTCATAATCTGAAGCCAACAGAGGAAATTTTAACTGGTAAGTATTTGCAGTCAGAAACACGCTTTACACCCCCGAAAGAGTTGGCAGAAGCAATTGGTCTGCCAGTACCACCTGCGCTGCTCACAGCACAGAAACAAAAGGAGGAACAAAACCGTGGCTGAAGAAGAATCTAAACCAGTACCAGCAGAACAGGAGTCTTTGGTCAAAGCCGGCCAGGTTTCCCAGTGGTTGACCGAGAATGGCTTTGAACATGAGTTTTTAGAGCCTGACAAGAATGGGGTAGAGATAATTAAAGTGGAGCCAGATGTTTTGCTCCCCATCGCTACAGCCCTGTATGCCTACGGGTTTAATTATCTCCAGTTTCAATCTGGTATCGACCTCGGCCCTGGGCAGGATTTAGTCAGCGCATATCACTTGGTTAAAGTTAGTGATAATGTTGATAAACCTGAAGAAGTGCGGGTGAAGGTATTTTTACCAAGGGAAAATCCCAGAGTGCCTTCGGTGTACTGGATTTGGAAAACGGCAGATTGGCAAGAGCGCGAATCTTACGATATGTACGGCATTATCTACGAAGGACACCCGAACCTCAAGCGGATTTTGATGCCGGAAGATTGGGTAGGTTGGCCTTTGCGGAAGGATTACATCTCGCCTGATTTTTACGAGTTGCAAGATGCTTATTAGGAAGTGCTGAGTACAGACGCGACGTTAGTCGCGTCTGTACAAGAGTGAGCATTTTGATAAACTCACACTAACCCCTTTCCGTCCGTGGAGAGGGGTAATGTTTTTTGACGCAGAGGTTCGCGGATAAAAATGCAGAAAGAGGCTTAATTTCTACTTTTGCGAACATGAGTGATGATATGAATAAGTTAAGTTATACAGTAATAGCTTATGTCTGACGAATTATTAAAGTCTTTTCAGCAAGCATACAGAAATTTAGAGTTATTGCCACTTATTCAGCCAAATGATTTAGATAGATTTAGAGTGAATTATGGTGATGAGGTTATTGAGGAATTAGAGCAGTTAGTTGAAGATAGTCCTAATGGTGATGGCAAGATTATTTTTACGGGACATCGTGGTTGTGGTAAGTCTACTTTGTTAGCTGAATTTAGTAGGCGATCGCAAAACCGTTATTTTGTAGTTTTATTCTCGATTTCAGACACAATTGAAATGTCTGATGTTAATCATATTAATATTCTTTTTGCTATTGCTGTTAATTTAATGTATGAGGCGGAAGCTCGTAGAGTTGAAATTCCTAAGTCTACTAAAGATGCTTTGTATAAATGGTTTGCTAGCCGGACTAAGACAGAAGAAATTAATATTGAAGCTGAAACTTCACTTGGTTTTGATTTGCTGAAGTTGATTAGTAATAAGCTGAAAGCCGATGCGGCTGTACGCTATGAAATTAAGCAAGAGTTTGAGAGAAAAATTTCTGATTTAATTGCTCGGATTAATGAAATCGCGGCTGTAATCCATGTAGCTACTAGAAAAGATGTTTTAGTAATTATTGATGATTTAGATAAATTAGAATTAGAAAGAGTAAATGATATCTATAGAGACAATATTAAAGCTTTATGTCAACCAAATTTTAGAATTATTTATACAATTCCTATCGCTGTTTTAAGAGATAAGTTTCTCCGACCGTTGATTGAGACGGAAACTAACGACCAAGTTGTGGTTATGCCTGTCTTAAAGTTATTTGAACAGGGGCAAAGTCGTCAGGTTAATGCCAAGCCTCGCTTGCAAGCGAAAGATATTTTATGCGAAATATTACAAAAGCGAATTGCATCTGAACTTATAGAACAGCAAGCAGCAGAAAACATTGTTTTAAATAGCGGTGGTGTGTTGCGAGAGTTGGTGAGGATTGCTAATGAATGCTGCCGTATTTGTCTACGATTAATTCGGCGTAAACCCGGACAAGCTGTGGTTATTGATGAGCAGATTTTAGATGAGGCGGTTAATAATATTCGCAATGATTTCGCTGTACCTTTGGGAAAGGTTGATTATGCAATCTTGCAAACTACTTATCAGAACTTTATGCCTGATGACCCAAAGGAACCTGAGTTTTTAGATTTGCTGCACGGACTTTATGTTTTGGAATATCGCAATCGGAAGAATTGGTATGATGTTCACCCGATTGTTGTAGAACTCTTGAGAGAACAGGGGTTAATCAATGGCAGCTAATGAAATATTTGATGATGCAGAAAATCTGGATGCTTATGATGATTTGATTGTTAGCATTCAAGCTAAAAAACAAGGTTTGAGTTTGCTGATAGCTGTTTGTGATGATTTGAGTTTTCGAGAGCAAGTTATCAAGCAGTATGAAACAGAATTACAGCCAGAAATTCGCTCTTATCGCGTGACATTGGCAAGGGGTGAACCGAGTTTGAGGGGCGCTATTGCTCAACTGGTGGAAAGTGAAGAATATTTGCAGCAACATCACCCAGCAGTAATTACAGTCACGGGTGCTGAACAGCTTTATTTTCTCAAACTAGGGGAGGAACGTTCGGAACAAGAAATATTTTTCGGTTACTTGCAGTGGACTAGGGAAGCGTTAAGAGAATTTCCTTTTGCGATCGTGTTGTGGGTAACTAATCAGCTTTTAGTTAACTTGATTAAGAAAGCTCCTGATTTTTGGAGTTGGCGCAATGGTGTATTTCACTTTGTGTCTAGAAAGAAAAACACTATTTCTGGTAGAGAATTAGAATCTATTCGTTTTGCTTTCGGTGACAATGAGTTTTCAGGGTTGGATGATGATAATCCCTATTTATTGCCTATAGAAGATTTGCAAAGGTTTATTCAAGATGCAGAACAGCGAGGGGTAAAAGATGCAACTTTAGCGACTTTGTACTTTAGCTTAGGAGAGATTTATAGAAAAAGACTTGAATGGGATGAATTTCAGGATTATAAAAAAGAGCAAGAATTAGGAATTGAATATTTGAGCAAGGCTGTTGAACTGCAAAAAGAGTTAGGTTTAGAGAAAGAGTTAGCTACCAGCCTCAACAACCTCGCGTCACTCTACGACTCCCAAGGCAGATACAACGAAGCCGAACCGCTTTACATCCAAGCTTTGGCACTGACGCGCAAGCTGCTGGGTGAAGAACATCCATCTGTTGCCAGTAGTCTCAACAACCTCGCGTTACTCTACTACTCCCAAGGCAGATACAGCGAAGCCGAACCGCTTTACATCCAAGCTTTGGCACTTTGGCGCAAGCTGCTGGGTGAAGAACATCCATCTGTCGCCAGTAGTCTCAACAACCTCGCGGGACTCTACTACTCCCAAGGCAGATACAGCGAAGCTGAAACCCTGTACATCCAAGCTTTGGCACTTTGGCGCAAGCTGCTGGGTGAAGAACATCCATCTG
>NZ_JAECZA010000224.1:0-23039 GCF_016056275.1 Dendronalium phyllosphericum CENA369 | reverse complement strand
CTCCCAAGGCAGATACAGCGAAGCTGAACCGCTTTACATCCAAGCTTTGGCACTTTGGCGCAAGCTGTTGGGTGAAGAACATCCAGATGTCGCACTTAGTCTCAACAACCTCGCGTCACTCTACGACTCCCAAAGTAGATACAGCGAAGCCGAACCCCTTTACATCCAAGCTTTGGCACTTAGGCGCAAGCTGCTGGGTGAAGAACATCCATCTGTCGCACTTAGTCTCAACAACCTCGCGTCACTCTACAACTCCCAAGGCAGATACAGCGAAGCCGAACCGCTTTACATTCAAGCTTTAGATATTTTTGAGCGGCGGTTAGGAGTGAATCACCCAAATACTATTACTTGTCGTGAAAATTTAGCATATCTTCGCGATCGCCTCTCCTCAGAAAAGTAACAGCGATCGCCTAATCTCGGCTTTTCAAATTCCAAGCACAAATATTCTTGTCTCAAGCAAGAACATTCCTGTTTTAAGTGAAAACTTTCTTGTTCCAAGTGAGAATGTTCCTGTTTCAAGCTGGAAGTTTCGTGTTTTGAGGTGAAGTGATGGTGTTGTGAAGGCGATCGCTCTACCTTTTTACTTGAAGTTTCGCGTTCTGAAGTCCAATGATGGAGTTGTGAAGGCGATCGCTTTACCTTTTTACTTGAAGTTTCGTGTTTTGAGGTGGAATGATGCTGTTGTGAAGGCGATCGCTCTACCTTTTTACTTCAAGTTTCGTGTTCTGAAGTCGAATGATGGAGTTTTGGAGGCGATCGCTCTACCTTTGAGCTTGAAGTTTCGTGTTTTGAAGTCGAATGATGGGGTTTTGGAGGCGATCGTTTTACCTTTTTACTTGAACTTTTGTGTTTTGAGGTGGAATGATGGTGTTATGAAGGCGATCGCTTTACCTTTGAACTTGAAGTTTCGCGTTCTGAAGTCCAATGATGGGGTTGTGAAGGCGATCGCTCTACATTTCAGATTAATTTACCACACTTATTCTTCATCGGATTCATCTGTCATCGGTTTTTGAGCAGCGTGGCGCACAAATAGAACCTGAACACTATCATCAACAATGGTAAAAAGAATCCGATAAGTGTTTCGTCCCTTCCCATAAACAAATTGTCGGATTTCTTGATTAAAAAAATTATTCTCAAATGCTAGAGAACAACGATAAGGCATTGTTTCGAGGGATAAAATAGCTTTCTATAATCCTTCTAACCATGCTCTAGCTTTGCTGGAAGAATCATTACTCAACCAAAAATAGGCTTCTTCTATTGCCTTTTGCGCTGCGGGTTGTATAATTACCTGATATTTTTCATTCATTGAGAACTGTCTAATTTATCAAACAGTTCATTAAAAAAATCTCCCGCCGTTTTCCCTTTTCTTTCCTGCATCTGTTCTAAACCAAGTTTAATACCCTTTAAAGTTTCTAATAATTCAACAGCTTCTAAAAGTTTTTGATAAGATTCTGCATCTTGAACAACTAACTCAGCTTTTCCATTGACAGTTAGAACTAAGGGATGTTTTGTTTGCTTAATACGCTGTAAAAACTCAGTCGTATTACGTTTAAACTCGGTGAGAGAATGTATATCTTGTGATATATCGATCATAATTTGAATATTTATTAGCATCTAATTAAATGCTAATAAATATTGACTGAGTTTGTCAATTAATTCTAAAACTTCCTGTGATGCTTGCGGCAGTTAATAAATAGCTATAGAAACTCGATTTTATTTATCAAAAAACCTAAGTATCTGTAGAGTGGATGATTGCGTAGCATAAGGCACAATTAAAATTGGTTCGGTAGCCAGAGATATAACGCACCCACATTTATTGAAAAAAATCAAATATGCGTACTATATAAAGAATTTTCTTTTTATTAACTCTATCTTAAGCAACAGTATAAAAGTACAAATATATCATCATATTAATTCTACTGACAGAGGAAATATTATAAATAAATCTCTAATATATTGTCACTTTTCAGTAAAAATTTAAGTCCATTTTTGGTTAGAATCAAGGTATTAACATTATTTTAACCATTTAACTAATAATAAAAAAATGAGGTTTAGAGACTGGGCGACTAGGGTGCTATTTATTTTTCTGATGTTTACTGCTTTGATTGTGGCGCTGTTTGCCGGAAAAGCCACAAAACTGCAAAGCAATACAATAAGTAATCCAGCAATATCCAATGCAGAAATAACAGGTTGGAGTCAATATCCACAAGCACAACTTCAAGCAGCAAAAAATTCAGGCGGCGAATCTCAAAATCAGTCTCAATCCCCAGCTTACCCAGTTAAAAAAAATAAAGTTTATGGAAGATATAGAACTACTGAGGCTTTTACGAAATACATACCTCAATATGAAGTTGCCTCAGTAGATCCAAGCAACTATGGAGAACGCTACAGCAAAGATGTTCATGGCGTAACTCTCAAAAATCAAGCGATTATTGTCCTCCATGAAACTGGTTATTCTGCCTCCAGTGCTATTAATTTCTTTCAAACACCTCATAACGATGAAAATGTGCAAGCGAGTTACCACGCTTTAATTAAGCAAGACGGGACAATAGTTTATTTAGTCCCTCCACAAAAACGAGCTTTTGGAGCAGCTAATTCAGTGTTTGATGGGATTTATGGTTCTGAAACTGTGCAGACTAATCCTAATTTGCCACCATCAGTCAATAATTTTGCTTATCACGTCTCTTTAGAAACACCGCCAGATGGTCGTGGAGATAACTACCAAAAATTTCATAGCGGCTATACAGAAGCTCAATATAATACTCTTGCTTGGTTAATTGCTCAAAGTCAAGTGCCAGACGATCGCATCACCACTCACCACGAAGTAGACCGTTCTGGTCAAAAAATCGATCCTGTAAGTTTTGATTTTGATAAGTTTTTGAGCTTACTTCATTCCTTTCGGCAGCTAAGTCCAGTTTATAGAGCAAGTAAATAATCTGTTGTGCTTTTAATTTGTACATTGAGTAAAGTTGGCTGTTGACAGTCAACAGTCAACGGTCAACAACCACTATGAGTATTTCTGAAAATTAAATGCGCTTTAGCTTAACTTTGTGTCTTAGTGCCTTTATGGTAAAAAATCTTAAAACTTTGGAGTCACCAGTTGCTTACGGCGCTGGTTCACAAAGACACAAAGATATTACACTTGTTTGCTAAAACTATAAATTTTCTGCTTTTCTAGGCGATCGCTAATTGATGAAGGTGTTGTATCCAAAGAGAAAGTTTGGCGATCGAGTTGTACTTGCAAATTACTTAGGGGATCGCTACCAGAGGAAATCAGAAATTCTAACTTTTGGATGTAAGGCAAAGTCGCTAGTTTATCCAAAATTTGGAATATTGCTTCCAAGTAAGGATGGCCAGTCTGCTGATACCAATCGCAGCTAGCAACTTTTGGTTGGTCAAAACCTAAATGTACTGTCAAAGATGGATCGTCAAACAAAGCAAGCCCTAACGGACGCGCTTCTTCTTGCAACAATAAATCGTGACTTCTTGCTAAATGCCGCAGTTTTTCTAAGCGTTCGTAGCGTTTCGTCACCAATTGCGGATCGTCTTGCCAGTGCAGCGCTATTGTCACCAGATACGTCTGCAACAACATGTGACCTAGCTTTTTCGCCTTTGTTGCTAAGTAATAGGAATTATAGTCATTCGCCTCAATTAATAAAGGCAAGCGATCGACTACTTCCAATCCATAACCTTTAACACCTGCAATTTTGCGCGGATTATTAGTTATCAAACGAATCTTTTTAACGCCCAAATCCATCAGTATTTGCGCTCCCATACCATAGTCGCGCAAATCGGCGGGAAATCCCAAACGCTCGTTTGCCTCTACTGTATCCAGTCCCATATCCTGTAACGAGTAGGCTTTGAGCTTATTAATTAAACCAATTCCCCGTCCTTCTTGGCGCAGGTAAACAACTACACCTTGCCCTGCATTTTCAATCATTTTCAGCGCTGCTTGTAGTTGCATTCGACAGTCACAGCGCAAAGAACCCAAAGCGTCACCAGTTAAACATTCTGAATGCATCCGCACCATGACTGGCTCATCTTTGAAGTGAGCGGGGCTTCCCTTCACAATGGCGACATGTTCGCTGTTATCAAGAGTATGGCGGTAAGCGTAGATTTGGAAGTGACCGAACTGGGTAGGTAATTCGGCAACACTTTCGCGGATGATTAAGCGATCGTGTTGTAAGCGGTAACTAATTAAATCGGCAATACTAATAATTTTTAACTGGTGATGTTGAGCGTATTTAAATAACTGGGGCAACCGCGCCATCGAACCATCGGGGTTTTGAATTTCACAAATTACCCCTGCTGGATAAAGCCCTGCCAATCGCGCTAAGTCTACACCAGCTTCTGTATGCCCTGCTCGTTTGAGTACGCCTCCTACCTTAGCTCGAATGGGGAAAATATGACCGGGACGACGCAAATCCAAAGGTTTTGTTGCGGGGTTCAGCGCCACTTGGATAGTTCTTGCACGGTCTTCTGCGGAAATGCCAGTACTTACACCTAAATGCGGCCCGGCATCAATACTAACGGTAAAAGCAGTCTGATTAGTATCTGTAATGTTAGTTACCATCAACGGTAAGTCTAGTTCGTCTAAGCGATCGCCCGTCATCGCCAGACAAATCAGCCCTCTTGCTTCCACCGCCATAAAATTGATCGTGTCGGGCGTAGCAAACTGAGCGGCGCAAATTAAGTCACCTTCATTTTCTCTATTTTCGTCATCTACTACAACAATGACGCGACCTGCTTTCAGGTCTGCTAAAGCAGCATCAATTGAGTCAAATTCAAAGATTTGGCTTGAGGAGGGAGCGCTATAAGTAGTTTTCTCTTGAGGAGCTACATTCGGGCGCGGATCTTCTCCATTGGGGGGAGTAGCGTGATGCCGTGTAGGCTTAGGCGTTGACACAGAGGATTTCCAGCTACTAATAGTAAATTTTTTTAACAATTTCTTATTGTAAATTGTAGCTCCTTTGTATGGCAGAGAAGTAGACTAGCAATGATTTGATAACATGTCAAAATTTCTGCCGCTAAGATTAGGGTTTAGTACTAAAATGCAGCGATAAGTAGAAGGCAGTCCCGATGAAAAAATTTTCATCACCATATATGAAAAAGGAATATTCCCTACACCCTACACCCTACAACCTTTTTCAAGTCAGTAGCAGGGGGAGTAGGGGGAGCCACTGCGGTGAAGCAGCCCCCAACAGGAGCGGTTCCCGTCGTTAGCGCAGCGTTAGCGAGGAACGAGCGTCTGGGGGACTGCACAAAGCCGTTCGGCGAAGTCGTTCTCGAAGAGTAGGGTGGACGGATTTCCCGGCATAAAGGAGCCAACGCGTTGGGCGGGCAATGCCCGACTTGTCGCGACTGGCATCAAATGGCGTGGAGCGGGGGGAGAAAAATTACAACTGACAACTGACAACTGACAACTAACTCAGCACTTTCACTAGCTTGAATCTGCCCTTACAGAAAATTCTTCTGGGTCAGAAACTGGTGATAATCTGGCTGATGAAAGTGTAAATCTCGCCAAAACAAAGTATGGAGTAAAATACTCCAGTTTAGTTAAATGGTGTGTTTTGCGCCTGCGTCTGGAAGTTGATAGTTCATAACTGACAACAAATTAACCAAAAGCGGATAAGGATTTCATAATCATGGGCAATTTGAGACGCGTACCCGTTGGGATTGTTGGCGCGTCAGGCTATGGCGGAGTACAGTTAGTGCGATTATTGATGGAGCATCCAGAAGTCGAACTAGCTTATTTAGGCGGTGAGAGTAGTGCCGGAAAATCTTTCGCGGATCTCTACCCGCATTTAGCTCATGCAGTTAACTTGCCAATAGAGGCTGTAGAACCCGAAATAATCGCTCACCGCTGTGAAGTGGTGTTTCTCTCTTTACCAAATGGTCTGGCTTGCCAAATTGCACCAAAATTGGTGGAAAAAGGATGTAAAGTACTGGATTTGAGTGCAGACTACCGATTTAGCGATCTGGGAACTTATACGACTTGGTATGGCACTGAGAGAAGCGATCGCGCCACTGCCGCCACAGCAGTGTATGGATTACCCGAACTTTATCGCGATCGCATTGCTGAAGCACAGCTTGTTGGCTGTCCTGGTTGTTATCCTACTGCCAGCCTCTTAGCACTTTCGCCACTTCTCAAGCAAGGCTTAATCGTCCCAGAAACCGCCATCATCGATGCCAAGTCTGGCACATCTGGCGGCGGACGGCAAGCTAAAGTTAACTTGTTGTTAGCTGAAGCCGATAACTCATTAGCAGCATATGGTGTTGTGCGTCACCGCCACACTCCAGAAATTGAGCAAATATGTAGCGAGCTAGCGGGTCACGAAGTGACAATCCAATTTACACCACACCTTATCCCAATGGTACGGGGAATTTTAGCCACTGTATACGCCACACTACGCGATCCCGGTTTAGTACGAGATGATTTAATCACAATTTATACCGCTTTTTACCGCAATTCACCTTGGGTAAAAGTGTGTGAGAGCGGCGTTTATCCCCAAACAAAGTGGGCTAGTGGCAGCAATCTTTGTTATATCGGTGTAGAAGCTGACCCGCGCACCGGTCGCGTGATTGTGATGTCAGCAATCGATAACCTAATTAAAGGTCAGGCGGGTCAAGCAATTCAGTGTTTAAACCTGATGATGGGCTGGAATGAAACTTTGGGGTTGCCCAAGTTGGGATTTTATCCGTGATTGGGGATTGGGGATTGGGAAAGTGAAAGGACAAAATTATCCCTTGTCACTTTTTACCTAGTCCCTAGTCACCAGTCCCCAGTCACCAACTCCTACTTCGGCCCTAAATTCACAGCTCCTGTCCACGTGGACAGGAAGAAACACTTTGTTCCAGTCACCAACTCCTACTTCGGCCCTAAATTCACAGCACCAGCATAAATGGCGCGATCGCCTAGTTCATCTTCAATTCGCAGCAACCGATTGTATTTTGCTACGCGTTCGCTACGACACAGAGAACCTGTCTTAATTTGACCTGCACGGGTGGCTACGGATAGGTCGGCAATGGTAGTATCTTCGGTTTCACCAGAACGATGGCTAATGACTGAGCGCAAACCGTTGCGAGTCGCCAAGTCAATCGTTTCTAAGGTTTCAGTAAGCGAACCAATTTGATTGAGTTTAATCAAAATTGCGTTACCAGCTTTTTCCTGGATGCCTTTTTGCAAGCGAGTAGCGTTAGTCACAAACAAGTCATCACCCACCAACTGCACCCTGGAACCTAATTTCTGAGTGAGCAATTGCCAATTCTGCCAATCTTCTTCATGCAATCCATCCTCAATAGACACAATAGGATACTGGTCAACCAATTGTCCTAAATAATCAACAAACTCCGTAGGAGCGTGAGGTTTACCGTCATAGACATACTGTCCATCTTTATAAAACTCGCTAGCTGCCACATCCAACGCCAACGCTACTTCTGACCCTGGCTTGTAACCAGCCTTCTCAATGGCAGCAACCAATAATTCCAAAGCTACCTGATTGGATTCTAGGTTGGGAGCAAAACCACCTTCATCGCCTACGCCTGTGAGTAAACCTTTGTCATCGAGTACTTTGCTGAGAGTCGCAAACACCTCCGCACCCCAGCGTAACGCTTCCTGAAAAGAAGATGCGCCGATCGGGACAATCATAAACTCTTGAAAATCTACGTTATTGGCTGCGTGCGCCCCACCGTTAATCACATTCATCAGAGGCACTGGCAACAAATTCGCCAAAGGCCCGCCTAAATAGCGATACAAAGGAATTGCCAAAGATTCAGCACCAGCTTTGGCGGCTGCTAAAGAAACGGCTAAAATTGCATTAGCACCGAGATTAGATTTGTTACCCGAACCATCCAGAGCAATCATTGTGCGGTCTAGTAGTTCTTGGTTGAGAGCATCTAAACCTAACAATTTTGGGGCAAATATCTCTTGGACATTTTGCACCGCCTTGAGTACTCCTTTGCCTCCATAACGACTTTTGTCACCGTCGCGCAGTTCGTGCGCTTCAAAAGTGCCAGTAGAAGCACCACTGGGAACTTGTGCCAGTCCCACAGCACCATTTACCAAATGCACTTCAGCTTCAATTGTCGGTCTGCCACGCGAGTCAAGAATTTCGCGGGCTGCGATCGCTTCAATGGCAGTATCTAGAATATTACTCATCTGTGCTTTGTCCTTATTTTGTTTGCATACAGTCCAGTGGTCTAGCCCAATCGTTAGCATAGGCTTTTAGAGGACTTTATCGGCTGAGATTAAAGAAGATTTCAGAGATTTAGTGAATTAATTTTTTTGTTGGCTGATGACTGATATAGCCGTAGTCACACCCTTTAAGACAATTGCGATTGCTCAACGCCTTACAAAAACTGGGTTTTTACTCAGCGAGAAGTTGCAAGGAGAAGCCACTGCGTTGGACGGGTTCCCCGGCAGCCGCGCAAGTGGCGTGGTTTCCCTCCGAGCAAACTCCGGTGACTCAGCACTTTGCTATAACTGATGACTAGGAAAAAAATATTATCATGCCCTCATTGTGGGCGCTATTGCCCGTGGGGTTCTAGCTTGAAGAGGCAAAGGGACGCAAGACCTTACGCCTATACTGCTGAGTAAAAATACTAGTCACTAGTTATTAGTCAACAATCATCCAAATTTTCACTCTCCGAGTATTCCGTGTCAAAATTCAGATTAATCACACATACTTGTAAATCTAATGATCGGTAAAATCCTAGATGGACGCTACGAAATTGTTAGCAAGTTGGGAGGAGGTGCTTTTGGTACTACTTACCTAGCTATTGATAGGAAACTGCCTGATAAAGATCGGTGTGTTGTGAAGCACTTTTCATCTCAGACACCAGATCCAAATACCTTATACCATGCCCGACGGCTATTTGAGACTGAAGCGAAAGTACTTAACCGCTTAGGTAATCATGACCGGATTCCTCGCTTGTTGGCCCATTTTGAAGAAAATCAAGAGTTTTATTTAGTTCAGGAGTTTATTGCGGGGAATGACTTGAGTTATGAAATCAATCCTTACAAGCAATGGAGTCAAGAGGAGGTTATTGCTCTGTTGCAGGATATTCTTGAAACCTTAGAATTTGTCCATCAGCATCATGTCATCCATCGAGATATTAAACCGTCAAATTTAATGCGTCGTCAACAGGATGGTAAAGTTGTCCTGATTGATTTTGGAGCGGTTAAACAAATCAGCTCTCAAGCAGTTAACACTCAAGGACAAATGACCTCGACAGTTGTAATTGGCACTCCTGGCTATATACCCAGCGAACAAAGCCAAGGTCAACCTAGGTTATGCAGCGATCTTTATGCAGTCGGAATTCTTGGTATTCAAGCCCTGACTGGTTTAAACGCTATGCAACTACCAAGAGATAATCTTACAGGTGAAATTATCTGGCGCGATCGCGCCCAAGTTAGTCCACGGCTAGCAGAAATTCTCGACAAAATGGTTAAGTATGACTTTCGCCAAAGATATCAATCGGTAGCGGAAGTATTGCAAGCCCTGCAAAGTTTAACACCAGCTAATCCTCCGGCGAAACCAATGTGGTGGAAGGCTCTCGTTGGTTTGGGAATCGCTGCTACAGCCACTATTATTGCCTTTTTATTTATCTTACTACCACGTAATAACAGCTTGGAAACTTATAATAACACCGTTTATGGCATTAGCATCAAATATCCTCAACATTGGCAAAAGACAGGAACTCCAGACCGCATTACTGGCAATTTGGTTAAATTTACGTTACCAAAAGAAGGTGATGCAGATACTTATTTAGAAAATGTTAATTTAATTATTCTAGATTTACCCGAAAACCGTAGAGAGCTAGAGCAATTTACTAAGTTTTATCTAGATGAGATCGAACAATCTTATCAAAATTCTAAAATTATTGAAGAAAGCAAAACTCAGTTAGCAACCCAACCTGCCTATCAAGTTATTTACACTTTTGAAGAGGAAAAATTTAACATTAAACGTCTGCAAGTTTGGACAGTTAAAGAAAATAAAGCATATATCATTACCTACACAGCAGATATTGCTAAATACTCAGAATATCTATCAACTGTACAAACAATGATAAATTCATTTAAAATTAATTAGAGAATAAATCTAAACTTCCACATAACAGACAACTATAGAACTAGTATTTGATTTTTGAAATTTCTCGTAGAGATAGAGAACAGAAAAGAATAAAATTAGAACTGTACCGATTTTTTCAAAACTCATTCAAAAACTAATTTCCAATAAATTAAGAGCCTATTTATAAAGTCAATATTAAGGTAGGGGAGCCAGTGCGGTGAAGCAGCCCCCAACAGGAGCGGTTCCCGTCGTTAGCGCAGCGTTAGCGATAGGGAGTCTTCTCCCAAAGGGAGACGCTAAGAGCGAACGAGCGTCTAGGGGACTGCACTAAGCCGTTCGACGAAGTCGTTCTCGAAGAGTAGGGTAAACGGATTTCACAGGCTACAGCAACTGGCGTTGTGTTACGGCTGTGCAAGGATTTGAGAGTTTAAGAGAGTAAGAATTAGCTGTAACGCACCATGTTTTTCGGTGCGTTAAGCGTTGTATAACGCACCCGACAATTTAAGATTTACTTTATAAATAGCCTCTAAGATTCCCATATATAAAATTTATTAATTTCTCCACTGAATTTACATATAAATATAAATTTTTAGATTACTTAAGTAGTATAGTTGTCATTTTGTGATAGATACTTAAGTATCTATGCTTTCATCATATTTAGTGAGAACTACCAACGATGAAACCTCGGTTATTTTTGCAGGTATTAACAGCTAGTGTAATTGCCATAGGTGGTATCGCTACCATCATGCCACCCAGTTTTGCTGAAGCTAAAACTTACTTTTGTGAGAGAAATAACGGTGTATGGACAACATTTGCCAAAAACTACAACAACCAGAAGATTCCTGTGATTCGCTGGGTTAAGACTTTAGGGAACTATACTCCACAATCACGGTGTCAAGCAGTATCTTCCAGGTTTCAGAGTGCTTATGAAAAAGGTGTTTTAAATTACCTTACATCTGGAATTTCTGGAAATCAGGCAGTGATATGTGCAGCCAGCCAATATGGCGGTCCTTGTAGTCAATTACTATTCACGCTTAAGTCCCCTCGTGATGCCAGTTCAGTACTTCAGAACCTTGTAGAAATTGGTTATAAAGCTCGTGGCCCAATTCTTCAATCGGAAGATGCTTCTTCTCAGATATACATTGACATGAGTAAGTTACTAAGCGAAAAGGCAACACAAACAGAAAACTAATACCAATTTTACTACTTAGTAAAAAGCTCGTTAAGCATGTTTGTATAGATAATAGCAAGCGGTAAAAGCAACATGAGACAAAAATTAATATATCGTCCCTCACTGGCTCTGATTGCCTGGATGGGCATACTGTTGATGCTGCCTATACAAGCTGTTTATCTAAGCATTTTTCTACCTAAAGTTGCTGTCGGTCAGCCATCTCCTCAACTGTCAGAAGAACAGATCGAGCGGCTAGCTCAATCAATAACCGTAAAGATTTTATCTGGGGAGAATAGAGGTTCAGGAATTCTTCTTAAAAAGAATAATCAAGTTTATACCGTTATTACCAATCAGCACGTTTTAGAATCGGGAAAAACTGCTCAAATCCAGACAGAAGACGGTAAAACATACCCAGCCAATTTGGTTAGAGGAGTCAACTTTCAGGGCAAGGATTTAGCTTTATTGCAGTTCCGTGCCAATGCTAACTATACTGTAGCCCCCCTCGGAAATTTAGCAACAGTAGCAATCAACGAACCAATATATGCGGCTGGATTTCCGTTTGCAACTAAGCCGTCTCAGTCTCAAGAGTTCGTCTTTAAAACAGGACAAGTTTTATTAGTGCCAGAGCGAGCTTTTAAAGAAGGATATCAAATAGGCTACAGCAATGAAATTGAAAAGGGTATGAGCGGCGGGCCGATACTAAATCGTCGGGGGCAAGTAATTGGGATTAATGGTATCCATGCCTATCCTCTTTGGGGCAACCCTTACGTGTATGAAGATGGTTCCCGACCGAGTGAAGCGCTGCGCGATTTAATGAGTCGTTATAGTTGGGGAATTCCCATTCAGACATTTGCTCGTTTGGCTCCTCAATACACTTCCAAAGAATCCTTACCAGCGACTAACACACCTTCTAGTGCAAGTCTGCCTCCAATAGCCAACGAAGTCAATAACATTGCCCAAGAAATTACTGTACGAATAGATGTGCCAACTTTACGTGAGTGTAGTGGTTCGGGAGTGATTGTTGGCAAACAGGGAAACACTTACAGCGTTTTGACTGCGGAACATGTTGTGCGTGGTTCCGAGAAATGCGATCGCACTGTTCTAGAAGTAGTAACCCCTGATGGCAAGCAATATCAAGTCAAGGTAGATGATAACAACCTGAAAACTTTGCCAGAGACAGATTTGGCAATCTTACAGTTTACTAGCAACCAAAATTACCGCGTTGCCACCCTAGCAAACTATGACATAGTTGGGTACAAAGGATTCATTTTTGTTTCTGGCTGGCAAGAATTAAAACCTGGAAGTACGCAAACACAGCGTCAGTTTACAGCTGGGACAGTAACATCAAAACTATTCGCGTCGATTCTAGCCAAAAACTCTTTGTCTTTGAGTTATGGATATGGACTAGCTTATACTAACTTGACTGAGCAAGGCATGAGTGGCGGGCCAGTGCTAGATACTCGCGGACGCGTCATTGGGATTCATGGAAAAGCAGAACTCGAACAAGTTACTGATAAAACTGGGCAACCTCGTTTAATAACATTAGGTTTTAGTTTTGGAGTCCCCATCGCTAGCTTTGTTCGTTGGGCACAGTCAGTTGGTATGGCTCCTATGTTGAGAGTAGAGAATACTGTACCGCCACCACTGACTACGCAAGAAACAAATTCCATCCTTGAAGCTTTATTTAAAATAGAGAAACCTAAAATTAATGCTGACGCTATTGATTGGCTGAATTATGGCTGGCAAGTGGCGCGAAACTCTCAAGATGGGTCAGTCGGACAACAGGAAAGAAAGGAAGCAATAAGAGCTATTAACCAAGCAATTAAACTTGAACCTAACTTTTATCAAGCTTGGTATTCACACGGGTTTGTGGAGATGGCTAACGAAGAATATCAACAAGCCCTAAAATCCTTTGATAAAGCCATACAAATTGAGCCGAAATTTGCTTCTGCTTGGCGTTTGCGTGGTTTTATACTTAGTACCTTGAAAAACTACCAAGAGGCACTAAATTCATTTGACCAAGTTGCAAAACTCGACCCTGATGATGCTGGCGTTCAAATATTTCGCAGCTTGATTCTAGTTAGTGCCAAGCGTTTCTCAGAAGCATTAGAAGTTTCAAACCGAATTGTGCAGAAGAATCCTGGTTCTTGGGCTTACTTCGCTAGGGGTACAGCTCGTATTGGCACGGGAGACTTTCAAGGAGGAATGACTGATTTAGATGAAGCAATTCGCTTGAATCCAGAATATATTGAAGACAGTGCTTACTCACTTCGAGGCTCGCTTCGCGCTAAACAAGGAGATTTAAAAGGAGCGCTGGCAGACTACAATGAAGCTGTGCGTTTTGACCCTAAAGATGCTGAGAATTTTAGAAAACGTGGAGAAGTTCGCTTTCAACAAAAAGACTATAAAGGGTCAATAGCAGATTTTAACGAAGCAATTCGTCTCGAACCCAAAAATGCCGAAGCGCTCAAAGCTCGTGGGGCACTACGTTTGCTACAGCAGGACTACAAAGGAGCAGTAGCAGATTTGAATCAAGCACTTCGTTTTAAACCTGAAGATAGTGAAGCTAAAAAACTTCTGACGGCAGCTACTCGCTTGCTAGAGTCAAAACCAGGAGATACTGACGCGCTCAAAGCTCGTGGGAGAATTCACTTACTACAGCAAGACTATAAAGCAGCGCTAGCAGATTATAGCGAAGTTATTCGTCTTAATCCTAAAGATACTGACGCGCTCAAAGCTCGTGGGGAAATTCGCTTACTACAGCAAGACTACAAAGGAGCGATCGCAGATTACAACGAAATGATTCGTCTTAATCCTCAAGATATTGACGCTTACTATAACCGAGGAAAAGTTCGCGCTCAAATGGGAGATCATAAAGCAGCGATCGAGGATTACGACCAGATATTAAGCTCTCAAGAATTTTCTGGTATTGGTGTAAAAACAGAAATTAATTCTCAAACAAAAGTTCTCACAGTCACCACAGTTGTAGAAAATTCTCCAGCACAGAAAAATGGAGTAAAAACGGGCGACCAAATCTTAGCAATTGATGGTCAATCCACAGCAAATATGAATTTAGAACAGGCCGTAAAACTACTTCGCGGTCAGACAGGTACTCAAGTATCTCTGCAAATTAATCGTGCTGATAAAAATATATTAAACATCACCTTAACAAGGACACCAATTGCAGTTGATACTAAATTTGCTGATGTTTACTATCATCGAGGTCTTGCCCGCGTTCAACTGAAAGATAATCAAGCAGCGCGTCAGGATTTTCAAAAAGCCGCAGACCTTTATAAAAGAGAAGGTAAAGCTAGTGATTACCAAAATATGCTGGCAAAAATTAGACAGATAAGCAGTAATCAATAGACTAGTAGTCTGTCCCATTAGTTGTGAATGGTTAGGGCTGATATGGGGACGCGGGGACGCGGGGATACGGGGACGCGGAGGATTTTAAAGCTAGCAAAATTAATGGGACAGACCACTAGTTAAGAAATATTCATAAAAATAGAATTCCGAAATCCGGAGGACGCAGTGCGTTGCGCTGAATCAGTGCTGCGTGAGGGTTTCCCCACTTGAGCAAAGTGGCATCAGGCAACTTGTGAACCCGTTCTCAAAAGCGTTCGCGTTAGCGTCTCTGTAGGAGAAGAGGATTCCCGCAAGGTAGCAGAGTAGAGTAACGAATCCAACTTCTCTCCATCAACCCCTTGTAAAATATTGGCAGATAACTACATTGAACTGAGTACAGAGAGTCATTATGCGATTACTGCATACAATGCTGCGGGTAGGCAACCTTGAAGAGTCTTTGAAATTCTACTGCGATCTTCTGGGAATGAAATTACTGCGTAGAAAAGATTATCCAGGAGGAGAATTTACCTTAGCTTTTATTGGCTACGGCGACGAAAGCGACAACACAGTGATTGAGCTAACCTATAATTGGGGGGTAGAAAAGTACGAACTGGGTAATGCTTACGGTCACATTGCCCTTGGTGTCGATGATATTTACGCTACTTGTGAAGCAATCAAAAATCGTGGTGGTAAAGTAGTGCGAGAGCCAGGGCCAATGAAACACGGCTCGACGGTAATTGCTTTTATCGAAGATCCAGATGGATACAAAATTGAACTTATTCAACTGGGCACTCAAGGATCGGCATTGAAACAAGAATCACAAGAACAACTTGTAACCCAGTAATTATGTGGGCCAACAGGGAAGGCAGGAGGAAACAAGAAGATGGGAGGATGGGGAGCAGAGAAAATAGGAGGAATAAAGAGTAATTTCTGCAACCGTCTTTTTACCCCTCCGCTCCTCTGCCTCTCTGCCCCTCCGATGCTCTGCCTCCTTGAAAGCGATCGCAATAGTTTCTATGACACCATCTGCCACAGTACTATCAGAATGGTGTTTTTCGTTTTAAATTAGGAAATAGGTGATAAATCGAGCGATCGCCAATTACCGATACCCAAATTGCAACCACAGATACACGCAAATACATACTGATAGTGTTTGGATAATTATTCGGGGAGTGGACACTGGGAAAGGGTCAAGGATGAAGTATCAAGGTTAAAGCATGAAATTTTTCAGTCGCACTCTACATTACAGGACACGCCAAATAACTCACCTACCTGAAAAAGTTGCTTTAAACTGGGCGTAGAAAGTCTTTAGCTCTCCTCACTGCCCAATCTTTAAACTAAACTTCAAAATCTAAAATCCAAAATCCAAAATTATTAAAGATGCAGCCTACAGATCCTAATAAATTTACTGATAAAGCCTGGGAAGCGATTGTTAAATCTCAGGATATAGTCCGTGCATATCAACAACAGCAATTAGATGTCGAACATTTAATTATTGCCCTAATAGAAGAACCAACTAGTTTAGCACTCCGAATCCTCGCTAGAGCTGAGGTCGATCCGATCCGCTTACAACAGCAATTAGAAGCTTTTACCCAACGTCAACCTAAAGTTGGCAAAAGCGATCAGCTTTATCTCGGTCGGGGTTTAGATATGATGCTAGACCGAGCCGAGGAAATTAGAGTCAGGATGGAAGATTCCCACATTTCTGTGGAACACATACTCTTAGCCTTTGCGGAAGATGAACGCATCGGACGGCGAGTACTCAAAAGTTTGAACGCGGACAGCACTAAGTTAGAAGCTGCTACTAAAACTGTTCGTGGCAGACAAAAAGTGACAGATCAAAACCCAGAGTCGCGCTACGAAGCCCTACAAAAATTTGGTAGGAACTTGACAGACCAAGCAAAATCTGGAAAACTCGACCCAGTTATTGGACGAGATGACGAAATTCGTCGGGTGATTCAGGTTTTGTCACGCCGTAGCAAAAATAACCCAGTACTGATTGGCGAACCTGGGGTAGGCAAAACTGCGATCGCTGAAGCTTTAGCACAGCGGATGGTCAATGGAGATGTTCCCGAATCTCTGAAAAACCGCAAACTCATCTCTTTAGATATTGGCAGTTTGATTGCTGGAGCTAAATACCGAGGAGAATTTGAAGACCGCCTCAAAGCTGTACTCCGGGAAGTTACAGAATCTAACGGTGACATTGTTTTATTTATTGATGAACTGCACACCGTTGTTGGCACTGGTTCTAGCCAACAAGGCTCAATGGATGCTGGAAATTTGCTCAAACCAATGCTGGCACGAGGAGAACTGCGTTGTATTGGGGCAACTACCCTTGACGAATACCGCAAATATATTGAAAAAGACGCAGCACTAGAACGCCGCTTTCAGCAAGTATTTGTAGATCAACCCAGTGTCGAAAATACTATTTCCATTCTGCGGGGATTGAAAGAACGCTACGAAGTCCACCACAACGTTAAAATTTCTGATTCCGCACTTGTAGCCGCTGCAACCCTGTCAGCACGCTACATTTCTGACCGCTTCCTGCCAGATAAAGCCATAGATTTGGTAGATGAGGCAGCCGCCCAGCTGAAAATGGAAATTACTTCTAAACCAGCCGAATTGGAAACTATTGACCGTCGCTTGATGCAGCTAGAAATGGAAAAGCTGTCATTGGCTGGCGAAGAAAAAACTATTTCCCCAACTAGAGAACGTTTGCAGCGAATTGAGCAAGAAATCGCCAGTTTGACTGTAAAACAGCAGGAATTTAACGAGCAATGGCAAGGCGAAAAGCAGCTATTGGAGGCTATTAGTGGTTTAAAAAAAGAAGAAGATGCTTTGCGAGTGCAAATTGAGCAGGCAGAACGCGCCTACGATTTGAATAAAGCTGCTCAATTAAAGTATGGCAAATTGGAAGGAGTACAACGCGATCGCGAAGCCAAAGAAGCGAAACTTTTAGAAATTCAAAGCCAAGGTTCTACCCTGTTGCGGGAACAAGTTACCGAAGCCGATATTGCAGAAATCGTTGCCAAATGGACGGGAATCCCCGTAAATCGTCTCTTGGAATCAGAACGCCAAAAATTACTACAACTCGAAAGTCATTTACACGAACGAGTTATTGGACAACAGGAAGCAGTATCCGCCGTAGCAGCAGCAATTCGTCGCGCCCGTGCCGGGATGAAAGACCCCAGTCGTCCCATTGGTTCATTTTTGTTCATGGGACCTACAGGTGTAGGTAAAACCGAACTCGCCCGTGCGTTAGCTCAGTTTCTCTTCGATTCTGATGATGCAATGGTACGTTTGGATATGTCTGAGTACATGGAAAAACACTCGGTTGCTCGCCTAGTGGGAGCGCCTCCAGGATACATTGGCTACGAAGAAGGCGGTCAACTTTCCGAAGCTATTCGCCGACATCCCTATTCGGTAGTGCTGTTAGATGAAGTGGAAAAGGCACACCCCGATGTATTCAATATTTTGTTACAGGTGTTAGATGATGGGAGGATTACTGATTCTCAAGGCAGAACAGTAGATTTTCGTAACACTGTCATTATTATGACAAGTAACATTGGCAGCGAACATATCTTGGATATATCTGGTGATGATTCCAAGTATGAAATAATGCGAAGACGAGTAACAGATGACTTGCGATCGCATTTTCGTCCCGAATTTCTCACTCGCGTTGATGATATCATTATCTTCCATGCCCTGAGCCGTTCGGAAATGCGGCATATCATCCGCATTCAACTCAAGCGAGTGGAAAATCTTCTGCGAGAGCAAAAAATCTCTTTTGACATATCGCCAGCAGCTTGCGATCATCTAGTGGAAGCAGGTTACGACCCAGTATACGGCGCGCGCCCATTGAAGCGGGCAATTCAGCGGGAAGTAGAAAATGCGATCGCCACCAAATTATTGGAAAATACTTTTATCTCTGGAGACACAATTTTCATTGAGAAAGGCGAACAAGGTCTGACTTTTAGTAAAAAAGCCTTAGGTAAGGTGTCAACTGTTCCCGCTACTATTCGGCTAATGGAGTCATCACCTGAGACTTAAATAATTCATACTAACTTCCTAAATTCTCTAAAACCATTTTATACCCTGCCTTATATCCCACATTCCGTACACAAAAGTGGCACACAGAGAAAGCAGGAAGTAAATCAAGAATATTGGTAAAAATTGAGACAACCAATATCCAGGAGCAAAGTTAGTAGCCAGAATCCGGGAAAAAGTCCTGACGGAGTGACAAAGGGGCGGAAGTCGAGAAAACAGAAGAGTGTGACCGTTTTGGAGTAACAAAAGATAGGTCAGGTATTCTCAACAAGACCTATCAAATGATAATGTTACCTAAATTTTACCAAAACTGCTTTCAAAAGCTACTGACACCGACACAATACAAGATGCTCTCAATCTTGATTATGCTGTTGCAATTTCACAAAACTGTAACAATTGAGAAGCTCTCATTCATCTGTGTTTCCCCAACTGATAAAATTTGAAAGTCGGCGACGAAGTATACAAAGATTTTTATTGTTGCCACAGTTATCAATTCAATACCTCTGGTTTCCATTAATCAAACGATGGGTAAAAAACAGCCGAAAACTGCCAAATAAACTTACTAAACAGAAGGGTTTTGCTCCCATTTAATCTGGCTGGATATTACAAGCGGAAATATCGTGGACAACTGGAGTCTGCTGGTTGGTTTTTACTCACGAACCTTGACAGCCTCAAGGATGCCATTAAAGTATTTAAGTTGCGAAGTGGTGTTGAAGCGATGTTCAAAAATTGCAAGACTGGTGGCTATAATCTTGAATCTACTTATGCTAATGGTAAACGCTTAATCGCACTGATTTTATTAATTGCTATTGCTTATACTTGTGCCATCTTAGTTGGTCGTAACTCTCGCAACATGGGACTACAAAAATATATTGGTCGTCTCCAGGAACTAAAGCGATCGTCTGCTTTATACCATTTTCTAAAGTCATAAAAATCTATTAATAATTAATAGTGCTTAGATTTTGACTAAAAACAAAGATAGAACACACAATTTTTAAGTTAGCGATCGCGTCATCTTCAAAGCTGTCACTCATTCTCACTAGAGGAAGCTCGTACAATATTTAATTCAATATTTAAATGCAAATCTAATTTATCGCGTAACTACTATTGACAAAACTAAATTTTTTGGTCATATTGTGAATTCTTTCCATAAAAATAAACTTCTTAACTCTTAAGAAATACTTTTTATGTAACATTACTGAGGTATATATTTAGAATTATACTTTATCTTTGGTTGTATTCGCACAAAAATATCAATAAAAATTTTTTCATCTCTAAATTGCTTATCTAGCAGAGATTTAAATAAGGTTTGGGTCTGGTTGTTTACTATTTTATATGTATAAAATTATAAGAAGTACAATATACCATTTCACTACTTTGCTGTTATAAATCACGGTTACTTACATATAGTTTTGCAAAATTACTACGCACCAAAAGCATGGACAGTTCTGCAACGATTAAATGATATTGGTACGTTGTACTAAATGATTTATAAACTTCCATAACTTGCTCCTCAATAATTATTGAGGTGGCACGATTTGTATTAAATAAAAATATGAAAATAATTGCATATCCAGCTTTCAAAACAAAATATAAAAATCCTTATAATTGGCTTTTATATACTAATATGTTGCAACAAGGAGTAATAGTTGAAGAATTTTCACCTAATAAATTATTAAGCAAAAAATATGATATTTTTCATTTACATTGGGTCGTAGAAACTATTGTCAGACATCCCAACCCATTCATAGTATGGATTAGAGCTATCAGTATGCTCATTTTAATAGATTGGGTAAAAAGTACAGGAACTCGTATTATTTGGACAATGCATGACGAAACTCCTCATTCCATCTTACATTTACAAGTAGCAGATTGGTTTCAGAAAGAATTTGTCAAACGAATTGATGGGTATATTAGTTTAAGTACAACAGGCAAAACTATTGCTGAACAAATGTTACTACCATTGAAAAATAAGCCTTGTTCTATTGTTCCTCATGGACATTATCGAGATTTTTATCCTAATCAAATTACAGAAAGTCAAGCTAGAAAGGAACTTAATATTCCTGATAATTGTAAAATGCTGTTATTTTTTGGTTACATAGAGACTTACAAAAATGTTCCTCATTTAATAAATGTTTTTCGAGAGTTAGCTCCCTCTAATTGGATATTAGTAATTGCAGGAAAACTAGAACGCGATCATTTGAAAACAGAGATATTATCTGCATCGGAAAATGATTACAGAATCAAATTATTTTTAGATTATATACCCGATAATCTGGTTCAGTTATACTTTAAAGCTGCGGAATTAGTAATTTTACCATTTAAAGAAATTCTTAATTCTGGCAGTGCATTACTAGCACTTTCTTTCGATCGTCCTATTTTAGCTCCTTACTTGGGTTCAATGCCCGAATTGCAGTCACAAGTAGGGAAAGATTGGATGAAACTTTATACTGGAGAATTAACTACAAAAACTCTTAATGAAGGATTAATTTGGTCGAGACAACAAAAATCTCATAAGAGTCCATCCCTAGATAAATTAGACTGGGATATTTTGAGTAAAAAAAGTTTAGATTTTTATCGATTAACCAACAGGTGATTTTATGAAAATAGCTTATGTAACAACCTATAATACTTTTAATAGTTCAGCATGGACAAAACATAATATAGGTAATTATAGTTCAAGTTATTACATTCTTAAAACTCTAATAGATCAAGAAATATCTATTGACACGATAGGAAACCTGAAAAAAAATTATTCTTGGTTAACTAAAGGTAAGTGGAGTTTTTATAAACATTGTTATCATCAAGATTATTATAGATGGGCTGAACCAAAGGTGTGTAAAAATTATGCACTTCAAATTAATAAACATTTGTCTAAGCTAGATGTGGATATAGTCTTATGTACAGAAGGATTCGCACCAATAGCCTATCTTAAGTGCCAACAGCCACTTGTTCTTTGGGTAGATACAGTTTTGGCGGCATTAATTAATTTTTATCCATATTTAAGCAATCTTTGTCATGAAACAAAAAGAAATATTTATGTCATAGAAAAATTAGCTTTAAATAAATGTAATTCAGTAATTTTCACATCTGAATGGGCTGCACAAAAAGCTATAGATATTTACAATATAGATGCGAACAAAGTCAAAGTGATTCCTAGAGGTTCAAATTTAGAATTACAGCCAGAAAGAACAGTTGAAGATATTAAATATTTGATTGATAAAAGAGGTAAAGATATTTATAAATTAATTTTTATTGGAATTGACTGGCAACGAAAAGGGGGAGATATAGCAATAGAGGTTACTAAAGAACTAAAGAGAAGAGGTTTTAATGTTGAACTAAAAATTATTGGTGATTTGCCAACTAATAATAGAGATATACCAAGTTTTATCAAAACAATAGGATATATAAATAAATCTATATTTGAAGAAAAACAGCATTTTTATAATTTACTTGCAGATTCTCATTTTCTTATTTTGCCCACTAAGGCTGATGTTACTCCTAATGTATTAATAGAAGCAAATGCTTTTGGAGTTCCTTCTATAACCACAAATGTTGGAGGTATTCCTAGCATCATCAAAGATGATGTAAACGGCAAAACCTTTCCTTTAGATGCTAATATTAAAGATTACTGTAATTATATTGCTAATTATCTGAATGATTATCAAAAGTATGAAACTTTAGCACTTTCATCATTTAATGAGTATGTAAATCGCTTAAATTGGTCAATAGGTGGTAAAACAGCAAAACAGTTATTCTTTAAATTAATACAATCTAGATAATAGTCAATACATATATTTTTACAAAAGTGTTGAATGTTAAGAAAAATCGGATAAAAACAGCCCAAAATATGTTAAATTTTGGGCGAAACATTAAAGTATATCTATTTGATAGTGATTATAAATTCATTTCCCAAGATTGTCAAAGATATCTTGAGAGGACTGCCAAAAAACGATTATCCAGTATTAAACAGTCGTCTGTTCTTTGAGTGCTGGCTATCTTATGCTCTGGATAACAGCTTAACAAGTATGCGAGATTTGTTTAACAGATTAAACAATACAGGATTTGAGGTAGATATTTCTACTTTTTCAAAAGCAAACTTACATCGAAGCCAGAAACCTTTTCAAGAAATTTACCAAAAATTAAATGAATTAGTCCAGAAGAAAGTTCCAAAAAAGTTACACGATAAATATGCAATTTGTCCAATAGATTCAACAATTATTACTCTCACCAGCAAATTGTTATGGGTACTAGGACACCATCAAGTAAAACTTTTTAGTTCTCTAAATCTAGCTACTGGAAGCCCATCAGATAACTTCATTAACTTTGGACATGACCATGATTATAAATTTGGTTATAAAATGATGTCTAGTCTAGCAATAAATGCTGTTGGGGTAATGGATAGG
>NZ_JAECZA010000223.1 GCF_016056275.1 Dendronalium phyllosphericum CENA369 | reverse complement strand
TGTCAGTGCAGTTAAGTTTTGCCCGCATTGCTGGACTCCTGGGACGGCAGCTGATCCCCTCTGGGGTCAAGTTAGGGCTAAGTTTTGTTATCTGTGCGGTATGCAGTTGCAGACGAGTTGCACTCACTGTGGGGAGTTAGTTGTGTCACTCAAGTATAAATTTTGTCCTATGTGCGGACAGCCTTATAAACAGAAAAGTCAAAATCGCTAAAACCTCGGCATAGCAATCGTTTCTAGAGCATCTTGCAGCTTTTTACACGTATCTCGGCTTCACGTCGATCATGTTTTATGCTGAGATTTTTTCACCAACAGCTTGATAAATAATTTGCTGTTTGAGAGAATCTGCTGCAACTGCGGCAATAGTTTCCCAATCTTGAGGTGTTAATAGTAAATCTAGCAATTCGCGTAATATCTTTCGGTTAGATATGAATTCCTCACCATAAAGTTCATCATTTCCGAGAGTCACAAGTATATGTTGTCTTACTTCTGGTGTAGGCAACCTTAATTTTTCAACTATTCTTTCTCTTGCGGTTTTAACAGCAATTTTTGTAGCTGTACCTAAGTTCCAGTCACTAATTAGCAACCGGACTTCCTTGTTCAGGGAGATACGTAATATTGTTAAACGCCCCAAAAGTTCAAAGTTAAGTATGAGGTCGCCAAATGCACTTCCCCAATTTAATCCAGCACCAATATTACTACAGGCAAGCTCCTCAGCTTCCACCGCTTGGCGTAGCCAAGTTTCATTGACTAATAAATCCATTGGGCTAACTAGGTTATTTTGACCAGGGTTACCGTAGTTTTCATTGTTTTCGTACTGACTCATCTACCTGACACCTCATCTAAAATAACGCCATAGCCCGTACTCAAAATAAACTAGCTCGTCATAATCTTCATCTTCACCCAACTCAATCATGCCTAGGTTTTCATAAAACTTCTCTGCTCCAGGTAACGAATGTAATCCAACTCTACCCTCAAAACCTAATTCTAGGCTACGGGTTCGAGCAAAGCTTAAGAGTGCAGTACCAACACCTTTAAACCTTGGTGGACGTTGGATCGGTTCTCGATTCCAAGGTGCAGAAGCAATACCCTCAACATAAACCAAACGTTTTCCTTCTGCCAAGCGCGAACCGTGCATCTGAGTTTCAATCAACATTAATCCTTGAGTTTGGCTTTCGTATTCAATAGCATAACCTTCGCGGTTTGACTGCCGACAGATGACAAACTCAAATTTAAATTCCCAGTCCCAGAATTTATCTTCTTGTTCATGCAGCTTTAATTGTTCTTTCCAGTTGGAGGTATAGTCATCAGCATGTTTTTGTTTTAACTCTACTAAGTCTGCTTTCACAGCCAGATTATCTTGACAGCGAATTAGTTGAATAGTTAATCGCATGGCATTAAAGTTTAGCAATTTCTTTTAATCAGAAGTAGGTTCACTTTCTTGCAGCCACTGTAAAATAGTTAAAGCCAATTTCCAAGATTCTTTTCTATCCCAACCAGGCAAATGATTTAGTATTCGTCCAGCCAGTAATTCTGGTTCATCTAATCTTCGACGACGAGCAGCTATTCCATCCTTAATCAATTGACCGAGTGTGGCTGCTTGATTACCGCGATAATCAGGCTGCTGTTTGATTTCATCAATAATCCATTCTGGGACGGTAATGGTTTTAAATCCTGGTTTCGGCATATCTAACGAAGAACTAGTTTTTTGATAGTACGGCACTTGACGTTATAGATGCAAATGTTAGTACGGTATAGTATGGTAAAAGAAAGCCATCATTCAAGCTATCCTCACAAAAATTATATGAATCAGCAACTTATACCAATTTGCAATTCGCGCATGAGCGCAATTCGCAATTTGGAAACTTAGATATAGCAAGACTTTCCTCGTTTACCTCTGTTGCCTCATTTTAGAGAATTGGAATTATGAATCAAGACACCTATATTGTGGAAGAGTTAGACCCATTAGTTTTTTGTGAAACTTGGGGATTAAGTTATGAAGAAGCCTCAAAATATTTAAAGATTAAAGCACGAACGATGGCAGCTTATGCGTGCAATGGGAAAGTAACCAAACGTAATCCTTCTTCTAGAGTCAAAGCTCTGGCAGCCATGCAGCACAACATTTGGATTCAACAAGGAAAACACCCTTTGACATACTCCCCATCCTTCAACTGATACTTAAAATTCTTAAAGTCAAGTTTTATAAAAATAATTTATCAACAAAGTTGTCAACAAAGTCCATTGCTCAATGAGCGTGGATTTTTTATTGTAGAAAAACAAGGTTAATCACAGTTAATCCACCGTTTATTTATACAGAATGTGATATCAAATTCATACGGAAATTAACACAGATATTGACCATGTTTTTTAGACGTTAACTACTTATTGACTTACTATTGATGAACCCAGCATGGAAAGAAGAACTTTTTGGGCAAAAAACGACATCTTCCGGGTTAAACCCCCTGGTTTTACCCATGACCAATGCCAAAATGCTACGAATTTTAGACATTTGCTATCGCACATGGCAGCGGTGGGCAGAGGTAGCCGAAGCTATTCCTCAGTATAAATTGGCACGAATCCAAATGCAGAGGATGGCAATCGAAAAAAGACTCAGAGCGCCCTTAATCCGTCCTTATCAAGTATGGGTGCTAGGCAAGATTGGTGAAGTGTTTGGAGATTTAGATCAAGGCACAACCAAGATTGAAATAGTCCGGTCAATTGTCCAAGCCAACAAGTCAGAATACACCATTAAAGAATTTGAAGCCGAACAAATCAGATTCACTCAACTGCTAACAGGAGAATTACAGAATGTTTGAAACTCAAGATAAATTCAGTCGCCAAGATTTGTTTGAATTGCTCAGTGAAAAATACTTCAAGGGGCGACAAACGCCTCTAAACCTAGCCAGATAAAGGTTTGAGAGGCACAGACCCCTTAACAAATGTGGGTACTTATTGAGAATGAACTGTACAGTTATTAAGCAGCTACCTGTAGGGTACAGTTTAATGGTAAAAAAGAACGGTCTCGTAATTTAATTAAGACCGTCGTCATAATGCTGGCATCATTCTACCAAAACTTTTTAGAAAAATACCTAAATAAAGCACAGTTAATCACTCTGAAAATGTTGGTGTGGTTGTTACAAAATCAGAAACAGGTGAAGATAGAAAGACTGGCAGCAACCTTACCTCTACCAATACAACAAAACAGTCATAGACGGCATATACAAAGGTTTTTAACATTGAATACCTTAAGTGTAGTATTGTTGTGGTTTCCTATCATTGAAGCAATAATTAACCAACATTTTAA
>NZ_JAECZA010000222.1 GCF_016056275.1 Dendronalium phyllosphericum CENA369 | reverse complement strand
CAGTGGTAGTAATGGATAATTTATCCGCACATAAACTAGATTCAATTGTGCCAATGATTGAAGCTGTAGATGCGAAAGTTATTTGTTTATCCTCATACTCTCCCGATTTTAATCCAATTGAATTATGGTGGTCACAACTTAAATCTTTTTTACGCCGTTTTGCTCCAACTACAACAGAAATGGTTGATAAACTAATTTCAGTTGCACTTGACTTAATAAATCCTAAACATTTAAGAAACTGGTTTGCTAGTTGCTGCTACTGTACCTCATAACAGCCGTAAATGCTGTAATTGAAAATAACTTTCGGGAGTTGCAGAACAGATATGAGTACCTTAAGAATATTAAATTTGGAGAATTCAAGAATTAAAATTAGCCGCTACGATCGCATTCCCTCAGTAAAGTGTCATACAACACACACTAGCAGTCTAGGTTAAGCCGATGAAGAGTTTGGGCAATCGCTAACCTCTAATATCTAATAGTTGCGAATCAGTCAAATTATAATGAAAAGCCTGTTTGAGATTATCATCCGCAAACAGACTTGACTTTTTTGGGGTTTTAATTAAGCTTGCTCCCAAAGCTCGCGCACATAGTCGGGCAGCCAGCTAGCAATTTCTTGAATCCGCTCTTCGGAAAGTTCCTCTTTGGTGGCAGAAAATACCGCTTTAACTGCTTGCTCTCGCTCGACTGAGCGTGGCATTCCGCTTTCATTCGCAACTCGGAACAGGAAGCGATCGGAATCAATCTTGAAGATGCCAGGGCCTTGCCAAGGTGGACGAATCCGGCTCAAAAATCCCACAATTGGATTGGTGTCTCTCCAGAGATCGGCTACTTCAAATTGAAGTGCTTTTTCGTCTGTAGGTACAGCCTCTTTATGCAGTTCTGACTCGACGCGATCGCTTGCTTCTGTTGTCATTAAATCGCGGAGGACGCGAAATACAACTTCAGTAAAGTCTCTGGCATCATACAAATCTGCAAATCCAGCATCAACCTGGACTTTTTCTAGAAACGAGCGATGTTCGTCGGCGATCGCAGTTCGATTATCTTCAATCTCCGTTGGGTCAACTTCTGGAATATTATTTCTAAATGCTTGATCGGGCATTGTTTTTCCTTGTGCTTTTTAATTTTGAGTCTTTATGCTTACCTATGTAAGGTCGCACAAATCAAAAACTCTTGGAATCTTCCAGAAGTTCGAGATACCATCTATTCAAAAGTTAGAAATATAGTAAATTAACTCAGATAACTTGCATTAATGTCTGCAAGCTAGTAGCATAGCGATCGCAAAAAATTTTTGGGTAATAATCTGTATCCTTACTAACTCTGCTACACACACGTAAGTGGCTTGTCCTAGGCATCACCGATCTACGTCAAAAAAAGTCAGAATAGACAAATTGAGAGCAAATTACTTGACTAAAGATGGTAAACATAACAAACATTGAAATTAAAACTACAAAAGTCAAAATACCTAACAATGGCTTAGAAATTGATGCTTACTTAGCTCAACCAGTTACCACAGAAAAGTTTGGTGCTATTATAGTTTTTCAAGAAATTTTTGGAGTTAATAGTAACATTCGAGACATCACAGAATTAATAGCTAAACAAGGATATGTAGCAATAGCACCTGCGTTGTATCAACGTATTGCTCCTGGTTTTGCACCTGACTTTAGTCCAGAAGATGTGGGATACAGTCCAGAAGCATATCGGCTAGGTTTACAATACTATCAACAGGTAAATTATCAAGAAATAATCAGCGATATTCAAGCTGCGATCGCCTACCTAAAAACTTTAACCAATGTCAAAGATGATGCGATCGGGGCGATTGGTTTTTGTTTTGGCGGTCATGTTGCATATATAGCTGCAACCTTACCCGATATTAAAGCAACAGCTTCGTTTTACGGTGGCGGGATTACCACTTCTAGTTATGGTGAAGAAACACCAACTATTAATCGCACTTCTGCAATTCAAGGTACTATTTATGCATTTTTTGGTACAAGAGATACATTAGTTTCTCAGGAGGAAAGCGAGCAAATAGAAGCCGAATTAAAGAAACATCAAATCAGTTATCGTATATTTAGATACGATGCTGGTCACGGATTCTTTGCTGGATTTTTTGTAGATAAGTACCCATTCTTAGCCCAACATCTAAGTTACAATCCACAAGCCGCTCCCGATGCTTGGCAACATGTTCTAGAACTATTTCAAAACAACTTACAGAACTAAGTGTTGCAGCGGAGGTAAATTTATCTTATTGTGCCAAAGATTACTTACCGCCGCCGAACACGACTATATACAGCAGAATTCAGAATACCGAAAAATAAAAAAATATCCCTTGCCGACCTCCACTGATGACAAGGGTTTCACAGTTGAAAGCGCGCCATTTGGGATTTGATAGATAAATTTTGGATAATTCACCAAAATTGCATAATTAGATAGAATCAGTTAATCAGTTTTTCATTAAGGATCAACCTTCTGTCTTACTTGCACCGGAAATCAGTAATACAGTTAGAATTTTGCGATCGCGCTGGAGAATATCGAATCCTCTAACCAATCCCAATCAGAAACAAACTGAATGTTTAATCCGATGTAGTCAAGAACTCTTTAATTTAACGGGTGTCATTTCTTTTAACTGCGATAGTATAGCTGAAGATGACGTAGCGTTTATGGTAGAACAGATTAAACATAAATATTTCCAACCTTATTTATATCAAGAGCTAGAAGGGTGGCATTTTGAACCGCTTAGTATTTCTATTGAGTATTTAGGGCGCTCTATTGTGCATTTCTTTGATGAGCTTCAATCTCGACAATCTCAGGCAAAAATTTCTCCAGGCGCACAACAAAAGACTCGCTAAAGCTGTGCCAATGGGAACCGTCTTTGCGTAGCGTCTCGCAGAAAAGACTGCAATGAATATCTGCATAGGTGCGTTGCGCTACAATGCACCTAGCGCTAGTAATTTGATACGATTATCAAAGAGGGCGATCGCCCACTTCAGCAGATTTGCAAAAACACTATGGCAAAGCGTAAGAAAAGCAATCTCCAGTGGATTAAAGAAACGCTTGAACTCAAAGCAGACCATCGCTGGGAATCTCCATCAGGCTACAAAATTTTTGTGGCTGACCGAGGGTCTGTTCGCTTCAATGTTCCCCAGGACTGGGTTTTTGAGCCACAAGAAAAATCGTTTAAGTTCATGGACAAAAAACCTCCCAACGATGATTGCTGCTTAGAAGTATCTTTCAATCGCCTGCCGCCCAATGACTGGAGTCTGTTTCCGCTAAAATCTACCTTGAGGAAAGTGGTAGAAGACGACAGTCGCAACGTCATAGAAAAGGGAGAAATCATTACCGTTAAACGCCAAACTGCTAGGATTGTGTGGACAGAACTGAAGTTTATTGATACTCAGGAAGAATCACGGGAAGCTTTTTCCCGAATTTGCATTGGTTTGGGGTCAAATGTCCAATGCTTGATTACATTCGAGTTTTGGGCAGATCAAGCAGAGCAGCTAATACCCCATTGGGATGAAGTGATACAGAGTCTTACATTAGGGCTTTATATCCGCGACCCAATGACTGGTTTGGCCTTCCCAGATTGAAGCATAATCATGGATATCAACATATAGCGGTTTAGGCTTGACATACCGCACATACATTATTCATAGTTCTTGATGATATTTGCGACCTAATACCCCTCTTCTGTCACTTTCCGAGTATTCTGAATAAAAGGAATAGAAGAAAAAGCTCTGGAAGGTAAGTAGAGCAATGGATGTAGAATTACAAATCCTCAAACATTTGGCAAGAGATCCTCACCCAACAGTTACGATCATAGATGAATATTGTGCAGAGTATAAAGAGCTATTTAGAGGATGTTTGAAAAGTTGATAGTTGAGTAAAAAAAGCTCTCAGGGCATAAGCTGTAAATACGTAGATACAGCACCATTGAGAGCGATGAGTAAAGTTTACCCTAGTAACCTGACCCAAGAGCAATTTGAACTGATTAGTGGGTTGATTCCACCTCGAAAACCAGGCGGTCGCAAACGCTCTGTTGATATATATTCAGTGCTCAACGCCATTTTTTATGTCTTATGTGAAGGTTGTCGATGGCGATCGCTACCAGGAGATTTTCCAAACTGGCAAACAGTTTATACTT
>NZ_JAECZA010000221.1 GCF_016056275.1 Dendronalium phyllosphericum CENA369 | reverse complement strand
CTCATTTACTCCCCAAGATTGACCTATATGGAAGTATGTTCGGTATTCTCTCCAATATTCTAATGTCATCAACAATTGGTCTTCTAAGCTTAATTTACCCGGTCGCCCTGTTTTCTGTTTTGTTCGATGAAGCGATCGCACTACCTCTAACATCTCGTTAAAAGTATCTGGACGTACACCACACAAGCGTTTAAAGTCTTCTGATTTCAGACTCTTTACCTGTTCGTAGGTCATAGATGCTACCCAACTCTATCCTACTTGTCTCACGCATCTAGGACTTTTGCAAGAGGTCTATTGCTTCAATGATAGGAAACCACAACAATACTACACTTAAGGTATTCAATGTTAAAAACCTTTGTATATGCCGTCTATGACTGTTTTGTTGTATTGGTAGAGGTAAGGTTGCTGCCAGTCTTTCTATCTTCACCTGTTTCTGATTTTGTAACAACCACACCAACATTTTCAGAGTGATTAACTGTGCTTTATTTAGGTATTTTTCTAAAAAGTTTTGGTAGAATGATGCCAGCATTATGACGACGGTCTTAATTAAATTACGAGACCGTTCTTTTTTACCATTAAACTGTACCATACAGGTAGCTGCTTAATAACTGTACAGTTCATTCTCAATAAGTGGCTTTGTTGCATGAAACAGAAAAAAGACACACCTTCTCTCAAAGCGAGTAGTGAGTTAGTCTTCCACTTTGTAGCTATCTGGTTTGCCCAATTGGATCATGCGGTTAAGCGCAGCACATTGCAGAAATAATTCGACAGCTTGATTGTCAAAAAAGCGTCGTCTTAATTTGCCTCCAAAAATACTTTTGAGTCGAAACATGGCTGTCTCAGATAGTGAACGTCGATGATAGCCACTTTCCTGTTTCCACTGCTTGCGTCCAACTTGATTCAACCGACGCAAATGTTCATCCCTTGGATGTGGTGAGGTTTTACGGTTATCATTGGATTGAATTTTGGCGCAACTGCGAGGTGGAATCGCGGCTTTGGCCTTCCTCTGTGCGATCGCGTCGTAACAGTCGAATGTATCATAGCCACCATCACCTGAGACTTGTTCAATATCCCGATCAATTTGCTCTAACAAGTCGCTTATTACTTCGCAATCTGCTACATCATTAGTAGTTACCACCGCAGCGACGATTTCTGAGGTTTCTTCATCCACTCCTAAATGCAACTTCCGCCACGTCCGTCGTTTACCTACTCCATGTGTACGGACTTTCCATTCGCCCTCACCATAGACTTTCACGCCAGTTGAATCCACAACGACATGAACAGCCTTATCTTTTGGCACTACAGGCAGTTTCACCGACAATTTAGTTAATCGGCGCGACAAAGTGGAGTGATCTGGTACTTGTAGTTCAATTCCCATGAGCATGAATAACGATTCCAAAAACCCTTCTGCTTGCCGCCCAGGTAAATGAAATACCGATTGAATTGTTCCCATTGTTGCGATTGCAACATCGCTGTAATAGTTGGAAGCTCCTTTTTGACCTGTCTTCTGTTCGTTACGCCACTGTTGCACTACCTCTTCATTGACCCAGAAGGTAATACTGCCCCGCTGTTTGAGTGCTTGATCGTAACAGTTCCAATTGCGAACTTTGTAGCTGCTTTTGGTTTTCATCGTTGGGTTGAGACTTGAGAGTGAACAGGTAATGAGTATAATTTACCATTTTCCCTATTCATGCAACAACGCCTCAATAAGTACCCACATTTGTTAAGGGGTCTGTGCCTCTCAAACCTTTATCTGGCTAGGTTTAGAGGCGTTTGTCGCCCCTTGAAGCCAAACTCGCTCCATAGTGTTGATAATGTCTAGGAAATCTATCATCAGGGTCGGGATCGAGATAAGTTTCTAATTCAGTAATTAAATAGCGGTAGCCCACTTCACGCAGATAGCAAGCTCTGGCGTAAGGGTGTAGATCCGCACGACCAGTGCGTTCAACAAGAATTCGCCCACCTACAGCATCAGCACCACAGTTAATTTCATACAGATTGGCAGCAATCCAAGTTGGGCTTACCTGCGAGTCTCCATCAGTTGAAGCAATTACCCCCCTTGTGCGTCCTAAGCTACACAAACGGCGGTATGCTTCATCCATTAAAATCTGACGCACTCGACCAATATAAGCTTGTCCAGGAGGCAGAGTTTTTTCCACTACATGCAATGCTATATCTGGATGTTCTTGGGCGAAACTCCGGGCTATAGCTGCTGACTCATCGCTACAATTATTTGCCAACAAAATTATCTCGTAGCGTCTGGGATCTAAAAGCTGTCCTTGTAGATCAACTTGATGTATCAGGGCAGTAAGGGTTGCTGCCAACATCTGAGCTTCATTGCGAACTGGAACAATTACACAAACTTCGCAATGCGGTGACGGTGGTATTTGGACTAAAGTTTGAGAAAAGTCTTTACCCTGCTGTACAGATGGAAAGTCAGCAACGAAGAGCAAGCGTTTACTTTCCATAAAAACCATTTTTCCATCTCCAGGAGCAGCTACACAAGATTTCATCCACGATCAGAAATTATTAAGATTTGTAACTCTATTTTGAACATTTTCTCATTTGTTTTGGCTCTACCTACAGTATGATTAGTGTTGATTAAAACTCTCCAAACATCAGCTATCAAAAACTAAAGTCTGTCTACTGTCACTAAAAGCTTTACTAATCAAGGCATATTTTTTATACCTTTTTGCTAACGCAAATTTCCGACGAGAAAATCATACTTAAATCATCTATCTTAGTTAATTTTTTTTACTAATAATCAGTCTTAAGAATGATCGGAATAATATGACATCTTATTAAGATTTATATTTTAATAGTAACTAATCAGACCAAAGCAGATTTATGCAAAAACTCAAACGTAAGCTTAATAAGCTGCTTTTTGGTAGTTATAAACATTCCTTGAGTAATTCTAAAAGCACATCTGTTCGTAGTTTGGATCGGCTCAACCTTTCTTTGGGCGATGTGCGAGATGTTTTTGAACCTTACTTAGCAATTTTCTTAGCAGCAGATCGTCATTGGAATCCAGCCCAAGTAGGTATTGCTCTATCGACCACTAGCATTGCTGGAATTCTGGCACAAACACCAACGGGGGCGCTAGTTGATGCCTCTCGTCATAAACGATTAATGATTGCAACAGCTACTCTGGCCGTTGCAATTAGCTATATGGTGATTGTCAACTTTTCGGCTTTGCCTGCTGTGGTCGCAGCTCAGGCTGTCATCGGTATATCAGCAGTAATTGTTGGCCCAACAGTTTCAGCTATCTCGTTAGGAGTGGTAGGAAAAGATCGTTTAAACAAGCGGGTAGGGCGCAACGAAGTATTTAACCATACAGGCAACGTGTGTGCAGCAATTGTTGCTGGTTTGTTAGGACAATTTGCTGGACGAATTTGGATTTTTTACTTTTTAGTAGTTTTGTGTGTTGCCACCATTTTTTCAGTCTTTCAGATTCGCAATCAAGATATTGACAATACAAAGGCTCGCGGTGATGAGCAAGAAAATGATACTAAAGAACGTGCTACGGTTAAGGATTTGTTGGGTAATCGCACGCTGATCGTATTTGCTTTGTCTGTAGTTCTGTTCTATCTGGCAAATGGAGCGCTACTACCTTTAGTTAGTCAAGAGTTAACCGCAGGACAGCAAAACACTCCCTCACTCTACATTTCTGCTGCGATTGTGGTGACACAGTTAACGATGATTCCCGTAGCTGGTTGGGCAGGAACGGCCGCCAACCGTTGGGGCAGAAAACCATTACTACTAATTGCTTTTGCTGCTGTTTTAGTTCGGACTGGGCTTTATACTATAAGCCACAACCCTTGGTTTTTAGTTTCAGTACAAGTTTTAGACGGCATTGCATCGGGTATTTTTACAGTACTAGTTGTAATTATTGTTGCAGATTTAACCCAAGGAACCGGGCGATTTAATCTGGCACAAGGAGCAATCAATACGATGATTGGCATCGGTGCTGCTATTAGCAACCTAGCAAGCGGTTTTTTGGTCAAAGCAGCAGGTTATAAAGTTGGTTTTATCACATTAGGCGTTATCGCTGCGATCGGACTTCTTTGGTTGTGGCTGAAAATGCCGGAAACAAAAGAATCACAACGGTAGCGAGTCTGCGTACCCTTACAGCGAAGCAAGCTACGCTTTTAGCATCTCGTAGAGAGCGTCATTGCGAACTGATAATTGCGAATTGCTTTGACGTTGGTGTGCAACTAGAATTTTGGTGAGGCTCAAAGACAGTCCTCATAGTTAATAATCCCTGGATGCTGGATAAGAGTTAGTTCTTTTTGCTTGGGAGGAACTGACCTTCTAGCGATCGCAATCTGTGCCCAACTTTCTTAGGCCATCCACTCAGTCTATTGCGGCGCATCTGTCACCAGTTGAGAAAATTCGTTATCTCCACATTCTCAAACTCCAGCATCACGCCGCGAAGCTCACAAGTATTGCCCATCTTCTCCAACAGCGATCGCCAGCCGCAAGCAAAGGCGAAAAATGCTTTTAAAACCTCTTAGTAAGAAACTTTAGAACTTAAGTTTTTACTTGGTTTGCCACAATGGAGTTATATCAAGGTTTTCAGCAGCAGAGACGGTATTTCTAACCTCCGTCGGTACGGTTTACACACATTCATCTTTTGTAAAGTCATCGTAACATTTATTTATATAAAACAATATTTACTTAACTTAGCAAACTCAAATAAAAGCTATGAACCAACCCATTGAACTATCTTTAGAACAAGAATTTAGCGTTACAACTTTCGCTGACGTTGTGAAGCAGATGTCCCGTGAACAAGCTCGCATTGTTTTTGCAGATGCTGTACAAGCAGATGATGATAAGGGAAAAGACTTACCAGGAATTGCTCAAACATCAGGGGGAAGTTGGTTCAGGTTCAATCTTGGGTTAAGACAAACTTGTTCCCGTTACTTTAAGCGACTCAGAAGATAACGAACACACAATTGTCTTTTTCAATGGCTTGGCAATAAAGATTATTTGCTTCAAACGACTGGTAAAGTGCTTGCATAATCGGCTCATAATAGCAGTTTTGATGGAACCAGTGAACTACTGTTACCTACACCCCCACCAACCAATCGCATCCCACAGACCGACAACCGTCCGCAAAGTTAACCCATACCTGCCACTGTCCCAAGTACGCATTCCATATTGGCTCACCATCAGCAATCCCAACAGCCTCACCTACTCTAGAAATAAGCTCAGTGTAGAAGGAACCAGCACTTTCTAACCCCTGCCGCAGCTTCAGCCTCAGCCCCTTCCAGCCGCCAACGGCTTCATCTAATGTTTGGGAAGTGTGAGGTGTGTCACTGACTTGGGTTTGTATATCTATATTGTTGGTGACTGACACCCAATTATGATTATGGGAGGTTGGTGCTGTTATGTCAGTAACTTGAGTTCGTATATCTATATTACTGGTGACTGACACCAACTCCCGATTTAACCACTTCTGGAAGATCACATTCCGCCCATCATCAGAAGCTACAAACTGGTAAACGCTCTCACGATTACCTCGTGGCCCCAACCGCCCCACATAGGACAGCCGCAAATCAATCTTGTTCAAAAGCTTCTGTGCGATTGACTTGTCTACCAGAAGTTGCAAAATGTTTGAGGTCTGGGATGAGCGATGGCTTACCAGTTGCAGTCCCGTATTCATCAGAGGGTGTGCGGTAGCCAGCGTTTACTCCAGGAATTGCGATCGCAGCATACCCAGCACTCAACAAGCAAGCTGCGTTTTTCGCCCCTTCGACAATTACAATTGGTACATTATTCTGACAAACCCAATGCCAGAAGCCACCCGGATGCAATAAGTCTTCATCAGTAATAATACCGTTGGCAAAATGTTACTTAACATAAATAATATCCCGATCGATTTACGAGGATGAGTTGGCTGAGGTTGCGTTTGTGTAGCATTTTGATTCCTCTGTTATTGACTATTAAGTTTGGCAGCGCCGAAAGTAGCGTTGAACGCATAACACCAAATAGCAACAGACTGATAAGAAGCTAAATCTAGCCAGGATGGGATGGGGTAACGTCGCTTTCCAGTGAAGCTCTGTAAGCGGTCAAGCAGGAAAAGCTCTTGCTCTTGAAGCGGAAAATCTGGGGGAGTGGTAGAACCAATAACATCTTCAAGGCGATGAAGAACTACTCGTAAGTCAGGACCAAGATCGGAAGTTTTGAAGTCTGGCTGCAACTCGATGAATCGTTGCTCGGACTCTACTACAATTTGAACTGTTCCTTCGGTAGGATGTTCGCCAGAAACAAAAGTGCCAGATAAGTTCATAGCTGAGAATTCTCCAGTTATCTCATAGTACTTAAACTCAACGTCTTTGCGGTCGTCAGTAGACCTTTTTATAGATTTCCCACAACTAAAACTCGTTGCTTTAGGTAAGTCCTAGAAGTTTTACGGAGAGTCTTCGTGCTGTCTATTGCTTAAGAGCAAAGGAATAATCTCGATGCCGTACTTGCGATCGTCGTGCCAATTTGAGGAAAGGAAAAATATACGTTAACGAATATATCCTGACTGTAAAACCTTGATTGCAGGAGGGTTATAGCCATCACGCCCGGAAAAAATTCGATTATGAATCAAAGTCAGGCTGTAAAGCTAACTTGCCCATGAACAATGTTTGGGCACTATGAACTTAGGTACGCTATAGTCAACTCCCCACACTATTAGGTGTTACCAATTTGTTGATTAATGGTTATTTCTGGTAATGCTAAACATCATCTGCCGATATTGCTTCCCACCCACGGCATAAATCATCTTTGAAAAATCTCACAGGCTATAACCCATTCTAGACAAGGGAAGGAATTAACTAATCCCTTAGGATACAATGAAATTTTTGAACAAGGGAGACAATTACAATTCCAGCCACTAAAGTGCCTGCATTTTCTGCTGGCAAACAGTTTTGGGAAAAAGTAGCATATTAGCACTATAAATACATCATCTTTACTAGTGTTAATCTAATTGCTCTTAGCTTGGCAGCGTTCGCGTTTGAGCATTGTAAAAGCGATCGCTGTTATAAAGCCAGTATTAGGCAAGGCATAGGTTAAGCCGAAGTATTAAATCGCAAATATTATACAAGCGATCGCACTTGTTTTCAGCAAGAGCAATCGCTCCGACTCGAACGTAACGTTCCATTGATCGATGCCGTTCTGGTCTGTTTGGAAGAATGGAGATGCAGAAAGCGCGATCGCACTTTTGGGTTATCTTGGCGGTGATTGTGATCGAGCATTAGCACGGAAGTTGTTTTCCCTGAAAAAGTGGGCATAATACCGAATAACGAAAAACCGATAATGCAAAATAATAGTCAAAAGCAAGCTAGACAAACATTTAAATGGCAACAGATTCTACTGCTGACTGCTGTTGGTTTTTTTGTTGTGATGGTACTAGCAACCATTTACTACGAATGGCGAAAGCGGGACGGTTGGTGTATGCGTTTTTATCCAGACGGGAAGCAGCAAACTTTGTATGGGGCTGATTGCCAAAAGCCAGCAAGTTAAGCAATCCCTTAGCCAAACTCAAGGGTAATATTTCTCTGACGAATACCGATTTAGCATCCTTGAGTTGACCAGAGGATTTTCTATCACCGATCCACATCACAGGGTGAGAAACAGATGCAAGTTATTGTTGATACACAAATAATCTAATCAAACTAAATATTTATCGAGGGTGCTACTAAATTCTTCATAGGTTTTAACACCGACGATTGTTTGTGCCAATTTGCCTTGCTCAAAGAACATGACAGCAGGAATGCTACGAATGCCAAATCGTTTAGCGACAGGTTGGTTGGCATCGAGGTCTAGCTTAAAGACTTTGACGCGATTGCTGTATTCTACTGCCAATTTATCTATTAAAGGAGCAATGAGTTTGCACGGGCCACACCAAGTAGCTGTGCAATCTACTACAAGTAAAGGCTCGGTTAATAGCAGCGAATCTAACTCGGTTTCATCTTGAATATAAACGGCAGTCATAAGTTTTGTGTAACAGAGCATTATCCCATAGTCGTGTTGGGGACTTCCAGAAATTAAATTATCCAATCTTCAGAGCGAAGATGATAATCAGATTCTTTCTCCCACAGCTCTTTCAAGTCAGAAGGGAAGAGCTTTTTGGGCAACTTTACTTTCCGTTACATACTTCGTTTTTTTCTAGAAGCGCAAAGTTTGCTAGAGGAGTAACTTCTCAAGAGTATCCAAGAAAGCTTCAGGATTTCGACGGAATCGAAGTTGTTGAATGCGATGGAGTTGATGTTGGCGTAAATCAGAGCGTAATTGTTGCCAATTCTGTACGCAAACCTGAGCCAAATCCTGGGCTGTAAAACAATGAAGTGCAGTAGCAATGGCTGAAGCTAATTGAACTGTGCCTCGAATTACAATTGATGAAGCAGCGACTTTACGACCAGTACAACGACGTTGATGATGTCGTAAAACACCAAAAGCCTGTTCAAGGTCATTATTGGTTCGAGGTAAACCTTCAACATCATAACAATGAAAAAGTCCAGACCAATAACTACGAGTAATCTTTAAGAAATGAGTAATACCAGGC
>NZ_JAECZA010000032.1 GCF_016056275.1 Dendronalium phyllosphericum CENA369 | reverse complement strand
GAGCAGGGGGAGCAGGGGGAGCAGGGGGAGAAATAACAACTAATTTTCTACTCAGCACTCAGCACTCAGCACTCAGCACTCAGCACTCTCCTCTCGTTCGCGGTGTTGCCCTAGACTTAAACCAAGCGCGTCTTGCCATTCGCCAAGTGCCAGATCGGCCCGGGATGTCGGCGCAGTTATTTGGATTATTGGCACAGCACAATATCAGCGTTGATATGATTATCCAATCTCAGCGTTGTCGGGTGATTGATGGTGTTCCCAGGCGCGATATTGCCTTTACAGTCTCGCGGATGGATGGGGAAAATGCCAAAGAATTGCTTACCCAAGTAGCAGCAAAATTAGGATGGGGTGAGGTTGTTTTAGATGTTGCGATCGCCAAGGTTAGTATTGTTGGTGCGGGAATGGTGGGACAACCTGGAGTTGCTGCCAAAATGTTTGAAGCTCTAGCTCAACACCAAATTAATATCCAAATGATTGCCACCTCAGAAATCAAAATTAGCTGTGTCGTAGCACAAGAGCTAGGTGTGAAAGCTTTACAAGCCATTCATGCTGCCTTTGGGCTTGCTGGTAGCGAGAAATTCGTAGTACCTGCCTAAGCGATTGTAGGATGCGGCTTACTTTTGGAGTTCACCGATTTTCTGCATTGCGCCCAGAGCGATAACATAAAAACAAAGCAATAAAAGGCGATTTTTATGGCAACCCAACTCGGTGAAGCCAAATCCTCAAAACAACTAAAAATATCTTGGGAAGCGTTACCCGATGATTTTCGACTAGAGGATGAACCAGTGGAAAATACAGGTCAGCCAATATTGGCTGGTGCTTTGCGCGAAAGCCTAGAAATCAGTGGCTTCATCCAACCCCAAATGTTGATAGCCTCGAATTTTGCTCTTTGTGCAAATTTGAACGAGCAATTTGTTGTTAAAGCACCGGACTGGGTTTATATTCCATTGGTGACTCAGGTTTTAGAAGAACGCAAAAGTTATACACCCAATTTAGATGGAAATATTCCAGCAATAGTCATGGAATTTCTTTCAGATACAGAGGGAGAAGAATATTCTTTTAAACGAACTTATCCACCTGGAAAATGGTTTTTTTACGAACAAATTCTGCAAGTTCCAATTTATGTAATTTTTGACCCAAATGGCGGATTGTTAGAGTATTACCAACTCGAAAATAGACGCTACGAGTTGCAGCAACCTGATGAAAATGGTCGGCATTGGATTGACTCAATGGGTTTATTTTTAGGAACTTGGCAAGGAACAAAAGAAGCCCGTACTGGTTACTGGTTGCGTTGGTGGGATAAGGGAGGTAATTTGTTACCTTGGGCAGTGGAACAAATTGAACAAGAACGTCAACGCGCCGAACAGGAACGTCAGCAAAAAGAACGGCTAATTGCTTATTTACAATCTCAAGGGATCGATCCAGATAATTTGCCTTAGTACAGGATAAATTTACAGCTCGGCTAGCGATCGCTTAAAGTTATAGCAAAGTGCTGAGTCACCGAAGTTTGCTCAACGGAGGGAACCCTCCGAAGTTGCTCCACTTGGGCAAAGCCCAAGACCGCACTTCTCTCCGCACGCAACTTCTCGCTGAGTAAAAACCACTTGCTTTAAGGCTTTGAGCAATCACAACTGTCCTAAAGGTTGTGGCTACGGCTATATTTCCGTCACTAATGGAATTGAAAATCAAAACATTGCTGAAAAAAACGCTGCGGAATCTCTACACTTTCTCCCCAGTGGAGATGAACGTAAGAGGCATGAAGATTCATCAGCAAATCCCATCCCTCATACCCCATATTTTCTTCACTATCGTAGCGATAAGTTTCAAATAGGGGTTGAGTTGGAATCGAGCTTAAACGAGAACGATGAAATTCATGCCCGTAAACTTTTTGACCTGCATTCACTAGCAGACTATTATGCATAGCGACTGCACGACGATAACCTAAAGTAAGACCCCCACCCATGACAGCAGATGTAGGTAATACTCCTACCATCGACCAAGATTTACTTTCAAAATCGACAATTTGCTCGCACAAATACATCAATCCTCCACACTCGGCAATTGTAGGCATTCCCGCCAGAATCGCTGTTTTGACTGCATCACGGATACTGGTGTTTTCTGCTAGTTGCTGGGCAAAAACTTCTGGAAAACCACCGCCAAAATACATTCCTTGTATATTCTGTGGTAATTCTGCATCTGTCATCGGACTCCAAAAAACTAGTTCTGCACCCAACTGTTGCAGTAAGTCGAGATTGTCTTGATAGTAAAAATTAAAAGCGCGATCGCGGGCAATTGCAATCCTGATAGAGGATGGGGAAAATGAGGAAGATTTTTCTCTAATAACTTCTTTTTTATCTTCAGATTTCAATAAAGGTAACAAGCGTTGCCAGTCGAAGCAAGTATCTCCTAAATCGGCTAGACGAGTAATTAAAGCATTCAATTGTGGTAATTCTGCTGTTGGCACTAAACCGAGATGGCGGTCGGGAATTGTAATATCATCTTGACGGCGCAGCACTCCAAGAATGGGTAATTGTAAAGCTTCTAGAGAATCTTTGAGGAGAGATAAGTGGCGATCGCTACCCACACGGTTTAATATCACTCCGGCTATCTCAATTGTAGGATCTAAAGAGCAGTAGCCGTGAGCGATCGCTGCTACAGAACCAGACAAACGACTGCAATCAATCACCAAAACCACAGGCACATTTAGCAGCCGCGCAATATGAGCTGTACTAGCAAAGTCAGTGCTAAGTAAATTCTGTTTATTTTTAATTTTTAATTCTTCATTTTTAATTTCCTTGACTCCATCAAATAGCCCCATCACTCCTTCAACTAAAGCGTATTCGCTCAATTGACTATGACGAGCAAAACATTTTTGAACGTAAGCTTCTGAAGTCAACACCGGATCTAAATTTCGACAAGCACGACCAGTAACGTGTTGATGAAACATGGGGTCGATATAGTCCGGGCCGACTTTAAAAGATTGCACCTCGCCACCGCGACGGCGTAAAGATGCTAAAAGGGTGAGTGTTACTGTTGTTTTACCCACCCCGCTACGTTCTCCAGCAATAACTAAAGCCATAAAACAGATAATACCAATTTGAAAAATGATTGCGATAGCTAAAACTTTCAATACAATTACTAGTATCTGAGTTGATAATTTCAAATCAAAAATTAGATAAAATTCTCATAAGCTTATTTAGCATTAGTCATTCAATAAATAACCTTTGTAGGATAGATATAAAACTATTTCCTATTTGAAGTTACCATGCCCTCTCCTTTACCTGGCATTAATCCTTATTTAGAAAACTCAGAAATCTGGTCAGAATTTCACAGTCTTTTAGCGTGCAAAAGCTATCTAGAAAAGATGAAGCTTGGTTGCAAAGTCTTGTTAATATTTGAACAAGATATTAACAGATTAGAAACCGTCTGTATCAAACAATTTTATGTATATTAATTACGAATTAATAATTACGAATTATTATCATTTAGTCTACGAATCAAACGAGATAGCTCACGAATAATATTCACTGCAATTTCGGGAGTTTCTTCAATTGCGTCATAAAGTTGCTCTTGTGTCAGTTCCAGAAATTCGCAAGGTTCCACAGTTGTTGCAGATGCAGAACGAGGTTGAGTATCAAATACTGCCATTTCGCCAAAGTATTTTCCTTGTTCTACCTCTGCTAGCATTTTATCTCCAATATGAACTTTAACTCGACCTGAGACGACAATATAGAGCGATCGCCCTTCTTCTCCCTGTCTAAAGATGGTGTAATTAGCTGGAAATGATAACTCATGCATCACTGAAGTCAGCCGCACAATAAAATCATCCCGCAATTCTTTAAAAATCGGAACTCGTCGGACAAATAACAAACGGTCAACACTACTGAGCATAATTAAAATATTGAAAAATTGAATATCACCGACAATCTTAAAACCGAAGTGAGAGCGCGATTAGTCATGTTAACCTATGTTCAGTGCTGAGTGCTGAGTTAGTTGTCAGTTGTCGTAGACGCGATTAATCGCGTTTGTACAAAACGTAGAGACGCGATTAATCGCGTCTGTACAAAAGTCAGTTGTTATCCTGCTCCCCCTGCTCCCCTGCTCCCCCCGCTCCTCATGTTCTGGAAATGGTGCTTTCGACTACTAATATTATTCTTGGGGCTTTGGCTGCTCTTGGATCTGCTTTCTCGCATAGGAGCAGAGATTTTTTGGTTTCAGGAAGTCGGCTATCTCCAGGTATTTCTACTTAGGGTAGTGACTTGGGGTAGTTTATGGGTAGTTGTAACTGGCATAACTGCTGTCTACCTGCTAGCAAACCTCACTTTGGCACAACGGCTGAAGTATCCTCGGTCTTTGCAGATTCAGCAAATTAAAGGTGAGGAAGTAGGATTTAGCCATGAGTTAAAAAACTTTCTTAGTCCTCAGTATTCTAGACGCGATGATGTTCGCGCACCTCGCTACAGCCAACACTTTTTAACATTAAAGTTGCGCTGGCTGTTCCCACTAGTTTTGGTCTTAAGCTTGTTATTGGCTTTAATGCTATTTCACTACGGTGAAATTGCCATATCTTATTGGCATTCTTCTGTTAGCAAAGCTAATTTACCCATTCCTGAGCGATTTCGACCAGAAATTATCTGGCAATTCTTCAAGGAAATAGGCTCTCACATTTGGTATCTCGGCTTGCTTGTGGGAATAGCGATCGCTCTATTAATTTATCCCCAATTGCTCTTAGCGATCGCAGTTTTGTTCGGTATAGGCTTGGGATTTACGTTGTCTCAACACTGGGCCAAGGTGTTGCAATATTTCCAACACGTTACCTTCAACAACTCTGAGCCGCTATTTGGTGAAGATATCAGCTTTTACGTCTTTTCCCTGCCTGTTTGGGAGCTGCTAGAACTCTGGCTGATGGGATTATTTTTGTATGGCTTTGTTGCCGTTAGCCTGACTTATCTTCTGTCGGGAGATAGTCTTAGTCAAGGAATATTTCCCGGTTTTTCACCCCAGCAACAGCGTCATTTATCCGGCTTAGGAGGATGCTTGATGCTGCTAGTAGCCTTAAGTTATTGGCTGAGTCGTTATGAATTGGTCTATTCTACCCGTGGGGTAAGTTATGGTGCTAGCTATACCGATGTCACGGCTCAGTTGCCAGCTTACAATTTATTGTGCATCTTGGCAGTAGCGATCGCTTTTTACCTACTTTGGCAAACGCTGTTTTGGCGACCTAAGTTTCAGTATCGCCAACAAGTTCTTTACGGGTTGGGGATCTATCTCATATTAGTTGTAGTGACTGGCTCTATCTTGCCGAATGCAGTGCAATATTTAATTGTCGAGCCGAATGAATTGCAACGAGAACAACCATATATTCAGCGTACTATCGCTTTGACCCGACAGGCATTCGATTTAGAGGCGATTGATGCCAGAATTTTCAATCCCCAAGGAACGCTGACTGAAGCTGATATTCAAAAAAATGACTTGACAATTCGTAATATTCGCCTTTGGGATGAGCGACCGCTGTTAGAAACTAACCGACAGCTGCAACAAATTCGACCATATTATCGGTTTCCCGATGCCGATATCGATCGCTACACTCTAGCATCAGAAATCACTGGACGCAGACCGGCTGCTCCCCCAAAGCTTGCAGTACCCGACCGCGAACCAACTAACGCCAAAGAACGGCGGCAGGTATTGATTGCTGCACGAGAATTAGACTACAGCACCGTGCCACAACAGGCTCAAACTTGGATTAACCGCCATCTAATTTATACTCATGGTTACGGTTTCACTATGAGTCCAGTTAATACAGTCGGCCCTGGGGGACTACCGAAATATTTTGTTAAAGATATTAGCGACAGTAGTAGCGCCCTAACTACTTCTAGTGAAGCCATTCGTCAAAGTATTCCTATTGGGCAACCCCGAATTTATTACGGTGAAATTACTAATAATTATGTAATGACTGGCACTTTAATTAAGGAACTAGACTATCCCAGTGGCAGTGACAATGTTTACAATACTTACGACGGTCAAGGTGGTATTACCATCGGTTCCTTGTGGCGACGGTGGCTATTTGCTATCTATTTGAAAGACTGGCAAATGCCATTAACAAGGGATTTTCTGCCTGATACCAAGATTTTATTGCGGCGGAATGTCAAACAACGAATTCAGGCGATCGCACCTTTTTTGCAATTCGACAGCGACCCCTATCTGGTGACAGCTAATGCCAACCCTGACAAGACTAATCCAGATTTTCCTAACGATCGCAACTATCTTTACTGGATGATTGATGCTTACACAACAAGCGATCGCTATCCCTACTCAGACACGGGTAACGAAGGTATAAATTATATTCGCAATTCCGTTAAGGTAGTGGTTGACGCTTACCACGGCACGGTTAATTTTTATATTGCCGATTCCAGCGACCCCATAATTGCCACTTGGTCAAGCATCTTTCCCAAATTGTTCAAACCGCTCAGTGCTATGCCCATTAGTCTCCGCAGCCATATCCGCTACCCTGTGGACTTCTTTAATATTCAGTCTGAGCGATTGATGACATACCACATGACCGACCCCCAGGTTTTTTATAACCGAGAAGACGAGTGGCAGATTCCCAACGAAATTTATGGTAGCCAAGCCCGTCCGGTAGAGCCATACTATTTAATTACTAACCTGCCTAGCGTACCTTTTGAAGAATTTATCTTACTTTTACCTTACACTCCCAAACAGCGGACTAATTTAATTGCTTGGTTAGCAGCGCGATCGGATAGCGTCAACTACGGTAAGCTGTTGCTATATATTTTTCCCAAGGAACGCTTGATTTACGGCCCAGAGCAAATCGAAGCGCTAATTAACCAAGACCCTGTAATTTCTCAACAAATTTCCTTGTGGAATCGCCAAGGATCGAGAGTAATTCAAGGCAACCTGCTAGTAATTCCGATTGAGCAATCGCTATTATATGTCGAGCCAATTTATCTAGAAGCCAGTCAAAATAGTTTGCCAACCTTAGTGCGAGTAGTTGTAGCTTACGAGAATCGGATTGTGATGACTCAAACCCTAGAACAGTCATTACAGGCAATCTTCAAATCAGAAGTAACACCAGCCCCGGCAATTATCCGTCCCGTAGAGCAGGCAGTTCCACCTGGTTAAGCTCCTGCCTCCTGCCTTTTGCCTTCTGCCTTCTATTTATCACAACCAGGGATGGCGTGGTGGATTGACGTTGTTGAGAAAGTAGTTACCCACAGCGTAGTATTTCCAACGCACGGGATCGTGTAAGGTATGCGCTCTGGCATTGCGCCAATGGCGATCGTAGTTAAATTGCTCTAAGGTCGATTTAGTACCTGCTAGTTCAAACAATTTATTAGTTGCTAGCAATGATGCTTCCGTTGCCAATGCTTTTGCTTCAGCAACTGCAATAGAAGCCTCAACTACCTTGGCTTCTTCCAAGCCGGAAGCGTTTGCCACATCAATAAACTCACCAGCACGCTTGAGCAATGCTTCGGCAGCATGAACCTGGATTTGAACTTGTCCGAGGTTATGGATAGTCAAAGGATCGTCATAACCATGTTCTAAATTACTATCAACCCAAGGACGAGTATGGTTGCGAACAAAGTCTATTGTGTCTCGTACAGCTGCTTTGGCAATTCCCACATCTACAGCAGCTTGAATAATCTGAGCGACAGCGCCCATAGGTGTGGCACGTTCAAAGGCTAGGTAATGGGGAATCACATGCTCTGGTTTGACTTTGACATTCTCAAGAATGGTTGTGCCGCTAGCGGTGGTTCGCTGTCCAAAGCTTGTCCAGTCATCAAGTAAAGTTATTCCTTGTGCGTCTCGCTCTATAAATGCAATTACCGTTTTACCTTCATCGTTAGCAGCAATTACTGGAATCCAATGCGCTAACAAAGCGCCAGCAGAATAATATTTACGCCCATTGAGAACATATTCATCGCGAGACTTTTCTAAACGCGTCCGGATATCGGTTACAGACTTAGTACCAATTTCTGAAAAGGCATTGCCAAACCTTTTACCTTGCAATACCAAATCAAAGAAAAAGTGCTTTTGTTCGTCTGTGCCATCTAGACGAATTGCCTCCACCATGTAGAGGTGATTTTGAGGAATTTGTCCGAGGCTGGAATCTGCTTCGGAGATAATTTTGATGACTTCTGCCAGAGTGGCATGAGATACAAACGCACCACCATATTCTTTGGGAACTGTAATCCCCCACAACCCACTAGCAGAAAACTTTTTCACCTCTTCATAGGGTAAACGTCGTTGTCGATCGCGCTGTGAATCTTCTTTGGCAAAATCAGCAGCCAATTCACGAGCGATCGCGATCGCTTCGGCATCATTAGCGATTACATGAGCTTTTTGTTCGGTACTAATTGTAGTCGTCATAAATTTTACCTTTACTACTTGTGTATTTACTGATTGAGAATCTTTGTAGATTCACACAGTTACTAACTCATCGGTTGTCCGACGACGTGCTTCAATTTCTCGTACTAAAGGAATGACTGAATGTCCGAATGCTGCTAAGTCGTCGCTATAGTGCAAAAAGCCGCCAAGAATTAAATCTACACCTACTTCGTAGTATTGACGAATGCGATCGGCGACTTGCTCTGCTGTACCAATCAAGCCTGTTCTAAAACCGTCGTTGTACTGTACTAAGTCTTCAAAATTGGAATTTGCCCACATTCCTTGCCGCTCGTGAGTAGAAGCTCCTGCATGTTTCACGGCCTCTCCAAATCCTTCTACAGCTTCTTTATCGGCCTGAGCAATAATCTCTCGCAACACAGCATGGGCTTCTGCTTCGGTATCTCGTACCAGAATGAAAGCATTGAGACCAAACTTCACCTTACGTCCTTCTTGACGTGCTAGAGCGGATACTTCCTGAATTTGCTCTTGTACGCCTTCGATAGTATTGCCATTCATGAAATACCAGTCGGATACACGAGATGCCATGCGCCGCGCCGCTTTGGAATTACCACCTTGGAAGATTTCTGGATGTGGATTTTGGTTAACTGGTTTCGGTTTTACCCAACCACCATTAATGCGGTAAAAGTCGCCTCTGAAGTGGAAATCATCTTTTGTCCACATGCCTTTCAACACGCGGATAAATTCTTCTGAACGACGATAGCGTTCATCATGATCTAACCAGGGTTCGCCATAAATCGTGAATTCGCCTTTGAACCAGCCGCTGACAACATTTAAGCAGAAGCGACCTTGAGAAATAAAATCAATTGTCGAACCCATTTTGGCAACTACACCAGGATGCCATAGGCCTGGATGAACGGCAGCAATCAATTTCAGCCGCTCGGTTAGTGGTGCTAAAGCTGCTACTGTCGAGAGCGCTTCTAACTGATATTCTGCACCGTAGCTGGCAATAAACCGAGCTTGAGCTAAAGCATAGTCAAAACCCACTTGCTCGGCTGTTTGAGCTAGCTTTGCGTTGTAATCAAAAGTCCAATCTGTACGTTGGGGAATTTTACTAACTACCAATCCCCCACTCACATTAGGAACCCAATACGCAAACTTAATATCTATGAACTTACACCTTTATAGTGTTAAAAACTGATTATTTATCAAACTTTGCTGTTAGTAACAACAACTAAAATTTGCAGAAAAAATTGCATACAGAAATTTGATTGCATGGTGCGAACCAAACAATTTTTAACTATTTTCTATTTACTACTATATACCGAGCGATTTACCGTATTTTGTTAGCTTTACGGTATCATGAGTTATTCCTGAAAGCAAGTTTTGTAGTTATAGCCGTAGTTATGCAGGTTAGGACAGCAAAGATAGTAATTCAAGCGATTAGAAATCGCGGCTACACAAAATCAATACCTATAAAATCCCCCCTGTTCCCTTCATTGACGATAAGATGCCGGAGGTAAAGCGCCAGGAGGTGGCTGATTGATTACTGCCCAAAACAATCCCACACCTTTGATGGCATCAACAAACTGATGGTAATCTACAGGCTTGACAACATAAGCATTAACGCCTAATTCATAACATCGAACTAAGTCTGGCTCCTCACGAGAAGATGTGAGTACCACAATCGGAATTAATCGCATTTTTTGGTCAGATTTGATTTGCGCCAGGACTTCTAATCCATCGATTTTAGGTAATTTTAAATCAAGCAACACTACAACAGGATTCCCCTCCATCCGCAATCGAAACAGCCCTCGACGATAAAGATAATCCAGCGCTTCCTCGCCATCACGTACTACTACTACTTCATTCGCAAGATGGTTTTCCGATAAAGCAGCCAGTATTAACTCTGCATCGTTGGTACTGTCTTCAATCAGTAGAATTCGCTTGAGTTCTTTCATTCACTTTCCTTTTTGGACAGCTTAGGGAGTGAGAAGTAGAAGGTGGCTCCATTGCCAACTATACCCTCTGCCCAAACTCGGCCGTTATGTCGAGAAATAATGCGTTGTACGTTGGCTAACCCTACACCCGTACCTTCAAATTGTGATTCGTTATGTAAGCGTTGAAATACACCAAACAATTTATGCACATACTGCATACTAAAGCCAACACCGTTATCTCGCACAAAAAATACAACTTCGTCTTCATTATTAGTACTACCAATGGTGACTTCTGCAAAGGTGCGAGTCTGGGTATATTTAACAGCATTATCTATCAAGTTGCGAAGGACTAGCCTGAGCATGGAAGGGTCGCCTTGCACTTGGGGCAGTGGCTCAATGTGCAAATAAATTGTGCGTCCTTTGGTTTGTGTTATTAAATCGCGTTGCACTTCTTGCACCAATTGCTGCATATCTAAATTGATATAACGCATCTCAGTGCGCCCCATACGAGAAAATGTCAGTAACTCATCGATTAGTATGCCTGCTTGTTTTGCAGTTGTTGCGATCGTTTTTAAATAACGCTGACTCGTTTCATCTAAACTCGTTGAATTCAACCGCTTTTGCAGTAATTCTACAAATCCGGCTATATGGCGAAATGGGGCGCGCAAGTCATGAGACACCGAATAAGAAAAGGATTCTAGTTCCTTGTTAGCGGCTTCTAGTTGGGCAGTGCGTTCTTTAATTCGTTGCTCCAAGCTTTCATTGAGTTGGCGAATTTCGGCTTCTGCTTGCTTGCGCTCAGTGATGTCTTCATTCATCCCAATCATCCGAAAAGGTTGATTGTTACTGTCGCAAAAAACTTGGGCTTTGGCAGCCAGCCAGCGCCCACTACCATCAGGCAAAATAATCCGAAATTCAGTATCCAAATTGGTGCAACTAGCGACTGCTTGTAATAAATCTTGCTGGGCTTGTTCGATATCGTCAGGATGCACTATCTGTAGCCAATTGCGGTACTCGTCAGCGAAGCTTGCAGCTGGTAAGCCATACAAAGTCTCTTCTTCAGACCAAAAGACTTGATTTGTTTGAATATTCCATTCAAATGTACCTAGTTTGGCAGCTTGAGAAGCGAGTTTTAAACGTTCCTCGCTACTGCGGAGCGCTGACTCTGCTCGCACGAGGTTGTCGATATCTGCGATCGCGCCAATCCATTGAATCGTTCTGCTATCTTTTTTGACAGGTAAGGCACGCGCCCAAAAATAACGGTAAGTCCCATCTTTTGACCGCAGACGATATCGGCTCTCCCAGAAGTGTCCTTGCTGTACTGTTTCTAACCAACTAGCAGCAACCTGCTGGCGATCGCCTGGGTGAACTGCCTCTACCCATTCCCAATCTAGAGATGTCTCTGGTATAAGTCCTGTGTAAGCATACCACTTTGGATTTAAATACTCATAGCCTCCCTCAGAGGTGGCAATAAACAAAATATCGGGAACGGTTTCAGCTAAGACGCGAAACCGCTCTTCACTTTGCTGCAAAGCTTCCTCAACGAGTTTGGGTTCGCTAATATCGTTGACTAAGACTACAAATCCTTCAACAGTTCCCAGGCTATCGAGTTGAGGAACGTATGTAGCCCTAATGTAGCGCGTTCCACCATCTTTATAAGCTGCCTGAGTTTCAAAAGTAACTTGCTTTCCTGTTAATACCTGTTGTACGTAGGGACGAATCGCTTCATAAACAGATTCACCCAAAGCCTCCCACAGATACTTGCCATAAATTTCTGTTGCCGAACGTCCAAACCATACTTCATACGCTCGGTTGCAAAAGCGATAACGTTGTTCTGAATCCACAAAAGAGATTAAAACTGGCAATGCGTTGGCAATCGAACTCAGTTCTATTTCTGCGTTGGCGCGGACGTTAGCGATCGCATTTGCGAGATGATTGGCAACCAAAATTAAAAAGTCTTGGTACTTGGAATCAAACTGACGACAAGGGCTAATCCCCACAATCAGAAATCCTCTTAACCCAGATTTACCAGCTTGAAAAAGCGGCATCACTAAAGCCGCAGCTGGCGATATATTCCATACACCACCCGGCAATGTCCCGAAACGAGTTGCTAAATCATTTACAATTTCTACTTGCTTGGTCTGGCTAACTCGTGCCATACACCATGTTTCCATATCCTGAGTCAAGTCCACTGATGTAGGACTAGCAGCAGTTTCTCTATCTATTCCTGCGGTTTTGATTAGTCGTGCTTTGCCATCAGCTTCTATCAAGTACAGCAAGGCAAACGGGAGATCGTGGGGATTTCTGGATAGCGTATCGATGCTGACGCGGCAGGCTTCTTCAATGGTCTTTACCTCGGCAGTATTGCTAGCTAATTCTCCCAAAGTTAGCAGGCGGCGCTCTCCTAAAACTTGCTCTGTGGTTTGCGTGACTGTTGTAAATACTCCAGCGATCGCTCCCATCTCATCATAAATGGGGCTATAAGAAAAACTGAAGTAGCATTCCTCAACATCGCCATAGCGATCGAGCAAAAGTAGCTGATTATCTAACTGTGTTGCTTGACCTGTATGCAAGACACCTTCTAATATTAGTTGCATCGCGTCCCAGATTTCCGACCAACATTCCTGGGCTGGCTGTCCCATTGCTTGGGGATGCTTTCTTCCCAATATCAAACGATAGGCATCGTTATATAACTGAACTAAATCTGTACCCCAGAAAAGGGCGATCGGTAAGGGAGATGTGAGGCAAATACTGAGAGAGTTTCGTAAACTAGGCGACCAAGTTTTGACAGAGCCGAGCGGTGTGGCAGCCCAATTGATGCTCTGGATGAGCTTTCCCATTTCACCACCTCTAGTAAAGAAGTTGTGAGAAATTGCTGCCTTAACTCCGGTCATCTAACTCTCGACTTTGTTTGGGGAAAATAATCAATAAAAAACTGATTCTTGTGATGCCGATTGCAATTTCGGAATCTAATTTATCTTAAAAATTGCAATACTTTTCTCAGATTTTCTTGATTTCATTAGATTTATTTCATTATCCTCCATTCGTTAGACTCAATTTATCTTTACCATTTTGCTGTTTGAGCAGCAAATAACTGTTTGAAAGAAAATTGATACAGAGGTGACTTCATGGAATGGCAAGTAGTATGCCATTGGGTGACTGGAAAACACAAGCAGCAATTATCTCGGATGATTTGGGTAGGATGGGTAGCGATCGCATTTAATTTAACTGGGTGCGAACGAGTAATTGAGTATTTACCTCCCTTACCAGACATTCAACTACCATCAAATAACCCCTCACAGCCCCCTGTTCTTCCTCAATCGGCTCAAATTACTCAAATGGAGACAGCAGTGCGCCAAGGCATCAACCAAGTGCGCCAAAAAAACAAACTACAGCCCTTACAAAATAATCAAAAACTAGCGCAGGTAGCCCGTAAATACAGCCGACTGATGGCGCAAAAAAACTTCTTTAGCCACACTGGTGCTGATGGTAGCACCTTGCGAGATCGAGTCAGTGCTGGTGGTATCTCCTATTGGATGGTAGGAGAAAACTTGTTCAAAAGTCAGAACATTTCTCAACCCGTGCCAGTTGCGATTGAAGGTTGGATGCAAAGTCCTGGACACCGGGAAAATATTCTGCGTCCTGTGTTTAAAGAAACAGGTATAGGCGTGTGGCGAGTTGGCAACAAATATTACATTACGCAGTTATTTTTGCGGCGTTAACCCGACAACTTTATCAATAGACATCTGGTGAAATGATGTAAGTAAGGGCGAACGACCGTTCGCCCCTACTAAGGGTTTCGGGCAATACAGAGTTGATTTTCACTCCTATGTTAATAAAAATACAGCCAGAAATTAAGCTGATTTCAATTGAATAACACCTTTATCAAACACGCGTTTATCAGTACCGATCGCGTTAACTTCTATTCTATCTGGATACACTTCATACACTGCAAAACCTAACTTCTCAGCAGAGTACTCCGTCCAATCTGAATGTTTTACAGGACGAGTACCCGCACCACTACCAGTAATTAAATAAGTCGTACCGTTAATCGAGCGAGTGCGTTCGTAATGGTGTTCGTGACCGTTGATATATAGTTGAACGCCATATTTTTGAAACAAAGGAGTAAAAGTTTTAATAAACTCTGGATTACTTCCATAGATACCAGAAGCATAAACTGGATGATGGCCAAACACTACTTTCCAACGAGCTTGACTGCGACTTAATTCTTGCTCTAACCAAACTAGCTGGTTTTTCCAATCAGCATTACCATTAGTATCTAAAGCGAAAAATTGCACGCGATCGCGTTTAAATGTATAGTAACGTCCCTTCATATTAAAGCCAGTATAGCGGACTTGGGGATTGCCGTTGTCAGTCCGAATATCGTGATTGCCCAAACAAGCTTGAAATTTCACACCTTGCTTGAGCAAAGCTTGATAAGGACGCTCAAACACTGCATTAATTTTCTCAATTTCGCCGTTATTGTAAATATTATCTCCAGCTAAAACCACTAAATCATAGGGATTTTGCTTGTGATAAAAATTCATCGCCTCAGCTACAGCATACTGTCCCTTAGCTCCAGTTCCTGTATCAGCAACAGACACAAAACGTAACAGCAAGTCTTTTTTAGCTGGGTTGGCGGCGATCGCGGAATCAGTCATACTAGCAATTTGACTGTGTTGGCGAGTCAATGCCCAACCGAAAAATCCTGCACCAATGGCGCTGAGGCTACCCAAAAACAAAAATTGACGGCGTTTTAAGTTCATAACTCACTAAATTCAAGTTTTGCAGACTAGGCACTGGTAACTGAGAATTGAGTCGGGTGAAAAGGCATTAAACAAAGTACTTTCCCCTTTTCACCAAGCCCCTTCGGGGCGGGGGTAGGGTGAAGGGTGTAGGGGAAGAATTAGCCCCGAAGTAAGGTTTAAAGCCTCGATGCCACTTGCTATATGCCAGTAAACCCGTCCATCGCAGTGGTTCCCCCTTGTGGGTGGCTTAATTTCCATACTCCCTACACCCCACACCCTATCCCCTACACCCTGTTCATTGCTTTTGCCAGTACCAATCTAGTCAGTTTAGCCGAAGCAAATAGCAATGAGATGATACATTAAGGCTGTAAAGACAGTAACCATCATCATTTAGTGTTATTCGTCTTTGATTCGCTGCTTTTGGTGAAAGTTCCATGTCACAAGACAATCAGAATTCACAACCGCCTTCGTCCCCTGAACCCGAAGCGAATCAACCTCGCCGAAAACCTCCTGTGAAAGTCCAACCTTTTTGGAAGTCTCAAATTATCCAACTTCTCAGAGGAACAATCGGGGTTTTAGAAACAACCGTAGAGAAACTGGAAACAGAACCCGCACCCGGTACTGAGGAAAGCGCTGGTTTGTTGCAGCAGCTTCAGTCGGGGTGGAGTGGACTGTTAGCCAAAATTCGCTCTTTATTACCAGCAAATTTGTCCGCCAAGTTTTCGGATACAGCTTTGACAGGAATTATCGCTGGAATTGCTGTAATTCTAGTTTGGACAACTACGACTGTGTTTAGTAGTAAGCCTGCTGAAATAGCAACAGTTCCCCCAGTTGAGGAGGTTCCCACACCAACACCAACGGTAACTATTACACCATCAGCAACACCAGAACCACAGCCACCAGAGGAAATTACGCCGCCAATAGCAGAAGTAACTCCGCCACCCCTACCAGAACCAACACCAGAACCAACACCAGAAATAACACCAACGCCAACACCAACACCAACTATAGAATTGACACCAGAACAAACCTTGATTGCGGCGATCGAAAATCAAGTGGCAGAAATTAGCGATCGCTTTGCCTCTGGTTTGATACAGTCAATTCAAGCCAACTTCCGCACCAGCAATCTGACTGTCAAAATTAACAATGATTGGTATAATCTCGAACAATCTCAACAGGACAAACTAGCAAGCGAAATATTACGACGTTCTCAAGAACTCGATTTTACCCATTTAGAAATTATCGACTCTCAAGATAGACTAATTGCTCGTAACCCAGTTGTCGGCACTGAGATAGTTATTTTTAAGCGACAAACTAAAGCTTAAAAACCTGAATTTAATCATCTACAACTTTTGTAGTGGCGCGACCGGACTAAAATTTAGTGCATAAAAAATAACAGCAATTTTCTTTGGTTTATTAATGTATTATTTGAGTCCGATCGCGCCAGTACGCACACTTCCTGCCTGACAATCTCGCAACCAAGTTTTAATTCCTTGGGCAATATTGCCGTTGCTGCTATCTCGTGGGGGCGATGCTGGTTGTTGTACTGGATAAGAATCAGTTTGCGTAAACATCATCACCAAACGCCAACCATTCTTAGTTTTTGTCAGCAACAGCCAGTGAAATTCTTGTAATTCTACAGCTTTTTGATTGATATACTGCCGTTCTAAAGTAGTAAAAAAAACTTGTTCTACTCCTGTGGTTGCACTTTTTTGCCTGTCTGTGGTGTATCCTTCTGGGTTAAGGGGCAAAGGCTGAAACTCAGGTCTTCCTGCCAGCAGCACATAGCTATAAACATCACTGCTTCTGCTGAGACGACGGGCACGTTGACTAGCACGGTTAGCGTAACTAGGTAAATCGCGCAACATTTGAGTAGTTAATGCTTCTAAAGTTTGCTCGGAACAAGAATTCATCCTCTTTGCCTGTAAAGAGGGGATGAAGTTTTGCGAGAATGCGGAGTTATCAACGCTGGCTATGACAAACCAGAAACTGCAAGCTAGAATCCATAAACGGTAATTTTTATTTCTGACTAGCTTGAAAATGGAGAGTAGGGAGTAAAGAGTAGAGAGTGGAGAACAAACCTTTTTCATACCACTGTGGTTAATTCTTCAGAAATCCTCTTCCAGGCTAAGTCAGGTTCGGCAGCAGCAGTAATCGGACGACCAATCACTAAGTAATCTGCACCAGCTTGGATAGCTTGCGCTGGAGTGAGCGATCGCTTTTGATCTACTTTATCGGCCCAAGTTGGTCGCACTCCCGGACAAACTAGCAGAAAATCATCTCCACAAGTTTGCCGCAACTGTACTACCTCTTGGGGCGAACAAACTGCCCCATCCAAGCCGATTTCTTGAGCCATCAGTGCCATTTCTAGGATATATTCTGGCAACTCTAAGGGGATTTTTAAATCAAAAGCGAGTTGTCTAGAAGAAATACTTGTCAGCAAGGTAACTGCAATTAACTTGGGCGGTTCTACACCTGTTTGTGCTGCGCCTACCTGCACCGCCTCCGTGGCAGCTTTTAACGCATCTCTACCAGCAGTAGCATGAATTGTCAGTAAATCCACCCCATACCTAGCCGCAGCCCGACAAGCACCAGCAACAGTGTTAGGGATGTCATGAAACTTTAAATCTAGAAAAATGCGTTTTTGCCGCGACTTGAGTAATTCTATAATTGTGGGGCCAGAACTGGTAAACAATTCTAAACCGACTTTCCAGAAATTGACTTGCGGCAGTTTATCTACAAGAGCGATCGCACTTTCCACATCTGGCACATCTAAGGCCACAATAATTTTGTCAGTTGTCATTAGTCAGTTGTCAGTTGTTAGTTGTCATAGAGACGCGACGCCAGTCGCTACAACGGGGGGAACCCCCGCAACGCGCTGGCTCATTAATCGCGTCTGTACAAGAGGCAGAAGTCGCAAGTCGCAAGTTATTCTCCCTCACTCCCTCATCTCCCTCATCCCCCTCATCTCCTTCTACTCAAGGTACAAGTCGGACAAACTTATTTTTACCAACTTGCAGAACTCGCCCTTGTAATTCACTAGGCTGCTGAAAAGTGGTATCGACATCGGTGATGCGATCGCCATCTAAGCGCACCCCACCCTCTTGAATTTTTCGTCTGCCTTCCCCAGTACTTTTACACAAACCACTAGCACCGAGAATATAAGCTAACTTGGCGGGAAATTGTGACACGCCAGCTAAGGAAAATTCTGGTAATGCCCCTTCTTTACCGCCAGTTTTCGCAGCTTCTTTGGCTTCATTAGCTGCTTGTTCGCCGTGGTATTGCCTGACTACTTCCCATGCTAAAAGAGTTTGGCGATCGCGGGGATTTTCTGGCAGTTTGTCCAAAGGTAAATCAGTCAAGAGTTCAAAATACTGTTCTAGTTGATTATCTGGAACTCCTTGTAACTTCTGATATTTTTGGGCGGGGTGTTCTGACAGCCCGATATAATTACCTAAAGACTTGGACATTTTTTGTACGCCATCTGTACCAATCAAAATTGGCAGTAGCAATCCAAATTGCGGCTTTTGCCCAAAATGACGTTGTAAATCTCGTCCGACAGCAAGGTTAAATTTTTGGTCGGTTCCCCCTAATTCTACATCTGCCTCAACTGCAACAGAATCATAACCTTGCATCAATGGATATAGGAACTCATGGAGAAAAATTGGATTCTCTTTTTTATAACGTTCAGCAAATCCCTCTTTGGCTAGCATCTGTCCCACCGTCATGGTAGAGAGTAACTCCACAACTTTCCCTAAATCCAGCCCGGAAAGCCATTCAGAGTTATAACGCACTTCTAACCTTCCTGGTGTGTCAAAATCCAAGATAGGACGCACTTGATCGAGGTAAGTTTGAGCATTCTGCGCTACCTCTGCTTCTGTAAGCTGGCGACGCACCTCAGATTTACCCGTTGGATCGCCAATGCGAGCCGTAAAATCCCCAATAATGAGTACTGCTGTATGACCAGCATCTTGAAATCCTCGCAGTTTTCGTACTGGTATGCTATGACCAAGATGAATATCAGAACCGGTAGGGTCAATTCCCAATTTGATCCTTAAAGGTCGGTTTGTAGTTTGTAAGCGTTTCTCTAGACTTTCACTGTCAGCATCAGTTGGTTGCGGGAAAATTTCTACTATCCCTCGATGCAGCCAAGAAAATTGCGTCATACTAGTAGATTCGTTATTAACTACGTTTTTGAGGTTAGAAGTTAGGTTGGTTATATTCACTGGCAACTTGTCCGTTCTCTCATCTGCCAAACTAATATAATTGCAAAAAATTAACCAACATACTTCATTCAATGAATTACATTTATATTTACTAGTGAGGAAGTGAGATCGCCGTGTCGTCTTCTAGGACTTTTGAAAATAAGCAGCCACAACGTCAGGCTTCATCGGGCTTTGATTTTTTGAAAGGAGTAGGTCAGGTAACTGGCGGTACTCTATTATCAATCACGATGTTGACAAGCTCTATTGTAGCTGGAGCGCTAGTTGGCTTGGCTATTAGTTTCCGCAATTTGCCGGATGTCAGACAGTTACGTAACTTTTTGCCGTCGGAAACGACTTATATTTATGACATCAAAGGCAAATTATTAACAAGTGTCCACGGAGAAGCCAACCGAGAAGTAGTACCTCTAGATAGAATTTCTCCAAATCTCAAACGGGCAGTATTAGCTAGCGAAGATAGTCATTTCTACGATCACCATGGTATTAACCCCAGTGGCGTGGGACGGGCTGTGGTAGTTAACGCGGTAGCAGGTGGTGTGCGAGAGGGCGGTTCTACCATCACCATGCAGTTGGTGAAAAATTTGTTTTTGTCTCAAAAACGCGCCTTTACCCGGAAGTTAGCTGAGGGAGTACTGGCAATTCGTTTAGAACAAATTCTTAGCAAAGACCAAATTTTAGAAATGTACCTCAATCAAGTTTATTGGGGTCATAACAACTATGGCGTACAAACGGCAGCACGCAGCTATTTTGATAAGTCAGCAGAAACTTTAACTCTGGGCGAATCAGCAATGATGGCAGGTTTGATCCAAGCGCCAGAGGAATTCAGTCCTTTTGTGAGTATGAAGCTGGCAAAACAGAAACAAAAGGAAGTACTAGGGCGAATGCTGGAATTGAACTGGATCGACCAGCAAGACTACGATAATGCCCTCAAGCAAGAAATCAAACTTGGTAGAATCAGGTCATTTCAAGGTAGTGCTTTACCTTATGTCACCAATACTGTAGCGCAGGAATTAGCTAAGAAGTTTGGACGTGATACCCTTCTCAAAGGCGGGATGCGGGTACAAACTACAGTTGATGCCAATTTCCAAAAAATGGCGGAGGAAACTGTCGTTAAGTGGCATAAAACACTGCTTGGTGAAGGTTTATCTAAAAATCAAATGGCTCTAGTATCAGTCGATCCCCGCACACATTTTGTCAAAGCACTGGTGGGTGGCGTAGATCCTAAAACTAGCGAATTCAACCGCGCAACCCAAGCCCAACGACAGCCTGGATCTTCTTTTAAGCCATTTGTCTACTACACTGCCTTTGCCAGTGGCAAGTTTACCCCAGACACAACCGTGGTAGATGCTCCAGTCAGCTATCGAGATGGTAATGGTTGGTATTATCCGAAAAATTATGATGGTGGCTTTAGCGGCCCAATGCCCATTCGTACTGCCCTAGCACAATCACGCAACATTCCCGTGATCAAGGTTGGTAAAGCTGTGGGAATGAATAGAGTTATAGAAACTTGCCGTACCTTGGGAATTATGAGTCCGATGGAACCTGTGACTTCTTTGCCTTTGGGTGCAATTGGTGTTACACCTCTAGAAATGGCTAGTGCTTATGCTACCTTTGCTAATTATGGCTGGCAGTCACCACCGACGATTATCGCTCGGATCACTGATAGTAGTGGCAATGTGTTGCTAGATAACACGCCCAAACCCCAGCTAGTTCTCGATCCTTGGGCATCGGCAGCAATTCTTGATGTGATGCAAACAGTAGTTAATAGTGGTACTGGTAAAGGTGCTGCTCTTAGCGATCGCCCAGCCGCAGGTAAGACGGGTACAACCTCATCTGAAAAAGATATTTGGTTTGTCGGTACTGTGCCGCAGTTAACAACAGCCGTCTGGGTGGGTAGGGACGACAACAGGCAATTAGCTAGCGGTGCTACGGGTGGTGTAATGGTAGCTCCCGTGTGGCGCGATTTTATGCAAAAAGCGCTTAAGGGTGTCCCCGCAGAAAAATTTAAATCACCTTCCCAATTTACCCGCCCTAAATCAAATTAGAGGTATTGGGGATTAGGGGTTAGGAATTGGGATTTGTCCTATTACCCAGTCACCAATTACCAGTCCCCAGTCACATTTAGGGCTGGTTTTCTAGCTCGGTTTTCATCCTTTGTAGGGTGAGATGCATTTGTTCAAACATCTGTTGCGGAGTCACACCAAACTGACCGAGCTGAGTTTTTAGTTGTTCCATAGTCATTTGGGCCATGAAATCTTCTGATAGCTCAAAGCGCTTCATAAAGACGCGATAGCGATCCATCATGGCTTCCATCTGCTCAATAAATAGCTTTTTGCCCTCGCGGTCAAATTTGCCGTAACCACTACCAAGCTTGATTAATGCTTGATAATCTTCAAACAGTTGTTTTGCTTCTTGTTGGACTATATCAGAATCAAAGAATCCCATATTATTTATATTCAACTGAGTAATGACACTCAGCAGCTTATATTTTTGCCCTATTTTTATTTTAGTCTAGGGGACTCATCTAGAGAACAAGCTACGGTTTCAGTACGGTTTTTTACCGAGATTTCACCACTTGACTTGAGTTTATTCCTGTTTTAAAAATAAATTTACTTAATAAGGCAGCAATGCCTACAGCTTTTGCCATCGATTTCGGATTGATAGTTTCATGCGGATTAATTTTTAACTGGGTGGCATATTTCAAAGCGAGTGGCTGTTGGGGATTCAGTTTTAATGCTTGACGTATATACACTTTTGCCATCCCTGGAAAATTTTGTCGCAGATGAACGAATCCGATTAAGGCATAGTAATCGCTGTTATTTGACTCTAGCTTGATAGCATCGCGCAGTTCTCCTACGGCTAGTGTCCATTTAGCTTGTTTAGCGTACTGAATAGCTCGTTGATAGTGACGTTGAGCGTAATTTATCGGTAGTGGTTGAATATTTGTTATTTGTTCTAATGTTAATTCTACTGGCTGGAATTTCACCTCAGAAATGATGGCAGTTGGTACTTTTGCAATTAATGGTTCGGGCGATCGCAAGTATAAATACGTTAAGTTCAATTTATTCAACTGCTGAGTTATCTGATACGCTTCGTTGAGTAATTGATATTGAACTTCTGCGTAGGAGGCGATCGCTTTTTCATAAAATACTTCACCTTCTAGTGCAGACATTGCTATGAGTTCCTCAGCTACAGTACTTTGAAGTGTTAGTGCTGTTGGCCGCAAGCCGCGTGCTTCTAACCGCAGCATTGCCGTTATCTCAGTGCGTTTTTGTGTCTGCTTCAACTGCTCGTAAGCTGGATTGATTAAACAAGTAAAAATTGCCTTTGCCAAGCCTTGTTCTATATTGCTGCTTCTAGCATAGCGATCGGGATGCAGCAATTTTGCTAAAGCATGATAGCGTTTGAGAATGCGACGCTCATCAGCAGCCACAGAGATTCCCAACACAGCATAGGGATCGGACAGTAATTTTAACCATTTTGCTGGCAGGACAGTCTGTGACATCTGATTAATATTTGCAGATAAGAACTTTAACTATATTAATAAAATAGATTCAGATGTTGCTTGCAAACAGGAATTCTATAATGCTGAATCGATGAGAAGCGCTGTTACTATGGCTATCTTATTGTAGAAACTTTGATTGTAATAAATTTACCCTTGAATATGTTGACAAAGCGCAAAAGCCGAAGTATTGCAGCGATTTTAGCTTTTTCTGGCACGCTGACAATTTCCGGATTACATAAATTTTATTTAGGACAGCCGTTGTGGGGCGTGTTGTATGTTCTGCTTTCTTGGACACCGATTCCCAAGGTGGCTAGTGCGATTGAGGGAGTGTGGTATTTAGCTCAAGATGAAGAAGCTTTCGATCGCAATTTCAATTTTGGCAAGTCAGCGATCAAAATCTCACAGCAAGCAAGCGATCGAGTCGGAGCGATCGCTGATGCTTTGCGAGAATTGGATGCTCTACGTCAGGATGGACTGATTTCTGAGTACGAATTTGAGCAAAAGCGCCGCCAGTTGCTCGACCAAATTTCTTGAAACAAGCAAAAATGATGAACAACTGGCTACCTTTGAATCTCAAGTTGCAAAAACTCCGGGCCAAGCTTCTCAATGACCCCTACTATCGACTACAGTCTGGGGAAGAAATTCAGATAGCTGCAAAATTAGGTATTCGTATCGATGCTAATCAAGCAACTGTAGATGACTGGTTGCGTTTACCTGGTTTGTCAATTCACCAAGCGCGATCGCTTGTAGAACTTTCACGTTCGGGTGTTAAATTTTACTGTATTGAAGATATTGCTGCGGCTTTGAGTATGCCCGTACAGCGACTTGAGCCATTAAATCCGCTGCTAATTTTTAGTTATTATGACAACGAGTCTTTAGATAAACCTACGCAATTACTCAACCCAAATACAGCAACAATTGAGCAACTAGCAAAAATTCCCTTTATGGACTTGTCTTTAGCGCAAGCTGTAGTGCAAAATCGGCTGTCAGCCGGACATTACCGAAACTTAGCTGATTTCCAACGCCGCTTGGAGTTATCTGGTGAAGCGATCGCCCAGCTGATGTATTATCTTCGCTTTTAAGCTCCAGAGGGAAGGTGAATATCTTCCAAGAAGATTCTACCTTCTTGTTTTTGGCTTTTGCGTGATTTCTCAATGATGCTGATGAACTTTGGATTCATGCTTAAGCTAAGGGTTTCTAAATCAATATCTTCAACAGAGAACAAAGCAGCGATCGGCTGACCATTGCGAGTCAAAATCAGAGGCTGCTCGTTTTTGTCGTATTTTTCCAACAGTGAGGCGATATCGCTGATTTCAACTGTTTTCATAGCTCGACTATCTCTCCACCTATACGAATCTGATTTCCTTCTTTAATGCCAACAGCACGAATATCTACAATAGATTCTTCCTCATCTACATCGTAATACACTCGAAAGCTGTCTATTCGTAATTCCCAAACTGCAACTAAATTTGGGCGCATCTCTTTACGATTTCTAGTCGGTACAGTAGGTTCATAGCTCAACTGCTCAGTGATGGTAGTTATGATTATCCTTTGTTCCCTGACTGTAAAAACTTGCAAATGAGACAGGCTATTTCTCGAAAAAGCGATACGATATGACAAAGTTGTAGACTCCGTACCACATAACTAAATCTTTATGAGTGTTCAGTTGTCAAAACAAACAACTGACAACTGACAACTGACCACTGACTAATTAAATAAACCCAATGCGATCGAGAGGCCAAAAGCGAAATGTTGCTCGACCGATAATATTTTGTTGGGGTAAAAAACCCCAGTAACGCGAGTCATTGCTATCGTTACGGTTGTCGCCCATCACAAAAAATTTGTCTGCTGGGACTTGCACTGGTGAGAATGGTTGATTAGCTGGTTCGGCAATGTAATTTTCTGATAAAGCTTGACCGTTGATATAAACTTTGCCTCGAACAACACTAATTATTTCTCCAGGTATACCAATAACCCGTTTGATAAAAGCTTGATCTTTGGGATATCCCCGACGTTGCAGTTCTGCGGGAGGCTGAAAAACAATAATGTCTCCTGTGATGGGAGGGTGAAAATGGTAAGAAACTTTTTCCACTACCAAGCGATCGCCTGTGTGTAGAGTTGGTAGCATTGAGTCAGAAGGAATATAGCGAGGTTCGGCAATAAAAGTCCGAATAAACAGCGCTAAAAATAAGGCGATCGCCACGAGAATCAGATTTTCCCGCCAACTACGCCATGTTTTTGATGGTGCAGTCGCTTGTTTTACATCAGTTTCCTGAGAAGTCATAGAAGTTTTCAGCCGATTTCAAAAGTGGGATAGATACCTTGATTATTTTGACGCTAAAGGTATACTTTTAAGCAATTTGGATTTTGCACTGACTCATATAAACATTAATCTTACAGTTATTGTATCTCCCATTTTTAAGCAAAAGTACTGAAAAATCACTATAGCTTGTCTGAATAAAATACCAACTTAAGATAAGAAATAGGGTATTCAGCTAAATATCTTAATCTGAATTTTTGCAATTATAAAGCAAGGTTCTAATAAATTCTCAATTTTGCTTGTTTTTCCGAAAAATATAGTCGTCGAGTAACCATATTACTCGATGAGGCAGTTTTTTATGCGAGTCAATATTTAGCCAAATTAAATCCATCTAAGGATTCATGAAAAATTTTATTAGTATCTCCAAAATTAAAGATTCATATTTTTGTTTTTCTTTCAAGGCATCAGTCTTAACTGATACATTTGCAATTGGAATTGGCAAAGCTATATCTCAACATAGAGAATTACTATGACCAATGTAATTACTTACAACAATGACAAAGGACTTCTCGCATACATTGACTTTTTAGCATCTAGCGCCCTGAAACTAGGTGAAGGTAATACTGACCGAGTATTTGATTTCGAGGACGCGCTTGACCAAACGGAAGCGGCACAATTAGCTGTTGACGAGTTGAAAAAAATTCCTGAAGTTAATACTTTGTTTACTGAACGCTGGCTTCCAGCTCCTATTAATTTAGATGAGTTAAGCAAGCTTCCAGAGGGAACTTTAGGTAATGTATATGCCAGCGAAATGAAAGCTAAAGGTTTCGATCCCTATTTTTATAAAAAAGTTCCTGTTGTTGATGACATTTCTTACTTGAAGATGCTTTGGAGATCCACTCATGACATTTACCATGTAGTTGCTGGTTTTAATACTGATGTGATTGGTGAAATTGGTCTACAAGCTTTCTTTTTAGCCCAAACCCCAATTCCGATTAGCGTCATGCTTTTGAGTTTTGCTCTAGTCAGGTATAGTCTCTATCAACCTGCTAATTTCAAAGCTTTAATGACAGAAATATCTCGTGGCTACAGTTTGGGTTCTCATACTCCAGGCAAGTTAATCGCGCAAAAATGGGATCGATTTTGGGATGTACAACTGAGTGAAATTCGCGCGCATTTAGGATTAAATCCTATTTTGTAAAATTGAGAATTCAACTACGAATGATTTAATAAAATTCTGGCCAATGATTTTAACTGAAAAAATATCAAGATTTTGCAGGTATAGGTCAAAAAGTCCTGCAAAATCTTTTGTACTTTAATTAGAGGGTAAAGCGCAACTAAAATTAAAGCCAATCTCGATATGCTGAGATTTCATTCACACTGATTTCAAACGGCCCCCCTTTGCCAAATGGAGGATAAACGCGGATTTTGGCATTACTAGTAAACCGCTCTAGTCTATTTCCTAGTTGAGGAATGTTGCTGACTATATGCCAATAAGAAACTATATCGGGGCAGTCAATTACTAATATGAGGGTAGTACCATTTGTAGTGAGATACCACTGACAATTAGACAATAGTACTTGCGTAATGCGATCGCAAGCCTGATAAAAGCATCTGCCAGTAGATTGTTCGAGTTCCAGATGCAACATACTATCCTGTTTTGTCACCTCAACAGGAGGTAAATCATCGGGTGGAAGCAGGGAGAATTTGGACATAACTTCGTACCTCTTGGTTATAGCGCTGCAAACTCTCTAGGTTTTTTTGCAGGTTGAAAGATGAAGGTTTGAGCGCCAATGTACCTAGATTTAATTCATCTTGAAATTTCTTGATTTTGTCCCGACAAGTGGCTACATCACCAATGATTGAGTTTTCAATCAAATAGTCTTCATCGAAACAAATGTTGGTGCGATCGAATGGTTTTTGATCGGGATTCGTACTATTCTGCATGACTTGCGCCGAGTTAGCTTTCATTTTTTGGCTAAATTGACGGATGAAAGGCAACGCTTCACTTACTGCTTCATGGTCTGTTTTGCCAACATAAAAAAAGCGTGCAAGCACCAATTTTTCTGAACCACTGGAATTTAAGGCTCGATATTTTGCCACTGTATTCTTCAATCTCTCCAAGGAAAACGGCGGCCCTCCCATTAAAGCAAAGGAATGTTGGGCAGCAAACTCTATACCGTCATCTCCACCAGTAGCTACATATACTGGTATCTGTCTTTGTAACGGTTTCGGGTAAACTGTGAGGCGATCGCATTGATAATATTGCCCGTTAAATGACACATCAGTTTCATATAAAAGCTTTTGAATCAATGCCATTGCTTCCAACATCCGAGCGCGAGATTGACCCATTGGTGTGGCAAAATGCTTATTCTGTTGAGGAAAAGGCCCGCCTTTAGCAACCCCAAATAACAATCTTCCATTGCACAAGTTATCTAGCGTAGCAATGTCCTCCGCTACTCTAATCGGGTTATGGAACGGCAGTAATACCGCCGCTGTGCCTAATTGGATAGTTGAGGTAAGACCCGCTAGGTGCGCCATCAACACCAACATCGACGGGCTGAGATTGAATTCACTAAAATGATGCTCACTAAGCCAAGCTTCTTCAAAACCCAGGCTTTCAGCTTGTTGTACCAGCGCGACTTGTTCAAAAATAGCGCGACGGGCATCTTGGTTGTGATTGTCGTAATTGCAGAAAAGTCCGGTTTTCATTGAAAGAACTGAGTCAGTTGTCAGTTGTCAGTTGTCAGGAGGCAGAAGGCAGAAGTAAAGAATTATCTCCCTTGTCTTCCTTGTCTCCCTCATCCCCCTCATCTCCGCGTCCCCGCGTCTTCTACTAAGTGGCTACCCACTGCAACTCCAACCATAAACGCGGGTCATTTTGTTTAAGCTTTGACATAGGATCGCGTAGCAATCGCTTGGCATTCATGCAGACTACTTGAACTAGCCCCATATTGTCTGCTAGCTCTCGGAGTATTTCTTTCTGGGCTTGCACGCAGGGAAGCATTTCCTCAGAGCAATAAATGCCTATATATTGCAAGCGCCTGGCAGGCCGTCCCCAAAAACAGGTGATGACTTTCACATAACACCCGTCCAGTAATTCCCCAAGTTTTGGGTAGTAGTGACTGACGACTCTTGTGAATTCTTTAGCTAGGATATCTTCAGCAATCATTTCAAATGATATTTCTGTAGCGTTCATCACTATATGTAATATAGCATATATTTGTTATTTAAAGATGACAAATAACGGAATTGTTAATAAATAAAATATTAAAAATTACAAAAAAAATGAGGTGCGCTTTTGTTAAGCATCACCTCATCTAAGCTGAAGATATTAAAGAGTATAAAGAGTCAGAATTTCAAGTATGACCTTTAGGAAATGAAGCTAATTTGGTGTAAATCTCATTTTAATAATGAGGAATGTTATACTTTTTGTTGACAAAAACCAAAGCTTTCAACCTCCAGTTACTCTGACTCATATATTCTTCTGAGTAAATTCAAAATTTTAAATCGTAACTAATATGCAATTAATTTGCACATTTAAATCTGAGATTTGGAATTTTGAATTTTAATTATTATCGGGACTTGCGCTCTGCAACCAAGACTTCAGCTATCATCTCTGGCAAGTCTACAAAGTCTACATATCCTTCCGAACTTCTAACAGGGGAGAAAAATGTATAGTTTGGATCGCACATCGCTGTGTCGTAGACTTGAATAAACCACCTATCTGGAAAACCTTCTACACCTAGTTCTACAATGTACCAACTCTCGCCTATAAGACGAGAGTTAAAGATTGCGAACCACTCTCTATAATTGTCGGAGATATTCCAGTCTGCCATGAGAAATTCTAACGCTATTTGTCCAGCGTCGGTTGCAGTCAGTAGCATGTTTACTCCTTATTTGCAACTTCAGGATTTACATCTTCAGAATTTGGAACTTCAGGATATAATCCCAACTGTTTGGCTAATTCACGAGCAACAAAAAATAAAAACTGTGCACCGTCTTGATTACCTTGATGTGCAAATGCTGTTGCTACTTGTAGCATTGTTTCTACAAAACCAGCATCAATCAATTCTGGTTGAGCTTCTAAAACTTCTGGTTCTTGACCGTTGGGACATTTAAGTAATTGGTCAATTAAATCGAAATACAAGACTTGGCGTTCTTCTGTCATGGTTAATTTTTTGATTTTGAATGAGCGAAGTTTTAGTTGCTTATTGTTCGATGCTTTGCTGCCACAATCTTTCCAACATTTCAATTTGTTCTTGTAAAACAGCAGCACGATAAACAAGATACCTATCGTAAACAATGATTCCTAACCCAACGAAAATTGGAGTTAATAAAATAAACCATTGCAGGATGACAGCAAGTTTATATTGTTCGGCAGTCGTCAGCACTGGATGCAGGCAATTGCGGTCAAAATCTGGGATACTAGTCTGATGTTGAGATGAATTTGTACTGATTGTCTGGGGAGATAAGGTAGCAGCTTTTGCACTACTCTTGTTAGATTCACAGCCTAAATTCTGTGTTTTAACTAGCTCTATATGTCGTCCCCAAACCACACTAAATACTACCAGCCCTGGAGAAAGCACCGTTAAAGTAACTAGACAAACTGTGAGAACATGTAGAAGTTTGACTTTCATTTTTGCTCTCCCTTGCTAGGTAGTATGCGCCTAGAAAAGAGTTGTTAGTTGTCAGTTGTAAGTTGTTAGTCGTCAATTGTTATTTTTTCTTTATTCTGATGACCGCTGACTACTAACCTTTCGTCTGACGCTCCTGCGTCGAAGATAGCTCTTGAGATCGCCAGTTGTTCAATGGGGGAAACTCAAGACCACACTGGCTCACCACTGACTACCGGCCACTGACCAAATTTTCTACAAATGCTATAATTATCAACTCAGAACTCACGCGCTCAAACCCTAAAAACTTTTTTCATTCTGTTAGCAATAGAAAGAAGCGAGGAGGGTTAAGAAGTCCCCCCTTGTTCGCTGGGCAAAAGCCTAGGAATTTCGGGGGGTAGAGGGGAATCTCTGCGTAAATCCTATAAGTTTTATATCAGCTGCCCCTCTTGGTCTGAGTTTAGTTGAGCTGGATCGAAATTATTAAATTTATTAAAGTTGTACTCAATAGCTAAAAGCCTTGTCTGACAATAATTGTAAAAATAATTTGGGGTATGGGAACTAGTGTTTTTGAGCTAGGGTACTAGTATTTATGAAGAGGGGTTCTAGTATTCCTGCACTCAGCATCAAAGCTATTTGGGCTGCTAGTCAAGGACTGTTTTTGCTTGAGATTGTTTACAGTTAAAACTTGTACTCAAGCAAGCATACTATATGGCGAAGAGTATACATCGAGAATTCAAAAAAAAACATTAAGAATTTTTCAAGAGTTCTAGTATTCTAGACTTACTAAATAATCTTAAAAATAAGGTTAAAAACTTTGCAAAAACAGGAGTTTTCTTTATAACATTCTTAGTAAGTAGCTGAGAACTTCAGAAACTGTGTTACAGCAAAAAAAGCCAAGTTAAGTAATGCTAAATTCTCAAACTCTATTATGGTAAATCAAATACAGCCTGGAAGGAAAATTAATGAGAATATTTGACTCAGTTGCCTTTTATGTAGGGTAGTTTTGTGTTTTAGTGAGAGTATACAGTCTACGCAGTTACTTACACTCAACAGGAAATTGAATACTTACAAGTTGATTGTTATAGGTAAATAAGCTGTTCTAGATTTAGGATTTTAGGAGTTACTGAATGCGGATTGCTCAAGATGTAACAGAACTTATTGGACGAACTCCTTTAGTTCAGCTAAATAAGATTCCCCAAGCTGAAGGAGTCGGAGCGAGGATAGTTGTCAAGTTAGAAGGTATGAACCCAGCCGCTTCAGTGAAAGACCGTATTGGAATTAGTATGGTACTCTCGGCAGAGGCAGAGGGTTTGATTCAGCCCGGAAAAACGATTTTAGTCGAGCCAACTTCAGGCAATACAGGTATTGCTCTAGCGATGGTAGCAGCAGCGCGTGGCTACCGTTTGATTTTGACAATGCCGGAGACAATGAGCCAAGAAAGACGAGCTATGCTCAAAGCCTATGGTGCTACTTTAGAATTGACACCGGGCACTGAAGGTATGCGGGGGGCAATTCGCAAAGCCGAGGAAATTTTGGCGAATACGCCCAATGCATATATGCTGCAACAGTTCCGTAACCCAGCTAATCCCAAAATTCACCGGGAAACTACTGCTGAAGAAATTTGGGCAGACACGGATGGAGAAGTAGATATTGTAATTGCTGGAGTAGGTACTGGTGGTACAATTACTGGTATTGCAGAAGTCTTGAAAAGTCGCAAGCGTAGTTTGCAGGCGATCGCAGTTGAACCCAGCAATAGTCCCGTACTCTCCGGCGGTGAAGCCGGGCCGCACAAGATTCAAGGTATTGGCGCTGGGTTTGTCCCCGATGTGCTGCGCCTAGAATTGGTTGATGAAGTGATTAGAGTCAGCGACGAACAAGCGATGTCCTATGGACGGCGTTTGGCAAAAGAAGAAGGATTATTGTCTGGAATCTCATCCGGTGCGGCTTTGTGTGCCGCCATTCAAGTAGGTAAACGCCCAGAAAATGCCGGACGTTTAATTGTAATGATTCAGCCTTCCTTTGGGGAACGTTACCTCAGCACGCCTATGTTTCAAGATTTGACTTTAGAAACTGCTGGTGTCCGCTGATAGTGGGGAGGGGGATCAGAGGGATGAGAGGGAGACGCGGGGACGCGGGGATAAGGAGAACAAATCCTTGCGAACTATTACCCATTACCACTGACAACTGACAACTGACTCCTAACTTCTACCTCTTATCTCCTGCCTAATGGGAATCTCAATCACAAATTCAGCACCTTTTCCAGGTTCAGAAATACACTCTATCTTGCCGCCGTGTTTATTCACGATTATCTGATAGCTAATTGATAATCCTAAACCTGTGCCTTGTCCCACAGGTTTTGTGGTAAAGAAGGGGTCAAATATCTTTTGTTTAACGCTTGTAGACATTCCCGAACCATTATCTTGAATAGAAATAGCGATCCAATCGGGATTAATGACTTTAGTGCAAATCCTAATCTGACTGGGATTATTTTTGATTTCTGCTACTGTTCTTTCTTCGTTGTATTTATCCAAAGCATCAATCGCATTATTTAGAATGTTCATAAATACTTGGTTTAACTGTCCAGCGTAACATTCTACGTTGGGCAAATTTCCATACTCTTTGATAATTTGAATAGCAACATTTTCTGGCTTTGACTTTAGGCGATTCTGCAAAATTAACAGACTGCTATCTATGCCTTCGTGAATATTCACTGGTTTCATATCAGCTTCGTCGAGCCGAGAAAAGTTACGTAAAGTCAGAACAATTTCCCGAATCCGCTGCGTACCAATTTTCATAGAAGATAAAACTTTTGGGATATCTTCTATAATAAAATCGAGATTCATATCTGCTAGGAAGTCTTCTATTTCTAATACAGGGTTAGGATAAGTATCCTGGTAAAGGTTGATTAAAGTAAGTAAGTCATGAGTATAATCATCAAGATGACCTAGGTTGCCATGAATGAAACTCACAGGATTGTTGATTTCGTGAGCAACACCAGCAACCATTTGTCCTAGACTGGACATTTTTTCTGTTTGAATGAGTTGTGTTTGTGTAAGTTTGAGTTCTTGTAGTGTTTGTTCTAAGCGCAGATTTTTTTCATTCAATTCTTTAGTTCTTTCTAAGATTTTTTCTTCTAAATTCGTATACAATCGGGCATTTTCTAAGGAAATAGCTGCTTGCGAAGAGAGGAGTTTTAGTATTTGTAATCTATCAGAAGTAAACACTCCTACTGTTAAATTATTTTCTAGGTAGAGTAGACCTATTAGCTTGCCTTGGCGAACGATTGGCGTACACAATATAGACTTAATTTTATTGTTGACAATATAAGGATCGGTTGCAAACATATCCTCAGAAGTCGCATCTGCTAAAACGACATCTTTTTTAGTTCTTTCGACATAATTGATTACAGATATAGGCAATTGTTGACTAGTGTCAACTGGTATTGATTGACCTACTATTAACTCATCTTTGTCTACAAAGGCTTGAGCTTCTATGAGCAACTTGCCTGCTTTTTTCAAAATAAGAAAACCAGTTTCAGCACCAGCATTCTCAATCACAATTATCATGAGTTTTTCGAGCAAATTGCTGAGTAAAATTTCTTCAGATAAAGCTTGTGATGCTTTAATACCTGTAATTAAATCTAGTCCGCTAGCTTTGGTGCTAGCAGTAGAAGAAGTTATATTAGGATTTGTGATTTGCTCTTTTGTTGATACTTTCGCAATTAACTCTGGATATGTAGATTCTAAATCTTTTACTTTAGCGATCGCACCCCAGCAAGTATAGCCATAGTGCGCCTTTGTCATGTATAATGAGGCGAACTCGTTACGTCCCAAAGTCAGATAAAATTCTGCTGCTCGTTCGTAAGCTAGCGCCTCTTCTTGAATATATCCAGCACTACCTGCGCCCCGAATAGCTCGATCGTAATAATCCATTGCTACTAAGTATTGTCCAAGCGATCGCGCTTTTTCTGCTTCTACAAGGTCATACTTATGCTGATTATTGACTGGAGCATAGAATATCCATTTATGCAATTGCTGCTGATTTATTTCTACTTGTTCTAAAGCTTCTCTTAATTCCTGCTCTCGCTCTAATTGTGGTTCAGAAGTTCGAGATAAATAAAGAGCAAGAAGCGCCAGCGAATAATAAAAATTGTATTGGGCTATATGTGCAGATCCAGTGACTGCTGGTTCGTAAGGTTTAGCTAACCTAGCATTCTCAACAGAGCGGTCGTAATTTTTCAGAAAGTAATAAAGAATAGTTTTAGCCCAATAGACATAAAAAATAACTGTAATGTTACCCGCCAATTTTGGCATCATTACTAATTCATCAAAACTTTCACCTTGAAGGTAAGATAGATTATTTACTCCTGCAATCAGCTGCAATGTTAATTCTCTCCATATTTGCAGCGAAAAAGTAAAATAATCTTGTTTTATTTTATGTGCCAAGCTTAAATATTGAGCCTGTTTTTGCTCAATATTTGCCAAATTCTCTCCAGCAAAAAAAAGATGCGTACAAACTACAGTACCATTATAACCAACATACTCAATATCCCCTGTTTCCAAACCGCTTTGAACTCCCTCTTGCAGCGGTTCTATAGTTTCTTGAATATGTTCTTTCCAATGTCTCACAAAAATATTAAATAGCCCATAAACCTTAGCCTTTAGCTCTCTAGCATCGAATTTCTCTAAAAGCTTTAAAGATAATTTGCCAAATCGATATCCCGATTCAATATCCTGAAGAGGCCCGCATAAAATTAACCCATAAAAACTATAAGCATAAGCTGCAAAAGATGAATTACCATACTGGACACAAAGATTGACCATAGTAAAAGCAATCAATGGTAAGATAGCAGGCTCCGTTATGTAAGCAGGAGGCATTGCTGTCATCAGTATTCTCATAGCAGCAAGTTTATTAGCATCAGTCATTTCTGGCAGATTTGCTAATTCTTCAATCCTTAACTCTGTTGGTGGAGTTTGAGATAAAGATACTCCTAGCATCTCTAGAACCTGCAAATCCATATCCAATGCTTCTCGCATTCGATTCTGAGAAACATAGAATTGAATCTTCTTCTCATATACTTTTACTGTGTCAAGAATCGTTTGACTATTTTGGATAACACTCTCAAAAAGTGCTTCTGCTTGCTCAAAATTTGTGTTTAAATATTCAGCTTCTACCATTTCTACATGGAGAGCAAGAGTCAATTGATAATCTTCTTCCCAGCTAACATCTGTCAGCATTTCTAAACCCAGCTTAAAAAACTTGACAGCAGATTCATAAGCAGCTGAATCCTTAGCTTTGCATCCTGCCATTAAGTTTAATTGAGCTAGGTTATATCTTTCTTCTTGAGAAACAATTAATTCCGCACCGATATTGAGTTGGTTAACAATATCAAATATATTTTCTTCCAGAGAATTTTGTGCGATATTTTTTAAAAGCAATCGACCAATTTTTAGGTGAATCTCTTTTTTTTGCTCGTCAGGAATCAAAGCATAGGCTGCTTGTTGCACGCGATCGTGTAAAAATTTATAATCAATAATAAAATCATCAATTTTTTCTAAAAGCTGTGGCAGTTTGTAAGTATTATCTAGAGGTAGAATTAAACCAGCTAGTAGTGCTTCCCAGAGTTCATCTGCTGTATTTTTTCGAGATTTTTCGTTAATAACAGAAAGTATATCTAAATTAAAGCGATTACCAATACAGGCAGCTAATTTTAAACTATTCTGAGTGTTATCCTCTAATTTTTGAATCTTCCCAATCATTAGCTCGACAACGTTATCGGTGATTCCTACCTCTTGAATTTGCTCAATATCCCACTGCCAGCGACCAATATTAAAGTCAAAGGCAAGTAGATTTTCTTGATAAATAAACTTGAGTAACTGAGTTAAAAAGAAGGGATTACCACCAGTTTTATTAAATATTAATTCCGCTAACGGTCTAGCTGTTTCTAAATCGCATTTAAGAGTGTCAGTAATTAATTGATATACATTAGTTATTTTTAAAGGTTGGCAAATAATTTTTGTGACAATTACATCAGTCTTTTCAATTTCATGTAAAATCAACATTAATGGATGAGTAGTATCTACCTCATTGTCTCGATATGCTCCTATTATTAATAGATATTGGCTATCGGTATCTGTAGTTAAGAGCTGAATCAATTTGAGAGAAGCCAAGTCTGCCCATTGTAAATCATCTAAGAAAATGACTAAGGGATGTTCTTGTTGGGCAAACACACCTATAAATTTTTGAAAAACTAAATTGAAACGATTTTGAGATTCTGTCGCTCCTAATTGTGGTACTTCTGCTTGTTTACCAATAATTAGTTCTACTTCCGGAATTACATCAATAATAATTTGAGCGTTAGGAACCAAAGCTGATAATATCTTTTCTCTCCAAGTAGCTAACTGTACCTCACTTTCTGTAAGCAACTGTTGTATCAATTCTTGAAAAGCTTGAATTAAAGAAGCATAAGGAATATTGCGTTTGAACTGCTCAAATTTACCTGTAATAAAATAGCCCCTATTTTGGATGATAGGCTTATGAATTTCATTAACCAGTGCTGACTTCCCAATACCTGAATATCCAGCAACTAGGATTAACTCTTTTTTACCTTGATTGACTTGTTCAAAGGCAGTAATTAATATGTTTATTTCTATTTCTCGTCCATAGAGTTTCTCTGGAATTTGCAGTTGACTTGATTCATCGTGCTGACCAATTTCAAAGTTAGATATTTGAGCGGTTGTTTCTAGCTGATGAAGACAATTTTCTAAATCGGCTTTGAGTCCAAAAGCACTTTGATATCTTGCTTCCGCAGTCTTGCTGAGTAACCTCATAACAATTGTAGAAATAATTTGAGGAATTTCTGGCATTAATTGCTCTACTGCCACTGGCTGCTTGGCAATATGACAATGCACTAATTCCATTGGGTCTGTAACATTAAAGGGTAGCCTACCTGTGAGCATTTCATAAAAGGTAATACCCAAAGAATAGAAATCTGTACGATAATCAATTGACCGATTCATTCTGCCTGTTTGCTCTGGGGACATGTAAGCTAAAGTTCCCTCAAGTAGATCGGGATTAATAAGTTTGGGTTTTTCTTTAGAAAGCAGAGATGAAATAGAAAAATCAATAATTTTAACTTGATGTGTGACCCAGTTAACTAGAATATTTTGTGGTTTAATATCTTTATGAATAATATGATGTTGATGCAGTTCGCTTAAGGCTTGAGTAATTTGAATACTTATTTTGAGAAAATCATTTAATTCAAATTTTTGATTTTTGATAATATTGCAAAGAGGTATCCCGTTAAAATTTTCTAAAATTAAGGCAAATCTATTGTTATATTTTTCTATAGAGTAAGTCTTAATAACTCCGGAAATATCTAAATTCTTAATTAATTCATATTCGTGCTTCAGTGCTGCAATATCTTTGAGTTCGGGATATTCTATTGTTAAAAACTTAATGACTACTAACTTACCGTCATGATTTCTGCTTGCTCGATAAACAGCGGTTTTAGTATCATCATAAATTAACTCTAGTATTTGATAGTTAGGTAAGTCAAGCATGGTTTATATAAGATTCCGAACAGGTTTTGCAGTTATTAAAAGACTTACAGCGTAAGTTTTAGCATCATAAATATATTTTTAAAGTCAGTTGTAAGACTAACTTTGAAAATGTACTGATTTTATAGCTATTGTTTACAACTAGTCTAGATTTTGGCAACCCGATTACTGCTTAATTCTGTTCGGAATGTCAAAATTATACCCTTATGTTTTAAGTATAATTAAAGCCAACAATCCCATTCACCAATAATTTCCTTTGTATATTTAATGTCAAACCTTTGCTGTAAAATTGCTCGTGTTGCTTGCATTGCTGACATCACCGTTGCTTCGACGCATCCAGAATTGTAACCATTGTTAATCCAATCACCTATTAGATAAAGATTATCAAACCCAGATTCATCTGTTTTGAGACGATACTTAGTACTTCCAGGCACAGAAAGCACATAGCGTTCTGAAGGATCGATGTTCACTCGCCAGTATTGGGCATCAAATCTTTCAACCCCTTGACGATTTTGGAAATCTACAAGTAAATCCCAGTTCAAGCCTTGACGATTGTTTGGGAGAGTAGCATCAGGCCAAAGATGTCCTATGTGATTTTTGAAGAAAGTAATTGCTTGTTCTTGGATTTTTTTCTGTTGTTGTGCTGGAAAATTATACTCATTGCTAGGAGGAATCCCTGGATCTGCAATTACTCCCGTAAAATAGGCAACATTATAGGGATATTGCTCAGAAGGCCAATTTTCTCGTTGAAGTAACTCACTCATGTCTGCATAGACATCAAGCGGCTCAACATAAGCGCCTAGCACCGGAGCGGACAGTTTCCATCCTAATTGTGGCAAAGTTGGTTTTAGCCATATCTGTCCGCCTTGAGTAGTGACTGTTTTAACTTTAGTCACCATGTTCTGCCATTTTTGATGAACCGGATTTTTCTGAGCATGAATCAGTTCATCGCAAATAGAAGGTAAAGCAGCTATAGAAATGCCGAGAACTACGATATCAAAATCGCCATTTTTGGCACTAAGAGTGATTTCTTCAACATTCTGCCAAGGTGTCCAATGTGACTCTAAATCAATTTCCTTATCTTGGAGCTTTTGAGCTTCTTCGTCCACAATTTGATCGTAGAGAGGCTGATTAGGCCAGCAAAGCAGGTTTTTGACGTTGATGAGCGGTTCGTATTCCTGCTGGGGATTTTTTAAAGTAACTTGGCGAGCTACTGTGATACTGTCTATAGACTTCTGCTGTTCATCTAAATGCAATTGCTTGACAACATGGAAGAATTTAAATTTCACACCTCGACGCTTCAAGACTTCATAGATGGGAGTGATAACGGTTTCGCCCATTCCTGCTTGCATTTTCCACATAATCGCACCGTTGTAGTGGAAAAGGATGGTTGTGAGAATCCGGATGGCGGTTCCAGCTGCTAATTGCGGTTTATTAGTATTGCCTTCCGCAAACCCATAAACGAGATCGTACAAAACTCGAATAAACGCTGAATTGACGCTTGATTCTCTCGCACCATGTTTTCGTAGCCAGTCTTTATAGTCATGCTCATCTAAAATATCCAGGGAGTTATAGTCAATTACCCCATCTACAAATAGACCCCGAATGTTTGCTAGTGCTAGGTCAATCAGTGTTAAGCGCCAAAGAGTGTAATTGTTTTGCTCAATGTTCGTTTCTCGCTGGTAGTTCAAGCGTTCTGAAAATCTATCTATCAGTTTGAGAATGATTTGATGATGTTCGCGCCGATGAAGCTTAGTATTCTCAGGAAGTAACTTAATTAAGTTACAAGCAAAATTCAACAATACTCCTTCATCGGTAATGTCAAGACCTTCTAAAGCTTTGGCAATCTGCTGGTTGGTGTTTTTTAACCATGTTGCCCAACGGCTAGGCTCTTTAAGTAACAACTGAAACAATTGTTCGGGAAACTGCACGATGCATCCATCTAAGAGAAATTCGAGCATCTCTTTGCCGAGTGCTATCTGTTGAGAGGCTGTTTCTTGCCAACTAGAAGTTTTACTGTACTGGTCGTAACAGACTTGTGTATAAATGCGAAGAACGAATTTAATAGTTGTGTAAATATGATCCCACAGAGAAGAAATTCCACCGCCTTGCCAAGGAACTAGAGAATTTATTGGAAAGTCGAAAGCCAAATTGACCCACTGCTGATTGATGTATTCTTCTAGGACAATCAGACTGTGGGGTTTAAATGCATCTTCTATGGTGCTGAAAGGGCCATTACCTCCCGATTCCTCATAGCATTGCTTGAGCAGACGAAAGGCATTCTCGTAGAATCCAAAAAAAATGTGCAGCCCATGTTCTTCAATGCGGTAATCAGGTTCGCGATCGCGATCGTAAGGCTTGACGTTACGTCCAGTTGCACACTTGCCCCCCAAACGCCAACCTGTTTGATAGATAGTAATCTCGTAGAGATTTTCCCACCCTGGCTGGCTGGTTAATTCATAGGCTGTGGTCAAGGATGCTATTCCTCCACCCAAAATCGCAATCTTTTGTGGCTTAAATGGTTCAGACACGGTTATTTATCCTTTGTCAGTTGTCAGTTGAGACGCGATTATACAGTTGTCGTAGAGACGCGATTAATCGCGTCTGTACAAGAGTCAGTAGTCAGTTATTATTTCTCCCTCATCTCCCCCTGCTTCCCCTGCTCCCTCATCTTTCATTTGTACGGTGCTTGCCAAACGGTAGTGCCATTGTTGAGAACGAAGTCGAAATGCAGCAAGAAAGCTAGCTTTACAGGAATGCGTGTTGATTCGCTTCCTGGTAAATATCCTTTATGCAAGCCCATATCTTGAACAAGGGGTTGGCTAGCGTAATTATTGATTGTTAACTCGTAGCGATCGCCAAAATCATTGAAGCCTAAAAGCTTTCCGCTGTAAAAGGTTTGTAGCCGCATTGTCGATTCGATTAGTGCTTGGTAACATGCTCGTTTGCTATCTTTCACATCGCGTAATTGCTTGAGGCTAACGAAAGGCAAGTCTTTGTGAATCAGGTAATCCAGCAAATTTAAGGGTAATTCCAAACCAGGAATCAGAATTTCACCAGGGTTATCAAAAAGTAAACCAGCGATCGCTTCGAGCGCTTCATCAAAACTGTCCCAAGTTTTAAGTGCTGGATGTTGCTTCCCTTGTTCGATGCGACGGACTTCTAGCAGGCGATCGTCTTTAGCTTTGACTTCAGGATTGAATTCTTTAAATACCAACGTGTCTGCGGTAAATAAATCTGGTTCTTCATTTATTTTGGGAATCCGCAGCGTGCCAAGTTCTTTCATGAAACCAAACACTTCGCGTCCTGAAACTAACACAGGAGAATTATTCACATACAGGTAGGGCAAGAACCAAGCGAGACGTTCTGCCACAAAGAAAGGGCCGATTTTTCTCCCGACTACTGTCAACATCCAAAAAACAGCTTCTTCCTCATCCACTTTCCCTTTGTCGCGATCGGGCGGTTCGATAGAACTTAGCGAGTCTATAGTGTTGAAAGTTAAGACGACATAGTTTGTAGCTGGGCGATATTCAATCTCTCCATTGGTAGGATTGTTAAGATATTTATCGCAAATATCCTGTAGCTTAGTCATTGAACCTTCGATGACAAAGCCATACATTTTTGTCCCTTTGATTAAATAGGGTTGATTAAAAGCTTGTCCATCTGCCCGTTCAACATATTGAGGGTACGATGATTGGGGAGTACTGCCCCCGCAAAAGTAAGTCTTTACAAAGCTAGCAATATCTTGCTCCATGTTTTTACCTGTCACCGCAAAATCTTGGAGCAGTCGATCTGGTTTTTCCTGAATTTGGGTAAGGTAGTTTGTTAAATTTTTTTGCGGGTTTTGCAGTACGGTAGTAAATGCACTAGCAGCACCTAGAGCTGTATGAAAACTAGTCTGTATTGCTTCAAAGGGGCTATTGATGTTCATATGCTTTTGGGTAATTTGGTAGCTGCTTCTATATCTGTCAGGATATGGGCAGTTGATTATGCGAGTTTATACTTAGGTTTCTGACAATGCTACATATTCATTAAGCTTTGATGCGATTATACTCGTTATAACTTATCGCATACAGTCTATGATTTTTTAGTACCTCACCTAACTGGCGTAAACTCAGTCAAGAATAGGGTATTGGGGTTAGGGTGTAGGGTGTAGGAAAGACGGCATTGGAGGGGGCTTGGAACCCCCACTAATGCCATCGTCTTGACTCATACGGGGCTTGTACCCAGGAGGTTGTTGGGGCTATTTCTTCCCCCACACCCCATACCCTACACC
>NZ_JAECZA010000220.1 GCF_016056275.1 Dendronalium phyllosphericum CENA369 | reverse complement strand
CTTAAAACTTGACAAATTAATTACTAAGAATGTCAATGGTATCACCATACAAATTTACGTTAGTTTAATAGCCTATCTAATTTTACAGATATTATCTATCCCACAACAATGGGGACATACACTATTAGATAAACTTCGCTATTTACAATCTTGTATGTGTCAGAAAATCAGTTATGTTCATTGGTTTGAGGAAATTATGTTTTGTTGAGTAATTTAATCTTTTTAGAGCTAGTGTAACTAGATATGTAAAGTTTTGTATTAGAATTCAACATTTCTGTATCCAAACGTACCCGTTCTGGTTTGAGATCGTAGACACACAGCAAATTACTCCCTAGTTCTGACTCAAATACAGACCAGCAGTCATCACAATTAAGGTAGCGTAATACCGCTTCTAGCCGATCATCCGTCAAGTCTAATTCCTCTAAGGAATCGCCCATCAGTGTTTTTAAAGTTTCCAAACGCTTGGAAGCCCAGCCTTGGACTTGATTTAAACGATGATCTGCTTGCGATAATATATGTGTTAACCAAATTACCGCTACGCTCCCCAAACTCTCACCTTACCAATTTCCATGTGTCGGAAAGTGCTTATCGATTAACTTGCCTATCCCCATCTTCTGTATTTGTGTCAGAAGTACGGGTATATCATCGACTCTTTCGTTTTTAATTATGGGTTCAGTTGCCATAATTCTGAACCTATACCGATTTACTCATTTTTGGAAATATGTCTTTCGGTATACTTCTTTTCCTAACTCCTCAAAAAATGAGCGAACCGGGAGTGATGACTATCGTCTACGTTTTGGGATTGAGAGTAGCTACCGAATGAAAAATCAGTGCCGAATCAAAACTACTATTAAAAATCCTATCATTCGACTTTTATTTGTAGCTTTGGCATTCTTAATTATTAATGTTTGGATTTATCTATTATGGCATTATATCAGCCGTTTAAAAAGAAGTACTAGACAAGTTTTTTCTCACCTATTTACTCTTAAACAGATGCTTGAATTTTTACGCCAAGCAGTAGACCGCAACTATGGGGTAGCCTGCGAAGTTTATTTCCCGTCCAGCTGATTTTGCTTGATTTTTAAGGCTTATCTATAAGCTATACTTATTATTTGTCTCAGAAAATCAGCTTTTTTACGTTCTCGACAAAACTGTATCATACACTACTATTTTTTCGCGATCGCCAAACTTTTCGGTCTACTGACCTTTGCCTCTCCAAACTCGAAAGCTCCAAGGGATTCGCCATTGCCCGAAAACTAGGTACATGACGACCAGATGCAAGCCACGTTTACGGTTATAGACGCGGATTAAATGGTCAAATTCTTTGAATTTACCGCATTTTTCCAGGGTGGTTAGGTCAAGAATAACTTGCAGTTGAGGTTTACGACCTTTAGGACAAGCAGAGAGAATCGCACTTTGGATGTGCTTACGGGTAACGCGAATGATTTGACGGGTTGGCCAATCATATATATTCAAGAAGCGACTAATAGCACTAGCCGATTTGGTTTGGCTGTGCTGTGGTAGATGATAGCCTTTTGCCTCCAAGAATAATCCCAACATAGCGTTGAAAGTTTCTTGTTGGTAAGCAGAAGCAATTAATGATTCTAAGATGTAAACTAGCTCTTGGGCGTGAGCAAGAAGATATTTCATTGTTCTTGCTAGCAAATTGAATGAATACGCCCTTTTCTCTCATATTTGGGTCACTTTAAGCAATAGGAGCAGCTTTAATTGTACTGGAGAGCAATTAAGTACTTTATGAAAATGATAATCGCGTTCTGGGGGTGAGTGGGTGAGCGACGCTCACCCACTCACCCCTGCCCCTCTTCATGATTATCATTCTCTATACATTATTCACTGAGGTACTCAAGTATTTAAAGGATTAACAAGTATTATCAATAACTTTATGCCCAGTATACAGTTACTTAATAGATTTGCAATACTTGATACTTCTATTCTACATATTCAGTGTTTATCCACCTAGGTGCAAGATATCAGTTAAGTTGAAATAAATCTGAACTTAAGTACAGTTGAATCTGAGTACTTCAGATCGCTCATGGGCGATCTTTTTGTCACTTAAAATATAAACTCAGAATTGATGACAGCTTGAAGCTGACTCCATATATTAAGTTATATAGATGTTAGAGGATGTTTGAAAAGTCCCTAATGATGTATCAAATAGTTTTAGATCCCCCTAAATCCACGCCACTTGCTCCACTTGGGGAAGCCCCAAGACCGCAGTGGCTCCCCTTGAAAAGGGGGACTTTGATTCTAATTCCCCCCTTTTTAAGGCAGGGCTGTTTCATTCGCTCAGACCGGGATTTTGTCAAGAGTATCGACCAAAAATTTTAGGAAGTTGGTAATCGAAAAGTTACTGCTTCAATCAATAAATTTAAGTGCGATCGCCTGGTTTTTGACCCAATTAGATTATTTAACGACCTGATTTTTTTAGCTGATACGCTTGTAAATAAAGGTCTTTTAGGGAATGAAACAGCCCTGCTTTTTAAGGGGGGCTAGGGGGGATCAACAAGTGTCTAAAATCACAGCTAACTACTTTTCAAACAACCTCTTAGCTCGACTTTATCCATTTTTAGTAAACCCAAAACCTAACGCTGAAACCATTGTGGTAAGGTAGTTTTAGTTTTTGGACTTGAGCGCAAATCAATGACATGGAAAAAGTATTTGCTCTTATTGCCAGGGGTTTTGCCGAATCAGGAAAGCCGAGTTCTTAATTTTGGATAAAGCCGAGCTTAGTCAGGATTGACAAAAAGAGATTTCACAGTGCTAAGAGTACAGTGAATGCTTTTTTCGTCGAGGTTTAGAATGAGTCACAATATTTCTGCCCAAGCAAAAGCGCGATCGCAAGTCCCTTAGCTTTACTACCATCCCAGCGAGATCGGCGACAACGATCGCTGAATACCAAAGTAGTGCTGCTTTGATAACACTACCCTCATTGCTTTCATACTATTTCACAAAAACTCCGATATAAATACAGACTGTGTAAAGACGCTTTGTGAGAATATCTCAATTCAAACAAAAAATACAGAGGGTTCCATAGATGAATATATTTCAAATAAAAACTACCAAAGGAAATAACAAGCCAGCTATATCGTCAGGAATAGATCCTTACATGTGGCTTGTAGAAAAAATTGAACCCACCCGTACCGATCTTCTAAATCACTCAGTTTACAAACAATTGGGAGATATAGCATCTGTGCGGATATTTATGGAATCCCACATATTTGCTATTTGGGATTTTATGTCACTGATTAAAACTCTTCAACAGCGAGTAACTTGCTTAGACGTGCCGTGGCTTCCACCGACAGACATTAATTCAGCAAGGATGGTTAACGAGATTGTTCTAGCTGAAGAAACTGATGAAGTTACCCCAGGGCATTACACAAGTCATTTCGATCTCTATCTAACTGCTATGTCAGAGATTGGGGCTGATAGCAGTTCGATCCGAAAGTTTATTGACTCTCTTCAACAAGGTTTTTCTGCTGAGGAAGCTCTAGCCCCTCTTTCCATACCCGAATCTACAAAAACCTTTGTACTTTCCACCTTAACCACTGTAAACAAGTCAACCCATGAAGTTGCGGCAGCTTTTCTACTAGGTCGAGAAGACATCGTACCTGCGATGTTTAGGCAAATCCTTGCAAGTTTAGAAAGTTCTCATGTATTCACCTACAAATCCTTGCAACTTTACCTCGACCGACACACTTTTCTTGATGAGGATCAGCATGTCCCAATGGGGCAGAAACTCTTAAAAAATCTTTGTGGTGATGACCCTTTGAAGTGGGAACAAGCTTTACATTCTGCTCACAACGCTCTCAAAGTACGCTGTTCCCTATGGGATGGTGTAGCTCAGTCGATTCAGGAAAATAGAGAGAATCCATAAGTTTAGTAGAGCCTAGTGGTTTGTCACTCCAAAAATCATGGGTGGAGGCAGGCAGGGGAGGCAGGCTTTGCCGTGAGCGTCAGCCGAAGAGGGAAGTAGGGGAAGAAGAGGAATCGCAGGAGACACAACCATGAAATTAGAACTGCATAGACCAGATGCCGTCTGCTTATCATTGGATACCCTAAGCTGGTCAACTGAACATTTAGAACAGTCTCACCAGGAGTTCCACGCTTTTACCTGGGTGCAACTACTAGAACTTCCCAGCCCCTTCAGTTTTGATGAAGCACTTCTACTGTGCCAACATTCAGACGAGCAATGGTTAGCTTGGATTCCAGATTATGGTGAAATTGTGCTACATACTAGCCAGTTTTGCCAAATCCGCTCTGAGTTACTAGCTCGTCAAGCAGATGCTTGACCAGTGGACTTTGTAAAAAAAACTCAAGGAGCTAGAACTGAGAATGGCTATTTTAGACACCACAAGTCTGACCCAGATGGAGTTCCCAACTGCCGCAACCTTGAAATTGCCACCCTTGCCGATAAAGCGTCCTTTATTGCTGATTGGTCATGGCACTAGAGATGCACAAGGAAGGCAAGCTTTGTTAAATTTTGCAGCTGCCTATGCAGCTTTAGATTCATCGCGTCCAGTTTTGCCTTGTTTTCTGGAACTTACTGGTCCGACAATTCAACAAGCAGTAGAGCAGTGCGTGGAAAGAAGCTACATTGAACTCTCAGTGTTGCCAGTAATGCTATTTGCTGGACGGCATAGTAAATTTGAAGTCCCCAATGAACTAGACCGTGCCAAGACTAGGTATCCGCAGCTGAAGTTTCACTACGGGCATCATTTTGGGATTACACCTCAAATTATAGAATTGTGGCGATCGCGTTTAGCACAACTTGACTACCCTGAATACAACCCCAGACAAATTTCTCGATCTGACACCGTTCTTTTGTTTGTCGGTTGTGGTTCTAGTGACCCCGATGCCAACGGAGATGTTTACAAAATAGCTCGTATCCTCTGGGAAGGAAGCGGCTACTCCACGGTCGAAACCTGCTTCATCGCCATTACCTATCCCAAGTTAGAAGAAGGCTTCCGTCGCGCCCGCTTTTACCAGCCTAAACGTATCATTGTCCTGCCACACTTCCTGTTTACTGGTGTTTTAATGAAAAAAATTATTAAGAGTACTGCCCAACAGCAGGAGCAATACCCAGATATTTGTATGATTTGTTTACCCGAAATGGGTCTGCATCCTCAACTATTCTCGCTATTACGAGAGCGAGAAATTGAAACTCAGCAAGGACTTGTGCAGATGAATTGTGAAATGTGTCAATTCCGGCTAATAGGTGTGAAATGAGCGTCAGGCAAATGGTTACGGCATAGAGCCGAGATCGGTGCAAGTGCGATTGATTCTGGAGAAACTTAGTATATGGGCATTCGTGAAAATTTCAGGTCAAATACTATTTGTCAATAAGCAATAATACTTAAAATATCGTTAGAATCGGGCTAAAATTGGGGTTGATAACACTACCCAAGATTCGAGATTAAGCTTACTTAGCCTAGAGATAAGATATCAAACTCTACCCACTTTTATCATCTATTGAATCTTGAACACGAACTTTGATTCTTCATCCAATAATATTTTGTCGTAATAATCAAGGAGAAAATGCAGCTTTATTCACCTATTGAGATTGTACTTTCCATAATTAGAAACTTGTCTAAGACATCATGCAAAATATAGCTTTTGGCTTTCAAAGTTTTGAAAAAACTAATGACGAAATTTTTTTATCTAATTTTTGGATAAGTTTGATGAATTAGATTCAGTGCGTGCCTGCAAACAGCAAATGCTAAATTCTTTAGGTATTAAAAAAGGTCATCGTGTTTTAGATGTAGGATGCAGGGTCGGTCACGAAGTGCAACGAATACAACAACTGGTTGGTGATGATAGTTTAGTTGTGAGAGTAAATAAAAATGAGGAAATGATTGAGGAAGCGAAAAAAGAGCAGATAAATTGAATTTACAAATTAAATACTATATAAGTGACATTAACTCGCTCAATATGAATAATAATAGCTTTGATGCTTGTCGAGCAGAGCGTATTTTATTGTACGTGAGCAATCCAAAGAAAGCAGTGCCTGAGATGATTCATATATTAGCTCCTGGTGGAAAGCTTGCTATCTTTGAGTTTGACTTAGATGGCATTTCTATTAACTTTACATACCCCACTTTAACCCACAAAATTGTTAGAGTCATATTTGATAGTTTTCCCAATGGTTCAATAGGTTGTAAGTTGCCAGAAATATTTGAAGAGTTAAAAATGAGCAATATCGCTGTTGTTACTCACTCTATTATGATAAGTATGAAGTTTTCATTTTGGCTTGTTATGGAGTTTTAGAGCAAGCGCTAAAAAAAAAATTATTCGATCCTGAGTTATATAAATGGGGAAAGCAGTTAGAATAAATGCACAAAAATGGGCAGTTTTTCGCTGAGTACCCAGCATTTATTGTTACAGGTACAAAGAGTTAATAATAAGATGTTTTCAAAGTTTTAAAAGGTTAAATTTTAGGGTAGTGTTATCAAAGTGTCGCCACAAGTTTAGACCAAACTCGTAGCGGTTAATAAATAATCTAATAACTAAGTCGTGCAGTTCGCACAAGCTCAATTTCTATACTGTATTCATTAAGGGGTTATCCTATGTCAACTTTTGTTTTAGTTCACGGCGCATGGCATGATGGTTCTGCTTGGGAACCTACTATCAAACATCTAGAAGCGAAAGGGCATCGAGCTTTTGCTCCCACAATCGCTGGGCATGGTAAAGGCGTAAATAGAAACGTCAACCATGCTCAATGCACGCAATCGGTTGTCAATTACATTGTTGACAAAGACTTAACCGATATCGTCCTTTTAGGACATAGTTTTGGTGGGACAATTATTGCGAAAGTTGCCGAAGCGATTGGCGATCGCATTCGACGGCTGATCTTCTTCAATGCCTTTGTCTTGAATGATGGTGAGAGCGTCAAAGATACCTTCTCACCTAACTTTCATGGGTTATTCGACAAGCTAGCGAGAGAATCGGACGATCGTACAGTAATGCTACCTTTTGAGATTTGGCGTGAGGTATTTATCAACGACGCTGATCTCGAACTGGCTAAATCCAGTTACGCACAATTATCGTCTCAACCCTATCAACCGCTAATCGACAAGTTGGACTTAAAGCAGTTTTATGTGCTGACTATTCCCAAGAGTTACCTCTACTGTACAGAAGACAACGGGGGCTGGCATCCGAGAATGTCCAGTCGTTTAGGGCTATTTCGGCTTGTGCAAATGCCGGGTAGTCATGAGGTGATGTTTTCTAACCCTGTCAGTTTAGCAGAAAAGATTATTGTGGCAGGGCGCGACTAGCAGTGTTCAAATGAACACTGCCGTTTATTATTTTATCTAGAGCTTGCAAGTGAGGAAATATACACAATGACATCTAAGTCCGTTGATAATGTTGCTCAAAGGGAGAACCAGCTCCAAAATTGGAATAATTTTTGCCGCTATCATGTAGGCGACTGGCATGGTATCTGGACTAAATATTCGCCAGAAGGACACTCAATTGACTCCTTCAAGTGTGTTCGCTCCTTCCACCTCAGTGAAGATAGTAGCCAGATAACTCAGCAAAATTACTACACTTATTCTGATGGAAAGACTGAACTACAAGATGCTGGTCCTTATACCAGTGCAGGTCTATCTTTTAACGGCCATCTCTTTGTCGTTTTGTTTCTAGACAACAGCTTTTCCTGGGGATCTACAAAGATCGCAAATGCGGACGCTCAGTTATTCTGTGAAACAGGGTTCGCGCATGGAAACAGGAGGATGAGCCTTAGCGCTGTTTACAAAAAAAGCGGTGAATTGCAGCACATCAGAGCGATCTCTGAGCAATTAGACAGCTTTAATGAAGCGCTTCCATCTCCTGGTGTGATTCAACCTGACGGCGTTTGGCAGGGGACTGTCAAACAGATAACTCCCGATTTAGTCACATCCTCTCCAAAAGAAATTGGATGGCAACCCCTGGAGAACGAATGTGGCAATAATCAGGTATTTTACTTAAGAGGAGGCTCGATTAGTTGTCCCTTGAGGATTGAAAGCAACACAGTCCTGGATTTGATTGTCGATTGGCAGGCAGATCCAAACAAATTGTTCCGTGGAATTCGCCACTTTGACAATTGCGAGTTGAGTCGCTTTTTGCTTAAAGTCTACGAATCCTAATCAGATTCGGCGATCGCAGCACTTCATCAAGGACAATCACCTGCTCCGTCCCAACACTGTTTAATAGCTTTAAAATCTGTAGCGTTTATCCTGCATAGCTTAAAGCTTTTCTTAGTGCCATTCGAGTCTGTGCCATCGGGTGGTGATGTTTACCTGATGCGGTGGATCATCCACGATTGGAATGATGAAAAGTCCTCACTCATTCTCAAAAACTGTCATCAGGCGATGCCGGATTGTGGCAAACTACTCCTTGTCGAAAGCATTTTCGATGCACTTTATTTACTGACCCGCCTAGTACTTTGCGAACTTCCTGCCAACGCACGGATTCTCTGCGTCGGTGTGGGAACTGGTACAGAATTAGGTTACCCTTAGGGTTAATGATTGGCTCCCCCGAAGCTAAAGCTCCAACTCTCTACTGGACAGGATTGCTAACATCGGTTCTGTTGCTGGGACGGGCAGCTGGTGGAGTTCCGTTTGGCATCCTGGACGATCGCATTGGACGCACCAAAACGCTACTGATTACCACCCATTATTCCAACTTATATTATGTCCGGTAAATCGCTTACGATAAAAGCGGTGAGTGCAAAGATGATGAATGCCGAAACGAATTAGTGTAGCCGCACATTTGAGTCTAGAAGAGCTATAACAACGTTACCGTCAAGCTAAAGGTAGTATAGAAAGCCGCCAGTATCAGATTATCTGGCTACTAGTACAAGGAAAAAAAACGGAAGAAGTGGAGGAAATCACTGGCTACAGTATAACGTGGATGTACGCCTTGGTAAAAAGATACAACGAGTTAGGTGTAGAAGGATTAGGCGATCGCAGACAGTTAAACCAAGGAACGCAGCCGCTAGTTGATGATATTCAGCAAGCACAATTATGGCAAGCGTTACAAGAAAAAGCACCGGATGGAGGGTTATGGAATGGCAGGAAAGTAGCAGATTGGTTAAGTAAAGTCACAGGAACAAAAATAAGCAGACATAGAAGATGGGCATTCGTGACAGGTTAAGGTCAGATACCATTTGTCAATAAGCAATAGTACTTAAAATATTGCCAAAATCGGGGTTACAAACAGAATTTTTAATCGGGCGATCGCGTCATCTTGATACGCATCATTTATTCTTAACCCATAATTTCAGTACAAAAGTTAACTTAGTACCTCGGCTCCCCCTAAATTTTAAGCATAATTTCTAATTGACAAAAGTAAGATTATCTTAACCTCTCACCGATGGAGGATGGGAGATATTAAGACAGATGACTTTTAGACTGAGAGTTCCTCGCCCATCCCACACAAAAAGCGATACTTTTGAGCAAGAGGCTTGGAAAAAAAAATAGCAGCAGAAGTAAAAACACTTCAAACCACTTACCCGAATGCAGAAGTACAGCTGTGGAGTAAGGATGAGCAGACGCTCGTTCGCGTAGCGTCTCCCCTTGGAGAAGACTCGCTACCGCTTCGCTAACGCTTAGGACTCAAACCTGTTTTACGACGAGTTTATGTACCAGAAGGGGAAACACCAATAGCTGATGTGAATTGGCGCTTTCAATGGTTATGGTTATATGCTTTTGTACACCCTAAAACTGGCGAAACTAAGGCGTGGATTCTTCCTTATGTGAACACAGAATTATTTAATCAGGTTTTAGCCGATTTTGCTCAGGAATTTGGCTTAGGTACTGATAAACGCATTCTTTGAGCTGTTGACCGAGCAGGTTGGCATACCAGCAAGAGTTTAGAGATTTCCGAAGGACTACATTTAACATTTTTGCCCCCTTACTCACCTAAATTACAACCCGCAGAAAGGTTGTGGATTTTAGTGGACGAACCAATTGCTAATCAATTTTTTGAGACAATTCATCATTTAGAGGATGTCCTATTTCATCGGTGTCAATTTTTACTGCAACAGCTTGATTTAATTAGTGGCTTGACGGGTTTTCATTGGTGGCTTCAAACTGGTGCTTAATCATAAATTACGCCTAATGTGAATTAAATCGGTTGAGATTGAAAAGTAAGAACATTGATACCAAAATGGCGAAGAAGCAACAGACGTAAAGTGTGAGAGGCAATTTTGGCAGCAATATGACCCGGATTTCTCACAAGCAGTAAAAAATCAAATTGTATGGCGTGATGTGAGTCCTTGTTTTGATACATCACCAATCAAAATTTATGCGCGGAGTTAAATTAAGTATAAAACAGTAGATACAAAGGGCGTTGTTGCGTGAATAAGGAAAATGGTAAATTTTACCTATATCCTGTGTCCTGTCGCCGCCCTTAGCCCAAGATGAAGACGAAAGCCCAGTATAAAGTTCAGAATTGGAACGCCTATGATGCGGCACTAAAACTTCGAGGC
>NZ_JAECZA010000219.1:11750-13743 GCF_016056275.1 Dendronalium phyllosphericum CENA369 | reverse complement strand
CTTTAGCTATGACCAGTGCTTGGTTACATGGACAAAGGACTAAATTTCAAAAACTTGATTCCTATATTTGTCGTAGTCAAGAAAAAAATAGAAATGAGAAACGTCATAGTAATTTCTGGATAGGTTTATATGGTCAAAATTGGATAGTCGCTTGGCATGAGTGTCAAGCATGGGTCGAGGAACTGGTCGGTTTCAGTCGCAATAAGCAAGCATATTATCAGCGAGGTTTAAGGGCTATGAAGCTTATACAGCAAGCTCTTTAACTCGCTTGTCGCCCCTTGAACAAAAAGATAAAAAAGGGGTCAAAAACTGCGAGAATGTATATATAGCAAGGATTTCAGCAGTTATAAAGCATGACCCCATCTTCAACAAAACAGTTGAAATTTGAGCAACAAAAATCGCTGCCAGTAATAGTCAATTTTCAGGGTGGACAAGTAACATCAGATGCAGGATTAAGCTTGATTGCTGAAATAGACAGAAAATTGCAAATCACATCACAGTTTGCACAATGTTTCCAAGATTACCGAAAAAAAAATCGGATTGACCATTCAGTAGAGAGTTTAATTAAACAACGAATATACGGGCTGGTCATGGGGTATGAAGACTTGAATGACCACGAAGAATTACGTCATGACCAGATGTTTGCTATAGCATTAGGAAAAAGGATTGGAATAGAGAATGAACCTGCAACATTGGCAGGAAAGAGTACATTAAATCGGCTGGAACATTGTCCTGAAGATGTGGAACAAGGAGCAGACAGCCGTTACCATAAAATCGGGCATTCTCCATCAGAAATTGAAAGCTTATTTGTCAAAATATTTCTAGAATCTTACTCGAAAGAGCCACGACAAATTATTTTAGACTTAGATGTAACTGATGATTTAGTGCATGGTTCGCAAGAGCAAGTTTTCTTCAATACTTATTATGGAGGATATTGCTATGCTCCACTTTATATTTTCTGTGGAAAACATCTATTAGCAGCTAAACTTCGCCCATCAAATGTAGACCCAGCATTTGGGGCATTATCAGAACTACAAAGAGTGATTAAACAAATACGCCAACAATGGAAGAATGTTGAGATTTTAGTACAAGGAGATAGTGCTTATTCCAGAGACGATATTATGACATGGTGTGAGTCACTCCCTGGAGTTGACTACGTTTTTGGATTGGCGCAAAATAGTCATTTAATTGGGATGACTACCACGACTCAAAATAGAGCTGCGCTTGAGTATGAGCAGAAATTATCAACAGTAGTTTCATTTTTAGAAACCGTATTTAAGCCAGATGAAGAACTCACGCAACAAGCATCCGAACTGATTGATAACTCAATGTGGTATAAGTCGTTAGACTATCAGACTCGTGAATCTTGGAGCCATAGTCGTCGTGTTGTTTGTAAGGTTGAATATGGGACGAAGGCAGCTAAAATTCGTTTTGTTGTTACTTCTCTGACTACAAAAAAAGTACCTCCTGCTCAACTCTACACACAAAAATACTGTAGGCGGGGAGAGATGGAAAATCGTTTTAAGGAACAACAATTAGAACTTTTTAGTGACAGAACTAGTACCCATACATTTGCTGGGAATCAATTACGTCTATGGTTCTCTTCTCTTGCTTACGTTTTGATGAATGCTTTGCGTCAAAAATGTTTAGCTAAAACCGAATTCCAAAATGCTACTGTTGGGACTATTCGTACTAAATTATTGAAGTTAGGAGCTTTGATTACTGTAAGTACACGGCGCATTTTAATTGCAATTACTAGTTCTTGCCCATACAAACATATCTTTGCTACTGTTCATAGGCGCTTAAAGATTCTCCCTAATACCGCTTAGTTTAAAGTTAAGTTGTCTTTTACTTATTTCTAGTTAATGATACTTTTGGCTTGGATTAATTCAAGTCTTGCTTTGGAATACTTAATTTTATGCACATAACATTTTTATTTTAGTACCAATAAAAAATAGTGATTATTTTAGCTTTGTATCTACTGTTTTATACT
>NZ_JAECZA010000219.1:0-11733 GCF_016056275.1 Dendronalium phyllosphericum CENA369 | reverse complement strand
ATAAATTTTGATTGGTGATGTATCAAAACAAGGACTCACATCACGCCATACAATTTGATTTTTTACTGCTTGTGAGAAATCCGGGTTGTTCAAGATCGATGCACAGACGGGGGTACAGATTTGGTCAAATACTATCGCCAACTACATTAATGACCCAAGTATCCCACCAGCAAGCTCAGGCACACCTTACTCAACTATCCCAATAGCGATATCGCGTACAAGCCCAGCGGTTAAAGGGAATAAAGTGATTATCGGCAGCCAGGGTGGTGCCTACCTGATGGCAATTAATAAAAATACAGGCAAGCTAATCTGGAAGACAAAACTTGACGCTCATCCAACCGCCATTATCACTCAATCACCAGCTATTTATGGCAACCGTGTATACGTTGGGGTTGCCTCGCTGGAGGAGGGAGAGGCTTTCGTAAATCCAAATTATCAATGCTGCACCTTCCGTGGCAGCATGACATCAGTCGATTTGACTACTGGAAAGATATTGTGGAAGACCTACACTGTACCAGACAACGGTGGCCAAGTGGGGGGCTACTCAGGCGCATCAGTGTGGGGCAGCACACCAGCAATCGACCCCAAGCGAAAATTGGTATATATTGCAACAGGCAATAACAACGATGTGCCTCAGAAGGCAAAAGATTGCATCGCCAACCTCTCTTCATCAACGCCCAGCGATGAGTCGCAATGCCTCGATCCTAACAATCATGTTGACGCAATCATGGCACTCGATCTCGATACTGGCGCGATTAAGTGGTCGAATAAGCTGGAGGGTTACGATACGTGGACTGTTTCCTGCCAGTTTGGCATTGCGCGAAATTGCCCCGATCCCAAAGGAGAGGATTATGATTTCGCCCAGGCACCAATGCTATTTACTGTTACGAAGGGTGGAATACGGCGCGACTTAGTCGGTGCTGGGCAGAAAAGTGGTGTCTTTTGGGCGCTCGATCCGGATAGCGGCCAAGTCGTATGGAGCCAAATCGTTGGTCCTGGTGGCACATCGGGTGGAATCCAATGGGGTTCAGCCACAGATGGGAAACAAATTTATGCCGCCATTGTAAACACCCTATCCCAGGAATACAAGCTACAACCATCGGGTGAGACTACCACCGGCGGATCGTGGAGTGCGCTCGACGCAGCGACTGGCAAGATTATCTGGCAAACTGCCGACCCAGTCGGTGCGAAGGATGAGGGCCCAATGACGGTAGCGAATGGAGTAGTGTATGGTGGCTCAATGGCATCAGGACAAAGCGCGAATAATATGTATGCATTGGACGCAAAGACTGGTAAGATTCTCTGGGGTTTTAATAGTGGAGGGTCAGTGGTTGCAGGAGCAGCAGTGGTTAATGGTACGGTGTATTGGGGTTCCGGCTACAGCCGCTACGGCAAAGGCGAGCCTAATAATAAGCTATATGCATTCACAGTCTCTAAATAGAGAGCAGCTAGTGTTGTAGATGTGTTGCTAACCCTCATTTAAGAAAAAAGGCAGGAGGGAAAAGGGTTTTAGTTTAATTAACCTTTCTTAATATAGTTTTGTTTTTTCCCACTGACTTACTTACAATTCTTCGCGGTAGAGCATGATGACAACATCACTGTGTCGGCCAACTGCACCACTGTCTTTTAAATCACTTGGTACAGGGCGTTTATCGTTGCATTGTTCAACTTTGCGGTTGAGTTGAGACAAAGCCAGCACAGGCACATCCAAATCTTTGTCCAATCTTTTTAATCCCTGGCGAATTTTCCCGCTCGTTGGGTCATGTTCAACCGTGAATCAGTATCAAGAGCAATCAGTTGCAGATAATCGATAATGACAAGCCCAACGCCACCGAAATGGGATGAAGTTCGGCGAACTTAGCTATTAATTTCATTGAGCGAGGGACAAGATTCATCGTTAATAAAAATTTATTATTCACTTAATGTAAAGATTGTTTGACTTAAGGGTTGGAATTGTTTCATATTTCGGAGTTTGACAAACGATATACTTTCTAATATTAGAGTTGTTAATGACACTCATTGGGAGAGAGTTGAATGATTACCCTACCTGGAGTTGCCATTTTAAGCAAAATCTATGAAAGTTCGGCAACTCTGGTGTATCGGGGCATTAGAGAGCAAGATACCTGTGCAGTTGTCGCTAAAGTCCTCAAGCAAGATTATCCCTCTCCCCAAGAATTAACTCGCTATAGGCAGGAATATGAAATTACCCATTCCCTCAACATCGATGGCGTAGTTAGGGCATATAGCCAGCAGGACTATCAGCGCACGCTCGTCATCCTTCTAGAAGATTTTGGCGGCGAGTCTTTAGAACGCTTGCGGCAGCAGCAATCGGACTTCTACCCCATACGCTTATCGGATTTTCTTGGGCTGGCGATCGCCATCACAGAGATTCTGGGCAGAATCCATGCTGCTAACATTATTCATAAAGATATTAATCCTAGCAACATCGTCCTGAATCCAAATACTGGCGTTGTCAAAATGATTGATTTTGGTATTGCCACCCGATTCAGCCGCACCAATCCAACATTTAAAAGTCTCCATCTTCTAGAAGGAACCCTTGCCTACTTATCTCCAGAGCAAACTGGGCGCATGAACCGAATGCTCGACTACCGCACCGATTTTTACTCGCTGGGTGCAACATTCTACGAACTTTTGACCGGACAGTTGCCGTTTCCCGCTACAGACATCCTAGAACTAGTTCATTGCCATATTGCCAAAACACCTGTTCCACCACACGAACTGAATTCAAAGATTCCCAAACCTGTTTGCGAGATAATTTTGAAACTGATGGCGAAAAATGCTGAGGATCGCTATCAGAGTGCTTGGGGTATCAAAGCGGATTTAGAACACTGCGCCCAGCAATTAGCAGAAATTGGTCAAATTGACTACTTCCAACTAGGTCTTCAAGATATTTCCCAGCAATTTCAAATTCCCCAAAAACTGTACGGACGAGAAGCAGAAATTGGCGCATTATTAGCGGCATTTGACAGAGTAGCTAAAACGAAACACGAAGACAATTCTTCACTACTCAACGTCGAAATGATGCTGGTTTCTGGTTTCGCTGGAGTAGGCAAATCAGCATTGGTGCAGGAACTCTACAAACCCATCACGGCAAAGTGGGGCTATTTTGTTTGGGGTAAGTTTGACCAATTTGGGCGTAATATTCCCTACAGCGCGATCGCCCATGCCCTGCAACAATTAATACAGCAAATAGTAAGGGAACCAGATGAGCAAGTGCAACAGTGGCGCAATCGCCTGCTGACGGCATTGGGAAGCAATGGACAACTGATCGTTGATGTCATTCCTGAAGTTGAGTTAATTATTGGCAAACAGCCACCTTCACCGGAAGTTGGAGCAATTGAAGCACAAAATCGCTTCAATCTAACGTTTCAAAAATTTGTGCGGGTGTTTTGTTCAAAGGATCATCCCCTGGTAATTTTTTTAGACGATTTACAGTGGATCGACTCCGCCACGCTGAAGTTAATCGAGCTAATATTACTCGATGAGCAAACCCAATATCTATTTTTGATTGGAGCTTACCGAGATAATGAAGTGACTCCAACGCATCCATTAGCATTGATGCTGGAGAAACTCAGAAAACAAGGAACAGTGCTTCAGAAAATTACCTTAGCACCCTTAACGCCCGAACCGTTGAGTCAATTGATTGCCGAGACGCTAGATTGCAATATTGACACCGTTCATTCCCTAACCCAATTAGTATTACGTAAGACCGAGGGTAATCCCTTCTTTGTCAATGAATTTTTGCGAATGCTTCATAGCGAAAATCTGTTTTCTTTTGATGCGGAACACTTATGCTGGAAGTGGGACATAGCCCAGATTGAAGCCCAAGATATTGCTGATAATGTGGTGGAGTTGCTGCTACTCAAGCTGAAGAAACTGCCAGAAGAAACACGGCAAATTCTCAGTTTAGCCGCTTGTGTTGGCTCTGAATTTAATTTAGAAACTTTAGCGATCGCTTGTGAAAAATCACCTAAAGAGATTTTCCAGGATTTACTAGCAGCAATCCAAGCTGGATTAATTCAACCTATATCTGAATTAGACGAAAACTTGTTAGTTCAAGACTATAAGTTTTTGCACGATCGCGTACAGCAAGCAGGATACGCCTTAATTGATGAGTCACACAAACAAGTTGTTCATCTGCAAATCGGTCGCAATTTACTCGAAAAAAATTCACAAGAGCAGCGATCCGAACGACTGTTTGAAATTGTCGATCATTTTGCTCGGGGAATTGAGCTTGTCACCGATCCCGCCCAACGAACGGAAATTGCCAGATTGAATTTAATCGCAGGTCAGAAAGCAAAGGCAGCAACGGCTTATGAAGCATCTCTTAAGTATTTTAAGACAGGGCTGAAACTCATAGATACAGACAGTTGGCAGAGCAAGTATGACCTTACCTTAGCACTGTACTCCCAAGCAGCAGAAGCGGCGTATCTACATGGTTGCTTCGATGAGATGGAACAATTCGTAGAAGTGGTACTCAACCAGGCGAAGACAGTGGTTGACAAAGTGCAGATTTATGATAGCAGAATTCAAGCATTTTTGTCACAGAGCAACCTGAAAGAAGCACTTAAAACTGGGCTGGAAGTGTTAAAGCTCCTGGAAGTAGACTTAATAATAACTCCAAGTCAGTTAGACGTTGAAAGAGAATTGGAGGAAACATCTGCAATACTCGCTGGCCGAGAAATTGAAGACTTAATTAATCTGCCAAGGATGACTGCACCAGAACCGCTGGCAGCAATGTATATCCTAGCGAATATCACAGCTACTGCATGTATGGTGTCACCAGCACTGATAGTGCCGATTGGGTGCAAAATGGTAAATTTATCAATCAACTACGGTAACGCTACCTGGTCACCAATGAGTTATGTTACCTACGGATATTCTCTATGTGCAGTTGTTCAAGACATTGAACTCGGCTATAAATTTGGCAAATTGGCTCTAAGCTTGGCAGAACGATTGAATACTAAAAAAGGGAATGCTAAAGCATTAGTGTTATTTAGTGCCCACGTCATGCATTGGAAGGTGCATCTTAAGAACACAATACCAATGCTGGTTGATGCTTATCAAAACGGAGTAGAAACTGGAGACTTTGAATTTGCTAGTTATGCTGCATATCATGCATGTTTTCGCTCGTTTTTTGTTGGTAAGGAACTTATTCAACTGGAACAAAAAACGGCAACCTACAGCAAAGCAATCAGACAAATCAGACGGGAAAACCCCTCTAATTGGACTGCACTGTTATGGCAGACAATCCTTAATCTGTTAGATAAGTCTGAGAATCCCAGCCGTTTAATGGGTTGTGTCTATGATGAAGAGCAAGCGCTATCGCACGCTATTGCCGTTAAAGACGGACATGAAATTCAATTCTTTTATTTATTCAAAGTTATATTGTGTTATCTATTTGGGGAGTATCATCAAGCTGCACAAACTGCTATTTTAGCAAGGCAGTCTTTAGAAGAGTTAACAGCAATAACGTTTGTACCTTTATTCTATTTCTATCATTCTCTGGTGCTTCTAAGCCTATGGGTTGAGGCTTCAAACTCTCAAAAAGAAGCTTGGCTAAATTGTGTGAGCACCAACCAAAAAGAGATGCAGAAATGGGCAGATCATGCTCCAATGAATTATCTCCATAAATTTTATCTAGTCGAAGCAGAGAAAGCGCAAGTATTAGGGCAATTTTTTGAGGCTGAGGAGTTTTATGAACGCGCTATATCAGGTGCTTCGGAGAATGAGTTTATCCAAGAAGAAGCATTAGCTTATGAGTTAGCGGCTAAACATTATTTAGCGCGAGGTCGGTCAAAAATTGCCCAAACTTACATGAAAGAAGCCCACTACTGCTACGATCGCTGGGGTGCAAAAGCTAAAGTTAAAGACTTAGAAAATCGCTATGGGCAGTTTTTTTCTCAGTCTTATAGAGAAGCTCCCATGTCAACCCCCACTACTTCTAAAACTACCTCTAATACTTCAAACATCGCTTTAGATTTAGCGGCGGTAATGAAAGCATCCCAGGCGATTTCTCGTGAAATTGAATTAGAGCAGTTGCTTCGTTCCTTAATGCAGATATTAATCCAGAATGCTGGCGCTCAAACCGGATTTATAATTTTGGAAAATGCAGGAGAATGGGTAATTGAAGGGACTGGTCAACTAAATGATAGTGATGATGAGAATGTCTACACTACACAAGTGCTGCAATCCCTTCAGATTATAAATCGCCTGCCTGAATCAATTATTAATTATGTAATTCGGACTCATGAAACTGTTGTCTTAAATGATGCGACTCGTGAAGGTGCTTTTATCAATGAGCCATATATTCAACAAAATAAAACTAAATCTATTTTCTGTTTGCCGCTACTCAATCAAGCTAAGTTAGTTGGCGTGTTGTATTTAGAAAATCAGTTAGCAGTCGGAGCATTTACACCAGAGCAATCGCAAGTTTTGCAATTATTATCAACTCAAGCAGCGATCGCGATCGAAAATGCTAAACTCTACTCAAAGCTGCGTGCTAGTGAAAACAAGATGACCCAATTTCTGGAAGCTGTGCCAGTAGGAATTGGAGTTGTAGATGCGGTAGGTCACCCATACTACTCCAATCAACGGGCAATTCAGCTATTGGGTAAAGGAATCGATCCTGAGGTGAGAGCAGATCGACTTGCAGAAGTTTATCAAATTTATTTAGCGGGAACAGATCGACCCTATCCGACTGAGAAAATGCCGATTGTGCGGGCATTGAGCGGCGAACGCACTAGGGTTGACGACATAGAAATTTGCTCCGACAACGCCAAAATTCCAGTCGAGGTTTGGGGAACTCCAGTTTATGACGAACAGGGCAATGTAGCCTATGCGATCGCCACCTTTCAAGACATTAGCGAGCGCAAACAAGCCGAGAAACTGCTAGCCGACTATAACCGAACTTTAGAGCAACAGGTCGCCGAACGAACAGCAGCGTTACAGAAAAGTGAAACGAATTATCGCAACTTAGTTCAAACCGCAAACTCAATCATTCTTCGCTGTGATGCACAAGGACGGATTCAATACCTAAACGATTATGGGCTGAGATTTTTTGGCTATGAGGTACATCAGATTTTAGGGCGTACCTTACTCGAAACAATCGTTCCAGAAATCGAAACCTCTGGGCGCAATCTCAAACAATTCATCCACAATGTATTTTATCATCGTCTCGACCCTACCTCTTATCTGCAAATGGAGAATGAAAACCTGTGTCGAGACGGCAGAAGAGTTTGGGTTGCCTGGTCAAATCAAGCCATTTTAGATGAACAGGGAGATTTAGTTGAAATTTTATCGGTTGGCAATGACATCACCCAGCGCAAACAAGCAGAAAAAGCCCTACAGTGCAGTGAAACTAAGTTCCGTAACATCTTTGAAAACTCACAGGTCGGCATCTTTCGATCGCGCCTCTCGGACGGATTAGCTCTCGATGCGAATCAATGCATTGCAGAGTTGTTTGGCTTTAATTCACCCGATGAGATGATTGGGATTGTATATTCCACAGACTTTTATGTAAATCTCAGCGATCGCCAACAAGTCGTTGAATTGTTGCAGCGTCATGGTGACCTGCAAAACGTTGAAATTCAAATGCGAAAACGAGACGGCACAGCGTTTTGGGGGCTTCACTATTTTCATCTGAATGCAACCGATGGATATATGGAAGGTGTGATTACAGATATTAGCGATCGCAAACGTGCCGAGTCAGCTTCGATTTTGGAAGAACGCAACCGGATGGCACGGGAAATACACGATACGTTAGCGCAAGCCTTTACAGGCATTGTGCTGCATAACGGCACAGCGATAGAGCTAATGATAAAGAAACCACAGAAAGCTCAGGCACACATGGAAACGGTGGATGAATTAGCCCGTACTGGATTGACTGAAGCGCGGCGATCGGTGGCGGCGCTGCGACCTCTGCTGTTAGAGTCGGGAGACTTATTGAGTGCCCTCAAACACCTAACCGCTCAAATGAAATCTTCTACCGATACCCATATTACCTGTGAAGTCATCGGTACAGCCTACTATGCATCACCTGATGTCGAGAATAATCTACTACGCATTGGACAAGAAGCCCTAACCAATGCGATTAAATATGCCCATGCCACAGAGATTCAAGTTGAATTAGTTTACGAGCAAATGCAGTGCTGTTTACGAATAAAAGACAACGGGCAGGGATTTGACACTAACCAAATAATCATGAATCAAGGATTTGGCTTATTGGGGATGAGCGAACGGGCAGAGCGTATTGGCGGTGAACTAATCGTCAACAGTCAGCCTGGTCAAGGCACAGAAATTGTTGTCATTGTGAATTGGGAGTAATGTCATGAGTTTAGTCATTCGCGTTCTGATTGTTGAAGATCATGCCATCGTCCAGCAAGGATTAGCAGCCATCATCAATGAAGAATCTGATATGACTGTTGTGGGTCAAGCCAAGGACGGGATTGAGGCGATCGCGTTATTTTGCCAAACGCAACCTGATGTAACCCTCATGGACTTACGAATGCCCCAAATGGGAGGCGTTGAAGCGATTAGTACGATTTGCGCGGAATTTAAAACAGCCCGCATCATGGTATTGACGACTTATGACGGAGATGAGGATATTTATCAGGGGCTACGGGCAGGGGCAAAGGGATACCTGCTCAAGGACTGTAGACCTTGTGAATTGCGAACCGCTATTCGTACCGTTCATGAGGGGCAACAGTATATTCCACCGCACGTTGCTGCCAAATTAGTACAGCGCATGAATCATCCAGAATTGAGCCAGCGTGAGTTAGAGGTGCTTCAATTGGTGGCACAAGGTATGAGCAACCTGGAGATTGCTACTGCTTTGAATGTTAGCGAAAGCACGGTCAAATCAAATATCAACCGGATTTTAAGCAAGTTAGGGGCTAAAGATCGCACCCAGGCAACCATCATCGCTTTAAAGCGAGGAATTGCTAGTCTTTAGTTTCATTATGCCAACTTAAGTTGAAATAAATCTTAACTTAAGTACAATTGAATCTGAGTACTTCAGATAGCTTAAAGGCGATCTTTTTGTCACTTAAAATATGGACTCAGAATTGATGACAGCTTCAAGCTGATTCCATATATTAAATCATATAGATGTTAGTCAGGATTGACAAGAAAGAGATTTCACTGTGCTTTTCATAGTTATTCAATTTTCCACTGATATTAAGATTAGAAACTGGAACTTGAAAGAGGTTTTGAAAACTTGTTACCAATTTATCGATAGTTTTCATAACTTTTCAGGCTGACGGGGTGACAAAGAGGTTAAAAAGCAGACTGGATAAGAGCCATAGCCCGTAAACCCTTCTGAAAATAGGGTAGTTTACCCAGCTTTAAACGCATGAGTTGATCGGCTAAATCAGCCCAAAATTCCATCGCACCTACCCATAATTGACCGTACAAACCAATCCAAAAGGCGCTATGTCGGCGGTGTAATCGTCGTAATTCTTTTAAACGACCAACATATTTTTGCAATCCCCTTTTTTGGGAATTACGACCTGCTAAAATCGCACAAGTATAGGCAATAGCAATTAGTAAAATCAGTGTCATTAATCGTTGATTATCAGCAAAAGTAGATTCCAGATTATAGCCACCGGTCTTACAGTCACGGAACATAGCTTCAATGCCACTCCGCAGCTTAAATGCTTTAATGGCATCGGCAAGACTGTCAAGATTAGTTAGCAAAAACCAGCCTGTCGGTTCAACTTTTCCCCGATATTTACGCTGGTGATATCCAGCGAGATTAAACTTCGCAAAACCTCTTTGTTTGGTAGCTTGAACCCCCTGAATAAAGAACGAGATCCCAGGTTTTAATCCCAAAGCTTGTAATCGTTGGTATGATTGATTTTCTTGCCGAATATAAGTCCCTTGTTTTTGACGCAGTACAAAGTCAACTCCTTTGCTATGTAACCAATTCGCCAGTTTGATGCTATGAAACTCCCTATCACCTAGCACTAACATTTGGTATCCCTTAAACAAACGCAACAATGGGCGAATTAATTTTTTCTGCTCACCCAAATTACTACATCCTCTTTTTGGTAACAATAGCCAGTACACTGGAATTGCTCTTTTTTGTTCTATGAGACTAATTACGAAGACATTTTCGCTGCGCCACTGTGTTCTATCAATAGCAAATATCAGTCGTTTTCCTGCTGTTGTCGGGGTATTTTTGACCCATCGTTTGATTAAGGGAAACCACAGATATGAAATCGACAACTGGGGTAATAGTAAAAATCTTTGAATACTCCTTCGCCGACTTTCAAATTTTATGGGTTGTGGAAATACTGTTGCTAGCTTCTCAATTGTCACAGTTTTATGAAATTGCAACAGCATTAGCAAGATTTCTAGCATCTTGTACTGCGCGGGTGTCAGTACATTTTCAAAGCAACTTTGGTAGAATTTAGCGAAGATTATCATTTGATAGGTCTTGTTGAGAATACTTGACCTATCTTTTTTTACCCCAAAACGGTCACGCTCCTTTATTTGCTTTACTTCAGCCCCTCTGTCACCCCTTCAGCTCGTTGGGTTTGAATATCAATTTTAAATAAACCACTAGTTATATAACGTTTAAGAATAGCTGCTACAGATGTTTCCCACTCATCAGGTGAGGTGAGTTTTTTCTGGCCACGCCGAGGTATTTTGAGTTGTTCGAGAGCATCGGAGGTTTTCTGTATACGTTCGCGTAGATAATTTTCTTCTGTCTGTGCAATGCTAAATGAATGTACTACTAATTGTCGCTCTTCCCAAGATATTTCTTGTTCGTCAATCTCTACTTTTTGGAGAAATTTTAGTTCAAATCCTTCAGCAATATCTCTAGTTTTTCCGTCTGCATAATCGTAATTGATAATAGTCAACTCTTGTTTTATATCCCAAACTGGTTGAAGATATTCTATTAATTTTTCTCTTGGCGATTGCTTGGCATTTAAAGGACATAGATAAAAATCACCACCCGACACAATATGGTTTCTCGTCCCAATTGATGCGATTTTACAGTCACCAATATATAGTAATCCTGACTGTTTTATTGTTGAACGTACTCTTTCTATGGCTGGAATATATAACGGGTCATCGGCTTTTTCCCCTGACAAGATTTCCGTTGCAATTGGCATCCCTAATGGGTCTAATGTCGATAACATCCTCCTTGACTTGTGCCAAGTCCGGACGATGATCTTTGCTATGTCCCCATTGAAATAGTCCTTCGGGATTTACCCCACAGTGGCTCGATGCTGTTGTACTATCCAAACCAAAAGTGTTGAATGTTAAGAAAAATCGGATAAAAACAGCCCAAAATATGTTAAATTTTGGGCGAAACATTAAAGTATATCTATTTGATAGTGATTATAAATTCATTTCCCAAGATTGTCAAAGATATCCTGAGAGGACTGCCAAAAAACGATTATCCAGTATTAAACAGTCGTCTGTTCTTTGAGTGCTGGCTATCTTATGCTCTGGATAACAGCTTAACAAGTATGCGAGATTTGTTTAACAGATTAAACAATACAGGATTTGAGGTAGATATTTCTACTTTTTCAAAAGCAAACTTACATCGAAGCCAGAAACCTTTTCAAGAAATTTACCAAAAACTAAATGAATTAGTCCAGAAGAAAGTTCCAAAAAAGTTACACGATAAATATGCAATTTGTCCAATAGATTCAACAATTATTACTCTCACCAGCAAATTGTTATGGGTACTAGGACACC
>NZ_JAECZA010000218.1 GCF_016056275.1 Dendronalium phyllosphericum CENA369 | reverse complement strand
GTCTACGACTGTTTTGTTGTATTGGTAGAGGTAAGGTTGCTGCCAGTCTTTCTATCTTCACCTGTTTCTGATTTTGTAACAACCACACCAACATTTTCAGAGTGATTAACTGTGCTTTATTTAGGTATTTTTCTAAAAAGTTTTGGTAGAATGATGCCAGCATTATGACGACGGTCTTAATTAAATTACGAGACCGTTCTTTTTTACCATTAAACTGTACCCTACAGGTAGCTGCTTAATAACTGTACAGTTCATTCTCAATAAGTACCCACATTTGTTAAGGGGTCTGTGCCTCTCAAACCTTTATCTGGCTAGGTTTAGAGGCGTTTGTCGCCCCTTGAAGATTGGTAGAGATGGAAGTGCCGACCGCCGGACAAATAGGTGTACTGCCTTAGCTCCCGATTCCAGTGCCACTCCTGCTGCATCGAAAGCTGAAGCCGCCCCACCCAGCACCGCCACAGTCTTACTGCGTAGTGCTTCAAAATCGATGGCATCGGCGGTATGTGCGTACAGCCTGCGTGGTAAGTCAGCCAGTACTGGAGGTATGTATGCACCACCAGTGCCAGCCACGCCATTGGCGAAGATAATTTTGCGCGTAGTCTCTATCTGCGGAACACCGTTTACCTCAAGGTGTAGGCGGAAGAAACCTCCGGCTGGCTCAATCCGCACCAACTTCGTCCGGTAACGAACCTGGATACCGAGGAAATGCCGATACCAACTGAGGTACTCAGCCCATGTCACTCGCCCAATGCGATCGATCGCCGCGTAGGCTGCCGCACCGTGCCGCGCTTCGTACCACGCTTGAAAGGATAATTCTGGGATGCCTAGTTCCGGGCCAGGCACATTTTTTGGCGTGCGGAGCTTTTCCATCCGCGCTCGTGTCAGCCACACGCCTGCATGAGCCTCATCATCGGCTGCATCGATCGCCGTCACGCGACCGATACCAGCACGCCGTAGCGCAAATACAAAGGCGCTACCGCTGCCGCTGCCACCGATTATAGTGACATTGCGATCGATGCCAGGGCGATCGGGTACCCAGTTTTCGGGATCGGGGCCGAGCAGGCGTAGTGCCTCGCGGGCAGCAAAATCGGAATCGGTCGTTATTGTCATCTCGCTCTCCTTAGATAGTGAAATGCGATTGTTTATTTGGGTCGATCTATCTCACATCCTGACGACCGAAGAGGCATTAACAGAGATCAGCTTCATCTTTAACTCCTTTTGAACTTCAAATCTGTGCCATACCGCCATCAACAAACAACTCAATGCCGTTCACAAAGCTGCTGTCATCTGAAGCCAAAAAAACAACCGCTTTGGCAATCTCATCGGGTGTGCCGACTCGCCCTAATGGAATAGTGACAGCTTGGCTGTCCACGAATTCTTGCAACTGCTGGTCATTCAGTCCCAAATGATCGTAACCAGGAGTTGGAACCACACCAGGGCTAATGGCATTCACTCGGATCTTGCGTTCTCTGAGGTCGAGTATCCAATTCCGAGCAAACGATCTCACGGCGGCTTTGGAGGCACTGTAAACACTGAATGCTGGCGTACCTTTTATAGAAGTAATCGAAGCATTGAGGATAATAGAAGCGCCCTCTAGCAACAGTGGCAATGCCTTTTGTACGGTGAACAGCAGACCTTTGACGTTTGTGTTGAACGTTTTGTCAAAGTGTTCCTCAGCGATCGCTCCAAGTGGGGCAATTTCTCCAACGCCAGCATTAGCAAAGATGATATCGAGGTGTCCTTGCTCTTGCTCAATGATGGCAAACAGGCGATCGAGGTCTGCCAAATTAGAAACATCACTCTGCACAGCCGTAACATTTTTACCAATGGCTTCCACAGCAGTATCCAATTCGACTTGGCGACGACCTGTGATGTAGACGTAAGCACCTTCAGCAACAAACTGTTTGGCAGTGGCAAGACCAATACCACTATTGCCACCCGTGATAAGGGCAATTTTTGCTTCCAGTTTTCTTATCATGCGCGAATCCTCTGATTGTTGGGTTTAAAGCGGTCAGTTACTAATGGAGAGTAGAGTTAGGAAGAAGAATAGTCAGCCAGTATAGGGGAGTAAGGGCGATCGTCTTTTGTATTTTAACTTAGTGCCATTCCTTACATCTCCTTTGATTGCTCTGCTTGATAACGCTGCTTGAGACTTATAATGAAGTCAGTCACTTGACGTTGAGCCTCTGCACTCAGTGAGTCAAAGTTGTCTAAGAAGAATTGACGTTCTAGCGTTAACTTCCGGGTATTGAGTAAGCCTTCAATCTGCCAACCTTCGTCGCCTTTCGTTACGACGTATAGCGGCAGCGAATCTCGTGATGGTGAAGTTTCGGTTTGTCCGGGCAGTATTACCCCGATCGCTACGAGCATGAGCGCGAGTTGCGAGTTCACAAAGCGGACAAAATCCACCTCACCCTCCAGGCGCGTTCCTTTAACAACTGTGTCGAATGCTTGCTGATGAAATGCAGCGATTTCTTTTCGACCCTTGAGATGCGTACCCTCGAACGTGATGAAATCGGCAGTTTCGCTGAATAGGGCAGCGAAGCCTTCGCCGCTACCTCGATTCCAAGCATCAATCATCTGGCGAGGAAAAGCGCGGATTGCCGACTCGTCAGCAATAGTGGTGGTTTGAACTGTTTGTAAATTCATAGTTTTGAGTTTTCCTTTTAAGTGATAGACCAGTTCTCAAACAGCGTAGAGGGGTTTATTGGCAATGCTTTGTGAGGTACGCTCAACTTTAATTAAATCTGCCGCTTTTTCGCCAATCATGATGGTCGGTGCGTTCGTATTTCCCGTGACGATTGTTGGCATGATGGAAGCATCAACAACTCGCAATCCTTCAACCCCATATACCCGCAACTCAGGATCGACCACTGCCATTCGGTCAATGCCCATTTTGCAAGTGCCAACCGGATGCCATACAGTGCTGCAAGTGTCTCGAATATAAGCTTCCAGTGCTGCATCACTCTGAACGTGAGAACCTGGAGCAATCTCCTCACCATGAAAATTATCAAAGGCACTGGTTTGAAACAATTGCCGCATTAATTTAACTCCCTCAACCAACTTCTGCACATCGGCTTGACTTTGTAGATAATTCATCCGAATGCTTGGCGGATCTTTGGGGTGAGGCGATCGCAAATTAACACTGCCAATATTTTGGAAACGGGTAAGAGAGACTGCACCTGTAAATCCAAAATCAGCAGGAGTATAACCAGGTGACAAGAATTGAATCGGGCCGAAAAAGAACTGCAAATCGGGTGCAGCCTCCACATTCTCCTTGCTATGCAAAAATAATCCGGCTTCGACTCCATTACTGGTGATAGCAGGGTGTATATCTTGAGTAACTTCTTGAACGACAGAAGTGAGAATGTGATCCTGAAGGTTTTGACCGACACCCGGCAAATCTGCAACAACAGAAATTCCCATCGCTTGCAGGTGTTCGGCAGTACCTATTCCAGAAAGCATTAGCAGTTTGGGCGAATCAAACGCACCCGCACTTAAAATCACTTCTTGGTTGACTCTAACCTGGTGGAGCGTACTTTCATGCAGATATTCCACTCCCACACAGCGAGTGTCTTCAAACAGCAATCGCGTCACCAATGCCCCTGTCGTTACAGTCAAATTAAGACGATGGAGAATAGGTAGGAGAAAAGCAGAGGCAGCACTGTGCCGTTTACCATCTTTGACCGTTAACTGATAGAGTCCTACCCCTTCTTGCTGTACACCATTAAAATCAGGATTGTAGCTGTATCCCATTGACACACAAGCATCTACAAAGCGTTGAGAAACCACAGCAGGGGATATCAAATCGGTAACGCTTAACTCCCCATCAACCCCGTGAAATTCTGATGCGCCTCGCTGCTGGTATTCCGATTTTTTGAAATAGGGCAATACATCAAAGTACGACCAACCGGGATTTCCTAATTCCTGCCAGCGATCGTAATCGTGAGGATTGCCCCGGACATACATCATGAAATTAATCGAACTGCTGCCCCCTAAGACTTTGCCACGGGAACAAAACATTTTGCGACCCTTCAGGTAGGGTTCTGGCTCAGAAAAGTAACCCCAGTCAACTTCAGAGCCTATTAGACTAAAGCATTGCGCCGGAATTTGAATTTCTGGTTTTGTATCCGGGTTGCCCGCTTCGAGGAGTAATACGGTCGTGTCACAGTCTTCGGTTAGACGATTGGCAACCACACAACCAGCTGAACCTGCACCGATTACAATGTAGTCATAATTAGTCATATTCTCTTCCTCTGTTATCTACAATGGATAAATGGAGTCAAGAATGAACTGATCTAAAGAGCGATCGCTAAAATGCTGTTAGTTATTCATTTACAACACCCGATCTGCTGAATTTAACTCCGTACCAATGGTGTATCCACCAAATGCTCTGCCAGAAACCAAACTTGCGTCTCATTCGTTCGCAGGACTTGACTCACTAACAAATCGTTAGTGCCGCTATCTTGATTTGCTGCTGTTTTATCGATCGCCACTCTCAATTCCCCAATAATCAACTCGTGGGCTTCTAATAACCGCGACAACATTACAGGTACTTCCTCAACGCCGTTGGGCGGACGCTTAATCTTAGTGACTTCTGCCACATGACGTGGATCGGCGATCGCCACACCTCCGAGTGTTTGTACTCGTTCACCCAGGGCATCAATTAACTCAATTTGTTCGCTGGCGTGTTTGTCGAGTAACAGATGCAGTTGATAAAACGTATGTCCGCGCATCAACCAGTGATGTTTCTTGTAAAGGTGATAGAGAATAATCGTATCTGCCAAAATTTGATTCACTAAAACAGAGCTTTCGCTGCGGGCATTGGGGTTGAGAACAATTGGCAAATCACGCAGAGTACCATACTGCTGAATTTCATATCCATGTTGATGCAGTAAGGGTTGACTGCCATCAACTTCAGTGATACCTGTATTTTGAGTCGGCATGATCAAATCTCCTAGAATCAATAATTTGTATGTAGCGAGAAACTGCTTCTCTCAAAGATTGGGATTACTTAACAGCCGTGCTTGCTGCTGCAATCACTTTGGCAACTTCTTTTGGATGAGAGATAAAAGGAACATGACTGGAGTTAACTTCGGTTGTCTTAGCATTAATCCGTTTCGCCATAAATCGTTGAAGTTCGGGGTTGATGGCGCGATCGCTTTGAGTCACGATAAACCAGGAAGGAATCGTTTTCCAAGCGATTTCATTAAGTGATTGCTCAAATGCTGCGCTGGCGATCGGCTTTTGGGTTGCTGCCATCACTCGCGCCTCAGCCTTCGATACGTCCTGAGCAAAAAATTCGTGAAACTTCCCGCGATCAATATAGAGAAAGTTTGCAGCGTCAGATACGATCGCCGTACTAATCGGAGGTGCTGCGTACCTTTTATTCAAATCACTCGTCTTTTCACCGACATCTGGCGCGAAAGCATTAACATAAACCAGAGCTTTCACTTGTGAATTACCAGCCGCCGCACCCGTGATTACATTGCCACCGTAGGAATGCCCGACCAAAACAACGGAACCTTTTTGATTATTAATTACCCGCTTCGTCGTCGCCACATCATCAGCAAGCGAGGTGAGCGGAATCTGCACAGCAGTCACTCTGTAGCCATCCTGCTCCAACAATGGAATGACGTGTTGCCATGATGTACCGTCAGCATAAGCCCCGTGAACGAGAACGATCGCAGGTTTAGAGTTGGACGCTTGAGGTAATTCTTTGGAGGTAGCTGATGTTGGATACATTGATATCCAAACGACAACACTTAATGCAAATAACCATAGCAACAATTTTTGAACTTTTTTCCCTGTAAAAACCATCATGGCGATCGCCTCTGTATTCTTGCTAAATTGCTGAAATCTCTGGTTCTTGTGAAACACTCACCACTGAAATACTTGTATGGAAAGTTGCCTCCAACTAAAGTTGGAATCCAATTTTCAACTTTAGTACAACTTATTTACAAATTCTCTAAGGGATATCTCCGGGCGCACCCAGAATTTCGTCGCCAATTTCGCTAGAGATGCGATTCAACAATTCCATGTCAGGTGCCTCATTCTGGTTTAGCGTCCCTGTTGCTTCAACAAAGTGAGCAAAGGAACTGGGCGAAGCAACGACTAACCCACGAGCTGGCTTGTTACTGAGTGCAGCGACAACATGGGGTGTGCCCACCGGAATGAAAGCACTTTCACCTGGGCCTAGCACAACCTTATTCTTACCAACCCAGACGGTGAACTCTCCTTCCAACACATAGAGTTGTTCTGAATAGCGTGTATGGCGATGAGGTGGAGTCTGGGCACCAGCAGGGAAATAGCCCTCAATCAGGTCATATTTACCATCAGTTGTGGTGCGATCGGCGACGATGGTAAGGTAGTTATTAAGAAGCCAAAATGATTTTGATGTACTGTTAGCAGAAACCCCATGAGCGAGAACGATCGCTCTTTTAGAGTTGGAGGCTTGAGGTAATTCGTTGGCGGTAGCTGATGTTGGATACATAAATATCCCAACGACAACACTTAATGCAAGTAACCACAGTAACAATTTTTGAACTTTTTTCCATGTAAAAACTATCATTGCGATCGCCTCTGTATTCTTACTAAATTGCTGAAATCTCTGATTCTTGTCGTTAATCATTTGCAGCAACAATGGCTGCCATTATCTGCTCAACAGTCCAGCGATCGAGATAGCGAATTCCATTAATAAACAAAGCGGGTGCAGCCTCCACTCCACTTCGCAGTCCACCTTCGATATCTGCATTGATCCGATTGACATACGCTTCCTTGGATAAATCCTGCAAAAATTTAGAAATATCAAGTCCTAAACGATTGGCATACTCCACTAGATAGCCATTTCCCAACTCCTGTTGATGGATAAACAACATCTCATGCATTTGCCAAAACTGCCCTTGATCCGCTGCTGCTTCGGCGGCTTCTGCTGCTCGTTGAGCATGTGGATGAATCTGTACCTGAGGAAAATGACGGAAGATAAAACCTAAATTGTTTTCTCCAAACGAAACCTGCAATTGCTGCCCGGCAACTTTAATCAATCGATAGACGTTGGCACTTTGAAAACATTCATAATCTCCATACATGACGGATACTACAGCAGCATTCAGTACACCTTGAATATGATCTTGGGTTGAAGGCAGAACGAATAAAGAACGATTATCATGGTCGTAAGTCATGTTTTGGTTTGTATTAAGCAATACTTTTGCCTTACAACCCAACTGCACTAACCTTGCTATGGATTCAATATAGACAATTGACCTTCTCTTGTCGTCCACTCTGGGTTGACATTTTTATACAATCGAGTGATGGATGAACCTGTCCATCCCGCAGTGGAAGGTTGTCTCCAACTTGAGTTGGAATTTGGATACCAACTTTAGTACAGCTTACAAACTGACAATCCCACGCTTAACAGCAGTAATCACGGCTTGTGTGCGATCGCTCACGCCCAGTTTGCTCAAAATCCGATTCACATGTGATTTGACAGTGCTTTCACCAATAATCAAAGCAGTCCCTATTTCTTGATTACCCATTCCTTGTGCCATCAAACCCAGCACTTCCAACTCTCGTTCACTGAGTTCTGGATTGCTCATTCGCTGCAATAATTTTGCGCCCACTTCTGGCGGAATATATTTCTGACCATGATGAATGGCGCGAATCGCATTTAAAAGCTCGCCAGGTTTAGCATCCTTGAGCAGATAACCTTGAGCGCCTGCTTGCAAGCCGCGATAGATGTCTTCATCTCCATCATAGGTTGTGAGTACTGCGATCCGCGCCTGCTTAAATTCAGCACAAATCGCCATAATAGCTTCCACCCCTCCCATTTTGGGCATTCGTAAATCCATGAGTGTGACATCAGGTTGGTATTCTCGAAATGCGGCGATCGCCTGCTGTCCATCTTCAGCTTGAGCGATCGCTGTCATTTCTGGATCGCGGTTAATAATGGTTGCCAATCCCTTTCTGACTATGGCATGGTCATCAACAATTAGCACTTTAATCTTAGTGGATTGGCTCATTGTAATTCTCACACTCGATTGATAGTGACAATAATTTCTGTTCCTTGACTTGGTTGGCTTTGAATCGTTAGTTGTGCGCCAATGCGCTCTGCCCGTTCGCTCATTCCTAATAAGCCAAACCCACCGCTCAAAGGAATGCAACCCACTCCAAAGCCCCTGCCATTGTCTTTAACCCGTAAGGTACACTGTGTTTCGTTGTACGCCAACTCAACCCGTATTTCGCTAGCACCAGCGTATTTAATCGCATTGGTTAATGCTTCCTGCCCAATTCTGAGTAAGTTATTCTCCACTTCGGTTGGTAAGGAATAGGCTGTACCCTGAGTTTCGCAAATCAGAGCCGTGTCGGTCGTTGCTCGCATTTGAGCCACAATACGATGCAGGGCACTTTCTAAATTACCTTCTTCTAGTAGCCGCGGACGGAGTGCTGCTACGGAACGCCTTGCCCCTGCTAGCCCAGCGCGTGCTAGTTCCTCAATCATTTCCAGATGTACTTGGGTGGCTTCCGGGTCATCTGCCAGCACTTGTGTTGCTGCTCCAACCTGAAGTAGAATACCTGTGAAAGATTGAGCTAATGTATCATGAATCTCTCGCGCCATTCGGTTGCGTTCTTCTAAGATAGAAGTGTGTTCAGCTCGTTTACGATCGCTAATGTCTGTCATCAGACTGTAGAAACCTCTTACCTGAGCATTGTCATCGAAATCAGGAATAAAAGTCGCGCTGATGCACCGCTTATCATCCGGAAAAGGGATTTCTGCTTCTAGAGGGACAGTTTGCCCTGTAAACACCTGATTAATATACGGCTCAACCCGTTGATAAACCGCCTCCCCGAGCAGTTGACGAACAGGGTTGCCCAAAATTTCATCACGGCTGCGGTTGAACCAAACCTGATAGGTACGGTTGATAAATTGATAACATCGATTGGCATCGACGTAGCTAATCAGAACGGGCAGAGCGTCGGCAATCAGTCGTAATTCCTGCTCCTGTAAGCGAAGCTCGTCGTAAACACCGCGTAGCTCCGCTTCGTTTGCCTGCAATGCTGTTGTTCGTTGGGCAACTTGTTGCTCTAGGGTGCGATTGTATTCTGCTAACAGCTTCTCTGCTTGTTTGCGTTCGGTGATGTCTTGAAAGGCTGCGATCGCATACAGAATGTTGCCAGACTCATCAAAAATTGGAGTTCCCCAACTTTCGATCGGAATGATGCGATTCCCCTGGTGAATTTCGATATCATCTACACTGGCCTGTTCGCCGTTTAGTACTCGCCTAATCATCAGTTGTTCGGTTGGGTAGGGGCGATCGGTTCCTGCCACATAGAGTTGATAGACCTCGGCAATTTGCTCTGGGGTGACAGACGGCAGTACGCTCTTGCCCAAGAGTTGGATTGCCTTCTGATTGGCGTAATAAGGGCGACCTGTTGCGTCCATAACTACAATTCCTACCGGAACAGACTCTAAAATTTTCTGGAGGCGGGTTTCACTTTGGGCGAGGGTCTGGTTTAAAGACTGCATTTTGGCAAATGCGATCTGAAGTTGCTGTGCCATCTGGTTGAACGATCGAGCCAGTTCGCCCAAATCGCCCGATCGCTCAATTTCTACCGTCTGATGCCATGCACCGTCTGCTAACGCTTTTGCCGATTGACTGACGCTGACAATCGGTTTAGCGATCCATCGGGCAATCAAAATGCAGAGCGCAATGCCAAGCAGCAAAGCTGCAATACAAAGCAGAATCGTCGTGTGGATGCTTTGATTAATCTTTGCCATGAAATCGGATTCAGGCAACACTGTGACAATCAGCCAGTCTAGCCCACGAGTATCTTTAAATGGCATCACCTGAATCAACTGCCGCCTGCCATCTAACTTAAAATCAAGCTGTTCCGCAGTTTGGATCTGCCACAAATCGCTGAAATGCTCGCGCAAATAGGCAGTAGTAGCTCGCACGGTAGGGTTACGGCTCTCAACTGCTGACAATCGATTTGCTGCCGCCCCACGACTGATGATCGCTTCTCCAGTGGAGGTGGCAACCAATTGCCCCGATCGCTCTAAAATAAAGGCGATGCCTGTCTTGCCAATTTGCAGACTAGCCAAGAAATGGCTCATCTCATTAGGCAGAAATACATCGGTGGCACAGACTCCCAACAGCGATTGATCGGCAGTGCTATAGACGGGCGTACTGGCGGTGATCGTTGGCAACTGGCTAGCAAAGTCGGCATAGATTCCACTCCAGATTGGTTCGCCTGCCTTCACTGCTGCTTTATACCAGGGACGAACCCGCGCATCGAAGGCTTTGTTGCCTTGAGTGATTAACTGGTCTCGCTGACCATTGCGATCGACGCTGTAGCCGTAGAGTTTACGATCTGTAGCAACATTACTCGACCGCAGTTCAATTGAGCGATCGGCAGGGCTACGTCGCACCCCTAGAAGAGAACCTTTGCGATCGCCACAGTAGATATCACTCACCATTGGATAAATTTGAATTTGCTGCCAGAGTGGAAACTCACCTTTGACTGCGCTAGGGTCAATTTTTCCCTGAGCGAAGGTGCTGGCATTGAGCCGATTGATGTTATAGGGTATCTCGGTATAGGTTTGTAGTTTGCCTTCGATCCGGTTTGTCAGTTCGCGCCGCAGTTGACTGGCGAGATCGTTGATGGCTTCGTGTCTATTTTTGAAGGAAAAATACCCTACTAAGCCAACTGTCACCATAGTTTGCAGCACAAACGGCACAATCAAAACCGTCTGCAATGGCACCGTTCTGGAAACTTGAGCTACAACTTGCTTGAGAAGACTGCTCATCAATCAGATTCCTCATTTACGGCAGTTCGCGCAGTTTATACCATTTCACTTTAAATTTGATACAAATAGGCCGCAGGGGAGCAAGGGAGCAGAGGAGAAATTATTTGTATCATTCATTTGGTGAAATGGTATTAGTCCATTTATTGACGAAAATACTAGCCATGAGCAGCTCCAACGATCGCTTCAAGTAGTGGCTCAAGCTCGAAAGCGTCTCTATAACGCACACCATTGATAAATAAAGCTGGAGTGCTAACTACCCCACTATCCATTCCGCTAGCAATGTCTTGATTGATGCGATCGATATGCACTTTTTGGGCAATGTCTCGAATAAACTGAGTTACATCAAGCCCTAAATTGTCAGCATATTCTGCTAAATACCCATCTTCTAGCTTTTGCTGATGCTTCAATAGCATCTCGTGCATCTGCCAAAACTGCCCTTGTGTTGCTGCTGCTTCTGTCGCTGCTGCTGCCTTTTGAGCTTGAGGATGGATTTGAGGTTGAGGAAAATGTCGGAATACAAAGCATAGAGAATCTCTCCCGAATAAGGTCGCCTCAAGCTGGCGTTGAATTGCTTGAATTGAGGTATAAAGTTCGCTACATTGGGGACACTGATAATCCCCATATTCAACAAGCACAACGCGAGCATTCAACGATCCTTGTCGATGGTCTTGCTCAGAAGGAAGTACAACTAATTGATTGCGCTCTGCTTCGCAGTTACCGCAAGTGGTTCCTGGTGTGTCGTCAGGAATAACATTGCTCATTCTAAACCCTCATTTTAAATCTTTGGGGAAAAGAGATTCATCGCGTGCGCTCTAAAATTTCTTTTCTTCAAGCCTATAATCGTTTGTATGAGTTTAATGTATGAGACTTGCTTAGGCTTGTCGTCAATTCAAGGTCTGTATTTTAATCAACAAAATGATTGAGGATGAGTCAATTTGAGGGAGTAGAACGAATCAAACTCAGGTTTGATTGCCTTACAGACTAAAATATGATGGTTAACCCAGGCAGAAGTACATCTTTGTTTTTACCTTAAACAGCGAGAAGCAATACTCTGGACAAAATTAAGCAGCAATAACGCCGTAAGCTCGTAGGTTTTGGTAGTTAGGATGGGATTTAATTACAGTTGGCGAGAGGTCTAACATTGAAATAAAGGTGTCGAGCAAATGGTCATTGAGTGCCCGTCGCTTGACACTTGCCATAGAAAAGATCAAGGGTTTTTGAGCAGACTGCTGTTGATGAGCATCGAGCTTGGCAAGATTTAAAGCAGTGAAACTAGCATTGAAATGAAAATCAAGCTTTTTGACATCACGGGCTTGACAATCACTCAGTCCGGTAA
>NZ_JAECZA010000217.1:43997-62490 GCF_016056275.1 Dendronalium phyllosphericum CENA369 | reverse complement strand
GGTGTGGGGTGTGGGGTGTGGGGGAAGAGATAGCCCCAACCACCCTTGGGTAGAAGCCCTGCCCTTAAGGTCTTCACTACCCCCTACACCCTACTTGTGACAGATAGCTGTTGGCTGTCACTAATTAGGGGTGTAGGAATCCCCATCAAGAAACTGAGGCGCTTGAAATTTCAATACCGTAATACAGTCGTCAAGACTTGATATGACGCAAATTTTACTCTTTGTCGAGAAATTACGGTATGATTGCCCGACTGAGTAGCAGATATCGTAATAGTTTATTTGTTACACTACTTCAAAAATCCCAAAGCAAAAGCGATCGCCTCAACCAACCTCATTAGTTAGGCAATCGCTAGGAACAACTATGATAAATAAATCCAAACCACAGGATTTAATAACATCATATATTGAGTTAAAAAAAATACAATCTTACTTGAGATAGATTAAATATATATACCAATAGATATAATTTTATCCCTTAACAAAATATTAACAAAAGATCGCTTCTATTTATACTATTTAGGGAAGCGATCGCTATAAATGGCGATCGCCAGTAGTGTTAGGGACTTCCAGAAATTAAATTATCCAATCTTTAGAGCGAAGATGATAATCCGATTCCTTCTCCCCCAGCTTCCCCAGCCACCCCAGCTCCCCCAGCTTCAAAAGCGACTGGACATTTATTTATTTGGAATTCCCTTAGGACATCAATAGACGATCAAACCTAGACACAAAAAGACTTTTCACCCAGTCATATCGTGTCCAGTTAAAGACTTATCATTTAGAGGGCAGGGGAGCAGGGGGAAAGAGGGTTTCCTGGTTTTTGCACAGATGTGGGAATTATAACTAATTAGGCGGACATGATATCACCAGTCCCCAGTCCCCAGCTATACATTCCTTTATTTCCATTCACCTTGTAAAGTAAAAGCTGCCCAAAAATAAGGTGCAGTATATTGTTGAGTCCGCCAGATTTCTATTTGTGCTGTTCGCAATGCTGCCGCAGGCTTTAATCCTGCTTTGAGCATCTTTTCATAAAATGTTTTCATAAGTTCGGATGTTGCTTGGTCATCGACACTCCACAGACTCACCACAACTCGCGGACTACCTGCATACATAAACGCTCTAGTTAACCCAACTAGTCCTTCTCCCTTGATTTCCTCTCCTAGTCCGGTTTTACAGGCACTAAGTACTACTAGTTCTGCTTGCAAATTCAGGTTGAAAACATCGTGCAGCCGCAAAAATCCATTTTGAGGTCTTCCCAACTTATCAAATAACGACAAGACAATTCCTGATAATTCTGGATGCTTGCTGTTAAGAATGCCATGAGTGGCAAAATGTACGATGCGATATTGACTCAACTCATCGCTAGTTGCAGTAGTACGACTAGCGTCAAAGTCAACAGCTTGTTTACTTTGGCTAGCTGGAACAAGAGCGAGAATTTGCTCGGCTTCTTGGCGTGTAAAGCGTAAACGCTCAAACTTAATATCTGAGTCTTTGGCAGTTCTAGTTAAAGTAGCACTGTCCAAATTGCTTTGGGCAATAATGGGGCGAGAAACTGGAATTTTACCTTGAAAACGCTCATCTTTGCTGCTAAAGATAGGATCTGCCAATACAGCTAATGTTTTGGGAGCAGATTTACGTGCTTTGTGTTCGCGTCGCAGAATAGCTACTGTCGAAGCTGAGGGTAAAGTAATGATTTCATGGTCGAGTAATAATGGTTGATAGCCGCTATTTTTTGGCAAGTTAGGTGTATTCAGAGCAGCAAATGGCACATATTGCAAAGCACCATCGCTGACAATCGCAAGGCGTTTCTTTTTTAGTTGCTGGGCTACAGGTGAAAGTATTAACCCAGAAAGAGCATCTATAGAAGGACTATCTGTAAGATATGGGGTAGTGATTTCTTGACGGAACTTTTGAACGGCTGCTTTAATATCTGCGCTTTTGGGCAGCTCGTAACTAGTAATGTTTTTATTAGTAACTGCCCAAAGATAACTGTGCTTTTCCCCTAAAGAATATTCTAAAAGTAGGGTGTTTTCATCGAGCACTTGCTGCTGAATTTCTGCTAGTGAAAGAGGTTGTGGTTGAGTCAGTGCTGCATATTGAGGGCTGGTGGCGCGAATCTCTGCCTTTAGTTGCTGATACTGTTCTAGAAGTTTCTCGGTTTCTGTTTCTAAAGCTTGCAACTGTGCTGGGGTATTATTGCCACTTAATAGTTGTATGCGGCGTTTTTCTAAAGTATCAAGCTGTTGCTGTAAGTTGCGTTCTTGAGAGATTAACTTTGGCTCTACACCTTTGCGAATGTCAGCATTAGCTTCATTCAACAGTTCCAAAAGACTGCGGGCGCGAGCGCGTTCGCTTGTTTGCAATGCCAGAGTATCATATCCTTTGGATGGTTGCTGTTTGTGCAACTGCATCAGCAAATCAATGTAGAGCTGGTAATAATCCTGGACTGTAGCAAAATAAGAAGTGCGAAGTTCCTGAGAGCGAATTTTAGTCCGCTGGTCTTCAACAATATTAATAGCTATCTTGATTTGAGTCAAAGCTGCATTCAAATTTCCTCGCTCGCGTTGCACGGAGGCAATGTTATAGAGAGTCTGAGCTTCTCCTTCTCTATTGCCTATTTGTTGGTATAGAGGCAGGGATTTTTGGTAATAATCCAGGGCTTTTTGCTGTTCTCCCGAATATAAATAAATTAAGCCAATGTTGTTGAGGTTAGCTGCTAACCCTAATTTGTTTTCTACTGATTGAAATAGAGGTAAGGATTGCTGGAAATAATCCAGCGCCTTTTGTTTTTCTCCTAAATTTAAGTAAATAAAACCAATGTTATTGAGAGTATTAGCTTCCCCTATTTTGTCAGCTATCTCTCGTTTGAGAGCAAGCGATCGCTGAAAATAATCCAGTGCTTTTTGCTTTTCTTCTGAATCTAGGTAGATTGTACCAATGTTATTGAGTGTGCGAGATTCTGCTAATTTGTCTGCTATTTGTTGATATAAAAGCAAACATTGGCGGAAATAATCCAGCGCTTTTTGCTTTTCTCCTAAATTTAAGTAAACAAAGCCAATGTTGTTGAGAGTACGAGCTTCCCCTGGTTTATCTCCCACCTGTCGCCTGAGAACAAGAGATTGCTGAAAATAATCCAGTGCCTTTTGTGGTTCTCCTGAATTTAAGTAGACATTGCCAATATTGTTGATAGCTACAGCTTCCCCGGCTTTATCTCCCATTTCTCGCTTGAGTAACAAAGCCTGCTGGAAATACTCTAGTGCCTTTTTTGGTTCTCCTATGTCTGAGTAGACATTGCCAATGTTGTTGAGAGTAATAGTTTCCCCTTTTTTATCTCCTACTTGTCGCCTGAGCAATAAGGCTTGATGCAAATTTTCTAGTGCTTTTCGCTGTTGTCCTAAATCTGAGTAAATTTTGCCAAGATGACCGAGGGTAAAGGCTTGTGATGAGCGATCGCCTAATTGACGATACAGTGAAAGTGCTTTTTCAAAAAATCCAATTGCCTGTGACAGAGATTCTGCTGTGCCTTGCTCGTATAGTTGCTTGCCTTTTTTATAAGCTTCCTCAGCCGCACTTGCATCTAGCAAGTTTGTTTGTGTCAACTGTGCAAGATTTTCTGGATGCTGCCTAGCGATCGCCACACTTGATTCGGAAAATAATCCAATGCTCAAAACAAATAGAAAAAATTGCCATTTTATTGAGTTATATATCTGCCATTTGCTCATAAAAGCACCTTATTTTCCTTGCTTTTGAATGGTTTTCTCAATTGAGAATTCCCCAAACCAAGTGAAAATAGCCCTAATCATCTATTTTTCAAATTGGTGTAGGGGTGTGGAATTGTCAAGAAAAGATATTAAAAAAAATGAACTGTAAATACAGAGTTGACAGAATCTTAACTTATTAAAGTTGATGAGAGATCGGATTTTGGGAATTATAGATTAACGCTTTGGTTTAGCAGGCAGTTTAGCTCATGAAGACAGCCAGCTTCATTAGACTTCTTGCAGAAGTCGGGAAAAGGGCAAGGGGAAAGGTTTGTTATTTTCCCTTTAACATGAGTCCCTTTGACCACAAAAGTGCAAAAAGAACTTTTGCTCATAGGTCTATTAAAAAGGCGATCGCTTCATTGCTCATAAACTACCTTATTGATAAAGCTTTCAATTTCAGAGTTAGATGCAGTCACATCTGCGTTGCTTAAATCAAGCGGATTAAAAATTAAAAATAACTCCTCAAAGGTACTTGCAGATGATAAAGCTTAAAAAACTCAAATTTCTACAAACAATTCAACCAAAAATTTTACTTTTTACATTTGGAGCATCTTTATTACCAGTTTTCGTTTTAAGTATGACAGCTTGGCAACTAATGAAACAACCACTCATTGAACTAGAAAAAACTCGACTTGACGACCAAGTTTTAGCTTTTCGAGGATATACAGACGCTACAGGAAAAGGGCTAAAAAATTTAATTTCTGGTTATGCTAATTGGACTGACTTATATAATGCAGTTCACACTAGTAATCGTGTGTGGATCAAAAAAGAAGTTTCCGACCAACTATTATTTTCTACTGATATTGATATAGTCAAAGTGATTAATTTATCCAATGGAAAGATTATTGGCGAAGCTGGAAGTAGAAAATTATTAGATATCCCAATTATTCAAGCAGAAATTAAATATTTAAATAATAAAAGCAATTTTTCTCAAGATTTGATTGATACAGGTTCGCAAGGGCTAATATTATTGGGTATTTCACAGATTTACCAGAGTGACGGAACTGGGAAACCATCAGGAACTTTAATAGCAGGACAGTTAATGGATAAAAGATGGTTGCGACAATTTTTAAATTATTCGCAGCCAACAACAAGATTAGAAATAATTTCTTTAAATGGAAAATCTTTAGTTTCTAGTAGTTCTGCTTGGACAGCAGATATGTGGGAAAAAAATTATTTTGCTTCTACAATTTTACCAAACATTTACCAAAAACGCTCAGTCTATCGTATTCAGCCAGAGCTAGGACTAAATACAATTTATGCTCCGATAAATTCTGGCAATCAGCCCATTGCTATTGTTAAGCTACAAATTGTAGCTAAATATTTTCAAGAAGCTAAACAAACTCTTACCCACTTAATTTTACTGGGGTTAAGTTTAGCAGTATTACTGTCAGTGTTAATTTCTAATTTGCTAGCTCAACAAATTAGTCACCCAATTATTAAACTTGCAAAGCGTAGTCAAACTTTGGCAGAAGGTGATTTAAATAGCCCTATTCCTAATATTAAAAATGGTGGTGAAATTGGACAATTAGCTCATGCTTACCAAGAAATGGCCAACTCTCTCAAAACTTTAATCAATAATCTAGAGCAGAGGGTATTAGAACGCACTCAAGAATTAGAAATAGCTCGTCAAACCCTAGAAGAACGAGTCCAAGAACGTACAAAAGAGCTTTCACAAAAAAATCATGAACTAGAAATTAAAACTGAACAACTGCATACAACTCTAAACGATTTAAAAATGGCTCAGTTACAGTTAATCCAGACAGAAAAGATGTCATCTTTAGGACAGATTGTTGCTGGTATAGCTCATGAAATTAATAATCCAGTTAATTTTATTTACGCTAATCTTACATATGTTAAAAACTATGTAAAAGATTTATTGAGTCTCATCCATTACTATCAAGAACGTTATCCAGACCCAGAAATTCAAACTTATGCAGAAAAAATTGAACTTGATTATTTAATTCAAGATTTTCCGCAAATTATTGCTTCTATGGATACAGGAGCTAATCGAATTCAGGAAATTGTTTTATCTTTGAGAAATTTTTCTCGTCATGATGAAGCAGAGGTTAAAAAAGTTCACATTCATGAAGGAATTGAGAGTACTTTATTGCTGCTACAACATCGTCTCAATCCTGCTGGCGATCGCCCAGTTATCCAGATAATTAAAGAATACGATAGCTTACCATTGATTGAGTGTTACTCTCGGCAATTAAATCAAGTGTTTATGCATGTTTTAGTCAATGCAATAGATGCTTTGGAATTACAGCAACAGTTGAATAAGAAAATAATAATTAAGACGATAAATACTACAAATAATAGTATTATCGTGAAATTTATTGATAATGGAATAGGAATAGAAGATAAAAATATTACAAAAATATTCGATCCATTTTTTACTACTAAATCTGTTGGCAGAGGTACAGGATTAGGTTTAACCGTTTCCTATCAAATTATCAAAAGACATCAAGGAAATATCAAAATTGTGTCGCAATTAAATCAAGAAACCGAAGTAATTATTGAATTACCATACTTGCTACAAAAATATTAATCTTGTAAGAATTGAAAATTCCAAAAATATAGATTCTAAAATTCTATCTATCGTTATTCATACTTTTAAAACTGCGTAACCAAAAGTAGCATTGAATTGACGACACCATATTGCCACAGATTTAAACTCTGCCAGTTTCACATTATTAGGTAAGGCATAGCGTTGAGTACCGCTAATCTTTTGTAGTGGAGCAATATTCACATAATCTTTTTGTTTAATACCACTCACTGGCGGTGCAGCAGAACGATGCAGAATTACAAATAAGTCAGGGCCATTGTCAGTTTTAAAATTCTGGTCAAACTCCAAGTAGCGTTTCCCTTTTTCAGTGATGATGCTGATTTTACCTTGAGTTGGATGTTCTCCAGCTTTAAAGTTTCCATCGGCTACAGTCCCGGCGTTTGGAGTCTGAGTCTCGTTGAAAGTCACCTTTTTTGTACAGCCTGTAGGGAAGGCAGTAAAAATAATAACGATAACAATAGCTAAATACTTAAATTTCATAGCTTGGATGTCTTCAAATTCTGCTGTTATCTTTCACCATCCCCAAGTACCGGGACTACCTTTGAACGGCCCAACAACATCACTAGTTATCCAACCGCCGTAGAAGTTACCTGGTTGCGGTTCGACCTTTTCATCATTTACATAGCAAGCATCCATAAGATGAGCATAGAAAGCTACGTAATCTTTCATAGTTGCAAAAGCTGGTGTCGGGTTGGGATAAAACCAAGCAGCATTCTGCACTTGTTTATCGCCGACACGGATGGTATAGTACTTAGCTTTTCCTTTCCACTCGCAAAAACTTGATTGCGGTGTTAGCAGCAGATATTCTATGTTAATATCCGCCGGAGGAATGTAGTAAGAGGGTGGATGACTAGTTTCTAAAACCCGTTTAGCGCTGTGGGTATCTGCAATTGTTACCCCATTAAAGAGAATCTGGATATGTTTGTTTGTATCCTCAAGCCGAGGAGGACGGGGGTAATCCCAGACTGACTCTTGTCCGGGAGTTGGTTCGATGCGTTGTGGATATACCATAGGAAGAAAGCAGGTGAAGCAGGGGGGCAGAGGAGAATACCGAACTCAGCACTCAGCACTCAGCACTCCTACTATCGTACCTCTTTGAGACTATCAACTTGATTGGTAAATAGTTCTGTAAACAAACTCATCACAGTCCGTTCTTCGCGGACTTTAATATTTGCAGTAATTGACATACCTGACTGCAACGAGATGTTTCTACCTTTAATTTTTAAGGATTGTTTATCTAACCTGACTTTTGCTGGAAATCGATAAAACTTATGTGTTTCGTCTGGTGGTAATGCGTCCGAGCCGATATCAATCAATTCTCCTTTGATATCGCCGAACTCACTAAAAGGAAAAGAGTCGATCCTGACATCAACCTTCATGCCTTTGCGGACAAAACCAATATCTTTGTTAGTGATAAAAACTTCAGCTATATAGTTTTCATTCGGTACGATTTGTAAGAGTTTTTGAGTCGGATTAGCCACAAATCCAGGATTTTTTGCTTGCAAATCAAAAATTGTTCCTGCTACAGGGGCAGTCACTTCTTGATATTTAAAGTTTAATTGAGCTTGCGAAATTTTACTATTGATGTCTGCTATGTTTTGTTCGTTTTCCAGCACAATTTTCATAAATTGGCTATCGATTTCAGCAATGCGTTGTTTGTTATCGCCTATCTTGTCTAAAATGTTTTTACCAGAAACGGCCACAGTATTGTTTAACTCCTGCCGTCCTTTCTCAATATCAAACTGAAGACGTTGACTTTCTTCGACTAACTGAGCTACTTCCGCTGCCAGATTTTGCACTTGTTGTTGCTGGTTAAGATATTGCAGCTGAGATACACCACCTTCTTCTGCTAAGATTTTCAGTCTATCTAAAATCTGCTGCTGAATAGCCAAACTAGATTTAGTATCTTGTAGTTTGACTTCATTTTGAGTCAATTGTTTTTTACTTTTTTCAACCTCCATCTGTGCTGCTGCTGCTCTAGAATTTAATTCTATTCTAGATACTCGCAGACGTTGTAGTTCATCAACTCCCAGTCCTACACCGTTGGTAGAGTTTCTTAATTCAGTACGCAACAATTCATTTTCGCTAACTAATGCGGCTCTACTTTTCAATAAAAAAGCAGCATCTCTAGGCAAGCGGTTACGTAAAAAATCTGCTTCAGATGCTACCCCAGAACTAGCTCCCATCAGTCGGCGATAAAGCTGGTTTTCTTGAGTTAACGTAGTCCGAATCTTTTCCAAAGATTTTAATTGGGCAATGGTGGCCACAGTTTCAAAAGTTAACAGCCGATCTCCTTGCTTGACCGATTCTCCATCTTTGACAAAAATTTCTTTCACTACTCCACTGACAGGAGCTTGAACTTCTTTAACTGTTCCTTGAGGCTTTAACTGACCAGTTGCCGGTACTACTTGTTCGATTTTAGCAATACAAGCCCAGGCAATTCCAGCACAGGCTAAACCTACCAGAGTTATCATGATTGTGCGCGACCACACTGGAGATTGACGCAGTATAACAGATCGATCAAAAGTAATATCGGTTGTGTTAATTAAAGGCTTTTTAAGAGCTTTTGATTGAGATGCCAGCACTAATGAATCTGCTTTTACTCCGTTTTTATTATTGCCGTTACCATTATGGTCATTTAGGCGATTTCCATTAATTTGAGTCATGGTGATTTTATCTTTTGGATTTAAATGCTGAATTACTTACAAATTTACTTCTTGTTGTTGATACAGATAATAATAATGACCTTTAGCAGCCATTAGTTGTTGATGGTTTCCTTGTTCTATAATTCTTCCACTATCCATCACAATGATAATATCTGCATTGCTAACAGTATTGAGTCGGTGAGTAATAAAAAATACCGTATCGCCTTGAAAGGCTTTAGCTAAGTTCAAACAGACTTGCCGTTCTGTAGGATAGTCTAAAGCACTGGTTGCTTCGTCCAAAACTAATAATTTTGGTCGTTGTAAGATAGAACGAGCGATCGCAATTCTTTGTCGTTGTCCGCCGGAAAGTCCAGCACCACGCTCTCCTACGCGTGTATTGTAACCGTTGGGTAAGCTCATAATAAATTCGTGGGCAGCGGCAACGCGAGCGGCTTCAATAATTTCGTCTGTTGTGGCATCCGGATTTGTCAGTGCAATATTTTCTTGAACCGTGCCATCAAACAACAGTGGTTCTTGGGGAACTACACCAATTTGTCGCCGCAACGAATAAAGTTCAACTTTGGCAATATCGTAGCCATCTATTAAAATCCTGCCAGATTCTACTTCGTATAACCTCAGTAATAACTTCATCATCGTACTTTTACCGGAGCCACTTTGGCCGACAATGCCGACAAAGTTACCCGCAGCAATTTCTAGGTTGACGTTAGCAAGTTGCATGGGGCCGCTGGGCGCAAATCGGAAGGAAACATTTTCAAATTTGACTGAGCCGACAATTGCGGGTAAAGGAATATTACTGCGGTCGATTTCTGCTTCTTGTGGTGTATCGACAATATCGCTCAATCGTTCTAAAGATAATGCAGTTTCTTGGAAGCTTTGCCAAAGTTGAGCCAAGCGTAATATCGGGCTAGTCACGTAACCGGAAATAATTCTAAAAGCAATTAACTCTCCTAAAGTTAATTGGCCTTGGAGTACCAAATAAGAGCCTACCCACAAAACTAACAAGCTACTGATTTTGTTGAGAAAGTTACTTGTCGAATTGGCGAGGGTAGAAGTTACTACAGTTTTAAAGCCAGCAGCGACATACCGAGCATAACGCTCTTGCCAGGAAAAACGCGATCGCAATTCGATATTTTGCGCTTTTACTGTTTGAATCCCAGACATTACTTCTACTAAATACGATTGCGTTTCGGAGTTGCGTTCGGCTTTACTACGTAACTGTCTGCTAACAGTGGGAGAAGCGATTAAAGTAATAATGATAAAGACGGGAATTGTTCCCAAACCTACCAAGGTGAGCTGCCAACTATAAAACAGCATCACGATGATATAAACCACCGAGAACAGAGCATCTAAAACTACTGTTAAAGCCGTACCAGTTAAAAACTGCCGAATATTTTCTAATTCGTTGATGCGAGTTGCTAACTCACCCACCGGTCGGCGTTCAAAATAGCGTAGCGGCAGACGTAGTAAGTGGTCAATAATTTGCGACCCCAACCCCATATCAATCCGGTTAGTAGTATCGACAAATAAGTAAGTCCGTAACGTGGTGAGGACTGCTTCAAATATGCCTACTACTAATAGCAAAACCCCTAAAACGTTGAGGGTACTAATGCTATTTTGAACGATGACTTTGTCGATAATTAACTGAATAACTAAGGGGTTGGCTAGTTGTGCCAGCTGCACAAAGAAAGAAGCAATAAAGACTTCTATCAATACTCGGCGGTAGCGGGACATGTAGGGAAGAAACCACCGCAAACCAAAGCGTTCTTGAGGTGTTTCTTTCGTCGCTGCTAATAGTAATACCCGAATTTGAGGTGGAAAATTGGCTTCATCAACATCTAATCGCTCAATTAGTTGAGCGGGTTTACAACGCACAATTCCTTGGGATGGCACGCCTACAACAACATTATGTGCATCCGCTGCATATAAAACGGCATAACTATCGCCATAACGGATCAGCGCTGGTGTGGGGATGCGCGCGATCGCGGCGACAGGTAAATCTATTAACTGGGCTTTGAGTCCGATTAATTCTGCTAGGTAAGCACAAGCTTGGAACGATACATTACCCTGGCGTTTAATTTGCTCGTTTAAGATGCGACGCACTACCTCCCGCCGAAACGGGACTTGCAAGTGCTTCAAGACCATGTGAAAACAGGCGAAAGTGGAATTTAATTCTCCTTTGCCACGGAAGAATGGGTACTTTTGGTGTTTTTGCCTCCCATTTGACGAAGGCTCTGAGCGAGGAATTTCTTCATCAGATGCGTAGGGAATTTCTAGTTCATCTGCGTCAGTTACTTGGTCGTCGTAGACAGTCAGTTGTACGGGTTGCGCCTGATGAGTGTCATTATCTAAGAACAATAAATCTGCTGGAGTTAATCCAATCAAACGAGTCGGTGTGCCTTGAACCTCAATGGCATTGCCATCAATGGGTTCCAAGCGAGAACCAGGTGGAAAATCTGTGACTGTACCGCCGCCACTGACAAACCAGATGCGATCGCTATCTAGTTGACTGTATGAGGTTTTTCCTGAATTCAAATAATGAACCTTGGCGTTGGGTATAACTTTGTCAGTCAGTTCTTTGAGATTGGTAGCAGCATTAGCTTGCTGCTCTAGCTGCAAACCCAGAATATCGAAGACTTCTACCACATGAGTGCGGGTGGTGCGAACTTTGGCAAACTCTGGGTAGGAAGATAAAAGATACAGATATTCAGTTGTACTTAAGCTTAAACATACGACTTCGTGAGAAGCGATCGCAATCTCGCAGGCAACACCACGCAACAAACTAATTTCGCCTAGAATTGCCCCTGGTTGCAGCAAAGTTAGCGTGCTTGGGATTTGCGTTTGCGGATCGTATCCCAACAAGCGGACTTGACCCTCATAAAGAATTGTGACTCGTTCGGGTAGTGTTTCTTTACCAATAATCTTTTGACCTATACGGTAGCGCCAAGCTTGCAATTGGTCTGATAAGTTGGTAATTACCTCTGTTGGCAGTCGATCGAACCCTTCTAAGGTGGAGATAAATTGTTGAAAGGAGCTTTTAATATAAGTCATTCTTCGTTTAGTCAGTCAGTTTAGCTATCGGTTTATTGCTCTTGGTAACTAGTAATAACGAGAGTAAAAAACTTTTTCTGCTTTGTGGGAAATTTGAGTATTTGTCTTAACTATTACCGACTACCAGCTTCAAACAGTTAGTGGTATTTTTCTGATTTTGCTTACATAGTTTAACTTTCTAGCTGATGCGTACTATTTATGTAGCGCGATTTGTACTTTTAGCTAATTATCAGATAGCGTAAAAAGATGAACAATAGTTTATTTTTTGGTTAACTTGACATAATTTTAGCCAAATATGTACTTTTTGCTTTTATTGGCGATCGCCTATCAAGATTTATATTTTCTCAAAAAAGAAAAATATAATTGTGAAACATGGTGTCAAGTACCACTGAAGTTAGATAACGACCACAAAAATATCACAACTTTTTCCTCAAATAAACACTTAAGATAATATACTTAATATCTTGGGTTGAATTATGTAAGCTTTATACGTTTTATATTGCTTAACTTCATTCCTCCTATTGGTTGCTAACAGCATGATAACAGCATATTTACAGAAAAGCTGTTGCAAATATTGACATAATGTTGAGTTTATGCATTTTGGCTGCGATCGCAATTGTAAAAAGGGGTTACTAGAAATTACCCTAAGCATATTAAGCACAAATCAACTTGAATGTTTACAGTAAATACACTAGATATATTTCAATACAATTCATTAGCTAGTGTATGCATCGCAGAACCACAGCTATTTTTCCCAGCTTTTGAAGGTAAGGGGTAATGATATAACGTTTTTGCTGGCACGTAAATACTCAAGAAAAACCCCCACCACCTAACAAGTCAGGAGGCAGGGGTAAAGTTATTCACAATCAAAGCTATAGTCAAACAGACTTTAGGTATTCACAGTCAATTTAACTTGGACAATTAAATCGTTATAATCGCGATCGCCGCCTCCTTTCATATCCTCAAAACCGAAGCAGTTATTTCCTAGTAGGCGAACATGATTGTTTTTGCCAGAGTTAGCGCCTAAAAATGGCGAGAAAACTGCTAAATCGTCAGAATTACTGCTTAAAATTGCTTCTACAGTCGTATTAACGAGAATAAAAGGTGCAAACAACGAACTTGATTCAAAGTTGCCGCTGAAAGTCGCTGTACCTTGATTGTTCACCTTCAAGTCAATGCCCTCAACACGAGAGCGAATCATTGCTTTCAAGTAGCCTGGATCTCCCGGACGTATATCAACAGTACCATCACCATCGCTATCAATTCCACCATTCTCATCATTCACCTTACAGAAGCCAACTAAGTTGTCGTAACTAGCTTCTCTATTGACGATAAACTCTGCTTTCACCTGAGTTTTGACTTCTCGTAAATCGATGAGTTCGCCTTGATGTTTTCCTTGCAAACCTATACCTGGAGGTATTTTTTCATTGGTTTCTTTAATCTTGATTTTTAAATCGCTACCACCAGCAGATACACCCTTCCAAATTAAAGCAAAGCCTTCAGTTTCTGAGCCTTCCACTTTCACATTTGTCGCAGAGGAAAAGACTACGTCAGATAAGGAGGTTTTTCCTGAGATTACGGCATCAGTGGTGCTGTTGCGTACCATGTAGAATCGCAGGTTTGCACCGGAGTCGAATTCTAATAAACTTGGCAAATCAGCTGGATTAAAACCAGTGGGTGCATTGGCAAGAGCCGAGCAAACTATCTTAGAGCGCTTGAGTGCTGCTTCGGCGTAACCTGCTGCACCTGGAGCAATACCGTCAATGGTTCCTTGAGCATCGTCAACGATAAATATACCGATTTCATTGACTACTTTAGAAGTGCTGCTTTCAATTTTGATTGAGAGTTTGGCTTTACCACCTTTAACTTTGCTTTTGACAGTAAAGATATTCTCAGTAATATTAATGAAATTGACAATCGTGGTTATTTGGTTAGTTGCAGCCAACCCTAGTTCGTTAACATTAATAGCCAATTCCTTATCAAAAGAAAGTCCTCCACTGTCGGTAGTGCGGACGCGGATATTGTAAGTAGATTTAGTAATGTCAGATTTAATTTTGAGACTATCACCCTCGATGGTGAATGCGTCATTATCAGTATCGCCAGTGCCAGCAACTAAACTATAAGTGTGTTGGTCGTTTTTATCTGGATCGGTGGTGCTGAACATACAAATGGCTTTTTCATCATCATTGTCATCAGCGATCGCCTCTAACATTAAATCTGTAGGGGCAGAGTTGTAAAACAGCACCGAAACTTTGTCACTATCAGCGTTCGCTACCAGTAAGTCAGGTTTTTCATCACCGTTCAAGTCTCCTACAGCCGCATAAGCCGCAGATGTTTCGACTGTGAAATCGGTAGCAGTGCCAAAACCGCCCTTACCATCGTTCAATAGCACGGAGACGTTTTTGGTATTCGTATCTTTCGCCACCACCAAATCAAGTTTGCCATCACCGTCTATGTCTTCCAAGACAACGGAATTAGGACTTGCCCCGACTGTGAAATCTTTAGCAGCACCAAAACTACCATTACCATCGTTCAACAATACTGAGACATTGCTAGAACCATAGTTTGCCACCACTAAGTCAAGATTGCTATCACCATCTATATCTCCCAAAGCAATGGCAGAAGGATATGTTCCGACTGTGAAGTTGGTGGCAGTGCCAAAATTACCATTACCATCGCCTAACAGCAGTGAAACGTTGTCGTCATCAGCATTCGCCACCACTAAATCAAGATTGCCATCCCCATCTATGTCTCCTAAAGCAATGGCAGCGGGATTTCCTCCGACTGTGAAGTTGCTAGGAGTGCCAAAACCGCCATTACTATCGTTCAATAGCACTGAAACGTTGTCGTCATCAGCATTCGCCACTACTAAATCAAGCTTGCTATCCCCATCTATGTCTGCCAAAGCAATGGCAGAAGGATGCGCCCCCACTGTGAAGTTGGTGGGAGTGCCAAAACCACCCTTACCATCGTTCAATAGCAGTGAAACATTGTTGTCATCAGCGTTCGCCACCACTAAATCAAGATTGTCATCACCATCTATATCTTCTGAGGCAAGGAAAACTGGATTGGTTCCGACTGTGAAGTTGGTAGGAGTACCAAAGCCATCATTGCCATCGTTTAACAGTACTGAAACATTATTGGAAGTAAAGTTCGCTACTGCCAAATCAAGTTTGCCATCACCGTTTAAGTCTTTGACTACGATAGAAGAAGGGCCTGAACCAACTGTAAAGTTTTTGCCGCTGGAAAATGATACGCTCATGATTGGTTTTACGAATAGTGTTTTGCCTTCCTCACACTTGTTTATAGTTAGATAGCAAGATAGTCAGCAAAGGTAATATTCTTGATGGGAAAGGTGAGGAATACATCACACAGCTTATTGTGTAAAATAGAGTAATGCCACAGTAAATAAACTGAGAGGCTATCTTCGTTAAAATTACGTAAAGTCTGTTTTTGAAAGCCTCTGCAATGTTTAATTATTAATTTGGGCGATCGCAGATATATTATTAGAGATGTTTTTCATACAACATCTCTACGGTTAAAGATTCACTAAGCGACACTCAAATTAACTCGGACAATGAAATCGTTGTAATCTTTGTCACCACCATTTGCCAAATCCTCAAAGCCAAAAGCATTATTGCCTAACAGGCGAATATGATCTGCTTTGTCAGTATTAGCACCCAAGAATGGAAAGTAAACAGTCGGATCGTTCTTGGGATCGCTATCGAGAATTGCATCGGGCCCGGCATTCACAATTATAAATGGTACAAAAATCGCACCTGGTTGGAAAGTACCTGTAAAAGTTGCCGTACCTTGGTTGTTTACAGTTAGGTCAATGCCAGCGACACGATTACTAATAGCCGCTTGAGTATAACCAGCTTGTCCAGTCAGTACATCTGCTATGCCATCATTATTGGTATCAATCCCACCATTTTCATCAGTTACCTGATAAAAACCGACAAAGTTGTTAAACTTTGCTTCTCTGTTAACTATAAATTCAGCTTTTACCGATTGTGTTTCATCCCGCAAATCAATCAGTTCGCCTTGATGTTGTCCTTGAAGACCCGTACCTAAAGGTAGCTGTAAATCTGTGGTCTCAATCTTCACAGCTAAATTCTGGAATTTGAGAGAAAACCCTCGATCTTCGACATTGATATTCGTATCTGAGGAAAAAAGCACTTCTGAAAATGAGGTTTGCCCAGACAGCACAGCATGAGTGGTACTATTACGTACTAAATAGAATCTCAAGTTAGTCTCAGAACTGAATTCCAGCAAACTTGATAAGTCAGTAGGATTAAAACCATTGGGCAGTTTACTAATCGATGATAAAATCACCTTTGCTCGTTGAAGAGCTGCTTGGTTGTAACCTGCTGCACCTGGAGCTATACCATCAATAGTACCTTGGGCATCATCAACGACAAACACACCCAGTTCATTAACTTCTTGAGAGGTATTGCTTTTAATCTTGACTAAGAGTTTGGTTTTTTCACCGTTAACTTGATTTTTAATAGTGAAGATATCACCAGTAATTTTTGTGAGTACGCTGATTGGTTGGGTAGTAGAATTACTCTTTTGAGCAACTTTGAGTGCAAACACATCATCGACTTTAGCCCCAGCCGCATCTGTAGCGGTAACTTTAATATTCAAGTCACCCACGTTATCCTTCGTAGGAGTACCGCTGAAGGTCAGATCGTTAGCATTGAAACTCAACCAACTCGGTAGGGAGTCGTCGTTTTCCAGAGTCGCAGTGTAAGTTAGGGTATCGCCTGCATCCACATCGGTAAAGGTGTTTTCAGGGATAGTAAAGTTAAAGGTAGTTTCTGCTGTGGCTTTTTGGTCTGCAAGTGCTTGAATTAGAATTGGCGCATCGTTGACGTTGTTAACAGTGAGTTGAAAGTCGTCACTAACTTCAACTCCAAAAATATCTCTAGCGGTAACTTTGATGTTGAGGTTACTCACATCTTTATTCAAAGGAGTGCCATTGAAAGTTCTAGTATCAGCATTAAAACTCAACCAACTCGGTAGGGGGTCGCCATTTTCCAGGATGGCTGTGTAGGTGAGGGCATCACCATCGATATCTTTGAAGGTGTCTTGTGAGAAAGTGAAATTGAAAACTGTGTCTTCTGTGGCGTTTTGGTCTGCGATCGCTTGCTCTACAACTGGTGCATAATTGAATTGAGCAACTGTGAGTGTAAACACATCACTGGCTTCATCCCCAGAAGTATCCTGAACGGTAACTTTGATGTTTTGCTCGCCTAAATTATTCTCCGTAGGAGTACCACTAAAAGTTAATTGGTTAGTATCAAAAGTTAACCAATTAGGTAGTGGATCGCCATTTTCTAGAGTAGCTGTGTAGGTGAGAGTGTCTCCAGCATCGACATCTTTGAAACTGTCTGCTGGAATCGTGAAATTGAACGGGGTATTTTTGAGTGCCTTTTTATCTGCAAGTTCATTAGCTACTTCTGGCGGGTCGTTGACGTTGTTAACGGTGAGTGTAAATACATCACTCGCTTGTGTCAAAGAAGTATCATTGACAGTGACTTTAAGATTTAGGCTACCCACGTTATCATTCGTGGGAGTAACACTGAAGGTTTGAGTATTCGCATCAAAGCTTAACCAACTTGGTAGAGGGTCGCCATTTTCTAAGGTGGCTGTGTAGGTGAGGCTATCACCTGCATCGACATCTATGAAACTACCTGCTGGAATTGTGAAGTTGAAAACTGCGTCTTCTGTGGCGTTTTGGTCTGTGAGTTCATTAGCTACTTCTGGCGGGTCGTTGACGTTGTTAACGGTGAGGGTAAATACATCACTCGCCTGAGCTAAAGAAGTATCCTTGACAGTGATTTTAATGTTCAAGCTACCCACGTTATCATCCGTGGGAGTGCCGCTGAAAGTTTGAGTATTCGCATCAAAGCTTAACCAACTCGGTAAGGGGTCGCCATTGTCCAGGGTGGCTGTGTAGGTGAGGCTATCACCTGCATCGACATCTATGAAACTGCCTGCTGGAATCGTGAAGCTGAAAACTGCATCTTCTGTGGCGTTTTGGTCTGCAAGCGCTTGAACTAACTCTGGTGGGTCGTTGACGTTGTTAACGGTGAGTGTAAATACATCACTCGCTTGTGTCAAAGAAGTATCATTGACAGTGACTTTAAGATTTAGGCTACCCACGTTATCATTCGTGGGAGTAACACTGAAGGTTTGAGTATTCGCATCAAAGCTTAACCAACTTGGTAGAGGGTCGCCATTTTCCAAGGTGGCTGTGTAGGTGAGAGTGTCTCCAGCATCGACATCTATGAAACTGCCTGCTGGAATTGTGAAGTTGAAAACTGCGTCTTCTGTGGCGTTTTGATCTGCAAGTTCATTAGCTACTTCTGGCGGGTCGTTGACGTTGTTAACGGTGAGTACAAAGATATCGCTGACTTGGGTCAAAGCAGTATCCTTGACAGTGACTT